>CAYRTE010000001.1:0-162357 GCA_964427205.1 uncultured Caulobacter sp.
CCGCATCAAGAGGCCGGACACACGTCAGCACCTCGACGACGCGCTCAACCGCTCTAAGAATCTTCTTGCATCCGCTGGGGCGTCCACACACTCGCCATTCGTTTCACGAAGAGATCAGAGATTGTTTGGACGGCTCTTTGGCGTCCATGCTGCCTCTTCGTCGAGGAGGCTCCATGGCCAGAGTTGTTGGGATCGACCATCTCGCCATCCGGGTGAGCGACTTCGAGGTTTCGCGTCGCTTCTACGACCGATTGCTGACCTTCTTGGGTTTCGTGCGCGAGTGGGAGTTCGACCGCACGGTCGGATGGAACAACGGCGTGACCATGTTCTGGATCACCGAGGCAGACGCCGAAGCCCGCGCCCGCCCCCATCGCACCGGCGATATCGGTTATCACCACTACGCCTTCGAGCTCGGAGCCCGCCAGGAGGTGGACGAGCTGGGAGCCTTTCTCCAGCAGGAGAACGTCACCGTGGTTGACCCACCAACGGCCTATCCAAGCTATGGAGAGGGCTATTACGCCATCTTCTTCCTTGACCCGGACGGGCTCAAGCTTGAGGGCATGCACTTCCTGGAAAAGGTGAAACGCCACGGGCGTCCACCGCAAGGGATCTAGGGGTCGAACCGCGACAATTGCAGACATCGGAGCCGCTCCGAAAAGGCGATGTTCAGTGGGCCTCCACGACGGGGTTAAGTGGCGCGTCACCCGGGTCCCGTCGCGGCCGGTCACAAGCCGCAGGTGACCGCGCCCACGATATTTGTCCCCGCTGCGACCACCGCGGCGCGGGCCCGACTGATCTCCTGGCCTGGGCGCCAGCCAGCAGCCGCAGACCTTAGCGTTTCACCCGCATCGGGGGCCGACAGGCTAGATGTCCAATGCTGTCCGTGAAGACGGCCGAGGTCAATTCGCCCGCGTCAGCACAGCAACGAACCCGCTATCGCCACAGACTGACACGCTTGGGGCGCGGACTACGGCTTCCTCCCCGAAGGCTTTCGGAAGCCAGCCCTTAGCGCTGGCTGCTGGATCAGCATCCCAAACCCTCAACAAGCGCTTCCATGGGAGCCTTCAGACGACCACCACCTCGGCGTGGGAGAATGCGTCCCGAAACACCGGCGTCAAAGGCGCGTCCGTAACCAGGATGTCCACGTCCTTGGTCGAGGCGGTGTGCACCAGGCCGATCCGGCCAAACTTGCCCTGATCCACAGCCAACAGGACCCGGCTCGCCGCGGCGTAAGCGATGCGGCTCATGATCGCCTCGCTGGGAGAGTGATCCATCAGACCATGTTCGGGATGCACGGCCCCGACCGTCAGAATCGACAGACTTGGCCGGAAGCCGCTGAGGAAATCCTGGGCGTTCCGGTCCGAGAAGGCCTGATAGGCGGCGTTCAACTCGCCGCCCGTCAGGAACAGTGTGTGGCCCTTGTCCTTGCGGATCGCCTGAGCCACGGCCAGGGAATTGGTGATGATCTTGAGCTGTCGATGCTCGCTCAGCGCCTTGGCCACGAAGCAGGAGGTGGAGCCGCTGTCGAGGAAGAGGGTGTCACCGTCTGAGACAAACCTCGTCACAGCCTCGGCGATCCGGGTCTTGGCCGCGACGTTCGTCTGCATGCGAAGATCGAACGGCCCCTCGATCTCCTGCGGCGGCAACCGAACGGCGCCGTGAAGGCGTATGATCGTCCCGGCCTCCTCCATCACCCGAAGTTCGCGCCGGATCGTCTCCTCCGATACCGACAGCGCTTTGGCGATGTCGGCGATCGCGCGCGTCTGATTGGGCTCCAGTAGGTTCAGTATGTCTCGCTGACGATCATAGCGTTTCAGCATCATCGATCCGTTGTTATCGATCTTCGACCTTGGGTCGTCGATCATGGTCGCGGGACACTATGCCCTGAGTCCCGGCGCATAGAGGAAGTCTCCCGACCGCGGGGGATGGACACGGCCGGGAGACGTGGCGCTTCGCTAGAAGGCGACGCGCAGCTGGATCCGCGCATAGCGCGGGGTCTGATAGTCGACGGGCTTGCGGAAATTGACATCCGCGACGCCGCTGCCGCCCACATCGCCGAACTCGTGATAGGCCGTCACCGCCTGCGAATTGAACAGGTTGAAGACGTCCAGTCGCAGCGAGGCGTCGAAGCGGTCATCCGGCGTGGGCAGGGTCAGCACCGCGCTGGCGTTGAACTGGGTCACCCAATCGCCTTCGAAAGCCGAACCGCGCTCGACGACCTTCCCCTGACAATAGAAGCCATAGCCCTGATAGCCGAAGGCGACCGGATCCACCGCGTTGGGCACGATGCCGATACAGCTGTATTTGCGCGGCGACTGGACCAAGCCGTTGCCGCCCAGGGTCAGCCACTTGTTGACCTGGTAGCTGCCATAGCCCTTGAAGGTGTGCGCGCGATGGTTGGGCAGATAGCCGTCGGAGCCGTCGAGGAAGCCTGGCGAGTCGAAGTCGGCCGTGGTGTTGATAGCAAGCTGACCGTTCTCCGACCGCACGCCGCCCTCATAGTTCCCCTTCAGATCGGCCCACGTATAGGAGCCCGACAGGGACCACTTACCATCGAACGCCCGATCGAAGGTGGCGGTCAGGGCGTTGTAGTCGCGCTTGGGGTGGGGATAGGTCAGGTCCGCGGCCGACAGCGTGACGATCGGCTTGGAGCCGTCCGGCAGGCTGTTCAGACGGATCTTCACGTCCTCGCCCGGATTGACGATCACCCATTGGCGGCCGCCGCCGAAGCTGGACTGGCACTGCGCCGCGGTGAAGCCCGCCTTCACGCAGTAGGCGCGCGCGCCGGTGTCGATGGCCACATCCTCAACGATGTTGTTCAGCTCGCGGTGGGTGAAATAGGCCCCCACCTTGATCAGGTCGCCAAAACGCCGCTCGTAGCCCAGCACGAACTCGTCGGCCGACTGGGGCTTCAGGTTATGGGCGATGGACTCGGCGGTGTCGGCCACCAGGCCCGAGGCCGAAACCAGGCAGTTGGGCGTCCCGGTGTCGGGGCAAGGCGCCATGCCCGCAACCGAAGTGACCGGCGCGCCGAGGCCCGGCGTGCCGTCGGCCGCCACGCTGGTGAGCAGGTTGTAGCGCGTATAGGTCACCAGCGAGCCGGCGAACTTCAGCGACAAGTCGCTGGGTAGTGGCAGGTAGTAGCGCCCGAAGAAGCCGTAGAGCTTGGACTTGCCGTCGCCGAAGGGGTCGCCCGACACCGCGATGCGCGGCGCCCACTGGTTGCCCGGATCGTAGAAGGTCGAGCCATCGGCGTTGCGGTTGTCGAACCGATCATTGCGAACGCCCAGCTCCAGCTGCAGGCGATCTTCGAACAGGGTCCACTGATCTTCTGCGTAGAAGGCCTGGTTGACCGTGCCGAACGACCCGCTGTTGCGGTAGACGCGGGTGGTCACATAGTCCGTGCCCGCCGGCAGACGGGTCTGATCCGTGCCGGTGGCGCGGAAAATCTTCAGGAAGCCCGAGCCGATGGTCTCGAAGTTCTGAGTGGCGGTGTTTTCCTCGTGGTCGTAGCCGATCCGCAGGTGGTGGGCGCCGAGTAGGTCGAAGTTGAAGTCGGCGTCGGCGCGATAGAACGTCCGCTCGTCGTCGTTGAACGACATCGCGTCGGTCACCTTGTTGACGCCGATGTCGACGCCCGCGGAATTGGTCCGGTAGTCGATGACCCGCTCGTGGGTCGTGTCGAGCGGCAGCTGGCCGTCACGGAATTTGTTGACGCCATAGGCTGCCGACAGGGTGAACCAGGGCGTGAAGGTGCCTGTGTAGCGCGCGATGTAGTTCTCGCCGCCCGAACGCTGGTTGGTACCGCCCGTCTCCGCCCCGACCTGCTTGGTGGTGCGATTGTAGTTCAGGCTGCGGTTCTGAACGTCCTTGGTGGTGTCGAAATAGGTGAACTCCAGGTGCTGCCTGTCGGTCAGCCAGCCGTCCAGCTTGCCGCCCCAGAACGGCGCGTTATCGGTGGTGCGGGTAGCGTTGTTCTGGCTGGCCGACGGGCTGAAGGTCTTGAGCTTGCGCTGGTTGTAGAGGCCGTAGAAAAATAGGCGGTCCTTGATGATCGGCCCGCCCAGCTCGGCCACCCACTCCTCGCGGCTGGCCGTGTAGTCCTCGAAATTGTTGCGGAAAGTGTTGGGCGCGCCGTCGCGCAGGTCGCCCGGCTCCCAGGTTGCGGTCACGCCGCCGTGGAACTCATTGGCGCCCGACTTGGTGATGGCATTGACGAAGCCGCCGGTCGAGCGACCGAATTCGGCCGGATAGCCGCCGGTCTTCACCTCGACCGACTTGTAGAAATCGAACGGCACCTCGACGGGCAGCAGGCCCATCCGGAAGTTGGTGATGTTCAGGCCGTTCACGAAGAAGGCGTTCTCGATGAAGCTGGCGCCCGAGATCGAGATCTGGTTGGCGAAGGTCCCGTTGGCCGAAGACGAGCCCTGGACGACGCCCGGCGACATCAACGCGATGTCGCGCAGCGAACGGCCCACCGGCACCCGCTCGGCCAGTTCGCCGATCTCGATGGCCGCGCCCGTGGTGGTGATCTCGAAGTCCGGCGTGCGCGTGCGGCCGGCCCGGACCACGATGGCCTCGACCGAACCGACCGGCGCCAGGGTGAAGAGGTTTGATGCGCCCGAACGGCTGATCAGCACGCCGCTCTCGGCATAGGCGTCGAAGCCTTCAGCCGTCACCGACACCGCGTAAGCGCCCGGGGCCAGTTGCGGGATCACATAGGCGCCGGTGGCGCTGGTCACCGCAGAGCGCTTCACGCCCAGGGCTTCCGAGGTGATCCGGACCACCGCGCCGGCGATCGGCTTACCGTCGGCCGCCAGTACGCGGCCCGAGGCCTGCACGTTCGTGTAATCGTCGGCCACCGCCGGCGTGGTCATAAGCGCGACCACGGGAATGCTCGCGCCGACTAGGGCCAGCGCCCGTAGCGCCATGACGCCGCGCCAGCGGCCCCTCACTGCAGATTGATGCCTCACACCGACTCTCCCAGAGAAACTATGCCCAACGAGCGTCCGCGCGCCGCCATCGCGGCCGCCACCCCCTCGCCGACACCTCCCATAGGCCAGGCTTGTGGAGATTACGTGACATTTGTTGATTTCATGTGAGTGTCACGAGAAGTTCGCTTGTATTATGTGGGGAAATTGGCCGAAAACGCCATGAAACCCACACAGAGCGCCAATGATGGCGGGACGCATCGTCTTTTCGTGTGGATTTCATCAGGGTGTTTTGGACTTCCGCCAGACAGACCTGCGAACATCGTCAAGAAGGGACGCCCGCGTGACCAAGACCTCTCTGCCGATCATGATGCTGTGGACGGCGGTCGCGTGCGGTTGCGTCGGCGCCGCGACGGCCGCGCCAGCGCCGCAAGGTGCGAACGCGCCGTATTTCGCGCAGGTCGATGTGCGGCGGGACGCGCGCTCCGACCAGGTGACGATCGCGGGCGCCGTGTTCGACGACGCTGACCACGACGGCCAGCTGGACCCGGACGAAGACGGCGTGCCTGGCGTGAAGGTCTCGAACGGGCGCGAGGTCGTCCTGACCGACGCCCAGGGCCGCTACGCCCTGCCGGCTCAAAGCGACATGGCGGTGTTCGTGATCCAGCCCAGCGGCTGGCGCGTGCCGACGGACCATCGCTGGGTCCCGCAGTTCGCCTACCAGCACAAGCCGGCGGGCTCGCCCAAGGCGTTGCGCTACGGCGGGCTGCCGCCGACGGGCCCCCTGCCCTCGGCGATCAACTTCCCGATTATTCGCGCCGAGGCGAGCTCCCGCTTCGACTGCGCGGTGCTGGGCGACGTCCAGCCCGCTTCCAACATCGAGGTCGGCTACGTGCGCGACTCCCTGGTCCGGGAGCTGCTCAACGCCAAGACCAAGCCCGCCTGCCTACTGGCGCTGGGGGACATCGTCAGCGACGACCTGCACCTGATCCCCCGCACCGCCGAGGTGATGGGCGCGGTCGGCGTCCCGCAATGGTGGGTGCAGGGCAACCACGACTACGACCACGACGCCGACCACGACATCGACAGCTCCGACACCTGGCGTCGCCTGTACGGTCCCAACAACTACGCGTTCGAGATGGGCCAGGCGGTGTTCATCGTGCTCGACAACGTCTCGTTCCCCTGCGGCGAGGATCCGCGCGAGGCCCGCGAGCGGCCATTCTGCAAGCAGTACTGGAAGACCTATAATGGTCGCCTGCTGCCCGGTCAGATGACCTTCATCGCCAATGTGCTCAAAGCGACCGACCCCGCCAAGCTGGTGGTGTTCGCCGCCCACATTCCGTTCGTGGGTTTCGACAACAGCGAGTCCCAGCCGCACCAGACCGACAACATGGGCGAGTTGTACGCCTTGGTGAAAGGTCGCCCGGCCCTGTCCCTAACCGGTCACAGCCACACCCTGGAAAACATGGCCGCGGGCGACTCAATGGCCGGCTGGAAATCCACGGTCGGGATCTCGACCATCCCGTTCCGCCACCTGGTCGCCGGGGCCGTCGCGGGCGACTGGTGGGGCGGCGACTATGACATCGACGGCACGCCCATGAGCCTGCAGGGCGACGGCTCGCCGCGCGGCTATGTCGATTTCGCGGTGAACGGAACCGACTACACCCTGGACTATCGCGCCAGCGGCCTGCCGCGCGACCGCGCCATGTGGCTGTCGGTCAGCACGCCACGCTTCCGCGCCTGGGCCGACAAGATCTTCGCCTGGCGCGATGCGCCGGAGGCGACCCGCGATCCGATCCCGCCGCTCAGCGTACAGGACCTCCCGGACGTGAAACTGCTGAACAGGGCCGATCTGGATGGCGACAGCTGGATCACCGCCGACGTCTGGATGGGCGACAGCACGACCCAGGTGATGGTCTCGATCGACGGCGCGACGCCGGCGCCGATGACCCGCACGCAAGAGATGCGCGGCGAAGCAGTCCGCACCGGCGCCGCCTATTCTGACCCCTTCACCCTGCAACGCCAGCTGACCATGGCCCGGACGGCGATCCAGAGCCGTTCAGGCGATCCGGAGACCCAGGGCTATGTTCAGGGCCGTCAGTCGCGCCTTCCTCCGATGCCGCCCCAGCCCCGCGGCTCGCGCGCCGATCATTCCCCCCACCTCTGGCGCCACAAATTGCCAGCGACCTTGTCCGAGGGTTTGCACACAGCGGTCATCACGGTCACACGCGACCAGGGCGAGCCGGCTCGCGACACCTTGGTATTCGAGGTCCGGCACGCGCCCCTCAAGCCCACCTTTGACTTCGATCACTGGGAGAAATTCGAAAATCAGTAGCACGCGTCCGCAAGCCGTGATCCTGCACACGCCCACTGAGGCCCCGCAGCCGATGCGCCAGACCCTGGAGCGCAGAATGAATGTCCTCACTTGGCGCGCCATCCGACATGCTTGGCCGTCATGGTAGAAGCGCCCTTTTCATCGGTCCTTGCCGGGGCTGTCTGCTAGGGTTGCGCGTCGCGGCCTCGCGGCGACATTTCCTCCCAATGATGTCTGGCCGCGCCTACTCCAAAGGCGGCGCGGCCCTTTTTCGATTGCGCAGCGCGCGGCGACGGATCCGTCAGCGCACTTGCATGATGGAGAAGCAAAAAGTCGCCTGGCCCTGGTGCCTGGGCGGTAGGGGTTCTCTACCCAACAGGTTTTGCCGACAAGGCGCTGGCGTTCAGAAGCTCATCACCGTGACGCCAGGCGCAACGATCGACGCCCCCATCGCGTCCGGCGCCGCCGGCGTGACGCCCTCAACCAGTATCGAGGCGTTGGAGCCTTTGCTGGGTAGGTAGAGCGCGCAGACCTGGACCCTGACGCCGCGCTCGCCCATCAGCATTTTCATCATGGCCTGCGGGCTGGCCCCGCGCGGCGGTTGACCCGCCGTCGCGGCTTCGGGCGCCGCAGCCAGGGCGATATCGCCGGCGGGGCCGCACAGAAGGATTTCCGCTTTGGCGCCCGCGACGACGGCGTTCAAGGTCAGGATCATGGCCATCAGTTGGGTCTGCGGCTCTGGGGCGGTCAATATCGGTTGGGCTGTTGCGCCTGAGCTGGCGCGGCGAAGGCGAAGGCGAAGGCGAGGATCGCTGGAACGATCAGCGGGCGAAGGCGCATGGCAAGCCCCGGGTTTAGCTGAGGGCCATCATGCCCGGCAAGAAAGGCGTTGGGAGCCTCGCCAAACAGATAGTCTTCACGATCGTAGCGGCTACCCCAGAACTGGCGAGCGGAGGCGGTTTCCAAGGCTTTTCCTTTCGTCGCAGAAGCAACCCCTCGTCGCCCCGCTGCGCGCCAATCTAGGGCTTTTTGAACCGACGTGTCAGGGCCGTCCGGGCTCGACGCCCTACCGTCTGGGCCAGTAGTTCGAAGACCGCCTCGCCGGCGTTCTCGTCAGCGTCGGCATCGGCCTGGGTCAAGATCGCCCACACCCAACCAGAACGGCGACGCGTTAGAAGCGTCGCGCGACGATCGTTTGAAGCGGGTCCGCGTCGGCGGCGGCGTGCGCCGTGTTTGCGCGCAAGGCCCCTTTCCCGCCTATTTCATGCGACGCGATCTCTGTTGAGGTTCGCAGGCGCGCTCGCGCTATAGAAAGTCATGAACTCAGGACCACCCGACGCCGCTCCCGCCCTAGAGCCCCAGGTAGATCGCTTGATCGAGGCGGCTCGGCGAGAGCTTGCCCATGGCGGCCTGCGCGCGATGAGCTTCCGTCGCCTGGGCGACGCCGTGGGCGCGACATCGGGTGCCCTGGCCTATCATCTCGGCGCCAAGGCCCAGATCCTGAACGAGGTCGTCACGCGTGAGCGGCTTCGCGACCGCCGCTGGCACGACGAATGGCTGGAACGCCTGGATGGTCTTGAACAACTGGATCGTCAGGCCTTGGCCGCCATCCTGGAGCACTATCTCGACGCCCTGGTCCAGGGCGAGGCGCGCCTGACGCAGCTGATCTGGATGGACCTGGTGCTACGGTCGCCGCGCGACGCCGAGGTCGCGGCCCTGGTGGCGCCATGGCTGGCCGAGCGCCGGGTGTTTTGGGCGCGGCTGTTCGAGGGGCGGATCGAGAACCCCGCCATATGGGCCGGTCTGGCCGCCGCCTATGTCACGGACGAGGGATTCAACGGCCTGGTCGTGGGCGACGACCCGGACTACCGCCTGCTGCGCCGGATGGCGATCGACCGGCTGTCCAGCCGACTGGAACGCGATGGCCTTGGGCGCGAGCCATTGTTCTCACGACTGGTGCGGCGAATGGATAGGCGCCTGGGCCTGCCGGCGGGCGATGTCCCGGCGGACGCCATGGGACCAGGTCCAAGGCGCGAAGCCGCCCTCGCCGCCTGCCATGTTCTGGTCGATAGCGGCGCCGAAGCGCTCACCCACAGAGCGGTCGCCGAGCGCGCCGGCTTGTCCCGTTCGGCCGTGGGCTATTATTTCAGGACTGCGGCGGACCTGGTCAAGGCGGCGATCAGCGGCGTCTATCTGATCGCCGATGGGCGCGGCGATCCGCCCCCCGCGCCGCCCGGCATGGATCCGATCCTGTGGCGAGGCCAGACCGTGGTGCGCGGGGAACTGGCCGTGGTCCTCGCCGCCGCGCGGGATCCGGCGCTGTCGCCCTACGTCATCGATCAGCGCCGCTGGCGGGGCGTCAACTATGTCCGCCTCTTGAAATCCAAAGGCTATTCAGGCCTCGACGCCCTCGACGGCCAGACGGCCTCGATGGTCGCCACCGGCCAGACAGTCCTGTCTGGCGTGGACGGCAACGACCGCCGCGACCCGTTGGTGAATTGGCTGATCGCGCGCCATAAGGACTAGACAACCGTTCGGTTTCGCAAGAGGCATCGGAGGGATTTCACCCCCAAGATTAGGACAACTGTTATGTTGACGTCATAATCATCTGCGATTAAGCGCGTATTCATTGACTTTTGAGGTGGGCGCCCGTGTCGACACAAGGAATTCTCTCGGCCTTCCGTTTGGCCCTTTGCTGCAGTGTCAGCGCGCTGGGTGCTGGACAAGCGTTTGGGCAAGACCTGCCTGCTCATGACGATGTCGCGACCGTGGGCGATATCATCGTCACGGCGCAGAAGCGCACCCAACGCATCTCGGAAGTGCCCATGTCGATCAGCGCCTATGACGGCGCGACGCTGGAGCGGATCGGGGCCACGGAGTTGGACAGGGTCGCCCAGTTGACGCCGGGCCTGGTCATCCAACTGCAGGATCGCCTGCTGCCCGGTATCTCGCTACGCGGCATCACCTCGGACGATACATCGCCGGCGGCCGAGCCGCGGGTCGCCCTTTTCCAGGATGGCGTGCCGATCACGCAGATCGCTTCCGCCTATGGCGAGATGTTCGATGTTGATCGCGTAGAGGTCGAAAAGGGTCCGCAATCGACCCTGCATGGTCGCTCGGCCTTGAACGGCGGGATTTCCACCTTTCAGAAAATGCCGACCGATGCGCTGGGCCTGGAGGTCCGCGCCGGGCTCGGCGACCATGGTCAGCGCCTGGCGCAGGCCGTGGCCAATCTTCCGGTGAACGAGACGTTCGGCCTTCGCATCGGGGCGCTCAAGCGCCAGCGAGACGGCTTCCTGAAGAACACCCAGGGCGGAACCTATAACAACGTCGACGGCCAGGCCTATCGATTGACCGCTCGCTACGCGCCCACCGACGCCTTCAACTTCCGGTTCTCGGGAACATACGATCGCGACGACACCGACAGCGGCGGCGCCTTCAAATCCAATGTCTTTGCTCCCCGCAACCAACAGACCGGCGCGGTAGAGGGTGACCTGCGCTTCTGGACGCCGACCCACCTCGGTACGTTCGGCGACATGGCGCCGGACTACAGCCGACGCAAGATCGTGGGGCTCAGCGGGACCGCCGATCTCATCCTGAACGAACGCTTCGACCTGACGTCGATCAGCGGGTATCGCTGGTACAAGGCCTGTCAGGCGGGCGACATCGACGGCACGCCCACCAACATCATCGCCTACGACCTCTGCAACGACGGGGAGCAGGTCTCCCAGGAATTGCGCCTCAACATTCGCCGCAGCGGGGCCTTCGAGGGCTTCGTCGGCGCCAGCTATTTCAACGCCAGCAATTCCCAGAACACCGACCTGGGCGCCGACGAGCGCGCCATGGCGCTGCTGCTGTCAGGCACGCTGCACCGATATGCGCCGAACGGCCTGACGAACAGCCAGATCAACGCGGCGCTCGGCTCGGCGGCGGTCAAATACAAGCCGTTTCACCTGGATCGCCGGCGACAGACGGCGGACATCGAAACCTATGACCTGTTCGCGGATGGAACGTTCCATCTCACCGACAAGCTTCAGGCCTTTGTCGGCGGGCGCCTGACCTGGGACGACAAGGCGGTATCCATGCAGGTCACGACGCCCGGCGGCGTATCGCGCCTGACCGGATCGGCGTTGTTGATGACCTTGACGCCGGCCGGCGCGGTCGTCGCGGGCGACCACTCCTCCAGCCTGGCCACGGGACGGGCCGGGCTGCGGTATCAGATGACGCCGGCCGTGAATGTGTATGCGGTCTATGGGATCGGCAAACGCCCGGAGAGCATCGACCTGGCCGCCTCGGGCGCCGTCAACATACTTCCCGCGGAAGAACTGGCTTCCGCAGAAGCGGGGATCAAATATCGCCTCTTCAGCGGCGCGCTGTTCGGCGACGCGTCGATCTACAGCTTCGACTACTCCAATTTCCAGACCTTCCGGCGGAATGGCGATCGTCTTGAGCCGGTGAACGCCGGCAAGGCCCAAGCGACCGGCTTCGAGACCCAGGCGACCTGGCGACTGGCGGACGGTCTGTCGATGTTCGGAAGCTACGCCTACAATCACGCGCGCTTCACCGGCGGCGCCTATGATGGCAACAGCTTCCGCAACAGCCCGGACAACAAGTTCGCGCTCGGCGTCAACGCCGCCGTATCGACGCGCCTGGGCGAGCTATCGCTCTCCCCCGTCTACAGCTGGCAATCGAAGATCTTCTTCTCCGACGACAACGATCGCGCCGACCTTCAGGTCCGCTCTCGCGCGGCGTTTTCGGACAAGGCGGTCGATGAATACCAGGACGCCTTCGGCCTCCTTAACATCCGTCTCGGCCTGACCCCCGCATCCGGCCCCTGGTCGTTCGCGGTCATGGGCGAAAATCTGCTGGACAAGAAATACATCGTCGACGGCGGGAACACGGGCGACTCCTTCGGCATGCCGACTTTCATCACGGGGCCCCGCCGCACCGTGCGGTTCGAAGTCAGCGCTCGCTTTTGATGCATAGGCGGGGACCGTCGCGTCGCCCGCGACGGTCCCCGCCCTCCCAAGGAACCAAGAACATGAAGCTTGATCGACGAGCGGCCCTTGGCCTGGTTGGCGCGGCCGCCTATGCGGCGACCGCGGGGAACGCCACCGCACACTCCGAAGCGTCCGCGAATTTCCTGCACGGCGTCGCCTCCGGCGATCCGCTGCAGGATCGGGTCATCCTCTGGACCCGCGCCACTCCCTCGCGGACCGACGCTGCGGCCGTGTCCGTGGACTGGGAGGTCTCAACGGACGTCGACTTCCGGAAGGTGGTTCGACGCGGCACGGCGACAACCACCGGCGCCCGTGACTTCACCGTCAAGGTCGATGTAACGGGGCTACGGCCGAACACCGAGTACCGTTATCGCTTCCGCGCCGGCGATCAGATCTCCCCCATCGGCGTCACGCGCACCCTTCCGGTCGGCTCGGTGTCGGAAATGGTGCTCGCCGTCGCGTCCTGTTCGCTCTATTCGACCGGATTCTTCAATGCCTACCGTGACATCGCCGCTCTCGAGCGCGTCGATATCGTTCTGCATCTGGGGGACTATATCTACGAATACGGCGGCGCCCCCAACCAACTCGGCATGAGCATAGGGGGAAAGATCGGCCGCGCCCCCACCCCCGCGCACGAGGCTCTCACCCTCGCGGACTATCGAGAGCGGCATGCCTGCTACAAGCTGGACGCCGATCTCCAGGCGGCCCATGCGCGAGCGCCCTGGATCTGCGTCTGGGACGACCATGAAACGGCCAATGACGCCTGGAGCGGCGGGGCGCAGAATCATCAACCCGAAGAAGGCGCATGGAGCGATCGTCGGGACGCGGCCGTCCGGGCCTTTTATGAGTGGATCCCCATCCGTGAGCCGGAACCGGGCGCATCGCTGCTCGCGATCAATCGCACCTTTGAATTGGGCGATCTGGCGACCCTGATCATGGTCGAAAATCGTTTTCTCGGCCGCGATCGCCAGATCAACCCGCGCGATCCCAACGATGTGACCTGGAATGCGGTGGACCTGACCGTTCCGGATCAGCCGACGCCGGTCGCCGATCCAGACCTCAGGCGGAAGATCTTGACCGCGTTCAGCCAGGGTCGCCCCGTGGCCGCGCCCTATGGCGTCAGGATGGACGCCGATTCCATCCGTCGCTCCATGTCCCGGCCCGACCGCAGCGTCTACGGCCATGCGCAGGAGGCCTGGCTGCGCGACCGTTTGGCGGAGTCGGTCCAGGCTGGAAAGCGTTGGCAGGTCATCGGCAATCAGGTGGTGATGGCGCACACGACGGGCGCCGACATTGCCGGCTTCTTGGGAAAGGAGGGCTGGGCGCGGGCCTTTGAGCAGGTGACGCCCATCCTGCGCCCCTGGCTCGAGCAACTGGCGACGCTCCCGAGCGATGTTCCGTTCGAATTCGACGGCTGGGACGCCTATCCCGCCGCGCGTGATCGCATGGACCGGATGTTCGTGGAGACGGGAAGCCGACCTCTGGTGCTGTCGGGCGACAGCCACGCCTTCTGGGTCAATGAACTGCACGACGCCGAAGATCGGCGCGTGGCGGCGGAGCTCGGGGTAACCGCCATCACCAGCAGCAGTCTCGGCAACATGTTGGGCGACGTCGAGCTGGGGCCGGCCTTTTCAAAGGCCTGCCCGGAGGTCCGTTTCTGCCAGCATCTGACGAAGGGGTACGGGCTGGTCACCTTGCGGACAGACGAGGTCCGGATCGACCTGATCGGCATGACGACGGTTCTTGAGCGGAACTATGAGCGGTTCGTCCTGAAATCCTACCGGGTTTCCTCCAACCCTGCCGGCGGCATCGAGGCGATCGAGGAAATCTAGCGGGGCGGGCGATCACGACCGATCTTCGACGAAATGTGATCGCCCCACGCTGTCCCGCCACCGACCAACCCGCCCGCACTAGACCGGAAGAGCCGGCGTTGGTTCGCCACAATGGTTGAACATGGCCTTGTCTCTGCAAGCCCCAATCACCAAAGGAATGGACGCGAGCGGCCAGGACGCGACCTCGCCGCTCCGTTCCCTGTCGACCAAGAGATGGTCGGGAAAAATTGCGTCGAAGGAGGTGCTGTTCATCGCTACAAGCTATGAGCTCGAGCGCGCCGCACCAATGCCCGCTTCCTACCTTCCCGGCCAATCGACCCGTCTGCTCTAGCGGTCAGCCTGCGCCAACGGCTGCCGCTTGCGCGTTTCCGGCAAGGCGACGCTCGCTGGATGCGCCTCTCCGCGCTGCCCTGCCGATCCGAAGGTCCGTGTCGCCGGCCGAGTCGCTCCAGTTGCGGACCTTCAACCCCTTCCGGTTAGGCGACCTTCGCAGCGCCTCTCGGCGCCAGATGCCGACACGGGTGTGGGGCGGAGCGCGACGCGGCAATGGCCGGAATGTCTTCAGCGTCACGCATAGTCGCGAGGCGACAGGTCTAGAACCGCGATACAAGCCGAAAACCGGTGGTTCGGGGCCGCAGAGGTGTGATGGCTTGGTCGCTCCGCGGGGCGAACGGATTGCCGAAAGCAAAGGTGTTGGCGTGGCTGTCGAAGGGGTTGTCGACATAGGCCTCAAGGGTCCAGCGCTCGGTTTCAAACGCCGCGCTGGCTGATGTCGCCCAGTAGCTGTCCAGGTGTCGTCCGGTGGCCTCATCCAACCCTAGCCGCGTTCGCCCCGTGTGGGCGGCTTGAAGGCGAAGTCGCAAGGTGGGACCCCAGGCCAGAGGTCGGTGATAGTCGATATCGAGATTGGCCGATCCGCTGGAAATCCCCGCCAAGCCGGCGCTCGCGACCGACGCCGGATCCAGGCTCAGTCGCGACAGACTGGGATTGTTGACCAGGAGCGCCAATCTCAGCTCCAAGTGGTCGCTGGCGCGCCAGGCGCCTTCGACTTCAAGGCCCGTATTGTCGCCGTCGCCGACATTGACTGTGTAGCCCAGGCCGTCCGCGCGGTACTGGTCGCTCTGGATCGAACCCCACTCGGCATAGAAGGCCGCGGCGCGCATCCGCAGGCGATCATCGAAGGCCGTCAGCTTGACGCCAACCTCGCGGTTCCAGAGCTCGTCGGGGCGGTACTGGCGTTGCAGGGCGCCAAGGTTTCCAAACACCTGCCCAATCCTTCCGCCGGTGTTGAATCCGCCGGGGCGATAGCCTTCGGAAAGCTGCAGATAGACCAACAGCGATGACGTCGGCGCATAGCTGACAAGGATCTTGGGTGAGACCCCGCGCTCGCTGTTTTCGCCTGTGAAGGCGAGGACCTCGCCTGCCTGAATGACGCGGGATCGGACACCATAGTGATAGTCGAACCAACGCAGGCCGGCCGTGGCCGACAGGCTCCACGGCAGGTCCCAGGTGGCTTCGCCATAGACCGCCGCTTCGCGGATATCGTCGATGCGCGCTTCCTGATAGCCGGGCGCACCGCCCGTCGTGGCCGGCGCCATGACGCTGTCTAAGCGGGCCTCTGTGGTGGAGAAGAAGGCGCCGACAAGGCCATGCAGCCGCCGCCCGGACGGCGTGGCGTAGGTGACCTCGCCGACCACCAGGTCAGTGCTTCGCGTGTCGTCGAACGCTGCCGGGCCCGCCGACAGGCCAAACAGGGCCGCCTGGCTCGTGGCGTCGTAGCGGCTGGCGACGTCGTGACCCAAGCGCGAAACCGAACCGGTGAATCGGCCCCAACCCCCGTCCCCCGTCAGGGTCAGCGAGTCCTGGTCAAAGCTGTTGGCATTGGGTTCGCGCACGGCGTTGTCGCGGCTCAACGCTCCCAACCGGGCCACACCGTACTGGGTGTCATGGTTGTCAATCGATTGGAAGTTGGTCACCGCCGTGACCTGCCAGGCGGGCGATAGGACGGCCCGAAGCGACAGGCGTGCGCCGTTCCGCTCGGAGGCGTTGACGTCGTTGCGCGCCAGCCCGGCATTGTCGATATAGCCGGGCGACTTCTCCACGTAGGCCACGGCCCGCATCGCCACCTTTCCTGCCAGCAGTGGAAGATTGATCGTACCCTCCATCTCGCGGCCCACGCCACCGTGGCGGGTGGCGGAGGCGCCCGCCAGGACCTGGCCGGAGATCGCGTCAAGATTGGGCTTGCGTGTGACCAGGCGAACGACCCCGCCGATCGTACCGCCGCCGTAAAGCGTGCCCTGGGGGCCCCGCATGACTTCGACCCGTTCGATGTCGGCCAGCCGCAGATCCGGGTCTGGCGCGTTGTAGGTGATGGGCGCCTCGTCAAGATAAAGGGCGACAATCGACTGGGTCTGCCCCGTGAAGGCCCCGTCCGAAAGGCCGCGCAGCAGGATCTTGTTGCGGCCTGGGCCCAGGTTGGTGGTTGTCAGTCCAGCCACCTGAAGGCCGATATCAGCCAAGCTGGAGGCGCGCTCGCGGGTGATCGCCTCGCCGGAGACCGCCGAGATAGCGTAGGGGGTCCGGCCCGGGAGGTTGGGAAAGCGCTGGGCGGTAATCACGACCTCTCCGAGCGCGAGCTCGCCCTCCGCCTCCGCCACGACCGGCGCGGCCAGCCGCGGCGCGTAGGCGGCCGCCGGCGGGCGCTTCGGGAGGGCACTGCGCACCACGACGGTGCGCTGATCCAGGATCGCGAAGGTGCAGCCTGACCCGGCCAGCACGCGAGAAAGGGCGGTCTCCAGCGACATAAGCCCGGCGATCGTCGGGCTATCGCCGCGACAGACGTCGAGATTGCCGCCCAGCGAGACCTCCGCCTGAAGCGCCAGGTCAATCAGGGCCGCGCGCACGGGCTTGCGCGCCAACCGCAACCGAATGTCGGGCGACGCGGCCTCGGCGGCGGGTCCAAGGCTGAGCGACGCCGCGACAAGCGCGGACAAACCTGCCCATCGAAGCGCGGGCCGGCTCACGAAATCCATGACCGACAACGGGCGATCATTGTCCCTTCAGAACGATTTCATTCGGGCGCGTGACAATAGCCACCCCGCTGAACTGGGCCAATCGCTCGACCATGGCCCGCTGTCCGTCGACGAGGAACACACCGCTGACCTTCACGTTCGCCGCGCTGGGATCGATGCGGATCGGCGCGCCGCCATACCGGTTGAAGTCGGCGACCACGTCGGCCAGGGGGGTGTTGTCGTAGATCAGCCGTCCGGCGCGCCACGCGAACACCGCCTCGGGATCGGCGCCGCGCACCTCCTGGACGTTGGTGCCCTCGGTATGGAGAACCTGCTGGCCTCTGGTCAACCGCACCTCGCCGCCGCTCGCTTGCGCCACGGCGACGACGCCGCGACGCACGGTGACGGCGGTGCGACCCGCATGGCGCGAGATATTGAATTCGGTGCCGATCACTCGAACCCTCTGATCGCCCAGGGCAACCACGAACGGGCTGCCAGGCTTGTGGACGACGTCAAACGCGGCCTGGCCGTCCGCGAGGATGACGTCCCGACGTCCGGCGCGCATCGTGACGCTGACCCGCGTGTCGGCGCCCAGGGTCAGGCGCGAGCCATCCGCCAGGGTCACGGCCCGGACCTCGCCCTTGGTGGTGACATAGTCCGTCGGGGCCGAGGGCAGCCATCTCGGCGCCAACAGCAGGGCCGCGATACTGGCGGCGATGGCTCCGCCGGCGATCAGCCAGGGCGCTGGGCGTCGTGAGCGCGACTTGAAGGCCGTGACCGTGGATCTGGGCTCGAGCGCCTTGGTGTCGGTGGGGCTGGAAGGCGTCGCTGTAGCGGTCGCCAACAGGGCTTCGGCCGCCGGGTCTTCCAGGTCGAGCCATAGCGCCTCCACGTCTTCATAGGCCAGGCGGTGGGCTGGATCGGCTTCGAGCCAGGTCTGGAAATCCGTCCAGGCGTCGAGGTCGGCGTCGTCGCGCAGGCGGGCGAACCAGTCTGTTGCGGTCTGCAAGATCGGATCGATCGGAGAAGCGGTCATAGGCGGTCACCTGAGGCTTCGCGGCCGAATGCGGGCCAGCCTCTCCGCAACGACGTCGCCGTCCAACCATCCCCTCCCCGGTTTGTGGGGGGATGATGCCGATTGGTCGCGCTCATCGGATCACCCTGGAATGAAGATGGCCCAGGGCCAGGCTGATCTGCTTCTCAACCAAGCTTTTGGAGATGCCCAAGGCAGCGGCGGTTTGGGCGTATGACAGACCGTCGATCTTGTGGAGTTTGAAAATCTGTTGAGTGCGCGGGGACAGCGTCGTCAGGGCGGCCATGACCTTGTCCAGCCGCTGTCGCGCGATGGCGGCCGATTCCGCGTCGGGCGCGTCGGTGACATCCACTGCCCCCACCGAGGTCTGGTGAGCGCTGCGCCAGTCGGCGTCACGCGCGCCGGCGCGGCGACGCTGGCGCAGACGGTCCAGCATCAGGTTTGAGGCCAGCCGGTAGAGAAAGGCCGGCGGATTGTTCACCGGCTCATCGTGCAGGGCGATGACCTCTAGATAGAGGTCCTGCACGAGATCCTCGACATCGGCGTCGGGACCCAGCCTGGCCAGGAAGAACCGCCGCATGTCGTCGCGGCGTTCAAGATAGGACGCCAGAAGAGGCGATTGGCTCTGCACCTGCGGCTCTTCAGCTGGACGTCGAATGAGGGGCGGGCGGAAGCAGGGCCACGGCGAATCCAAACAGGCTGGCGCGGTCCGAGAGGCCGCTTCTTGTGAAGCTTAGCGTGATAGATTCACGGCGAAATGTCACAACTATGGCCGTCTGTTTAGAGAAACCGGCGCATCCGGCTGACTAGCAACCGAAGAACGCGAACGCCTCGCGATCACCTTCCACGATCATGTCGCGAGCGCCCACCAAAGCCGACCGGAGGGATATGGGGCCAGACCATCGAGGTCCATGCAACCGGAAAGCCGCTGCCCCAAAGCACAGGACGAATTCGGTGAGTGGGCGATGGCGACGTGGCGTCATTGGGTCATAGCCTCACGGAGTCTCGCTCATGAACGACGCCCCCTTCGCTCACGGCTTACTGACCGATGGCGATGTCGCCTATCTGATCTCCAGCCACGCGGGTCTGGATCGGTCCAGGCTGCACCGCGCGACTAGGATCTGCGACCTGCAGCTTTCGCTGGAGGAGTATGCGGCAGTGCTGGTCGCGATCGAGGATCAGTTCGACATTGAGATTGACGACCTGGTCGGCGCCGACTGCGACACCCTCGGCGCGCTGATGGACCGCCTCAAGGATCGCGTTGCCGGTTCCCGGCGTCCTGTCGCCCTGGCTGGAGGACGATCGGTTGATCAACGCGGGACTGGAGTTCAGATCTCCACAGCCAGCGAGCCTAAAGTTGACACAGACCAGGCCCTGATCACCCGCGAAAAGGTCATCACCCCGCGCCGGCCGTGTGCGATCGCGCTGCGGTTCTAAGCTCGATTCTGAGAAGCAGAGCCGACCACCAGCAGCGCCACCCTCCGGATTGAATAGGCCATGCCCTAGCCTGCGCTCGTCATCGGCCCGCTGGCCCGAGCATTGATGAACTGCGCACATTGGCGCGGATCGCAACGTGGGCCGCACGTGGGCCGCGGCCATCTCAGTGATTGTCTGGAGCGGTGGCGGCGCGTCCTCCGCCGCCTTGTGGTCGCCTAGCCGAACCGATCAAGCCCGACAGGTCGAATGCAACCTGGGTGGTCTCGATCTCACCGCCCGGCTTGATGTCGTCGGTTGCGCCGCCAAGCTTGATCGCCACGTGGTCTCCGCCCAGCAGGCTGTTGCTGGTGATCTTGGCGGAGGAGTCCGAGGGCAGCCTGACGTACGGATCCAGGCGGAGCGTGATCACCGCCAGATAGGTGTGGTGGTCCAGTCTGATTTCCGAAACGGCGCCCACCTCGACGCCCGCCATGGTGACGGCCGCGCCCGGCGCCAGCGATCCGACCTGGCCGAACTTGGCCGTGACGTCATAGCCGCCCGGCTTGCCGCCCACGCCGCCCACCGTCAGTGAGTAGACCAGAACCCCCACCGCGAGGACGAGGACGAGAAGACCCATCAGGGTTTCGGCCATTATTCGTGCAACCCCATATCCTTTCGAAATCCAGCAAGGCCGTCCGCCCGACGGCCGACGCGTCGTTGCCTACCGCCCGGCCGGACGCTGAGCTTCGCGCTGCGGTTGGGAAATCAGCACGTCAACATTGCCGCCGGGCCTAGGCGCCGCGGGCGCAGCCATCACAAGGGGAAAGCGGCGTCTGTCCATGGTGAACTCTTCCATTTATGGGGCGCCTCGCCGCGCCGTTCTGTCCAATGACGCCGCCGCCCTGCAGCCCCCCCACACAATTGTTGCGGCGCGTCAGGCTGGCTCACGCAGGAACGCCGGAGCGCGTCATCCGCGCTCGGCCCGGAGCGTTGCGGCGTCACAAAGCGGCGTATCCTCACCGAGGGGCAAGCCGACCCAACACCGCGCGCGGCATCCACTGCGCCAGAGCGGAAAATCCGCGACATTGGCGATGGCGGGACGGCTGCCACCAGCACCGCGACGGCTGTGGTAGAGCAGGATCGCGGAATATCGCACCAGACGGATTGGTGACGCGATGCTCGGCATGTTGCGCCGGGCGAAGTAAGATGCGCGGCCTGGGTCAGCTAGCTCGACTGCATCCACGGCGTGGGTGGCAGTCGAGCCGGACTGCGCCAGCAGCGGAAATTGGCGCAGCTCCGAGAAGCGGACGTTCACGGAATGTTACGCCCTGGCTGACGTTCTCGCCCCGGGGCCGGTTTGAACTGCACGGGATCTGCATCGAGAAAATCGGCTCTCTGCACCTCGCGCTCGCCACCGCTTGACGTCGGCGCCGCAACTACGAGCCCTCATCCTCGAGGTCCGTAGACGCCATGCCAAGCCTGCCCACGCCGCGCCCGACCCTTTGCGCCAAGGCCGCGATCACCGGCGGTCTTGTCGTGATCGCCGATCAATTCTTCTATGGCCGTGCGCCCGGCCTGAACCTTGGTCTCTTTGGACTGGCCGTGAGTGCGAGCGCGCTGGCGGCGTTCCCCGCTCTGCGGCGCGATCGGCGCGGCCTGATCGCCATCGTGATCGCCGTGTGCATGGCGCTGCTGTTGTTTGAGCGCCCGACCCTCGTGGTCACCACTTTCCTGGTCCTGGCCCTAGGGATGGCCTCGCTATCGCCCCGTGCGCCCGGCGGCTACGACGCTTGGTTATGGGTCCAACGCCTGATCGTAGGCGCGTTTCGCGCCCTGATCCGCCCCTTGACGGACCTTCGACGGTTGCGCAGTTCGCGCCTGGCTCGACGCTCGCCCCCGCTCAGCCGGGCAAAGCTGTCCACCGTGATCCTGCCCTTTGTCGGCGGCCTGGTGTTTTTTGCTCTGTTCTCGGCGGCCAATCCGATCATCGAGGCCAGCCTCGCCGCCATCCGGTTTCCGCGCATGGACCTGGCGCGCGGGGTGTTCTGGCTGGCGGCCGCCGCGACGCTCTGGGGCTTCCTGCGCCCGAGAGGCCCGCGACGCGCCTTCGCGCCGCCCGACGGCCGAGGCGACCTGCAGGTGTTAGGCGTGACCCCGGCGTCCCTGACCCTGTCGCTGGTCGTGTTCAACGCCCTCTTCGGCCTGCAGAATGGCCTGGACGTAGCGTTCCTGTGGAGCGGCGCGCCCCTGCCCGCCGGCGTGACCCTGGCGCAATACGCCCATCGCGGCGCCTATCTGCTGATCGCCACCGCGATTCTGGCGGGGGCGTTCGTGCTGATCGCGTTGCGACCGGGTTCGACCACGGCCAGCCGGCCGATGGTGCGGCGGATGGTGGTGCTGTTCGTCGCCCAGAACCTGCTGCTGGTGGCCTCCAGCGCCCTGCGCACGATCGACTATGTCGAGGCTTATGGCCTGACCCAGCTGCGGATCTCGGCTCTGGCCTGGATGGGGCTAGTGGCCGTGGGCCTGATCCTGATCGGCGTGCGCCTGCTGCGGGACAAAAGCTCGAGCTGGCTGATCAACGCCAATGTCCTGGCCGCCGCCGTCGTGTTGCTGGCGACCAGCCTCGTCGACCTGGGCGCCGTCGCTGCGCACTGGAACACCCGCAACGCCCGAGAGATCGGCGGCCACGGCCCGCCGCTCGACCTTGGCTATCTGCGCGGCCTGGGCGGCGCGGCCCTGGTTCCACTGACGAAGCTGGAAGGCCGCCTGCCGCCGACCCCGCAGCGCGAGGCGCTGACCGCGACCCGCCTCAGGCTGATGGCGGACCTTCGGAGCCAGCAGGCCGACTGGCGCACCTGGTCCTGGCGTGACCAGCGCCGACTGGACCAGGCGCAGGCCCTGGCGGCCAGGCGTCCGCCGCTAGTCCCGGCGCCTGCACCGTTGACCGTCGCGTCACAACCCGGAACATGAGCCCATGCCGCACCGGATCCTCATCGTCGACGACGACCCGCACATCCGCCAACTCTTGGCCTTCGCGCTGGAGAAGGCCGGTTTCATCACCTGCGAGGCGTCGGACGGCGAGGCGGCCCTGGCCGTGGCGACCGAGGCCGCGCCGGATTTGGTCGTACTGGACATCAACATGCCGCGCATGGACGGGCTGGAGGTCTGTCGCCGCCTGCGGGCGGAAGGCGACCTGCCGATCCTGTTCCTGTCCTCGCGCGACGAAGAGATCGACCGCGTGCTGGGGATCGAGTTGGGCGCCGACGACTATGTGATCAAGCCGTTCAGCCCTCGCGAGGTGGTCGCCCGCGTCGGCGCGATCCTGCGCCGGGCGCGGGGCGCCGGAAAAGCTGATCCCGAGAGCCGCCTAGCCCGGGGCCGCCTCAGCCTTGATCCCGACGCCTGGAGCGCCGCCTGGGACGGGGAGGAATTGCCGCTGACCGTCACCGAGTTCGGGATCCTGCGCACCCTGGCCGCAGCCCCCACCAAGGTCTTCACCCGCGACGCCATCATCGACCGCCTGCGCGGACCGGGCTTTGCGATCACTGACCGCACCGTCGACAGCCACGTGCGCAACCTGCGGGGCAAGTTCGCGAGCCTGGGCGGCCATGACGTGATCGAGACCCGGGCCGGGGTCGGCTATCGCCTGGGGACGTGCCTGGGCGGACCGGCTTGATCGCCGCGATCAAGGCCTTCGCCAAGCGTCGCTGGCCGCGCCTACGGTTGCGGGTGATCCTGTTCGCGGTGCTGTTCTTCGCCGCCGCCATGCCTGGGATCAGCGCGATCTTCCTGCGCGTCTACGAAAACACCCTGGTGCGCCAGACTGAGGCTGAACTGGTAGCCCAAGGCGCGGCGCTGTCGGCCGCCGCCGCCCTGGCCTGGCCCGGCGCGCGCCCCGAGCGCCCGGCCGATCGCGACGCCCCGGGCTACTACGCGCCTGAGCCGACCACGATTGACCTGCGCACCTCCCAGGTCCTGCCCGAGCGGCCAGCGGCGCGTTCGACGACAACGGCCGTCGATCCCGCAGCGATCACGGTCGCCCGCGCCGTCGATCCGCTGATCGAGCGCACCACCCGCACGACCCTGGCCTCGATCCAGATCCTGGACAGCCACGGGCTGGTGGCGCGCGGCCAAGGGGTCGGCGGCGATCTTTCCGGCCTGTCCGAGATCCGGGCGGCCTTGGCCGGCATGCCGCGCTCGGTCCTGCGGCGCAACGGCGACTATCGGCCGAGCTATGCCTTCGAGTGGCTGAGCCGCGCCTCCGGGGTGCGGCTTCACCACGCCCGGCCCATCGTGGTCGATGGCCAGACGGTCGGGGTGATCCTGCTATCGCGCTCGCCCCGGGCGCTGTTTCGCGGCCTCTATGAAGACCGGGGCAAGATTGCGCTGGGCGTGGCGGGGATCTTCGCCGTTCTGGTGGTTCTGGCGGGGCTGGTCTCGCGCGGGGTGACGCGGCCCATTGAAGCGCTCAGCGCGGCGTCGCGCGAGGTGGCCGCCGGCCGGGGCATGTTGCCGCAAACCCCGACCACGGCGGCGGTCGAGATCCAGGCGCTGTATGAGGACTTCCGCGTCATGGCCCACGCGATCGACCGTAGGTCGGGCTATCTGCGCGACTTCGCCGCCGCCGTCAGCCACGAGTTCAAGACGCCCTTAGCCGGCATCGCCGGGGCCGTGGAGCTTCTGCAAGATCACGGCGAGACCATGAGTCCCGTCGAGCGTCGCCGCTTCCTAGACAACGCCGCGGCCGACACCGTGCGGCTGTCCAAGCTGGTCACGCGGCTGTTGGACTTGGCCCGGGCTGATATGGCCCGGCCCGAGGCCGACGTGGCGGTCGCGCTGGCGGGACCGATTAGCCGCGCGGCCGACGCCTTCGATGGCGAAACCCTCACGGTCGAGATCGCCCTCCCCGTCGGTTTGCCATCCGTGGCCGTGCCGGAGACCACGCTCGACACCGTGCTGGGCGTGCTGCTGCAGAACAGCCGCCAGGTCGGCGCGCGGCGCGTGGTCGTGACCGCCAGACAGACCGCCGAGGCGGTGATCCTGCGTCTGGCCGACGACGGCCCCGGCGTGCCTCCGGCCGATCGCGGCCGGCTGTTTGAGCCCTTCTTCACCAGCCGCCGCGCCGAGGGCGGCACCGGCTTGGGCCTGTCGATCGCCCAGTCGTTGCTGGCCGCCAGCCATGGCGCGATCACCCTGGTCGACAGTCCGGCGGGCGCGGCCTTCGACATCGCCCTGCCCCGCGTCTCCGCCTAACCGTCTGCACCGCTTCTCGACATCGGCCGCCGTCGCTCCTGCACAGGGCCCCGGCAGTCTCACCGGGTCACAAGGGAGGACGCGACATGGATGGATCCCAGGCCCAGCCTATTTATCGAATGAGCGTTCGCGCCGAGACGCGCGCCTGGCGCTGGAGGGTGCTGCACGGCGACACCCTAGCAATGCAGGGCGAGGCCTCGACCGTGGATAGCGCTCTCAGGGCTGGAGGTTTGGCCGCCGGGCTTCACGCGGCGTTCCTCCGGATCGGTCGACGCAGATTCTGACGCGATGACAATGCGCCGTGAGCTGCCATCCATCCGAGCCTTGATGCGATCCTCGTCCGGTTAGTAGTCCCGGAGCTGGCGGTCCCATTCAACGGGCGGCGCCCCGGCCTCTTGGCTGGTCCCATCGTTCTCGTTTTGGATCTGGTCAAATACTAGAGCCAAGCTTGTCAATAAATACTTGGATGTTTGCCTGTAGAGAGCCGAGTAGAGCGATGTTGATATTCGATCTTATCTTGCTGGCTGCGGCGCTGGCCTTGGCGGCATGGCGGCTGAATGCGTCGGACTGGCGGCCAAATCTGCGGATCGCCGCTGCCGGCCTGGCTCTCTTGCTGGCGGCGGCTAAATGGGCCCTGTACGGTTTCACCTGGCAGGATCTGCCGGCCCACCTCCTGCTGGCGCTGAGCGCCCTGCCGCCGGTCCGCACAGGCGCCGTGTTGCGCAGAATCGGTCGCCTCGGTCTGGGCGGAATCGCCACCGCCTGCATCGGCGTCTGGATCCTGCCCGCGGTCCCGACGCTCCCGCCGCCCGACGGCCGCTACGCCATCGCGACCCAGGTCTATCGCTGGACCGACGCCTCGCGGGATGAGCCGCATACGGCCGACACGGGCGACCGGCGCAGCGTGATCGCCCAAGCCTGGTATCCGACGACGCGCCGTGACCATTCCGCACGTGTCCCTTACATCGACGGGATCGGTCACATGCCCGGTCAAGTCAGCATCATGCCCGGCTTCATGCTGCATCGCTACGGTCAGATCGACACCCACGCCGTGGCCCTGGCGCCGCTCGCGCCCCGCGATCGGGCCTGGCCGGTGGTGATCTTTTCGCCGGGCTACGGCGCGCCCCGCGCCGTCTATACCGGGCTGGCGACCCAACTCGCCAGCCGTGGCTTCGTCGTCTTCGTGCTGGACCATCCCTATGAGTCGGCGGTGACCCAGCTTCCGGATGGCCGGGTGGTCGGACTCCAGGAGATCTTCCCGCCAGATCGCAGCCAATACATGCCCGACCAGCAGATCGTGCGAACCGCCGACATTGCCTTCGTCATCGACCAGCTCGCGCGTCCGGAGGCGCTGTCGCCGCTGCTGCGGGGCGGCCGGATCGCGGCCGCGAAGGTGGCTGTGATCGGCCACTCCTTCGGCGGAGCGGTTTCAGCCATGGCCATGAGCGAAGACCCGCGCGTCGTGGCCGCCGCCAACATCGACGGCACGCCCTATGGGGACCTGCCGGACCGCCGGCTGACCCGGCCCTACCTCTTGCTACAGAGTGACCATGCCGAGACGCACCACGGCGATCTCTTCATCAACGGCAACGGCAAGTTACTCGCCCGCATGACCGCGCAGGGCTTCCACTTTGAGATCAAGCACGCCAATCACTACAGCTTCACAGATGCGCCTTTCTTCTTCGCCCCGCCGGGCCGCTGGCTGTTGGCGCAGGTGCTGGGCGGCGGACGCGGACCCGCAGCCACGCACCGGGCGGCGGCCGACATTCTCGCGGCGTTCCTCTCGGGTCCGCTCACCGGCGTGCCCGCCGACCTAGCCGCGACAGCCGCCCGTCATCCAGACGTGTTGGGCGGATCCGTGAAACCCACACTCGGCGCTGCGCCGGCGTCGAACGACCGAGGTTTTCCAAATGCCGATCAGCGGCCGACCGGGGTCCGGACTGGCATTTCCCGGTTGTTCGATGCTCATCCCGCGAAGAGCGCGGGCCCCCTCAAGCGCGTTTCCGACGGAGGGATTCGATCCCGCCTGCAGCCAAAAGCGGCGTCGCGACCAGCGGACCTTCCGAAAGTAGCCAACAAGTCAGACCAGTCTCAACGACTAGCGGACGGCAATCTCATTGCGGGCCGCGTCTCGATACAACCGGCTAGGAATTCGCCCCCTGCCTCAGCTGTGTTGACTGATCAGCGCGCTGAAGGCCCGCGTCATCACGGGTGCCTCACCCGTGGCCCTTCCACGAAGAACGAGAAGGATCTGAGCTTGAGGCCAAAAGGGGAACATACTGTTGCGGATTTTGTGTCAGGCGACCACCGCCGCGACACTGTTGGTCACCCGGCGGCTGTAACCACCCGGTCCAGCTCCACGATGGCGCAGACGATCTGTGAGGGTGAACCGGCCGGGGCCGCTTCAGCATCGCCCACCGTCGCAGTTTAATTCAAGACAGCGTGTCTTTGTGCTCGGGCTTGAACATGGTGATGAGCTAGGCCTCCAACTCGGTCGTCGCCGCCTTTGCTCTTCTCGTTGGCCCACTGGCCGGGCGAAGGCGCGCCCCAGGGGATCAGACGGATTGTCGGGCAGCCGGAAGACGATCGGCGGGCCTCGATGTCGTCTGGATCGGGTCCGATGCGAAACGCTCTCGCTTTCCTCCAGGTTGGCGATCTTGAGCGGTAATAGCGTGATTTCGAGAGATGGTTGGGCGTGGCCCTCGCCGCAGGTGCGCTCGTAGATCAGGACGTCCTGCTACTTGGCGTGTGTGCCCCCCTTGAGCCTTTCAAGAAGCGCAGGAAAAATCGGCGCGCGAGACCAAAAGGGGAACATACTGTGGCCGCTTTTGTGTCCAGCCCGTTCCAGGGGCCTCCTGACGTTCTCCGATCGTTCCGGTTTCCACATTCCGCAAACGCCTTGTGATTAGGGCCGAAAACCCTTACGCCACGGGCTGCGGGGACATGGCGGAATGGTAGACGCGCCGGACTTAAAATCCGTTGGAGCAATCCGTGTGGGTTCGAGTCCCACTGTCCCTACCAGGCCCAAAGAGATCGGAAATCTTGGGCGTCAGGTTTCCGGCGCGATCTTCTCGATATTGGCCGCGCCAGCCTCCGTCAGCGCCGCCACCAGTTCCTCGATCGCGGCGTCGACCTCGGCCGGATCTCGGCCGCGCACGACCAGGTTGGCGCCATAGATGTCCGGCGGCGAGAAGAACGGATAGCTGCCCAGCGACATATCGGGATGGGCCTTGGCGACAGCCTCCAGCGGCGCGGCGATCAGACCTTCGCCAGAGCCGGTGACGCGGACGGTCCTACTGATCACCACCGCCCCGGTGCGCAGGCGAGGGCCGACATCGCCCAGCATGCCGCGCATGATGGCCGGCACCCCGGCCAGCACGAAGACGTTCTCGATCTGGAAACCGGGCGGCCCCTGCACCGGGTTCTTCACTAGCACTCCGCCCTCGGGCACATGGGCCATGCGGCGGCGGGCGGCGTTGGGCTCGCCCCAGCGCTCGCGCAGCAGGGCCATGATCTCGGGATGCTCGGGCGCGGTGACGCCGAACGCCTTGGCCACCGAGTCGGCGGTGATGTCGTCGTGAGTCGGGCCGATGCCGCCGGTGGTGATGACGTAGTCGTAGCGGGCGCGCAGGGCGTTGACCGCGTCGATGATCTCCTGCTCGATATCGGGCACCACCCGCGCCTCGGACAGGTCGACGCCATAGGTGGCCAGATATTTGGCGATGGCGCTGAGATTGACGTCCTGGGTCCGCCCCGAAAGAATCTCGTCGCCGATGATCAGCACCGCCGCCGTCACCCGATCCTTGCTGGCCGTCATCGCCGCGCTCCCCTACATCGCCTGTCTGTTCTCCGATCCGACTTAGGGCCGCCATGCTGCTCCCGCAACCGCTCGTTCGCGGCCGACTTGTGCAACGCTACAAGCGCTTCTTCGCCGACATCGTTCTGGACGACGGCCGGGCGATCACCGCCCACTGCCCCAACCCCGGCGCCATGCTGGGCGTGAACCTGCCGGGACAGGGGGCCTGGGTGTCGTGGTCGGACGATCCCAAACGCAAGCTGCCGTGGACTCTGCAGCTGGTGGAGGCGGGCGGAGGCCTGGTCGGCGTCAACACCATGCTGCCCAACAGGCTGGTCGCCGAGGCCCTGGCCGCCGACGCTATCCCCGAGCTTTCCGGCTACGCCACCGTGCGGCCGGAAGTGAAGTACGCGCAGGCCAGCCGGGTGGACTTCCTGCTTACCCATCAGGACAGGCCGCCCTGCTGGCTGGAGGTCAAGAACGTGCATCTTTCCCGCACGCCGAGCCTGGCGGAGTTTCCCGACTGCGTCGCGGCGAGATCGACGCGACACCTGGGCGATCTGGCGGCCCAGGTCGTGACGGGGGACCGGGCGGTGGCGCTTTTCGTGGTGCAGCGAACCGACTGCGATAGCTTCAAGGCCTGCGCCGATCTTGACCCGGCCTTTGCGAGAGGCCTGACGCAGGCGGCCGAGGCGGGGGTCGAGGTCCTGGCCTACGCCTGCGACGTCACCGTGGAGGGTGTCCGTATCGCCCGTCGCATCGCGCTGGATCTTAACTGACATGACGGCGAATTAAGCTGCAATCGGCTCGCGACTGGCTAACCCTCCGGCCGTACTTCTGGGGGACCGCCGCACATGAAATTCTCGACCCTGACGGCGCTGTGCGCCGTCCTGGCCCTCTCCGCGTGCGGCGCCTCTTCGGACGGCAAGGAGAGCGGCATGATGACCGCCGCACGGGCGGTCTTCGCCTTCAAGGCCTGCACCGACAAGCTGGAGGACAAGTTTGGCCTGAGCGATATATCGGGCGTGACCTCCGACGACATGGACGCCGTGCCCACGGGCAAGCCGGGCGAGTGGGACGTGAAGTTCACGGCCGACGTCACCGAGAAGAAGACGGGCCGGGTGACGCGCTATTCGGGCGTCTGCCACGTGCGGCGCGACCAGCCCACGACGCTGGATGCGACCTACCTCAAGGAGATCAAATCGGCGGGCGGCGAGGTGCGTCGCAGCAGACCGTAGCGGCGGGCGTTGAACTTTCGTGCTATAATGGCGACATAAGCCCAGACGACATCCGCCTGCCCGCCGCTTTGTTGGCGCGGCGCCCGCTTCCTCCGGGCCATGGCGACCTGACATTCGAGTACGCCATGACCCTTGACGACACCCTTGAGATCGAAGCCGAGACCCGCACCGGCGCGATCAAGATCCACACGCCGGCCGATTTCGAAGGCATGCGCAAGGCCGGCAAGCTGGCCGCCGAATGTCTGGACATGCTGATCCCGCACGTGGTTCCGGGCGTGTCGTCCGACGATCTGGACCGGCTGGCCCGCGAGTTCATCCTCGACGCCGGCGCCCTGCCCGCCTGCCTGTTCTATCGCGGCTATCCCAAGACGGTCTGCATCTCGCGCAACCACGTGGTCTGCCATGGCATCCCGGGCGACTGGGCCCTGCGCGAGGGCGATATCGTCAACATCGACGTCACCGTGATCGTGGACGGCTGGCACGGCGACACCTCGCGCATGTATGGCGTCGGCGAGGTGGGGCCCCGCGCCCGCCGCCTGATCGACATCACCTATGAAGGCATGGCCCGCGGTCTGGCCGCCGTGAAGCCCGGCGCGACGCTGGGCGACATCGGCCACGCCATCCAGAGCTATGTCGAAGCGCAGCGCTGCAGCGTGGTGCGCGACTTCTGCGGCCATGGCCTGGGCAAGGTGTTCCATGACGCCCCCAACATCCTGCACTTTGGCCGTCCGGGTCAGGGCGCGGTGCTGAAACCCGGCATGTTCTTCACCGTCGAGCCGATGGTGAACCTGGGCAAGCCGGCCGTGAAGGTGCTGGGCGACGGCTGGACGGCCGTGACCCGCGACAAGTCGCTGTCGGCCCAGTGCGAGCACTCGATCGGCGTCACCGAAGACGGCTATGAGATCTTCACCGGCTCGCCGGCGGGCCTGTTCCAGCCGCCGGTGCTGGGCGCGTAAACCGGCACTCGACAACCCTGAGGCATTAAGGCCAGATACTCGCTCCTGACTCGGGGGCGGTATGGTCAGCGCACGATCCCTAGGCGTATCCGACATCACGCCGGCGGCCCATCATCTGGGCCACCGCGAACGCTTGCGCGCGCGGGCGCTGACCGGGGGTCTGGTGGCCCTGCCCGACTATGAACTGCTGGAGCTCTATCTGTTCCGCACCTTCGCGCGGGGCGACGTCAAGCCGCGCGCCAAGGCGCTGCTGGCGCGGTTCGGCACGTTCGGCGCGGTGATCAGCGCCTCAATCGACGAGCTGAAGACCGTGCCGGGAATCGGCGAGACCGCCGCCATCGACATCAAGCTGCTGCATGAGGCGGCCATGCGGGCCGGGCGCGACAAGATCGCCAAGCGGCCGGTGATCTCATCCTGGAGCGCCCTGCTGGGCTATGTCCGCGTGGCGCTGGCCAATGAGCCGCGCGAGCAGTTCCGAATGTTTTCCTGGACAAGAAGAACCAGCTGATCGCCGACGAGATCATGAACCGCGGCACGGTCGACCATGCCCCGGTCTATCCGCGCGAGGTGATGCGCCGGGCGCTTGAGCTGTCGAGCAGCAACATTATTCTGCTGCACAATCACCCCAGTGGCGATCCCACGCCGTCGCGTCCCGACATCGACATGACCAAGCAGATCATCGAGGCGGGCCGGGCGCTGAAGATTGGCGTTCATGATCATCTGGTGGTGGGCCGCGAAGGCGTGGCCAGCTTCAAGGCCCTGGGCCTGATCTGAACGTCGATTTCGACCGCGCGCCTTCACCGACGCCGTGCGGTTGCGCTTTGTTCGCGCCCGCTGGTCATGGGTCAGCGCGTCAACTACGCGACGTCGCCCGAGCGGACCTTCGCCAACAGACGACTGAGTTCGGCGCGCTCAGCCGCGCTGAGCGTCGAGAAGGTGGCCTGATCGTGCGCCAGGGTGGCCTGCTCGATTTGCGCGCGCAGGGTCTCGCCCGCAGTGGTGAGGTGGAGCGCGTTGGTGCGGCGGTCCCGGCCGGGACGCCGCTCGATCGCGCCCAGGATCTCCAGCTCGTCGACGGCCTTCATCGTGCTGGCCCGATTGATGCCCAGGGCGCGTCCCAAGGTGGTCTGGTCGCAGCCGGCGTTCAACGCGATGTAGACGATCGCCGTGGCGCGCGCTGGCGTGACCTTCAGGGGGGCAAGACGCGCGGCCAGCCGGGCCATGACCCGAACGTCCGCATAGTGGAGCTGCAGCCCCAACCTTTCGCCCAGGACGCCGAAGGCCGCGATCTCTTCCATATCGACGCCTCAAGCTAGATTAGCACGCCAGGGAAACTGTATTTCCGGTTACGCTCTAGGGCCTTCCCATTGGAATCGCCAGACTCTACGCGCCGGCCAGCCTCAATCGGAGCGAATGATCCGCGCCGCGCCCGCCGACGGCCCGCCGGCGTCGGCCTCGAAGACCTTGGCGTTGCGGATGGCGGCCAGGGCATGGGCCCGCATGATCCGCTCGGCGGCCTCGGCGTCACCGCGCACGATGGCGTCGAACACCATCCGATGCTGGCGATGCGCGGCCAGCAAGTGGTCATATTCTTCCGTCAGGTCGGCGAGGTCCAGCGCCATGGCCCCCGCGCCCGCGAACGGTTCAAGGTTGTTTCGAGCCAGGGCGGAAACCACCGCCGCATTGCCCGCGGCGCTGACGATCAAGTCGTGGAAGGCCAGATTGTACGCGCCATAGCGATCCAGGTCCTCAAGGCTCAAGCGCCCGGCGGCGAACAGGGTGTCACCCTCATTGATGAGCCCGTCGAGGCGCGCTCGCGCTTCGGGATCCAGGCCGCGCTCGGCCAGGCGCCGCGCCGCGAAGCCCTCCAGTACGCCCCGCACCTCAATGGCGTCGTGGATCTGCCCCCCGGAGACCCCGCGCGCCGCATAGCCCCGCGCGCCCAGCCGAACGACCAGCCCTTCCTGTTCCAGACTCCGCAGCGCCGTTCGGACTGGCATGCGCGAAACACCCAGCGCGGCGGCCGTCGGGATCTCGGCGATGCGTTCGCCGCCCTTGATCTCGCCGGAGGCGATCATCTTGCGCAGAGCCATCATCACGCGCTGGCCCGGCTTCATGCGCGGCATGTCCATGACCGTGACCCTAGCCGACCGGCCGAGACGCTCACAAGCCTTCTATTGGATCCAATCTTGACGTCGTCGCCGTAGCGATCAAGATTGGATCCAATAGGTCGATAGGCCAAAGAGGCGAGGAAACGACGATGAGCCCCGAGACGGCGGCTGTGACCGCACCCTGGCCGATGGACGCCTGGTACGTCGCCTGCACACCCGAGGAGATCGCCGACAAGCCTCTCGGTCGGCGCGTCTGCGGCCAGGCCATGGTCTTCCATCGCGGCAAGGACGGCGGAGCGGTCGCCCTGGAGGACTTCTGTCCCCACCGCGGCGCGCCCCTGTCGCTGGGCTTTGTCCGCGATGGCGAGCTGGTCTGCGGTTACCATGGCCTGGCCATGGGCTGCGAAGGCCGCGCCACCTCCATGCCGGGCCAGCGTGTCGCCGCCTTCCCCGCGATCCGCGCGTTCCCCGTGCTGGAGCGCCACGGCTTCGTCTGGGTTTGGCCAGGCGATCCTGGCCTGGCCGATCCTGCCAAACTTCACCCGCTGTTCTGGGCCGACAATCCCGACTGGGCCTATGGCGGCGGCCTCTATCACATCGCTTGCGACTACCGGCTGATGGTCGACAACCTGATGGACCTGACCCACGAGACCTACGTCCACGCCACCAGCATCGGGCAAAAGGAGATCGATGAGGCGCCCGTGACCACTCGCCTGGACGGCGATGAGGTGGTGACCAGCCGCTTCATGGACGGGATCCAGGCGCCGCCGTTCTGGCGCATGGCCCTGCGCGGCGCGGGCCTGCCCGAGGACGCGATCGTCGATCGCTGGCAGATTTGCCGTTTCTCCCTGCCCAGCCATGTGATGATCGAGGTCGGCGTGGCCCTGGCCGGCCATGGCGGCTATCACGCCCCGGCCGACAAGAAGGTCTCCAGCGTGGTCGTCGACTTCATAACGCCCGAAACCGCGACGTCGCACTGGTACTTCTGGGGCATGGCGCGAAGCTTCGCGGTTACCGATGCGGCCCTGACCAACACGATCCGCGAGGGCCAGGGCAAGATCTTCTCCGAGGACCTGGAGATGCTGGAGCGGCAACAACAGAACCTGCTGGCCCATCCCGACCGCAAGCTCCTGAGGCTAAACATCGACGCTGGCGGCGTGCGTTCGCGCATGGCGATCGACAAGGCGATCCGCGCCGAAGCCGTCCCGCTGGAGACGCGCGCCTGACGCTCAGGCTCCCGGATTCCCGGCCAGCAGTTGCTCGCGAAGGATCGTCTTCTGGATCTTTCCCGAGGCCGTGCGCGGCAGGGCCGTGACCACCGTCAGAGCCTTGGGCAACTTGTAGCGCGCCAGCCGATTTTCGAGATGACCTAGGACGATGGTGAGATCCAGAAGGGCGCCATCGCGGCAGATCGCGACCAGATGGCCAATCTCTCCCCATCGGGGATCGGGCATGCCGACGACCGCGCACTCGGCGATGGCCGGATGGTCGGCCAGGGCCGCCTCGATCTCCGTCGGATAGACGTTCTCGCCCCCGGAGATGAACATGTCCTTCTTGCGGTCGACCAGCCAGTGATAGCCTTCGGCGTCGGCGCGGGCGATGTCGCCGGTGCGGAACCAGCCGTCGATCGTGAAGGCGCGGGCGGTCTCGTCAGGGCGACGCCAGTAGCCCCGGAAGATGTTGTCACCCTTCAGCAGAAGCTCGCCGGTGACGCCCGGCGGGCAATCGCGGTCCTGATCGTCGACGATCCGGGTCGCCACGGCCGGCATGGCCAGGCCCGCAGAGCCGGCCCGCGCATCGATCAGCTCAAGATCGGCCGGCATGCCAAACACGGTCCCGGCCTCGCTCATGCCATATCCGTCCACCACAGGCACGCCGTCGGCGAGCCAGGCGCGGATGTCGGCGGCCGGATGAGGCGCGCCGCCGGTGAACACCGCGGTCAGGCGGCGAAGCGCGGAGCCGTCGAAATTGGGCAGTCCACGCAACATCGCCGCCATCTGCGGCACGCAAAAATAGTGGGTGACGCCCAGGGCGGGATCCCCGAGCCGGCTCAATGTCCGGCTGGGGTCGAAACCGTCCGACACCAGCACCGTACCGCCGTGCATCAGGGCCGGCCGGATCGAGGTGACCAGGCCGATGATGTGGAACATGGGCGCGTCCACCAGAAAGGTGCTCTCGTGCGTGACCCTGCCCAGCCGGCCAAAATTGATCGCCGTCTGATCAAGATTGCGTTCGGAGAGCAAGGCGCCCTTGGGACGACCCGACGTTCCTGAGGTGTAGAGGATCAGCGACGGTCGTTCGCGATCGGCGGACACGGCCATATCGGGCTCGGCCGCGTCGATCTCGGTCTGCAGGACCTCAAGGTGGACCCCTTCCAGCCCGAGCGCGCCGAGAAGGTCGTCGCCGACGATCAGGGTCGGCGCGGCGTCCTCGACCAGGGTGGCGATTTCAGCGATGCTTAGCCGCCAGTTCAGCGGCACGAACAGCGCCCCCAGACGGGCGCAAGCCAGATGCAGGACCGCCAGCAGCACCCGGTTGCGGGCCACCGTGGCCAACCGGTCACCTGCCCCGATCCCCCGTTCGCGAAGCACGCGCACGGCTCGGGCAATCGCCACATCCAGCTCGGCATAGGTCCAGCGGCGACCGGTGGCCAGATCGGCGGCCGCCGGCCGGTGCGGCTGCAGGCGCGCCTGGACGGCGACATGATCCATCGGGGTCATCTATCGTCCCTCCAGTCGCCGCCGCCCCCTGACTGCCTCAGCTCTGTTTGGCGAGGTCGTAGGCGCCAAGCCCGGGCTTGTAGGTCTTGTCGTCGATGAACTGCTTGATGCCCTCCTTGCGGCCCTCGTTGTCGAACGAATTGGCCGCCTCCTGGGCGCGCACCAGGAAGTCTTCGGCGCTGTCGTAGGTCATCTCCTTGACCCGGCGGACCGCGTCCTTGGTGGCCTTTAGCGCCACGGGGTTCTTGGCCAGCAGCACCTGCGCCAGCTCACGCACCCGCGCCTCGAGCCGTTCCAGCGGGACGCTTTCGTTGACCAGGCGCCAGGCGGCGGCCTTCTGACCATCGATCAACTCGCCGGTCATGGCGTGGTACATCGCATCGCGCAGCGGCATCAGGTCGACCACGACCTTGGTGGCGCCGCCGCCCGGCAGAATGCCCCAGTTGATCTCCGACAGGGCGAACTGGGCCTCATCGGCCGCGATCGCCAGGTCACAGGAATAGAGCGGGCCGTAGCCGCCGCCGAAGCACCAGCCGTTGACCATGGCTATGGTCGGCTTCTGGAACCAGCGCAGCCGCCGCCACCAACCGTAGGATTCGCGCTGGGCCTGGCGGGTCGCGCCCAGTCCCTTGGCCTCGGTCTCGCGGAAATATTCCTTGAGGTCCATGCCCGCGGACCAGGCCGAACCCTCGCCCGTCAGAACCAGGACGCCGACGTCGTCTCGGAACTCCAGTTCGTCCAACACGTCCATCATGCGCCGGTTCAGGGTGGGGCTCATGCAGTTGCGCTTGTCGGGGCGGTTGAACTTCACCCAGGCGATGCGGTCCTGCACCGTGTAGACGACGGTATTGTTGGTCTCGGTCATGGGTCCTGACTTCATCTTGAAAAACGGGCGGCGAACACGCGTCAGATCGGGTAGTGGCCGGGCTGGGTTTCGACCGTGATCCAGCGCAACTCCGTGAAGGCGTCGATACCGGCCTTGCCGCCGAAGCGGCCATAGCCGGAAGCCTTGACGCCGCCGAACGGCATCTGGGCCTCGTCGTGCACCGTCGGGCCGTTGACGTGGCAGATGCCGGACTGGATGCGCCGGGCCACCTTCAGGCCGCGCGCGATGTCGCGCGTGAAGACCGAGGCCGAGAGGCCATATTCAGTATCGTTGGCCAGGGCGATGGCATGCTCTTCGTCGCGGGCGCGGATCACGCCGACCACCGGCCCAAAGCTCTCCTCGCGGAAAAGCCGCATCGCGGGGGTCACCCTGTCGACCACGGTCGCGGGGATCAGCACGCCGTTGGCCTCGCCGCCGTTGACCTGAACCGCGCCGGCCGCCACGGCGTCGGCCACCAGATCCTGGACATGGGTCACGGTCTTCAGATCAACCACGGCGCCCAGCGGCGTCTTGCCCTCGCGCGGATCGCCCACCGCCAGGGTCGCGACCTTGGCGCGGAATTTCTCTACGAACGCATCGGCGACCGCTTCGACCACGATGATCCGCTCGGTCGACATGCAGATCTGCCCCTGGTTCATGAAGGCGCCGAACGCGGCGGCTTTCACGGCCTCGTCCAGGTCGGCGTCCTCCAGCACGATCAAGGGAGCCTTGCCGCCCAGTTCCAGAAGCACCGGCTTGAGATGCTCGGCCGCGCGTTTGGCGATGATCTTGCCGACGGCGGTCGAGCCCGTGAAGTTGATCCGGCGAATGGCCGGATGGTCGATCAGGGCCGCGACCACCTCCGCCGCGTCCTGCGGGGCATTGGTCACGATCGACAGCGCGCCGGACGGCAGGCCGGCTTCCTCGAAGGCTTCGACGATCAGGCCGTGCGTTCGCGGGCAGGTCTCCGAGGCCTTCAGGACCACGGTGTTGCCGCAGGCCAGGGGCGTGGCCACGGCGCGCACGCCCAGGATGATCGGCGCGTTCCACGGCGCGATCCCCAGAATGACCCCCACCGGCTCACGCACCGCCATGGCCAGGCAGCCAGGCTTGTCGGACGGGATGATTTCGCCATTGATCTGGGTCGTGAGAGACGCGGCCTCGCGGATCATCGAGGCGGCCAGCATCAGGTTGAACCGCGCCCAACCCTCGGTGGCGCCGATCTCGCCCATCATCGCTTCGACGAAGGCCGAAGCCTTGGCCTCAAGCGCGTCGGCGGCTTTGGCCAGCAGAGCCCGGCGCGCGTTTGGCCCCAGCGCGCTCCAGATCGGCAACGCCGCCTCGGCCGCCTCGACGGCCCCGCGGGCCTGGTCGGGGCTCATGGCGATGGAGGTGGTGGCCGTCGCGCCGGTGACGGGATTGCGCCGATCGAAAGTGACCTGAGTCGAGCTCATGATGGTTCCTTCCCATGCCGTGGAGCGCTTTGCGGCTCACGTTTTTGTACGTTGCGCAGTTTGTACGTTAGGCAAACAGTTGGCGCAAGGCGTCGTTTTGCACGGGTTGGGTCGCCGCTACCCAGGGTTCGTCGATGACAGCAAGGCTCGCTCGGCGCGGAAGCGTCTCGGCGGCAGGCCTTCGGCTTTGGCGAAGAAGCGCGAAAAGTAGGCGGGATCTTCAAAGCCCAGATGATAGCCGACCTCGGCGACCGTCATGTTCGAATAGAGCAGCGCCCGCTTGGCCTCCAGCATCCGCCGATCCTGAACCAGGCGAAGGGGCGAAGAACCGGCGCCTCTCAGGCACGCTCCCCTCAGCCGCGGGACCGTCACACCCAGGCGTCGCGCATAGGTTTCCGTGGACAGCCCCTCGCGATAGTGCGCCTCGACCAGCTCGCGAAATCGGGCCACGAGAGCCGCGTGAGCGCCTTGCACGGCCGGACTGACAGCTTGGATCTGGAGCTGCAGCCGCAGGACCTCCACCAGAATCGCGAGCAGATGCGCCTCGATGGCAGCCCCTCCTCCCGGCGCCGTCCAGACCAGTTCGCGGGACAGGCCCTCCAGCGAAGCGGCGATCCTCGAAGCCGGCCCCAGCGGCAGATGGCGCGCCGCGACGAACAGGCCCGCGAAATCCGGTTCGCGGTCGGCGAGGTCGCGCAGATAGCTGTCGGCGATGGTCAGCACCGAGCCTGTTGTCTCGGCCTCATAGGCGAAGCCATGGACGACGCCGGACGGCGCCATGAGCAGACAGGGCGCGGCGAAGGCGATGGCCTGATCGTCCGCATGCATGACGCCACCCCCGGACGAAATATGGAACACATGATTGAGGTCCGCGTGGGCGTGGGCGCGGATATTCCAGTCATTGGGGCGTGTGCGATCGTCCAAGGACTCAAGATGAATGAACTTGCCCTCGACCGTCCGAAGCGGCTCTCCGAACAGGAAAAAGCTCGGAATTTTTGGACTCTTTGACACGGTTCGAGGTTCTCGTCGCTGAAGGGCGCTCCCTCCACATCGTCGAAACGTCCAACTTTTGTGACACTCTGTCCATCCTCAACGCCAGGCGGCCGCACCACCCTTGATCCAAGTCGCGGCAGGCGACAAAGGGCGGAGGCCTCAATGCGAACCCAGGTCGCCATCATCGGCGCGGGCCCGGCGGGGCTCTTCCTCGGCCATTTACTGAAGCAGGCCGGCGTCGACGCGGTCATCCTCGAACGCAAGGACCGCCCCTATGTCGAGGGCCGCGTACGGGCCGGCGTACTGGAGCGCGTCGCCGTCGATCTGATGGAGCAACTGGGCCTGGGCGAGCGCATGCGCCGCGAGGGCTTGGTCCACGGCGGCACGAACCTGGCCAGCGACGGCGAACTTTTCCGCATCGACATGGCCGAGCTGACAGGCGGCTCGACCGTGATGGTCTACGGCCAGCAGGAGGTGATGAAGGACCTGTTCGACGCCGCCGAGACCCGCGGCGTCCAGATCGTCTTCGACGCCGATGCGGTGGCCCTGCACGACATCGACGGCGCCCGCCCCTTCGTCACCTGGCGCCAGGACGGCGTCGAGAAACGTCTCGATTGCGACTTCATCGCCGGCTGCGACGGCTATCATGGGGTCAGCCGCACCGCGATCCCGGCCGACGTGCTCAAGACTTTCGAACGCGTCTACCCCTTCGGCTGGCTAGGCATCCTCGCCGAGGTCCCGCCCTGCGACCACGAGCTGATCTATTCCAATCACGAGCGTGGCTTCGCCCTGGCCTCGATGCGCTCGGCCACCCGCAGCCGCTATTACATTCAGTGCGGTCTGGACGAGAAGATCGAAGACTGGGACGACGAGCGCTTCTGGGACGAGCTTTGCCTGCGCCTGGGCCCGGAGACCGCCGCCAAGGTGACGCGCGGGCCGTCGTTCGAGAAGTCGATCGCGCCGCTGCGCAGCTTCGTGGCCGAGCCCATGCGCCACGGCCGGCTGTTCCTCGCCGGCGACGCCGCCCACATCGTTCCGCCCACCGGCGCCAAGGGCTTGAACCTGGCGGCCTCCGACGTGGTCATGCTGTGCGAGGCCCTGGTCGATCACTTCAGGAACGGCTCGGATGCGGGCATCGACGGCTATTCGGCTCGCGCCCTGGCGCGGGTGTGGAAGGCCGAGCGCTTTTCCTGGTGGTTCACCAGCCTGACCCACCGCTTCCCCGACCGCGACGGTTTCGACCGCAAGATGCAAGTGGCGGAGCTGGCCTACATCAAGGGCTCGCGCGCGGCCCAGATCACCCTCGCCGAAAACTATGTCGGCCTGCCGCTCGTCTAGGAACAGCTCATGAAATCCAAGATCTACCCCTCGGCAGCGGCGGCTCTGGAAGGCGTCGTCTTTGACGGCATGACCCTGATGTCGGGCGGCTTTGGCCTGTCGGGCAATCCCGAGAGCCTGATCCCGGCCCTGAAGGACACCGGGATCAAGGGTCTGACCGTGATCAGCAACAACTGCGGGGCCGATGGCTTTGGCCTGTGGATGCTGCTCGACAACGGCCAGATCAAGAAAATGATCTCCAGCTATGTCGGCGAGAACAAACTGTTCGAGCAGCTCTATCTGTCGGGCCAGCTGGAGCTGGAACTCAATCCGCAAGGCACCCTGGCCGAGCGCATCCGGGCCGGCGGCGCCGGCATCCCGGCCTTCTACACCAAGACCGGCGTCGGCACGGTGGTGGCGGAGGGCAAGCCTGTCGAGACCTTCGAGGGCGAGGACTATGTCCGCGAGACCTGGCTTCGCGCCGACGTCGCCATCGTCAAGGCGTGGAAGGCCGATCCCGAGGGCAACCTGATGTTCCGGATGACGGCCCGCAACTTCAACCCGGTAATGGCCACGGCCGGCAGGGTGACCATCGTCGAGGTCGAGGAAATCGTCGCGGCCGGCGAACTGGACGCCAACAGCATCCACACGCCGGGCATCTATGTCGACCGCATCGTCCTGTCGACCATCAACGAAAAGCGCATCGAGAAGCTGACCACCCGTCCGCGCCCAAGCGACGGCCAAGAGGAGACCGCCTGATGGCCTGGACCCGCGACGAGATGGCGGCCCGCGCCGCCCGCGAACTGCAGGACGGCTTCTACGTGAACCTCGGCATCGGCATCCCGACCCTGGTGGCCAACCACATCCCCGATGGCGTCCATGTCACCTTGCAGAGCGAGAACGGCATGCTGGGCATGGGCCCCTTCCCCTATGAGGGCGAGGCGGATCCCGACCTGATCAACGCCGGCAAGCAGACCATCACCATGCTGCCGACCTCCAGCTTCTTCGACAGCGCCCAGAGCTTCGCGATGATCCGCGGCGGTCACGTCGACCTGACGGTGCTGGGGGCGATGGAGGTGGCCCAGAACGGCGACATCGCCAACTGGACGATCCCAGGCAAGATGGTCAAGGGCATGGGCGGCGCCATGGATCTGGTCGCCGGCGTCAAGCGGGTGATCGTGGTCATGGACCACGCCAACAAGGCCGGCGACAGCAAGGTGCTCAAGCGCTGCGCCCTGCCCCTGACCGGCGCGGGCTGCGTCGACATGGTGATCACCGACCTTTGCGTCTTCGACCTGGACAGGAAGGGTGGCGGCCTGACGCTGCTGGAACTGGCGCCCGGCCTCACCCTCGACGAGGTCAGGGCCAAGACGGAAGCCGACTTCGACCCCGGGATCTTCGCGTGAGCACCGCCTGCATCCGCGCGCCCATCGGCCGCTACGGCGGCGGTCTGGTCCTGGCGGCCCTGCGTCAGCTGGAGGCCGCCGACGGCCAACACGCGCTCGCCCTCGAACGCATCTAGGAGACCCTCGATGACAAGCCTGATCGGTTTCGCGCGGGAAGACGACGGCCAGCCGCCGTCGCTCTATCCGGCCTATGCCTCGACCGTGGCCCGCTCGCCGCGCCAGCCCCTGATCAAGATCCCCCAGACCCTGACCGAGACCACCGGTCCGAACGCCAACTGGGAGCGGCTGATGGGCGGGTCGTTGGCCGACCTGACCACCCAGCACAAGGCCATGCCCCAGGGCCAGCGGATCGTCGTCTCCGGCCGGGTGCTGGACGAACGCGGCCGCCCGGTTCCCAACACGGTGATGGAAATCTGGCAGGCCAACGCCGCCGGGCGCTACATCCACAAGAAGGACCAGTGGGATGCTCCGCTCGATCCCAACTTCACCGGCGCGGGCCGGGTGATCACCGACGCCGAGGGCCGCTACCAGTACGTGACCGTGCGGCCGGGCGCCTATCCCTGGCGCAACCACCACAACGCCTGGCGGCCTTCCCACATCCACCTGTCGTTGCTCGGCCCGGCCTTCGCCACGCGGCTGGTCACCCAGATGTATTTTCCGGACGATCCGCTGATCGAAATCGACCCCATCGCCAACGCCGTCCCCATGCCGTTCCGCCAGCGCATGGTCTCACGGTTCGACATCGAGACCACCCGGCCCAACTGGGCGCTGGGCTACCTGTTCGACCTGGTTCTGCGCGGCCCGGGCGCCACGCCGATGGAGGACGATCGCCATGACTGACCAGATCAATCCCGCGCCGCGCCTCGACAACCAGGATCCCGACCTGTTTGGCCAGACCCCGTGGCAGACCGTGGGTCCCTTTTTCCACTATGGCCTGTCCTGGAAGGGCGGCGCGGACCTGGTCGGCGTCTCCGGGATCGGCGCCCGGCCGGAGCTGTTTCCCGAGGACCACTATGTGCTGAACCAGCCCTCGCCCAAGGGCGCGGTCGAGGGGGAGGTCATCACGCTTGAAGGCGCCGTACTGGACGCCGACGGCGTCCCCATCGTCGACGCCATGGTCGAGATTTGGCAGGCTAACGCCGCCGGGCGCTATGCCGACGGGAGCAGCAACACGGGCTTCATCGGCTTTGGTAGATCCTCGACCGACGAGAACGGTGTCTATCGCTTTCGCACCGTCCGTCCGGGCCGGGTGGACGACACGCAGGCCCCGCATATCGCCGTCGGCGTGTTTGGACGCGGCCTGCTCAAGCGCCTGGTCACCCGGGCCTATTTCGACGGCGACCCGGCCAATGCCGATGACCCGATCCTGGCCCTGGTTCCGGCCGAACGTCGCGATACCCTGATCGCCAGACCCGCCGGAGACACCTGGCGCTTCGACATCGTCTTGCAAGGCGAGGCCGAAACCGTCTTCTTCGACATCTGACGGTCCTCAAAGGAGTCGCCCTTGTCCTGCCTGATCCGCGACCGCGCGGGATCCACCGACGCCATGCTGGCGGTCTTCGGCGACGAAGCCCTGCTGCGCGCGGCTCTGCGGTTCGAGGCGGGTCTGGCCCAGGCCCAGGCTGACGCGGGCCTGATCGCGTCGGAGGACGCTCAGGCCATAGCGGCGGCCTGCGTCGCCCTGCCCGATGTCGTGGATCTGGCGCAGGCGGCGGCTCATGCGGGAACCCTGGCCATTCCGCTGGTCGCCCTGCTGCGGGAACGGCTCTCGTCCACGTCGCCCCGCGCCGCCGCCCTGCTCCACAAGGGCGCCACCAGCCAGGATCTGGCCGACACCGCCCTGATGCTGCAGGCCAAGGCCGGCGCGGCCCTGATCAGCGAGGAGACCGGGCGGCTGGTCGCGGCGCTGACCGTCCTGACCAAGGCCCACGCGGCCACGCCGATGCTGGGCCGCACCCTTCTGCAGGGCGCCCTGCCGATCACCTTTGGCCTCAAAGTCGCCGGCTGGCTGCAAGGGATCACCAGCGCCTTCGCCCGCTTCGAGCGCGAAGCCGCCGCCATCCAATTGCAGTTGGGCGGCGCCGCGGGATCCCTGGCGGGTCAGGACGGCAAGGCCATCGCGGTCACCGAGCGCCTGGCGACGATCCTGGGCCTGCCCGCCGCCGTCACCCCCTGGCACGCCCGCCGCGACGGCCTGGCGGGTCTGGCCTCGGCCCTGGCCATCCTGACAGGCGCGGTCGGCAAGATCGCCGGCGACGTCGCCCTTCTGGCCCAGAACGAGGTCGCCGAAGCCTTCGAGCCGCGCGTCGCTGGCCGGGGCGGCTCGTCAGCCATGGCCCACAAGCGCAACCCGACCGGCTGCCAGACGGCCCTGACGGCGGCGATCCGCGCGCCGCACCTTGCCGCCACGATCATCTCGGCCCTGCCCCAGCAACACGAGCGCGGCTTGGGCGGCTGGCAGGCGGAGGCCCCGGTGCTGGCCGACCTGTTCCAGATCACCCATGGCGCCCTGGCCGCCATGGCCCCTGTCGTCGAGGGGCTGGAGGTCGATGTCGTCCGCATGGCCGCCAATCTCGCCGCCGCCGATGTCGGGACCGACACCGGCGAGTCCGAAGCGCTGGTCGCCCGCGCCTTGGCCCATTTCGAAAGAGACCGCTGATGGCTTTCGCCACCCACGACGGCGCACGGATTTACTGGCGGCTGGACGGCGCGGCCGACAAGCCGGCCGTGGTGCTGCTGACCTCGATCGGCACGGACATGGGGATGTACGACGCCGCCGCCCCTCTGCTGTTGGCCGACTTCCGCCTGCTGCGCGTCGACACGCGCGGCCATGGCGCATCCGACGCCCCGGCCGGCGACTACACGCTCGACCAATTGGCCGGCGACGTGCTGGCGGCGATGGATGCGGCGGGCCTGGCCACGGCCAGCCTCGTCGGCGTCTCGCTGGGCGGCATGATCGCCATGACCCTGGCCCTGAAGGCCCCGGAACGGGTCGAGGGCCTTGTCCTGGCCTGCACCTCGGCGGCCATGGACGTCGCCGCCTGGACCGCCCGCATCGCCACGGTGCGCGCCGAGGGCATGGGCGCCATCGCCGAGATGGCCCTGGGCCGGTTCTTTTCCGAGCCCTTCCGGCGCCAGCATCCCGCCACGGTCGAGACCGTGCGCGCCGGCCTGCTGGCCATGAACCCCGACGGCTACAGCGGCTGCGGCGCCGCGATCCGCGACATGGACCTGCTCGCGCGGATCTCCGCCATCACCGCCCCGACCCTGGTGATTGGCGGACTGAAGGACGTCTCGACGCCGTTCGAGGGGCACGGCGAGCGGATCATGGCGGCCATTCCGGGCGCGACCTCGGCGATGCTCGACACCGCCCACCTGCCCAGCCTGGAAGACCCCGCCGCCTTCGCCGGCGCGGTGCGCGGCTTTCTGGCCCAGACCCGCAATGGCCCGAGCGTCACCGAGGCGGCTGAAGTGCTGTTCGAGGCTGGCCTGCTCAATCGTCGCAGGGTGCTGGGCGACGCCTGGGTCGACAAGTCCCTGGCCAAGCGCACCCCCTTCACCGCCGACTACCAGGCGATGATCACCCGCTATGCCTGGAACGAGATCTGGGGCCGGCCGGGACTGGACGATCGCACCCGCCGCCTGCTGGTCCTGGCCATCTGCGCCTCCCTGGCCCGCTGGGAAGAATTCCGCCTGCACGTGAAGGCCGGGCTGGAGCAGGGCGGCTTCACCCAGGACGAATTGAAGGAGGTTCTGATGCAGACGGCCATCTATGCCGGCGTGCCGGCGGCCAACACAGCCTTCACCGAAGCGGCCGAAGTGATTTCCCAGCTCGACGGATCGTCTGGGTCCTAGATCGCGGCGATCCGCGCCAACGCGGCCAGCATCCGCTCTTGATCAAGATCGCCCAGAGCCTCCAGGACCTTGCGATGGTGCGCAGCGTGCGCCGCCTTGGCTTCCCGCAGCAAGGCCGCGCCCTCTGAGGTCAGCGAGACAGCATAGGCGCGGCGGTCACTGGGCACCGCGCCGCGGCGCACGAGACCTCTCAACTGCAACTGGTCCAGAATGATCACCAGATTGGGGCGCTGGATCCGCAGCATCTCGCCGATCACGCGCTGTTGCAGGCCCGGCGTCGCTTCGACGACCATCAACACCGACAGATCGGTGACCCGAAGATCGAACGGCTTCAGCGCGGCAAGCAGATCCTTGAACACGGCGACCTGCGCCAGACGCAGGAGAAAACCCACTGTCGTCTCCAGTCCGCCCATCGAAGGGGTGTCGCCGTCGGCTTTGCGTTCCACAGCGTCGATCATGACCGTCTCGTCCTCAACATCTCTATTCCGCACAATGACGCCGGTTTCGCGCGAGCGACACGAATAATAGCGACACACCAGAATAGTTATGACACGTATCTATCATCGCGCCGCAGAGCGCGAGTGAGGAAACATCGGGAGGCTCCATGTCCGTTCGTGACGATGCTGAGACCCGCAGCCCCGTTGGCATAGCGGCGGTCGCGGTTTGTTGCCTTCTGGCTGTTTTCGAAGGCTTCGATCTGCAGGCGGCGGGCGTTGCCGCCCCCCGCCTGGCTCCGGACCTTGGCCTCACGCCCGACGACCTAGGGTGGTTCTTCAGCGTCAGCACCTTTGGCCTGATGCTTGGCGCGGCGATCGGCGGGCGTCTCTCGGATCGTTTGGGACGCAAGACCACGTTGCTGGTCTCGGTGGCCCTGTTCGGCATATTGTCGATCGCGACGGGCCTGGCGACGGATCTCGACAGCCTGCTCGTCGCCCGCTTCCTGACCGGCGTCGGCCTTGGCGGCGCATTGCCCAACCTGATCGCGATCGTGGCCGAAAGCGTTTCGCCCAGACTGCGAAGCTTCGCCGTCGGCCTCCTCTATGCGGGCCTGCCCTGCGGCGGCGCCATCGCCAGCCTGGTGAGCCTGGCCGGCGCGGATCCATCCGACTGGCGAATGATCTTCTACATCGGCGGCGTCGGACCACTGCTGGCTTTGGCGGTGGCCATCCCGCTGTTGCCCAACCCGCCCAGGACCGCTCGTGAAGGGGCGGTCAATCAGAAGTCAGGCTTCATCGAAGCCGCTATCGGCGGGGACCGCGCCCTGACCACCCTTCTGCTGTGGCTGGCGTTCTTCCTGGCGCTGCTGGTTATGTACCTGCTGCTGAGCTGGTTGCCGTCCCTGCTGATCGCCAAGGGCTTGAGCCGCCCGGATGCTGGCCTGGTGCAAATGGCCTTCAACCTGGCCGGCGCGGCGGGCAGCGTGGCGACCGGGTGGCTGATGGATAGTCCCCGTCGGCGCCCCGTGACCATCCTTCTGGTTTTCGGCGCCTCGGCGGCCGCCTTGGCGGCGGCGGCTGGAGCGCCGGCCTCCCTGACGGTGTTCCTGGTCGTGGGCGCAGCGCTCGGCGCGACCATCTCTGGGGTCCAATCGATCGTCTACGGCATGGCGCCGAGCTTCTATCCCACCCGGTTGCGCGGCACGGGGGTCGGCGCGGCGGTGGTGATGGGACGCCTGGGTTCGGCCGGCGGCCCGCTCCTTGCCGCCTTTCTGATCGGAGCCGGTCAACAGTCCAGCCAGGTCCTGTTGGCGCTGCTCCCGATCCTTGCGCTTGGCGGGGCGATCTGCCTTTGGCTCGGCACGCGCCCCAAGGCGACCGACGACTGAGCAAGCGCGCTTGGAGCCGCAGCTTCGGCCTCAATTTCACAGTCAGGGTTCGAGGTAACGCCGGCCGGCCGGCCAAAAGCCGTCGTCCCGCGCCGCGCGGCGACGCGCCGGTGGCCATGGTTCCGTGGCCGTGACGCAACATTGTTCTCCGAACTTGCGAACCTCTCAAAGCGCCATTGAATCCGCCATACAATCATGCTCTGAAATAATTAGTACGCATAACAAACACAGTCCGAGAGCCCACGCGCCCATCGGACACAGACGTACAAAGGGAGGATACCAATGCCCAGGATTGGGAACATCTCCGGCCGCCTGCGCGCCGGCGGGCTACTGGCTTGCGCAGCGGCAGGGGTCCAAGCGATCTCGACGCCGGCCTTGGCCCAGACCACCGCTCCGGCGACCACCACGGCTCAGATCGAGGAGGTCGTCGTAACCGCCCGCCGCCGCGAGGAGCGGCTGCAGGACGCGCCCGTGGCTGTCACCGCTCTTGGTGGCGAAGCCTTGCAAAGCCGCGGCGTCGAGAGCGTCGACCAGATCGCCAAGTTCGCGCCGAGCATCCGTTTCGACGGAGCCGCCGCCCTCAGCGGCGGCAACTACAACGCCACGGTTTTCGTCCGCGGCGTCGGCCAGAACGACTTCGCCATCTTCAGCGATCCCGGCGTGGGCGTCTATGTGGATGGCGTCTACTACGCCCGCTCGATCGGCGGCACGATGGACGCCTTCGACGTCAGCCGGATCGAGGTGCTGCGCGGCCCGCAAGGCACGCTGTTTGGCAAAAACACCATCGGCGGCGCGGTCGTGATCTCCACGGCCCAACCAGGCAATGAACTGGGCGGCAAGATCGAAGGCACGATCGGCAGTCTGGATCGCCGCGACATCAAGGGCCATGTCGACGTCCCGCTAAGCGACAAGGTCGCTGTGCGCCTGTCGGCGGCCCGGTTGACACGCGACGGTTATGGCAAGCGCCTACTGACCGGCGAAGACCTGGGCGATCGCAACGCCACGGCGGCGCGCGCCCAACTGCGCTGGCAAGCCTCGGACAACGTCACCATCGACCTGTCGGCGGACTACACCCGCGCCCGCGAAAACTCCGCGCCCCAGAAGCTCCTGGTGATCGGCGCCGTCCCCGGATTCGCGATCGGCCCGTTCATGGGCAACTTCAACACCTATGTCGCGCCAGGCCTGGGGATCACCGCGCCCAACGGCGCCAAGACTCTCAATACCTCGTTCCTGACCAATGATCCGTACACGACCTATGGCACAGGCCCCAATGTCAACGACCTGGACCTGTGGGGCGGCTCGGCGACCGTGAACTGGGACCTGGGCTCCGTCGGCTTCAAGAGCATCACCGCCGTGCGCGGCCTCAAGGCCACCTTCGCCCGGGACGGCGACAACACGCCCTTCACGTTCCGCGAGACCTTCAACCACGACGTCCAGGCTCAATATAGCCAGGAATTCCAGTTCAGCGGCCTGTCGTTCGACGACAAGCTGACCTGGGTGGCCGGCGCCTACGCCTTCCAGGAACGCGGCACCGACTCTGGCTACGCCAAGCTGGCCCTTGGCCTGGCGGCCGGCGCGTCGCCCCCGCCCTTCAGCCCGTCCGCGGCGGTTTATACCAAGGTGACCAGCACCACCTACGCCCTGTTCGCCCAGGGCAGCTACAGCCTCACCGACCGGCTCAGCGCCACGGTCGGCGCGCGGGTCAACCGCGACGAGAAGGACTATGTTCTCGACCATCGCCGTATCCGCGATGGCGGCATCATCGCTCAGCTGACCAAGGGCGGTTCGTGGGATTCCTTCACGCCCAAGGTGGGCCTGGAGTTCAAGGCCACGCCGGACGTGCTGTTCTACGCCTCGGCCGGCAAGGGCTTCAAAAGCGGCGGCTTCAACGCTCGGCCGCTCAATGACGCCACCGAAATCACCGAATACCAGCCCGAGACCCTGCTGACCTACGAACTGGGCGCCAAGACCGCCTGGCTGGACCGCAGGCTGATCCTCAACCTGGCCGGCTATTTCAGTGACTACCAGGACATCCAGGTGACGGTGAACCAGACGCCACGCAACTTCGTGGCCAACGCCGCGGCGGGCGAGGTCAAGGGCGTCGAACTGGAACTCCAGGCCCGGCCGACCACCAACTGGAGCTTCAATCTGGGCGCCGGCTACATGGACGCCAAATATACCGAGGTGGGATCAGGATTGGCGGCGGGCCAGGTTCTGCCAATCACGCTGGCCACCCATTTCGTCAAGGCCCCGGAATGGACGGCCAACGGCGGGATCGAGTACGCCCGCGAACTCTCGATCGGTGGTCGCATGATCGCTCGTGTCGACTGGACCCACTACAGCACCATCTACAACGACGTCGCCAACGACCCGGATCTGACCCAGCCCGCCTATGATCTCTTCGGCGCGCGCATCGGCTACACCTCGGCCGACCAGCTCTGGCAGGTGGCGTTGTTTGGCTCCAACCTGTCGGACGAGCGCTACATGGTGTCGGGCAACGCCTCCAGCGGCTTTGGCCTCAAGGAAGCCAGTTTCGGCCGTCCGCGTGAATGGGGCCTGAGCCTCAGCCGGAAGTTCTAGGCAAGACCTGACGGGCTCGCACGGGCGTCACCGCCGCCCGTGCGAGCCCTCATTCAGGGGCCTACGGGGCGCGCGCTGAAGATCGGCGTTCATCAACATCTGGTGGTGGGAGGCGACGACGTGTCCAGCTTCAAGGCGCTGGGCTTGATCTGCGCTCCCGGCGTCAGCTCCGCCTTGACGTGGTGACGGTCATCCGTGAGCGTGACTGTTCCAGTCCGCGTCTCATCTTCGGAGCCTTGATGTCCTATCGCCTGTTGACCGCCCTCCTCGGCTCCGCCGCGCTTTTCGCCACCGTCGCCAGCGCGACCGCTCCCACACCGGCCGTGTCCAAGGCCGACATGGCCGCTCACCAGAAAATGCTGACGCTCGACACCCATCTGGACACGCCCGAGCACTTCGGACGCCCCGGCTGGAGCATGCTGGACGGTCACGCGGTGACCCTGGACGGCACCCAGGTCGACCTGCCGCGCATGAAGGCCGGCGGCCTCGATGGCGGCTTCTACGTGATCTATACCGGCCAGGGCGATCTGACCGCCGAGGGCTATCGCTACGCCCGCGACTTCGCCCTGAGACGCGCCGTCGATATTCGCGAGATGGTCGCCGCCCACCCCGACAAGTTCGAACTGGCCTTCACGGCCGAGGACGCCGCCCGCATCAGCAAGGGCGGCAAGTCGTTCGTCTATCAGAGCATCGAGAACAGCTGGCCGATGGGTGAGGACCTCACCCTGATGCAGACCTTCTACGAGGCCGGCGTGCGGATGGCTGGGCCGGTTCACTTCCGCAACAACCAGTTCGCCGACAGCTCAACCGACCCCAAGGGCAAGATCTGGAACGGCTATTCGCCGCTGGGCCTGCGCTGGCTCGCCGAGGCTAACCGGCTGGGCGTGCTGGTTGACGTCAGCCACGCTTCCGACGACGTGGTCAGCCAGTCGGTCGCCCTGTCGAAGACCCCGGTGATCGCCTCGCACAGCGGGGCCCGGGCGGTCTTCGACCACCCCCGCAACCTGAATGACGACCTGATCAAGCGGATCGCCGACAGCGGCGGCGCGATCTGCATCAACTCGGTCTATCTGATCGCTTCGGCCACCCCGAGCCCCGAGCGAAAGGCCGCGCTGGAGGGTCTTGGACGTCCGCCGCGCGACGAAGCTACCCAGGCCGACGTGGTCGCGTGGATGGCCAAGCGCGTCGCGATCGACAAGCAGTATCCGCCGACCCGGGCCAACTTCGATATCTTCATGGCCAGCATGCTGCACACCCTGAAGATCACCGGACCCAAGGGCGTCTGCGTCGGCGCTGACTGGGACGGCGGCGGCGGCGTCGAGGGCCTGGAAGACGTGGCCGACCTGCCCAAGATCACCGCGCGTCTGAAGGCCGAAGGCTATTCGGACGCCGATATCGAGGCGATCTGGAGCGGCAACGTGTTGCGACTGGTCGGACAGGCTCAAGCCTACGCCAAGAGCGTAGCGGCGAAATAGGCCCGGACACGGCCTCCTCCGGACGCCCCGGAGGAGGCCACCCGTACGTTATGCCCGACGAACCCTGTCCCAGACCCGCCAGGCCATCAGCACCGCGAACAGCGCCGCATAGATCAGGGGCGGCCGATGGTCGGCCTTCACCAGCAGGTAGTAGTGGGCCACGCCCAGCGGGACGATCAGGTAGATCAGCCAGTGCAGTCGCTGCCACGCGGCCCGACCCATTCTGATGATCCAGCCATTGGTCGAGGTCACCGCCAGCGGGATCAGCAGCACGAACGCGCCCATGCCCAGGGTGATGAAGGGCCGCTTGAGGATGTCCTTCCAGAGCTGATCGAAGTCGAAGAACAGGTCGACGCCGACATAGGTCGATAGATGCAGCACGATGTAGCTGAACGCGAAAAGCCCCACCGTGCGCCGAAAACGCACCAGGCGCGGCATCTTCAGGATCCGCGCCGCCGGCGTGATCGCCAGACCAATCAGGAGCAGCCGTAGGCCCCAGACGCCCAGCTGGCGGATCAGCTTCTCGATCGGATTGGCGCCCAGGTCGCCGTTGAAGCCCTTCCACGCCAGCCAGACCAGCGGCGCGAAACAGGCCAGCCAGACCAGGCCGTAGACCAGATTGTCCTGTAGTTTTGACGGGCGCTTGCGCCGGCTGGCGGCGCGCGGCGCGGCGACGCTCTGGTCCATCAGAAGTTCTTCTTCAGGTCCATGCCGCGATACAGTTCGGCGACATACTGGCCATAGCCGTTGAACGGCAGGGTCTCGCGCCGACGAAACTCGCCGATACGGCGCTCGCTGGCCTGCGACCAGCGGGGGTGATCCACGGCCGGATTGACGTTGGAATAGAAGCCGTACTCCCGTGGAGCCGAGATGTTCCAGGCCGTGCGCGGCTGCCTGTCGGTCAGGGTGATCCGCACGATCGACTTGATGCCCTTGAAGCCATATTTCCACGGCACGACCAGCCGCAGCGGCGCGCCGTTCTGGTTGGGCAGGGTCTCGCCATACAGGCCCACCGCCATCAGGGTCAGGGGATGGGTGGCCTCGTCGATGCGAAGGCCTTCGCGATAGGGCCACTCCAGCACGTTCCAGGCCTGACCCGTCATCTCCGACGGCCGCATCAGGGTCTCGAACGCCACATACCTGGCCCTGGAGGTCGGCTTGACCAAGGCGATCAGGTCCTTGAGCGGAAAGCCCACCCAGGGGATCACCATCGACCAGCCCTCGACGCAGCGCATGCGATAGATGCGCTCCTCCAGCTTGTTAGCCTTGATCAGATCGTCGATCCCGACCGTGCGCGGCGCCTCGCATTCGCCGTCGATCCGCACCGTCCAGGGCCGGGTCTTCAGCTTGCCAGCGTTTTCGGCGGGATCGCCCTTGTCGACGCCAAACTCATAGAAGTTGTTGTAGCTGGTGACGTCTTCCTTGGGCGTTGGCTTCTCGGTGGTCGAAAAGCCCTTGGAATAATTCAGCGGCGCCGCGCTAGCCACACCCGCCAGCCCGGTGAGCCCAAGCCCCGCCGCGCCGCCGATGAATTCCCGTCGCCGGAGATAGAGCCCGTGATCGGTGACCTCGTTCTCGGTCAGGTCGGGGGCGTTGCGGATCAGCATGGCGGGCTCCGGTGCGAGGTCTTACCGAAGATACGCAACAACACGCGCTTTGGTTACGCAAACGGTCAATTCAATTTGGCGGCGGCTGCGTCTGCCGCTGGCGCGGCGCATAGACCCGGGCAAGACCATCGGCCAGCGTCGCCCGCTCGACGGGCGAGAGGGTCGCGGCATAGTTGGCCAGGGCCGTCTCGACATTGCCGCGCGCCTGGATATCCAGCGCCCGCGCGGCGGCCAGGCGCCTGGCGACCTCGGCGGCGTCATAGGGCTTGTCCCTGAAGGCCTGCAAGGCCGCCCGTCGCTCACCACGCGCCTGTCGGACGATCGGCTGATTGCGCTGATTGGCCTCGCGCAAAGTGCGGCGCAACGCGCGACGGCTCTCCTGAGACAGTTCCCGGCCAGCCATCCAGAGCGGCGGCCGCGCCGGTGCTTCACCTTGAGGCGCGCTTCTCGCTGAAGCAGGCGACGGCTGGAGCGACTGAACGAGCGGCGCGGACGGAACCGGCGGCGCGACCTCATCCGTCACGGACCCGACGGGCGGGAGCATCGCGGATTCCACCGCCGGCGCCGGTGGAGCCTGGCGCACCCACAGCACGCCAACGACGCCGCCCACGAGAAAGACGTTGAGGGCCGCCGAGACGATCAGGCCGATCAGCAGCGAACGGGAGACGGTCATAGGACGGCGGGCTCCTCGAGGGCTTCGGACAGGTCGGCGGTGAAATCGGTGGCGATCACGCTCTGGCCATCAGGCGCGCGCCCATGATCGGCCTGGCCGATCGCCACGCCGACCGCGACGCCCGCCAGGGCGGCGACGCCCAGGCCAACGGCGGCGCCGGCGCCGGCCAGCCAGCGGCCCACGGCGCTTGCCGGCCGCGGAGCCGCCGCGATCAGCCTCCCCAGCAGGGCCGCGTCGACGGATTGGGCCGGCGCGAGGTCGAGCAGGCGATCCAGTCGCGCGGCGTCGGCCAGCACCGCTTCCAGACGCACGGGCTCGGCGACCAGAAGCGCGCGCGCGATTTCGCGCTCGGCCTCCGGCCAGCGGGCCACCTCGCCGCCATAGACTTCGGCCAGCTCGACGAACCGTTCGACGGTCATGGTCATGGTCATGACGCCATCTCCTTCATCGCCCAGACCCCGCCAGATCCGCGAGGGAGGTTCTCAGCGCGCGTCTCCCGCGTCCCAGCAGACTCTCCAGCGCCTCGACGCTGATCGTCATAAGGGCCGCGGCTTCGATATTGCCCAGCCCCTGATGGTGGCACAGCACGATGGCTTCGCGCTGTCGCTCGGGCAAGGAGGCCAGCGCCGCCTCGACCCGTCGCGACAGGTCCGCGCCCAGCAGGCCGGCATCCGGCGCCGGGCCGGTATCGACCTGCTCCGGCGGGTCGGCCGTGACCACCTCGCGACGGCGACGCAGGCGATCGTAGCAGAGGTTCAGCGCCACCCGGTGCAGCCAGGTATCGAACCTGGCCCCGCCCGGTCGCCAGGAGCGCGCCTGCTTCCAGGCCCGCAGGAAGGTCTCCTGCGCCACATCCTCGGCCTCGCCGGCGTCGTTCAGCACCCGCCTGGCCAGGGCCAGAACGCGCGGCAGGCGTCGGTCCAGCAGCTGGCGAACGGCGGCCGGTTCGCCCCGGCCCACCCCTGTCAGCAGCGCCTCGTCGGGATCGCTCCCCTCGGCCGCCAAACCTCACCTCGCCGCGCGCGAACACATCAGATCCCGACCTTCGCCTTGCCCGCGCCGGTCATCAACTCCGCCTGGCTCAAGGCGCCGTCATTGTCGGCGTCCATGCGCTTGAAGCGGCCCTCCAGGAAGCCATCCATCTCGCCGCGAGACAGGAACCCGTCATTGTCGGCGTCAACGCGCGACCACATCCGGTCGCCGCCCCTGCCAGCCCTGCCAGCGGCCGGGGCCGGCCCATCGCCCCTGGGCTTGCGCATGGCCGAGAACTCGGCGCGCGACAGCTTGCCATCCTTGTCGGCGTCGAGATGCGCCATCATCTGGCCGCCGCGTCCGGCCTGGAATTCGGCGAGGGTGACCTTGCCGTCCGCGTTGGCGTCGAGCGCGGCCGCGCCCTTCGGCGCCGCCAGGCCTGGACCGGCGAGCAGCAGGACCGCGCCGGTCGCGATCAGTGTCATTTTCAGCATGTGACCTAGTCTCCAAGGTGTCGAAAGCCCGTCCCATGCCCCTTGAACGTCAGGTGCCGGCTTTTCCGTCGCGGCGCACGATTGTCTCGAACGCCGCCCGGGCTTCCGCCTTGGCCCTGGTCAGCTTGGTCTTCAGGGAGCGGAACTCCCGCACATGGCCGGCGCGCGCCAGCAGGGTCCTGAAGGCCTTGGGCTCGTTCTCGGGATCACCGCCCTCCTCCAGCGCCACCTTGATCAGCTGCGAGAGATCCTGCTCAAGCCGCCAGGCCGTCTCCAGGCAGGCCAGGGCCGCATCGTCGGCCAGACCCGCGGCCCTAAGGGCCGCGAGCGCCTCGCCCGTGTTGTGGGCCAATGGACCGCCGCTGGCGGCGTGCTTGAGCTGCAGGAACTGGGCGACGAACTCGATGTCGACCAACCCGCCAGGCGTCAGCTTCAGGTCCCAAACGCCCTTGCCGGGACGCTCCTGCTCCATCAGCTCACGCATTTCCAGCACGTCGACAGCGGTCTTCACCGGATCGCGCGCCCGACGCAGGGCGGCTTCAATGGCGGCCTCCGCGCGCGCGCGAAAGGCCGGCGAGCTGGCCCACATCACCCGGGCGCGGGTCAGGGCCATCAGCTCCCAGGTCTCGGCCTCGCGGGCGTAGTAATCCTCGAAGGCGGCGAAACTGACCGCCACCGGGCCCTTGGTGCCGGACGGTCGCAGCTTCAGGTCCACCTCATAGAGCGTGCCCTCTCCCGTCGGCGCCGACAGGGCCGAGGTCAGGCGCTGGGTGAAGCGGGCATAGAAGCTCTCGGCGCCCCAGGCCTTGATCGAGGACATGGCCGCAGGGTCTTCGGTCGCATAGAGCGTCATCAAATCAAGGTCGGACTTGGCGGTCATCTCGCGCGAACCGGCCTTGCCCAGGGCCACCACGGCGACCTCACCGGGGAAATCGCCGCCCAGACGGACGGTCTCGGCCAGGGCCGCCGGGGCCAGCCCGCCAACGATCAGATCGCCCAGCCCCGCAAAGGCCGCGCCGACGTCGCGAGCGCCGGCCGTACCGCTCATCACCCGCACGCCGATCCGGAAGCTCTGATCGCGGAACAGCCGGCGGGCGGCGTTCATCGCGCCCTCGAAATCCTCGGGATCCCAATTGGCCTCAGGCATTTCCATGGGCCCGAAGAAGGCCGGATCCAGCAGGGCGTCCAGCGCCGTCGGCCGGCGCGCCAGGGTGGCCGCCAGCCTGGGCGCGAAGGCCATGACCTCGACGATCAGCTCGAACAGGCGCGGCTGGGCCAGGAAGAGCGACTGGATCTGTACGCCGGAACTCAAGGACGCGAAGAAATCCGCGAAACGGTTGAAGGCGGTGTCGGGCGCGCCCGTGGCGTTGGCGGCGTCCAGCAGGCGCGGCGCCAGGCGGGTGAACAGCTCGCGGCCTCGCTCGGTGCGGGTGGCGGCGATGCGGCCATGATGCCAGCTGCGGATGGTGGCGGCGATGCGCTCGGGGCTGGAAAAGCCCATGCGCTTGAGGGTGGCCAACGTCTCTGGATCGTCTTCGACGCCGGTAAAGACCAGGCTGCCAAAGCGCGAGGACAGTTCCTCCTCCCCCGCGAAAAGCCGACCATAGCGCTGGTTCACGCCCTTCAGGATCTTGCCGACGGCGGCGTCGAAGCTGCGCAGATTGTCGTGGTTCCACAGCGCCGCGACCTTCTTCCGGTCGCTATCGGATTCCGGCAGCTTGTGGGTCTGGTCGTCGGCGATCATCTGGGCGCGGTGCTCCAGCGCCCTCAGGTCCTGATAGGCCTTGGCCAGCCAGCCGGCGTCCTCCGGCGTCACGTGCCCCGCCGCCGACAGGGCCAGCAGGGCGTCCAGGGTGCGCGGGCCACGCAGGTCGGGTTGTCGGCCACCCAGGATCAGCTGCTGGGTCTGGACGAAGAACTCGATCTCGCGGATGCCGCCGCGCCCCAGCTTCAGGTCGGCGCCCTTGGCGGTCAGGCGATCGTCGACCTTGTAGGTGTGGATCTGGCGCTTGATCGAGTGGATGTCGGCGATGGCCGCGAAATCCAGGTTCCGCCGCCAGATGAAGGGCTGCAACTCCGCCAGGAACGCCTCGCCCTGCCTGATGTCACCCGCCGCGATACGGGCCTTGATGTGGGCGGCGCGTTCCCAGTTCTGACCGACGCTTTCGTAGTAATCCATGGCCGCGTCGACCGGCATGGCCGGCGGGGTCGAGGACGGATCGGGTCGCAGGCGCAGGTCGATGCGGAACACATAGCCGTCGGCGGTGCGCTCCTGCAGGATCCGCCCCAGATGGTTGGCGATGCGCACGGCGACGCCCTGGGGTTCGACCCCTTCCGCAACGGGCAGTTTTTCCGGCGCGTAGAAGATCGAGAAATCGATGTCGCTGGAATAGTTGAGCTCGAAAGCCCCGTGCTTGCCCATGGCGATGCAGAACAGGCCCGGCGCGGGCCCGGCCTCGGTGTCGCCCACATGGGTCAGGGCGCCGCGATTCACCTCCAGCCGCACGGCCTGGGCCAGGGCGGCGCGCAGGGTGGCGTCGGCGAAGCGGGTCAGGGCCCCGGTCACGGCGTCCAGATCCCAGACGCCGCCCAGGTCGCAGACGGCGGTCAGCAGGTGCAGGTCGGCCTTCAGTTCGCGCAGCACCCGGCGGGCGGTCTCGAAGTCCGGCTCGGCGGCGACGGCTTGGGCGGCGGACAGAATCTCGGCGAGGCGGAAGTCCGGATCAGCCTCCAGGATCGCCGGCAGGCGTCGGGCGTCGCGGCGCGCCAGGCCGGCCAGATAGGGCGACGCGGCAAAGACTGGAGCCAGGGCGGGCCACGCGGCTTCAATGCTCGCCGACGCCTCGCCGACCCGCTTGAGGATCGCCTCATGGGCGCGCTCGGCGGCCTTGGCATCGACAATGGGACCGCACGGGGCGAGGCGTTCGAGCAGGCGAGTCATGGCGCCACCGTGGCCCGGGGCGGAGCATCGGGCAAGACGCACGCTTGACGTGCGATATTACACTTGTAACCATTGCGAAGGTCGAACCGGCGAGTACGACCGACGACGCTGGGTGAGGAAGGCGACGATGATCGAACTGCTGGTCCTGGCGCTGACACGGGTGCAGATCGCGGCCGCCGTCGGTGTTCTGATCGTGCTGCTGCTGCGCCTGCCCGTCCGCAGGCTGTTCGGTCCGCGCCTGGCCTATGGTCTGTGGGCGATCGTGCCAGTGGCCGCGATAGCCAGCGTCTTCCCCAGCCTGTCCGAGACATTGCGCATCGGCCAGGCCGCCGTGCCGCTGACCTTGGGCCTGGCGCTGAAGGTGCTGGCCGCCTGGCTGGCCGGAGCGGCCGTCTTCGCCGGCGTCATGCTGTTGCAGGAGCGCGCCTTCAGGCGCAAAGCCGATCGTGGCGAGGTCGGACCCGCCGTGATGGGCGCCCTATGGCCGCGCCTGGTGCTGCCGGCCGACTTCGAAGTCCGCTTCAGCGCCCGCGAGCGCGACCTGATTCTGCTGCACGAGCGCACCCACATCCGCCGGGGTGACCCTATCGCCAACCTCGCCGTGGCGGGCTGCCGGGTGCTGGGCTGGTGCAATCCGATGGTCCACCTCGGCGCGGCCTTCGCCCGCATCGACCAGGAACTGGCCTGCGACGCCACCGTCCTGGCCCTGAGGGACAACATCCGCGGCGACTACGCCAAAGCCCTGCTGAAGGTCTCGACGTCTGGCCTGGCCTCGCCCCTGGCGTGCGGCTGGGGCACGCACCCGCTGGTGCTTCGCGTTGGTTTCCTGGGCAGGATCGAGCCCAGCGTTCGTCGCCAGGTCGCCGGCTTCCTGTTCCTGACGGTCCTGGCTGTCGCGACCTTCCTGGGCGTGTGGGGTCTGGCGCCCCGCGGCTTCGACCCCCAGGCCATGGCGCCCGACGCGATACTCGCCGATCAGTTTGCTCCGGTCTTTGCCCTGCCATAGAGCGCGGCGATGGTCGCGATGGCGTCCTCGGCCTCGCCGCGGCTGGGGGTCTCGTTGTCGTCGCCATAGCCCCAGGCCTCGGTCTGGCCGACCTGCTGCACGACGATGCCGTCGCGCCGCGCCAGGATCGACACGCCCTTGTAGTAGAGGCCGTAATGGACCTCGGACTGGGGGATCAGCCAGGCGATCTGGCCGCGCACCGGGATGATGCTCTCGTCCTTCCACAGCGCCCGCGCGCCATAGCCGGTGCAATTGACCACCACCTTCTGCTTCAGCACCGCCAGGTCGGCGGGGGTGTGGAAGGTCATGGTCTCGATCTTGCCGCCAGCCAGCAGATAGTCGGTCATCAGCAGGTGGGCGTATTCAGCGATGTTGAACTGCATCGAGGTTCCGCGCCGCGCATAGGGCGTCGGGAAGGGGTGGCTGCCCGGCGCAAGGTCCATGCCGCGGGGGGTGATGTCTCGCACCCGGTCGACATATTCGACGAAGCGCACGCCGGTCGGATCATGCGGCGTGGCGCGCCCCGGTCCCGGCGGATTGTCGAACAGGGTGTAGCGATCGGTCCATTCGACGGGATCGCCGGCCATGCCCAGATAGGTCTGATAGGCCTTGTAGGAGGTCCGGCACATCTCCTCCCACTGCGCCTCGAAGCCCGGCGCGGTCGAGCCCACGGCGGCGATGCGGGAGTCGGGCGACCAGGTGCCCGTGGCCCGGGCCGAGCGGGTGTCGGGCGTGCGCTCGCTGGCATAGATGGTGACATTGGCCCCGGCCCGGCGCAGCAGCGTCGCCGTGGTCAGGCCCAGGGCCCCGCAGCCGATCACCGCGATATCGCGCTCGCCCGTCGACATGGCGTTCTTCGCGGCGATCGTTCCCGAACCCCACGACAGCGACCAGCCACTGCCGCCGTGGCCATAATTGTGGACGACGGTCTTGTCGCCGACGGCCTCGACGTCCAGACGCGGTCCCGCCTTGCGGAACGGGCGCAGGCAAACGGTGATCCGGGAGATGCGGTCAGGCTTCATCCGGATCGGCGCGAGATTGGGCAGGGCGTCGAAATCGCCCAGACTCGCCAAAGGCGCGGGTCGCGCGATCTGGCCCGGAGCGCACCCGGCTGCGCTCATCACGCCCAGGCCGCCAAGTCCGGCCAGGAAACCGCGCCGGCCGCGGATCGTGTCGATTTCGAAAGTCACGCCAGTGCTCGCATCCGTGGAATGGAGCGCCACCTTGGACCGGCGAGGCGTGCGGTTCGACCCCGAACCGCACGCCGTCCACAGTTGCGAGGATCGCGCCGTCTAAACCGGCGCCCTGCCTGCTATTCGACCCGGGGCAGCACCAGGGCGACCCGAAGGCCCGGCCCCATGCCGTTATACTCGCCCGGCCCCTCGGCCAACTCCAGCCGGCCGCCGTGCGAGGCGGCGACGGCCTGGACGAGCGACAGGCCAAGGCCAGCGCCCGGCTCGCTGCGGCTGTTTTCCAGCCGCACGAAACGCTGGACGACGCGGGCGCGGTCCTCGTCGGGCACGCCCGGGCCGGTGTCGGTGATCGAAAATTCCAGCTCGCCCGACGAGCGGCGGCGCGCGCGCAGCATGATCGCCCCGCCCGACGGGGTATATTTGATGGCGTTGTCGAGCAGGTTGGCCAGGGCCTGGGCGATGAACTCGCGATTGCCGCGGATGTTCAGGGCCGGAGTGATCTCGGCCTTGAAGTCCAGCCCCTTGTCCTCGCACGAGAGTTCGTAGAGCTCGGCCATGTCGCGGGCCAGTTCGGACGAGTCGAAAGTCTGCTGGTCGGGGGCCTGGCCGGCGGCCTGCAGGCGGGCGATGGCCAGGACGGCGTTGAAGGTCTTGAGCACGCCGTCGGCGTCCTGCAACGCCGTTTCCAGCGCCGCAACCGGATCGCCCTTGCCGTTCTCGGCGTCGATCAGGGCCACTTCCATGCGGGCGCGCAGACGGGTCAGCGGCGAGCGCAGGTCGTGAGCGATGGCGTCACCGGCGTGGCGCAGGCCGCCCATCAGCCGCTCGATGCGGTCGAGCATGTCGTTGAGGCCCTCGGCCAGCTCGTCATACTCGTCCCTGGCGCCGCGCACCTTGGCGCGGGCCTGCAAGTCGCCGGCCTGGACGGCGGCGACCAGGTCGACGAGACCCTGCATGCTGCGCGAAACATTGCGACTGATCAGGACGCCGCCCGCCAGACCCAGGATGATCACCAGCGCCCCGGCGCCCCACAGCGCCCGGACGATCTTGCGGACATAGCCCTCCGACGCCGCCACGTCGGCGCCGACGAACAGCACCTCGCCCCCGGTCAGGCGCTCCTGCACGCCACGCGCGGCGTTGCGAACCTCGGCGCCGTCGAGATCGACCTCGGTGACCTTGAAGCTGGACCAGCTGGGGCCATCGCCCTCGAAGTCTTCCAGCGGCGAAGCCTCGATCGAGCCGGAAATCCGCTTGCCGGTCTTGTCGGCCAGGAAATACAGGAACGGCCGCTCGCCGGTGGCGCGCTCGACGATGGTCTGGTTCAGCGCGTTGACGCCGCCCTGGCGATAGGCGGCCTCGAGGCTCTCCATCTCGCGGCTGATCTCGGCGTCGGCCCGGCGGTTCACCTCACCGGCCGTGGCCACATAGATATAGCCCAGGAACGCGCTGGCGGCCGCCGCGAACAGGGCCAGGAACAGCAGGGTCAGCCGGAACGGCGTGGTGCGGAGAAGGCGCGGCAGACGCATGACGGGTCTCGGCGGCGAACCGCCCTATCTCCTAGGGATCGAGCCGATAGCCCGCGCCGCGCACGGTCTGCAGCATCGGCCGGTCGAAGCCCTTGTCGATCTTGCTGCGCAGGCGCGAGATATGCACGTCGATGACATTGGTCTGCGGGTCGAAGTGGTATTCCCACACCTTCTCCAGCAGCATGGTGCGGGTCACCGACTGGCCGGCGTGGCGCATCATGAATTCCAGCAGCTGGAATTCGCGGGGCTGGAGATCGATCTCCTTGCCGGCGCGATGGACGGTGCGGTTGATCAGGTTCATTTCAAGCTCGCCCACCTTCAGGGTGGTGGCCACGGCGCCCGTCTCGCGACGGCGCGACAGGGCCTCGACGCGGGCGATCAGCTCGGGGAAGGCGTAGGGCTTGACCAGATAGTCGTCGGCGCCGGCCTTCAGGCCCACGACGCGATCGCTGACCTCGCCCAGGGCTGACAGGAACAGCACCGGGGTGTTGTCGCCTTCGCGGCGCAGGGTCTCGACGACCTCGACGCCATCCTTCTTGGGCATCATGCGGTCGACGATCAGCACGTCGAAGCCGCCCTTGCCGGCTTCCTTCAGGCCCAGCTCGCCATCAGCGGCGTGGACGCATTCATAGCCGGCCTCGGTGAGCCCATGACTCATCGCGCCCGCCGCGTCGATATCGTCTTCGATGATCAGAATACGCATCAGCCAGTCCCTCATGCGCCCACGAACGGAAAACTGACGTTCTCCCGATTCGACCCTCGGACGCGATCCTTGGCGATGGATACCGGTTTTGAGCTTGCCCGTCCCTTAAACCTTGGACAGATACAAAACGTCCCGCCCCGGAAGTTCCGGAGCGGGACGCAACTTTGATAGACCGCCCAGATCTCGGGACTACGGCGCGATCTTCAGGGGCACGAAGACCGGGCGGCCCTGGCGGACCACCTTGGCCAGAACGCTGGTGCGGCCGCCCTTCTGGGCCGCAGAGATCGCTGCGGCCACTTCGCCGGTCGAGTTGACCGCCACGCCATTGACGCTGGACAGGACGTCGCCCTTCACAAGGCCCTTCTCGCCCGCGTCGGAGTCGGTCTTGACGCCGGCGATCAGCACGCCGCGCACTTCGGGCGCGATCTTGTAGGTGGCGCGCGCCGCCGCATCCAGCGGCGCCAGGGTCAGGCCCAGGGCTTCGAACTTCTGGGTCTGGGGCTTGTCGGGCGAGGCCGGAGCGCCGCCCTCCTCGTTGTCGTTATCGTTGGCGCCCAGGGCGTCTTCCGACGGACGAACGCCCGACCTCACCTCGACCGTGCGGGGCTTGCCGCCACGCAGGATCGACAGGCGGATGGCGTCGCCCGGCTTGGCCTTGGCCACTTCGCGGGTCAGCTCCGAGCCGCTCTTGACGTTGACGCCATTGACGGCGGTGACGATGTCTTCCGGCATCAGGCCAGCCTTGGCGGCGGGCGCGCCCGCGACCAGCTCGGCGATGATCGCGCCCTTCACGTCAGGGATGCCTTGCGCCTCGGCCATCTCTTCGGAGAAGTCCTGGATGTTGGCGCCGATATAGCCGCGCACCACCTTGCCGCCGGCGATCAGCTGCTTGGCGGTGGCCTCGGCCACGTCGGCCGGGATCGCGAAGCCGATGCCGACCGAGCCGCCCGTCGGCGAGAAGATCGCGGTGTTGACCCCGATCACCCGGCCGAAGATGTCGAAGCTGGGACCGCCCGAGTTGCCCCGGTTGATCGGCGCGTCGATCTGGATGTAGTCGACGAACCGCGAGGAGCTGTCGCCCAGGTCGCGGTTATAGGCCGAGATGATGCCGGCCGTGGCGGTGCCGCCCAGGCCGAAGGGGTTGCCGATGGTGATGACCCAGTCGCCGACGCGCGGCTTGGCCTGGTTCTCGAAATCGACATAAGGGAAGGCCGCGCCCTTGGCCTTGGGGTCGGTGACCTTGATCACCGCCAGGTCGGTGCCTTCGTCGCGGCCGACCACGGTGGCCTTCAGCTGGCGGCCGTCCTTCATGACGACATTGATTTCGTCGGCGTCGGCGACGACGTGGTTATTGGTGACGATATAGCCGTCAGCCGAGATGAAGAAGCCCGAGCCCGAGGACTGCTGCTTGGGAGCGGCGGGCGAATCATCTTCACCGTCCGCGCCGGGCTTCTGGCCACGCGGCACGATGTCGAAGCCTTCGAGGCCCGGAATGCGCAGGCCGCGCGCGGGGCTGGCCTTGGACGTCACGTCGATCTGAACGACGGACGGGGAAACCCTCTCGAAGATGTCGGCGAACGACATCGGCGCGCCGGGCGGCGGCGCGAAGGCCGGCGCGGCGGCCGTCGAGACACGGATCGCGGCGGGCGCCTCGGCCGCGCCGGCCGTACCCATCCGCATGCCCATGCCCGCCAGAGCGGCGGCGGCGACGCCCGCGCCGGCAACGGCGCCCACAATGAAACCCGACTTCCTAGCGGTCATCTCTCGTCTTTCCTCACCCACGACGCATCGCGCCGGGACCTGTTCGCTCGCGGCGCCCGGCGCCGAAAACTGTCTTCGCAGAAGAACCTAGCCGTGATGGCGTAACGCGCAATGGTTCTCGAATTATCTTTGCGTCACGCCGGAGGTGCTTCTTGCGGCGTCTTTTCGGCGCAATCGTGGCCTTTGTCTTCAAGCAGGGCCGCAAGCCGCGCTTCTTCTTCGGAAGACAGGCCGTCGGTCTCGTCCGATCCGGACGGGCCATCCTCGCGACGCCGGCGCAGCAACGCCGCCATCAGCCCACCGCCGGCCGCCAAAATCCCCAGCGGCGCAAGCCACAGCACGGCATTGCCGACCGAGAACGGCGGCTTGAGCAGAACAAACTCGCCATAGCGCGCCACCAGAAAGGCGCGGATTTCGCGATCGCTGCGACCCTTGGCGATCTCCTGCCGGACAATTCGCCGCAGGTCGCCGGCCAGTTCAGCCTGGGAGTCGTCGATCGACTCGTTCTGGCAGACCAGGCAGCGCACTTCGCGGAACAGCACCCGGGCGCGGGCTTCCTGCGCCGGGTCGGGCAGGCGCTCGTTCGGTTCGGACGCGGCGGCCATGCAGGCCACGGCGGCGAGGGCGACGAACAGGGTCCGCAGCCTCTTCATGCCTTCGCCTCCGACGCCTTGCGCCCGACGCCCAGTCGCAGCCGGCGGTCAGACAGCGACACCGCCCCGCCGATCGCCATCAGCAGCGGCCCCAGGAAGATCAGCCGCACCCAAGGATTGACGTAGGCGCGCACCAGCCAGGCCGGCTTGCCGCCCTCGCCAGCCCGGCGCTCGCCCAGGACGATATACAGATCGTCCAGACCCTTGGGGCAGATGTGGACCTCGGAGGTGGTCTGTCCGCCGGTGGGATAGAAGCGGCGCTCCGGCTGGGCCTTGCAGACCACGCGTCCGGCCTTGTCGGTGATCGAGACCAGACCGCGTTCGGCCAGATAGTTGGGCCCTTCGACCGAGCCGACATCGGTCAGGGTCAGCTCATAGGCGCCCAGCTTGAACGACTGGTTCAGGCTCAGGGCCTGGGCCTGCTCGACCCGCCAGGCGGTCTCGAACGAGGCGCCCAGCACGAAGACGCCCATGCCGGCATGGGCCAGGGTCGTGCCCCAGGCGCCGCGCGGCAGGCCGACGGCGCGCCGCCAGACCTCGGCGATCGGGGCCCGGAGGAATTTCAGGCGTTCGGCCAGCTCGACCAGCGCCCCGCCGATCAGCCAGAAGCCCAGGGCGACGCCGGCGCTGGCCAGGGCCTTGCGCGGGGTGACCACCGCATAGGCGACCAAGCCCAGCAGGGCGGCGGCGGCCAGGGCCACCCACAGCCGGCGCATCACGGCGGAGGCGTCGCCGCGCTTCCAGGCCAGCAGCGGCCCGGCCGGCAGGATGGCCAGGGCCAGCAGCATCACCGGCGTGAAGGTCAGGTTGAAGAAGGGGGGGCCCACCGACACCGCCTCGCCGTCGATGGCCTCGCGGATCAGCGGATAGAGGGTGCCCAGCAGCACGGTGGCCGTCGCGGTCGACAGCACGATGTTGTTGAGCACGATGGCGCTCTCGCGGCTGACCGGGGCGAACAGGCCGCCCGAATTGAGCGACGGCGCGCGGATCGCGAACAGCAGGAAACCCGCACCCGCCGCCACGCCCATCATGATCAGCAGCAGCACGCCGCGGGTCGGGTCGACGGCAAAGGCGTGGACGCTGGTCAGCACGCCCGAGCGCACCAGGAAGGCGCCCAGCATCGAGAAAGTGAAGGCCGCCAGGGCCAGGAACGCCGTCCAGCCCGGCAGGGCCCCGCGCTTTTCCATGACGATGGCCGAATGCAGCAGGGCCGCGCCGATCAGCCACGGCATGAAGCTGGCGTTCTCGACCGGATCCCAGAACCACCAGCCGCCCCAGCCCAGTTCGTAATAGGCCCAGAAGGCGCCCAGGGTGATGCCGATGGTCAGCAAGCTCCAGGCCGCCAGGGTCCAGGGCCGCACCCAGCGGGCCCAGGCCGCGTCGATGCGGCCGTCGATCAGCGCCGCCATGGCCAGGCTGTAGACGACCGAGAACCCGACATAGCCCGCGTAGAGGAAGGGCGGATGCACCGCCAGCGCCCAGTCCTGCAGCAGCGGATTGAGCGAGCGCCCCTCGATCGGCACATCGCCCAGACGGACCATCGGGTTGGAGGCGAAGACGGTATAGGCCAGGAACATCACGCCCAGCGCGCCCTGCACCGAGACGGCATAGGTCCGCAGGCGGGGCGGCAGGCTGGAGCCAAACAGCGCCATGGCCGCGCCATAGCCGGTCAGGACCAGGCACCACAGCAGCATCGAGCCTTCATGGCTGCCCCAGGCGCCGGCCACCTTGAACAGCAGCGGCTTGTCGGTGTGGGAATTGGCCGCGACATTGGCGACCGAAAAGTCAGAGGTCACGAAGGCCCAGACCAGACAGGCGAAGGCGATGGCCGTGGCCCCGAACGCCCCCAGGGCCGCGCCTCGGCCCGCGCCGGCCAGCATCGGCGCGCGTCGGGCGCCGGCGACCGCCGACAGGCCGGTCTGCGCGACCGACAGGATCAGAGCCAGGATGAGGGCGAAGGCGCCCAGTTCAACGATCATGGGGCGGTCTTGCCCTCATAGGCCGGCGGGCCCGAGCCCTCGCCGCGCCATTCGCCCTGCTCTTTCAGGGCCTTGGAAACCTCGCGCGGCATGTAGCGCTCGTCGTGCTTGGCCAGGACCTGCTTGGCGACGAAGACGCCGCTATCGTCGAACGACCCTTGCGCCACGATCCCCTGCCCTTCGCGGAACAGGTCTGGCAGGTCGCCGTGGAACTTGACCTTGGCCGTGGCCTTCTGGTCGGCCACCACGAACTCGACATCGCCGCCGGGATATTTGACCACGCTGCCCGCCTGGACCAACCCGCCCAGCTGCACCTTGCGGCCGGCCGGGACCTTGGCCTCCTGGGCCTGGGCCGGGGTGTAGAACAGCGAGATGGCGTCTCGCATGCCATACAGCGCCAGGCCCGCCGCAAGGGCCAGCACCGGCGCGATGGCCAGCAGGATGGTCAGGCGGCGGCGCGCCTTGCGGGATTTTGGCCAGAAGCTCATGAGGCGGACTTGCGTTGCGGCGGCGTCTGGGCGGCCTGACGCAGGGCGGCCAGGACCTTGGGCTGATCGGCGTAGCGCTGGCTGGCGGCGGCCAGGGCGGCGTCGCGTTTGGCGGTGTCGCCCAGCACCGCATAGGCCCGCACCAGCCGCACCCAGCCATCGGGATCGTCGGGCGAGGTCTTCAGGCGCGTGGCCAGGCCCTCGACCATGCCCGCGATCATGCCCTGGACCTGGGCGGTGTCTTCGGGCGCGGCCACCGGGGCGGGAAGACCGCCGGCCGCCTCGACCTGAGCGATCTCGCGGTTCATCGCCCCGCGACGCGGATCAGTGGAGGCCAGGCTGGCGGCCAGGGCGCGCCAGTCGGCCAGACCGCCAGCCACGTCGCCATCGCCGATCCTGCCAAGGCCCAGATGGTAGCGCGCCGACAGGCTGGTGGGGTCGATCTTGAGGGCTTCGCGGAAGGCCAGGCGCGCGTCGGCGCTGACCTGGCCGTTGGCCTCGGCCACGAAGGTCTCGCCAAGCCCGGTCCACAGGTCGGCCCGGCCCGGCGCCAGACGGACGGCGCGGCGCAGGGCCTGTTCGGCGCCGGCCAGATCGCCCGACGCGCTGCGCGCCAGGGCCAGGTGCTTGAGCGGCTCGGCGTCGTTGGGCCGCTGGGCGGCGATGGACTCCAGGACCGCGGCGATGCGCGGCGGGTCCAGCAGGGCGGGATCGGTGGCGCGCCATTGCGCCACCCGCTTGGCGTAGGGCTGGTCGGAAAAGCCCGGCGAACCCACGAACACATAGACCGCCACGGCCAGCAGCGGCGCGACAGCGGCGGCGGTCACGGCCAGACCGCGCGATCCGCGGCCATCGCGGGGCCAGGTCTCGACGGTGTCGGCGGCGACCAGCAGACGACGGCCGGCCTCGGCCCGCGCGGCCTTGCGTTCGGCCTCATCCAGCAGTCCAGCTTCGGCCAGCCGATCGATCTCGCCCAACTGGCGCTTGTGAGCATCCAGATCGGTCGAGACGCCCTCCGTCGCGCCCGCGCGCGCGGCGCCGCGCAACATCAGGGCTCCGGCCGCGGCCGACAGCCCGGCCGCCGAGATCCAGAAAGCGATCATGAGCCGCGTGTTAGCTTAGGAAACGATCCGCCGTTAGCGAAAAAAGCGCTTAAGGGGCGACGCGTCAGGCCGCGATGGCGGCGGCGGCCCGGCGGCGGACGATTTCGGCGGTCTTGTCGTCGCGGGTGTGAGCGATGAAGGCGGCGGCGACGTCGAGATATTGCTGGGCCAGCACGGGATCGCCGCCCTCGCCGGTTCGGGCCGCGTACAGGACATCCTCGATATATTGGTCCAGGCGGCTGTTGAGCTTTTCCAGGGCCTTGGCGCGCGTCGCGCCATAGCCGCTCTGCGTCGCGCAGGGCCGCAGATGTTCGATGAAGACCAGGATGGCGGTCGCGCGGCGCACCAGCGCCTCGTCCGGCGGCGAGGTCAGCTTGGCCACGCCCTTGCCGCCCTTCTTGCCGAGGATCGAGATCGGCTTGGTCGGCAGGGCCTCGCCCAGTTCCTTGTCGGCCGTGCTCATCCGCAGCTCGACGGCCTGGGCGATCTGCTGCTTGTATTTGCCAAGGCGCCGGCCCCAGGGGCCGTCCTTGGCGATGTTTACCGACTGCTCGAACTCGGTGACCTGCAGGGCCACGCGCTGGGCGGCCATCGCCGCCTCGCGAGCCGGCTTCTCGCCCTTGTCCAGGTTGAAATCGCGGATCAGGTTGATCGAGGTGTCGATTTCAGCCAGCACGCGCTCGCCGAACGAGCTGACTTCCGAGGAGGCCAGATAGCGGTCGTTGGGCCGGTCCATGACCGCCGAGATCACCCGCAGGATCCGCCAGTCATCGGGCAGATGCGCGGCCAGCATGTCGAACAGGCGGGCTCCGGAATCCTCACGGATGGCGCAGGCGTCGCGATAGGCCAGACGCGCGGCTGCGGCGCGCTCGCCGCTCATCCGGCTGACCCATTCCGACAGCTTGGGCAGGGCCGCGCGGACGATGTGGCTGATCTCCAGGCAGTTGATCAGTTCTTCGGTCACGCTAAGCCCGCGGGTGGCGTCGAACGCTTCCTGCGCGGGGTCGCGCAGGCCGCTCGCGGCCAGGCGGCACAGGTCATCGAAGACTTCCGGCGCGCCCTGTTCCAGATCCCACGGATTGCACTTGGCGGCGGCTTCCTCGACGCGCCCCGGGGCGACGACCTTCAGCGCCTTCCACAAACACGGCAGCACGCGCGGCGGAAAGCTGATCTGCCCCGGGCCCCGCACCGCGCACATCGGCACGATCGGCGCCAGGATGTTGTTGCGGACGAATCGATCGGTGGTCTCGTCCTCGACCAGACCGCGCACCTGCGCCAGCCCCCCCACGTCGCCGACGCTGGCCAGGGCCAGTTCCAGGCTGCGCAAGGCAGAGTCGGGCGCGGTTTCCACCAACATCCGAACGATCTGCAATTTGTGCGCGGCGATTGCGGCCATGATCCCCCGCCGGATCACAAAGACCGACAGCGTCAACCATGTTGGCAACGAGGTTAAGACTTTCCGAAATCCGTCAAAAAAGCCGCTGCTTTCCCCACATCCCCGGATCAGGGAAAGATCAAGGGCGCCAGAGGTTTAGAGGCAGGCCGCCTGGCGATGCGCGACACAACCCCCGCGACAGCGCGTCGCTAGGTTTCCGAGCGCGGAAGGTCCAGGCAAACGCGCAGACCGCCCAGGGCCGATTCACCAAGCGTGACGGATCCGCCATAGGCCCGGGCCAGCTCGTCGACGATGGAAAGGCCCAGACCCGAGCCCGGAGTGTGCTCGTCCATGCGTTGCCCCCGCTTGAGGGCGTCGACCCAGCGCTCGGGCGGCAGACCCGGGCCGTCATCCTCGACCACCAGGGTCCAGCGCTCGGGACTGGTGGGCGCCGCGACCGCGCGGATCTTGCCCTTGCACCACTTGCCGGCGTTTTCCAGCACGTTGCCGGCCAGTTCCATCAGGTCCTGTTTCTCGCCCTGGAAACACAGGTCTTCGGGGCAGCGCCAATCGATCTCGATGCCTCGCCCCCCTGACTTGTCCTGAAAGATCCGCTCCAGGGTCACGGCCAGCTCGTCCAGGATCGGTTCGACCGGCGTCCGCTCGCCGCTGGTCTGGGAGCGGGCGGCGGCGCGGGCCCGGCGCAGATGGTGGTCGACCTGCTCGCGCATCACGTCGGCCTGACGGGTCACCACCTCGGCCAGACTTCCCGGAACCAGGCTGCCCGGCTGCTGGCTGGCCTCGGTCAGCATCACCGACAGCGGGGTCTTCAGCGCGTGGGCCAGATTGCCGACATGGGTGCGCTGACGCTCGACCACTTCCTGGTTGTGGGCCAGCAGGGCGTTCAGCTCGACGGCCAGGGGCTCAAGCTCCTCGGGATACACCCGCACCAGCCGTTCGGCGTTGCCGCGCCGCACCGACGCCACTTCGCGCCGCAGCTGGAACAGCGGCGCCAGACCCACCCTCACCTGCACCACCACCGCCAGGATCAGGCCGCCGCCCAGCAGCAGCAGGGCCAGGGCGGTGATGCGGCCAAAGCGCGCGGCGTCGGCGTCGATGGGCGAGCGGTCCTCGGCGGCGATGAACACCACCGGATTTTTGTGACCCGGCAGCTGGGTCAGGATGGCGGCGGCGCGCAGCGGCTTGTCCTGCGGCCCGCGCATCTCGAAGAACAGGGTCTTGCCCGGCGCGGCCACCAGCCGATCCACCTGATCGGACGACACCATCAGGTCGCTATCGAACAGCGAACGCGAGCGCTCGATCACCTTCAGCGAGCCCGCCTGGGTCTTGTCGAAAATCGTCCAGTAGCGGCCAGAATAGGCCCGGGTAGCCCGGATATCGGTCAGGAACGGCGCCTTGACCTGACCGTCTTCCACGGTCGACAGCGCATAGAGGTCGTCGGCCAGCACCGCCAGCGACTGGTCAAAGCGGCGGATGGCGGTGTCGCGAAACTGGGCGGTCAGGAACACGCCGGCCACGATCAGCACCACCGCGTTCCAGACGACGGCCAGCAGCACCAGCCGGCGAACCAGCGAAGGCCGGCGCAGGTCGATCACGGCTAGGCTTCCGTCCGGAGCATCACTCGGTCGCCTCGCCCTCCAGCGGGGTCAGGCGATAGCCCAGGCCGCGCACCGTCTCGATGCGGTCGGATCCCAGCTTCTTGCGCAGGCGACCGATGAACACCTCGATGGTGTTGCTGTCGCGGTCGAAGTCCTGGTCGTACAGGTGCTCGACCAGCTCGGTGCGACCGATCACCCGGCCCTGGTGCATGATCATGTAGTGCAGCAGGCGGTATTCCAGCGAGGTCAGGCGCAGGGGCTCGCCATTGACGCTGGCCCGCGCCGCGCGCGGATCCAGGCGCAGGGCCCCGCACGACAGGCTGGGCGCGGCATGGCCGGCCGAGCGGCGCAGCAGGGCGCGCAGGCGGGCCAGCAGTTCCTCGGTATGGAACGGCTTGGCCAGATAGTCGTCGGCCCCGGCGTCGAACCCGGCGACCTTGTCGCTCCAGGCGGCGCGGGCGGTCAAGATCAGCACCGGTGTGGCGACATTGCCGCGACGCCAGCGCTCCAGCACCGAAACCCCGTCCACCTTGGGCAGGCCAAGATCGAGGATCACCGCGTCATAGGGCTCGGTCTCGCCCAGGAACTGGGCTTCCTCGCCGTCCGGCGCATGGTCGACGGCGTAACCCGCATCGGCCAGGGCCAGCTTCAGCTGGCGCGACAGGTCGGGATCATCCTCGACGAGCAGGATACGCATGACGAAGTCCTTAGTTGGCGCTGAGGATCTGACCGGTCTCGGCGTCGACGATGAAGTCGATGCGGCGGCCGTCGGTGGTGGCCCACCGGACCCGATAGTTGCGGCCCTCGAGCCCGGCGTCCAGCACCCGGCCCGGCGTGCGGCGGCTGATCTGCTCGATCACCCGCGACAGCGGCACCAGCCGGCCCGACTGCACGCCGCCACGCGCCTGGTCCTGCCGGGCGCGCCAGTCGGCGCCCAGCGAGTCCTGGCCGCGCTGGGCCGACGCGACACCCGGAAGGGTGGCGACGAGGGCGACGGCGACGAGAAAGGCGCGGATCGGGTTCATGCTGTCGGTTGTAAGGGCGCTGGGCTGAATGGAGACTGAACAGGCAGCTAAGGGTCTGCTTATGAACGGGGTGTGTCGTTCTGTCACGCCTGAGCGACCAATCTGCGTCGCGCCGCCAACCTTGATCAATACCGGCGCAGGTCTCGCCCGCTAAGCCTCCTGAGCCAGGGCGGCGTTCAGCGCCTGGATCTGCTGATTGAGGGCGTTCAACTGCTCGAGCGACAGGCCCGAGCGCTGCATCATCAGCTCGCCCAGGCAGTTGCTGCGCCCAAGGATCGCGCGACCGGCGTCGGTCAGGCGCACCTGAACCTGACGTTCGTCGACCTTGCTTCGCTGGCGCTCGACCAGCCCCGCCTGCTCCAGCCGCTTGATCGGCGGGGTGACGGTGCTGGACTCCAGCGACAGCCTCTGGGCGATCGCGCCCACCGTGGCGCCCTCGTCCTCGCCCAGGACATTCAGCACCAGATACTGCGGATAGGTGATGCCCATCGCGTCCAGCATGGGCTTGTAGGCGCGATTGATCGTCATGCTGGTGGCGTACAGCGTGAAACAGATCTGGTTGTCCAACGGAACGGGCATTGGCTCTCCTTCGCTCGTTTTGTCTCTCCGGCACTCCCTACTACAGGAAATGATATCGCGATAAAGAATTTGCTGGACAGACGGTCGCGGACGCCTTAGCCATATTTATATCGCGATAACAAATATCGCGGCATCAATCTGAAAGGGACCTGAAGATGAGCCAGTCGACCACCCAAGCCTCGCGCCGCAACGTGATGACCGCCAGCCTGGGCCTGGCAGCCGCCACGGCCGCCCTGCCCGCCATCGCCTCGGCCCAGACGGCCGCGCCCGCCGCCGCGCGGGCGGCCTCGGGAACCAGGACCACCACCGGCAGCGGCTTCATCACCACCCAGGACGGAACCCAGATCTTCTACAAGGACTGGGGTCCCAAGACCGCCCAGCCGATCGTCTTCCACCATGGCTGGCCGCTCAGCAGCGACGACTGGGACGCCCAGATGCTGTTCTTCCTGGGTCAAGGCTATCGGGTCATCGCCCATGACCGTCGCGGCCACGGTCGCTCGACCCAGACCGATGTCGGCAACGAGATGGACACCTATGCCGCCGACGTCGCCGCCCTGGCCGCCCACCTGAACCTGAAAAACGCCATCCATGTGGGCCACTCCACCGGCGGCGGCGAGGTCGCCCGCTACGTGGCCCAGTATGGCGGCAATGGCCGCGTGGCCAAGGCCGTGCTGATCGGCGCCGTGCCGCCGATCATGCTGAAGACCCCGGCCAATCCCGGCGGCCTGCCCCGGGAAGTGTTCGACGGCTTCCGCGCCGCCCTGCTGGCCAACCGCGCCCAGTTCTTCCAGGACGTGCCGGCCGGCCCGTTCTTCGGCTTCAACCGTCCCGGCGCCAAGGTCAGCCAGGGCATGATCGACAACTGGTGGCGCCAGGGCATGATGGGCGGCGCCAAGGCCCATTACGACTGCATCACGGCCTTCTCGGAAACCGACTTCACCGAGGACCTCAAGGCGATCAACGTCCCGGTGCTGCTGATGCACGGCGAAGACGACCAAATCGTCCCCATCGCGGACTCGGCGCTCTTGGGCATCAAGCTGCTGAAGAAGGGGGAACTGAAGGTCTATCCGGGCCTGCCGCACGGCATGGCGACGACGCACGCAGAGGTGATCAACAAGGACCTGCTGGCGTTCTTCAAGGCGTAAGGTCGAACTCCAAAACCTTGTCATCCTGGGCGGCGCAGCCGACCCAGGATGACGTGATTCAAAACGCCAGCAGAGCCTTCAGCTTGGCGCGCACCTCGGCAAGCACTTCTGGCGGCGCGACGCCCTTTCGCGTGGCGCGACGAGCGACCCAGTCCAGGCTCTTCACCTGGTCCGCCAGAACCGCGCTCTCCTCGCCTGGTATAACAACCTCGAAAACGTAGCCTTTGACCCGACTGGTCATCGGACAGCAGATCATCATGCCGCGCTTGCCATTGTAGCTGGACGGCGACAGCACCAGAGCGGGTCGATGGCCCGCCTGTTCATGACCCGCCTGCGGATCAAACTGAAGCCAGACGATATCGCCGGCCTCGGGCACGTAACGCCCGGTCACCAGACTTCTTCGCCCACCGGAGCACCAAAGTCGGCATCGTCAGGGAAGGTCTCAGGCGTCATTCGCGCCAGAAGATCGTCAAGGTCGTAACCCGGCCCCCGGATCGGCTCGATGATGATCCGGCCATTCTCTTCGCGGACGTCTACCGCCTGATCAACGCTGATCGAGGCGGCCGCCATCACCGTCGCCGGAATGCGGACCGAGGCGCTGTTGCCCCACTTCTTGATCAAGACCTGCATAGCGTAAACCTCGGATGTAGTGGGCAGGCTCTCACATGTATCGACAAATGTCGATACATGTGAGAGCCAGTTTATCGCGAAAGCTCCAGCCGCAGCGTGGCGCCGATCTGATCGCGCCACCCCGCGTCCACGCCGGCGGCGTCGGCGAAGGCCGGCCACCGCAGCACAGCCTCCCGCACCTCCTCGAAGATCCGGCCGACATGGCCGCGATTGATCGAGGCGGTCCTGGCGCAGGCCTCCAGGTCGGCGAACTCGAACCCGTCCCGCTTGCCGTTGATCGACATCTGGTGCCGCGAGGTCCACTCGCCGTCTGGATTGTAGCTCCAGGTGATGTCGAAGGCCGGCGACAGCCGCCAGACGCCTGAGCGATCCATCAGGAAGGCGATGTTCTTGACGTGGTCGTCCTGGTTTCGCGCCAGCACGTTGAAGACCATGCGTCGGAACTGCTCTTCCAGTTCCGCCATCGACAGCCCCATCCGGCGCATCGTGAACAGGGCCTGTTCATAGGAATTGGCCAGCGGATCATTGAAATCCAGATGAGCCATCGCGGCCAGGGACTGCATGTGCAGCTTGCCGCCGCCGTCCAACCGGTCGAACCGCTTGCTCATGAAGTGGCGCCGCCCGCCCTCTTCGAGCAGGCGACTTTCAGCGACCGTGACCCCCGCCGCCGCCGCCATCTGTCCGTAGGCATGCTCGACCGCGCCATACCCACTGGGGTCGGCCAGTTCCTTGTCCTTGTTGCCGGACACGCCGTCGAATTTCAGCAGCCAGTAGCCAAAGCCCTTGCCGGCCTCGACCTGGCCCGAGCGCACCTCGTTGGTCGCCGGATTCCAGGCAATCACCGCCTTGGCCCGCGCCCCACCCGCCGAGGTGCCGACGCTGAGGATGTCGCGCAGGGCGTCGGCCTTGTCCTCGTCGGCGAACGAGGCGCGCAGGTCGTGGCGGTGGGTCAGCACCTCCGAGGCCAAGGCCACCAGAGCGTCGATGTCGATCTTGCTCGAGACCCGGCGGCGCGGTCCCGCCATCGGCGAAAACTCCAGCGCGCCCATGCCCCGGCGGCCCGTGTAGCAAAGGCGCTCTACGGCGTTGAAGCTCTGCGGCGAACGTCCCTGGGTCGCCAGCCACGCGTCGATCAGCACATTGCCGTACTTGTCGGGCAGGGCGTCGGCCAGCATGCCGGGCAGGCCATGGAAACTGCGAGCCGGCAGGTCCGGAAAACTGAACACGCCCGGCCCCAGCGGCATCATGATTGGGGCGACCTGCATGCCGCTGCCGATGAAGGCCGGCTCATAGGCGAAGGCCGCCGTCTCGGCGCCATCCTCTAGCGATACCGCGCCGATGCGGCTGCCCCACAGGCGCACCTCGGCGACGGTGGTCATTTTTCATCGCCCCAGACCCAGGCCGAACCGCCGGTGTCAGCCACACCCGGCGCGCGGCCGTGGCGCACGCGTGATCGGCGAGCCTTGGCCTGGCTCAGAAGGTCCAGCGGATTGACCGGGGTCTCGGGCAGCAAGCGCTCCAGCCCCTCCAGCCTGCCCAGGGCCCGCAGGCACCGCACCAGATTGGTCAGCTGGGCCGAGGCGCCATCTTCCAGGCGCTCCACCGTGCGCTTGGACACGCCAGCAGCTTCAGCCAGTTGGGCCTGGGTGAGCCGCCGCTCCAGCCGCGCCGCGACCAGGCGTTGGCCCATCTCGGCCAGCACCGCCTCATCGGACAGAAGGTTTTCAAACTTCATAATCGCCTCTTATGGCGATATATATCGCCAATGACGTCTATATCGTCAAGTTCGTCGATATAGGCATCGTAAATGAGAAAAGCCATAATCGCCATATTTGACGACTTAAGGTTTTATTCTCATTCAATTCGCCAGATTTGGCGAATCCGCGCGATGTGACTAAGTCCTACTTCCGCTTCGGCGAATAGGGCTTCTGGTCCCGCCAGGCCTGGGCGAACTTTTCCAGGTCGCTGTCGGGCTCGTCGGGCAGGGTCACCACCAGGCGGGCCAGCAGGTCGCCGCGCTTGCCCTTGGCGTCGGCCAGGCCCCGGCCCTTCAGGCGCAGGGTCGCGCCGCTGTTGGAGCCCTTGGGCACGGCCAGCATGACATTGCCGTCGGGGGTGGGCGCCTCGATCTTGCCGCCCAGCACCGCGTCGGGGACCGAGATGGGCAGGTCCATGACCAAGGTCTCGCCTTCGCGGCGATAGATCGGATGGGGCTTGATCGCCAGTTCGATCAAGGCGTCGCCCTGGCCGCCGCGTCCCGGGCTGCCCTGGCCCTTCAGGCGCAGGGTCTGGCCTTCCTGGGCGCCGGCCGGAATGGTGACGTCGATGGTGCGGCCGTCCGAGAAGGCCACGCGCTTCTTGCCGCCGCGAATGGCTTCTTCCAGGTCGATGTCGAGCCTGGCCCGCACGTCGGCGCCGCGCGGCGAGAAGCCGCCGCCGCCCGCGCCGCCGCCAAATCCGCCGCCGCCCCGGGCGCCGCGACCCAGGATGTCGCCAAACAGGTCGCCCAGGTCGATCTCGGGACCGTCAGCGCCGCCGCGCGACTGGAAGCCGCCGCGGTTGAAGCCGCCGGCCCCGAACGGGCCGCCGCCCGGCCCGCCAAAGCCGCGCGCGATCTCGCGACCGTCGGCGTCGATCTCGCCGGCGTCGAACTTCTTCTTCTTGACCGCGTCGCCAAGGATGTCGAAGGCGGCGCTGACCTGCTTGAAGCGGTCCTCGGCGGCCTTGTTGCCCGGGTTGGTGTCCGGGTGGAACTGCTTGGCGAGCTTGCGGAACGCCTTGCGGATCTCGTCCGTCGTCGCGGTCCGGGAAACACCAAGTTCCTGATAGGGGTCGCGCGCCAAGGAAAGTCCTCGAGAGTGATTGGATAGCCCGCCCTCACTTAGGCCATTCGCGGCGGCGCACAAGCGTTATGTTGCATTATTATCACAGCAACCTTGTCGCGATGACGCCCCAACCCAGGCTGGCCGAGCCCTGAGCCACCTCCACGGTCAGCGCGCCGGCCGATCCCGCCGCCAGATCGGCGATCCTCATGGCGGCGGTGTGGACGAAGGCCGGGGCTGTCAGCTCCGCCTCGCGGACCACGACAGCCCCGTTCAGCACCCGCAGGCGCCAGGTCTCGGCGGCCTCGCTGAGCGGAACCTCACCCTCCCAGACATCGCCGCCCAGGCGGTCGCGGCGGATCCAGCTGACCAGCCGATCGCCGCCGGAGACCCGCACGCGCAGATGCGCCGGGGCCAGCGGACGCAGGGCCCGGCCGCGCCAGGTCATGCCGACCTCGCTCATGGCTGGCCCCGAGGGCGGGCCACCGGCCGGCGCGGCCCGCACGATCAGCGGCGCCCCGCGCTCGAAGGGCGCGACCTCCAGCCGAGCCAGAGCCTCGTCCAGCAGGACCACCGGCGCGCCGGCCGGGATGATCACCTCGCCCGCCGCGCCGTCGTGCTGGCCGCGCAACAGGCCCGACAGGGTCCAGACATCCTCGGCGACAGCCTCGGCCGTGGTGAAGCCGATCACCTCCCATTCGCCGGAGGGCGTCAGCACCGCCAGGGCGTTGTCGCCCGCCAGCACGGCGGCCAGCGTGCGGCTGGCCGGAGTCGCGCCCTCCAGGCGCACGGTCAGGCGGCCGGCGCGGTCCAGCCGATGCGGCGAGGCGGGCGGCAGGTCGGTCATCGTCTCGCCCAAGGTGGCCGGCGTGGCGATCCACGCGCGGACCTTCAGGGTGTCCAGATCGCCGCCGGCATGGATGTCGAACGGCCGCCACGGCTCGGCGGCGGCGGCGACCAGCGGCCGGACGTCATCACTGCTGGCCGGCAGGTCGAGCACCCGCAGCGCCGGAGGCCCCACAGGTTCTCGCGGCGGGGCCGGGGTCCAGTCGATGCGGCCATCCAGTTCCGAGCCAGCAGGAACCGGCGCCAGCGTCGCGCGCGGGTGCTCGTCCAGATCCACCCGCGCCACGCGCCAGACCTCGCCCGCGAAGGTCACGCGATCGCCGGCCTCCAGCCGCAGGGCGGTCAGGGGCGAAAGGTGGACGACGGTCTCGCGCCGCGCCGACGCCGATCCGTTCAGCATCCGACGCCCGGCCAGTTCCGCCTCGGCCGGCGCCATGACGATCGGCGCGTCGGCGTCGGCGGTCCCCTGCCCGTCCTCGCGGCGGACGATCAGGGCGCCGGTCTGGTAGTCGCGGGCGGCGTCGATGAAGCGCAGGCGCAGGGCCTGGGCCGGTTCGACCAGCGTGCGGCTGGCGGTCGCGGCGGCGGGGCGATCCTCGGGCCAGGCCAGGTCGGCCTCGTCGAGCGCGGCATTGGCCAGGCCGCTGTGCGCGATCAGCCGCGCCTCCCCGCCCCGCTCGACGGCGTCGAGGCCGAAGGCGGCAGTCAGGGGCGCCAGGGCGTCGCGCAGCCGCATGGGCCGGTCGACCACATAGCCCACCACCGCCCCGCTGGCCTCGCCGGGATCGAGCGCCACATCGGCTCGCGCGCCCAGGGCCGCGACCAGCTCGGCCAGGGGCGCGACGCCCGCGCGGCCGTTCAGCCAGTGGCCCAGCGGCCAGTTGGGACCGTCGCTCCAGACGTTGGCGCGGGCCGGGAAGTCCGGGAAGGGTCGGGCGTCCCAACACCAGGCGCTGGCCGCCTCGATCATCGGTCCGCCGTAGCTGGGCGAGACCGGATTGGCGGCCGGATCGGCCAGCCAGTCCAGCACCGCCTCCAGCATCCGCCTCTGGCCAAACTCATCGCGGGCGCCGGTGGAATAGGGCGGCAAATGACTCTCGGCGCTCTTGGGATCGACGAACAGGTTGGGCGAATTGGCGCCCTTGTCGACGGCGGGACAGCCAAACTCGGTCAGGCGGATCGGCTTGGAGCGCGGAACCCAGGCCGTGGGCGTCGCCGCGCGCACCCCGGCGGGCCGGTCGTGATGGGGGTTGCTCCACCAGCTCTTCAGATCCTTGGGCCGGAACATCCACGCCTCGCCATGGGCGCCGTCGGTAATGGCGGTGCGGATCTGGGCGTCGCGGTCGGGCGGGCTGGCATAGTACCAGTCAAAGCCCTCGCCGCCGGTCAGGCGGGCGCGCAGATAGGCCGGGTCGTGCGGGCCCTCGAAGCCCGCCGCCGCATCCAGATGATCCTCGCCGTCGCGCCAGTCGGTGACCGGCGGATAGAAGTCGACGCCCACGAAGTCGATGGCCGGGTCGGCCCACAGCGGGTCGAGATGGAACATCGCGTGGCCGCCGCCCGGCTGATGGCCGAAATACTCGCTCCAGTCGGCGGCGTAGCCCAGCTTGGTCCCAGGCCCGACCATGCTGCGCACATCGGCCGCCAGCGTCCGCAGCGCGCTGACGGCCGGATAGCTCCCGCCCGCCCCGCGCACCGTGGTCAGCCCGCGCAGCTCCGAGCCGATCAGGAAGCCGTCCACGCCGCCGGCCAGCTGGGCCAACCGCGCATAGTGCAGGATCATCCGCCGGAAGCCCCAGCCAGACCCGGAGAAGCTGGGCAGGCCGTCGCTCTCGCCCACCTGTACGGGCGTCGCGCCGCCAAAGAAGGCCGCGACCTGCGACGCCGCCGTCGCCCCGCCATCGGGCGAGCCCGCCTGACCCGGCGCGGGATGGCAGGTGATCCGCCCGCGCCACGGATAGGCGCCCTGCCCCGCGCCGCCATAGGGATCGGGCAGGCCCGAGCCCTCCGGCACATCCATCAGCACGAACGGATAGAGGGTCACCTTCAGCCCGCGCCGCTTCAGCTCGGCGATGGCCTGCAGCACCGCGCGGTCCGACGGGGTGCCGCCATAGGCCGGGCCGCCGTCGTGGCGCGAGATGACGTGAGCGTCGCCGCGATCCACGCCGCCCGCGCGCCAGTCGTAAGGGATGGTTGCCTTGAACGCCTGATCCACCCCCGGCCTGATCTGGCACGACCCGCAGCGCAGGTCGGTCCCGAACCACGAGACCACCAGGGTCACGTGATCCACCTGCGGCAGCTGGGCCTGCATCTGGTCCAGCGACACCACAAGGTCAGGCCGGCCCTCGGCGTTGTTGACGTTTTCGGCCGTGGTGCGGGTGATGCCGTCACGGCGCAGGACGGCGTCGGTGGCGTAGATAAACTCGCCCGCCCCGGGGATCAGGCACACGCCCTTCAGCCGCGCCTCCAGCCCTGTGGGCGAGCCCGGCCGGCGAAACACCTCGAACGACAGCTGTGGCGGGCGGTTCCCGAACGGCTCGAGCGGCAGATCCTCGAACACCACATAGGCCAGCCCGCGATAGGCCGGAGCTTGGCCCTCGACGGCCTCGATCAGCGGGTCAGGCGCCTGATCCTCGGTTCCCCGGTGCAGGCGCATCGTCACCCCGGCCATGTCCATCACCTTGCCGTCGGCCCAGACCCGGCCGATCCCGTCGATCGGCCCCTCGCCCATCGCCACGGCGAACGACAGGCTGTAGGCGTAGCTGGTCGTCTTCTGGCCCTTGCTGCCGCCGACCCGGCCCTCGATCCGCTTTTCGCGAAACCGCGCGGCCCAGATCAAGTGGCCGCCCACCCGCCCACGCCCGAACACGCACGGGATCGCCGCGCCCTCGGCGGCGCCGGTGACCCGCAGCTCGGGAATGCGCGGCCCCAGCTGGCGGGCCGGCGACAGGGCGCCGAGCACCACATTGTCGGCCGCCCGCCCCAGCATCGCGCCGACGAAACCGCCGACGGGACCGCCCAGGGCCGCGCCGACGGAGGAGAGGATCACCTGGGCCATCTAGGGGGCTCCTTGGAATTTTCTCCTTCTCCCCTTGCGGGAGAAGGTGGCGCGCAGCGCCGGATGAGGGGTCGATCGTTCTGCAAGCTTGGCGCGCGGCTTCAGCGGGGGGCGGGGCGGTCACGCCGTGCTACCCCTCACCCGAGCCGCTGACGCGACCCACCCTCTCCCGCAAGGGGAGAGGGATCTGGCTGTGGAAACCGAAACGCCGCCACCAGCCGCTCGCGCCACCAGCGTCCCAGCCAGCTCTCGACGCAGGCGCGACCCCAGTAGGCGTGGATCATGCGGTCCTCGGCCGACAGCATCGCGCAGTGCTTGGCCATCGCGCTGGGCTCCATGCGGAAGACCAGCACGTCGCCGGGGCGGGCTTCGGCAGGGGACAGCGGGACCAGCCAGCGACCCAGCGCCTCCAGCAGGATCTCGCAGCTGCCCAGCTCGGCCCAGTCAGGCCGGTAGGGCGGCGGGGGTTCAGGCTCGGCGCCATGCAGGGCCCGCCAGACGCCCCGGACCAGACCCAGGCAGTCGCAGCCGACGCCGCGCAAGCTGGCCTGATGGCGGTAGGGGGTGCCCAGCCATTGGCGGGCTTCGGAAAGGATAAAGTCCTCCCCCTGAAGGGGGAGGCGGTCCCCGACCTGATCGGGGGCCGGTGGGGGAAGACCGCAAGGTTTGAGCAGCACTTCCCCCTCCGTCGGCCCGAACGGGCCGACACCTCCCCCGCTAGGGGGAGGACTTGGAACAGCGCCCCTCACCTCTTCCCCCCGTCGTGTCGCTCGCCCTCGGACGGATACAGCGTCAGGAAGTCCTCGCCCGGCATCGCCGGAAAGCCCCGGAAATTGACCCCATTGGCGAAGCTGTCGACACAGGTCCGCCAGCGCTTGTCGCAGCTGACGCCCGGCGTGGCCGACACCCCGCAGCGCGCGTCGCCGAACACCGCGTCGCACAGCCGGCCGAAGGTGCGGCCCGCCACCCGGTCGAGGGCGGCCAGCGGACCTTCCAGCTCGGCGGTGAAGGCCTGGCCCTCGCGGCGAAATCTGGCGATGCGCGCGGTCCACAGGCGCACGAACAGGTCGGGCCGGCTCCAGTCCACGCGCAGGCAGGCCACCGACGCACCGTCATAGAGCCCCGCCTCGATGTCCGGCGCTGTGACCACCGCGTCATCCAGCGCGCCCAGGGCGGCCGAGAGGCCTGGCGCGAAGCCGGCGGCGGTCTCGTGGGCGCCGGCGGTCCAGCCGGTGGCGGCGCGGCAGGTCACGCCCTCGACCCGCAGATCGCGGTCGTGATCGGTGAAGCCCAGCACCACCCCATCGCCCCGGGCCAGGATCCAGGCATGGCACAGGCCGGCCGCGCCGCTGTCGAGGCGAGCGGCCAGTTCGGCGGGAACGGCGCGCATCAGGCCCGCACCTCGACCAGCGGACAGGCGGCGATCCGCGCGGCGGCGAAGCCGTCCATCGTGACGTCCAGCCGGTCGATGTCGAAGCGCACCGGGGTATCGAATTCGAACCCGGCGCTCACCGCCGCGCCCACGGCGGGCGCCGCGACCAGGGTGACCAGGCCCGTGGCCAGGTCGACCGCGAAGGCGGCCGGGGCCAGGGCGACGCCGGCGACCGCGACCTTCACCGTGCCGGCCACCGGTCGGACGATCGTGCGGATCGCCGCGTCGGCGCCCGTTCCATAGGCCTTGGTCAGCTGGAAGGTCTTGCGCGCGCCGTCGCCGGTTCCCAGCGCCTGATCGGTCGCCGCCGGCTGGGCCGAGGGCAGACACGACTTGAAGTCGGTCGGGTCGCGGAAGCGGAAACCATGCAGCCGGCCGCGCCGGGCCTCGAAGAAGGCGACCAGCTGGGCCGCCTCGTCCAGCGGCCGGGCGGCGGTGGCGATCAGATAGCGGCGACGCCCATGGGCCCACGGACTGGAGCGGCGCTCGTGGCCCGAAGCCAGGGTCACCACCTCGGTGCGCCGCTCGACGCCGCCCGTGCAGCCGAAGGCCAACCGCGCGGGCAGGCGGATATCGTGGAAGGCGCTCATCGGCGGCTCCTGTGGTTTGGGGTGTGGATGGGCGGGGCCGGCGCCGCAGGCAGGGCTCAAGGCCAAAGACGGTTGTCATCCCGGACGAGCGCGCAGCGCGAAGATCCGGGACCGACGCCTGAGCTCAGCGCTTCCGGCGGTCCCGGATCTGCGCCCGGCTACCGCCGGACTTGTCCGGGATGACAGCCTTTGTGGAGGCGTATTCCCAGGCGTCTGCCTTGCCCTGCGGGAGAAGAGCGCCGAAGGCGCGGAGGGAGCAGACCGCGATTAAGTCTGCGTCATGACCCGCTTTTCACTTCTTGCGCGGGCGCCCAGTCCCTACGTATGAGGTCAAGAACTGGAGACCGTCATGGACTGGAAGAACCTGTTTTTCTCGGCTGAGGGCCGCATCGGCCGTCAGGCGTTCTGGATCGGCTGGCTGTGCCTGCTGGGCGCGAACGTCGTGGCCGGCTGGGTGCCGTTCTTCGGTTGGGCGCTGTCGCTGGCCTCGATCTGGTGCTCGATCTGCATCCACACCAAGCGCCTGCACGACATGGGTCAGACCGGCTGGTGGCAGGTTCTGCCCTGGGTGTTTGGACCCATCCTGGTGTTCGGTTCGGCCATCTCGATCGGCGTCTCGGCGGCCCTGGCGGCCATCGGCAACGGCGAGCCGGACCTGGCGGCGATCGCCGCCCTGGGCGGCTTCTTCATCTCGGTGTTCGTCGCCTTCGCGGTGTGGCTGGCCTTCACCCTGTGGGTCGGCTGCAGCACCGGCCAGTCCGGCGAGAACAAGTACGGCCTGCCGCCGAACACGGCCGTGGCGATCTAGGAAAACCCCCTTCCCCCATCGAGGGGGAAGGGTTCTTTACAGCCCCCTCGCCCCCAGGCTCACCGCCCGCGCCAGGGCCTGGGCCAGTTGGGCGTCCGACCGCGCCAGACCCGCCGCGTCGCCGCCCTGCACATTGACCGTCACCGACACGCCGCCGTTGCCCAGCGGCTCGACCGAGCCCGCGCCGGACGGCCGAAACACCTCCGGCCCGCGCTCGCCGACCAGATAGGCGCCGCCCGCCGTGACCGGCCCACCATCGGCCCGGGCGCCGGCAAAGACACCGGACACAGCCTCGGCCAACCCGCCCCCCTTCATCGCCGCGCTCGCCGCGCCGATCACCGCGCGGGCCAGTTCCGCCAGCGAGATCTCGCCGTCGGCGGCGGCGCTGGCCAGGGATCGGGCCAGGCTGGATCCCGCTCGGGCGAAGGCCTCCTCGATGGACGAGGCGGCGCGCTGGGCCGGCGCCTTCAGGGCCTCCAGAGACGCGGCGGCCTCGGCCGCGCGGGCGGGGACGGAGGACAGGCCGTCGGTGTCGAAGCTGCTCATGGCGGGGTCTCCTCATCGGGAAAGCGGGCGATCAGGGCGTCCAGCGACGGACGGGTCAGCACCGGCGCGGCGGGCGCGGCGGTCAGCATCCGCCACTCGCGCAGGGACAGCCGCCAGAAGGCCTGCGGCGGGATGTGCAGCCGGACGGCCAGCCGCAGGGCGTCGGGCCAGCTGTTCATGCGGAGGCCGCCAGGGTGGCGGCCACGGCGGCGACGGCTTCGGGGAGGGTGACGGCGGACAGATCAGCCGGTTCGTCCTCGATCAGGGCGGCCAGCACGGCCATCAGCTCGCGGGCCGACAGGGTCTCCATCCTGGCCGACAGGTCGCGCCAGTCGGTGAGGTTCAGCGCGCCCTCGATGCGGGCCAGGGCGCCGAGCGTCAGGCACAGGCGGCGCGGAGCGCCGGCGAGGTGAACGGTGACTTCGCCTCGGGCGGGGTTCGGGGGTGGCATGGAATGCGCCTTTCAAGTCCTCCCCCTGAAGGGGGAGGGGTCGGCGGAGCCGACGGAGGGGGGAGTTGGCCGGCGTGGGATCACTTCCCCCTCCGGCCCCTTCGGGCCGCCTCCCCCATCAGGGGGAGGACTTGTCAGATCGCCGTGAACGTCACCGCTCCCGCCGACGCCAGGCTCAGCGCGAACGCCGCCTCGCCGTCGTGGTCGCCGGCATAGTCCAGGGCCGCGACCAGGAACGGCCCTTCCAGCTGGCCGAAATCAGGGATCACCAGCCGCCAGGTGCGGGCCGACTGGTCGAAGAAGCTCTGGCGCACCTGGACGTCGGAGGCGGCGTCGCGAAACACGCCGGCACCCGACACGGCGCAGGATCGCACGCCCGCTCCGGCCAGCAGTTCACGCCAGCGGCCGGTGCTGTCGCTGTCGGTGGTGTCGATGCCGCGGGCGTTGAGGCTGATGGTCCGGGCCCGCAGGCCCGCGACGGTGACGAAGGTCGGGGTGGGCGCCCCGTCGCTGATCTTCAGCAGGATATCCTTGCCGGCTTGAGCGGCCATGGGTGGGCTCCTTGGATTAGAGGGGTTCGGTCACCGCCCGCACGCGCACAATGCCGAGGGTCAGCTCGCGGTCGGCGGCGGGGAAGACGTCGGCATAGGCGACGCGGAGGTTGACCAGCCGGCGGCCGGCGATGGTCGGGTGGGCGTCGTGGATCACGGCGCGGACGGCGGCGACCACGGCTCTCGCCTCCTCCGGCCCGCCGAATTTCGAGACGCAGGTCAGGGTCAGCAGGTGTTCGATCACCTCGCCCTGGACCACGCGGCTCTCGGTGCGGCTGACGGCCAGGCACGGATAGGTCGGCACGCGGGGCGCGCGGGCATAGATGCGTTGGCCGAGAATGGCGGTGATGGCCGGCGCGGCCTTGAGGGCGGCGACGAGGCCGTCGGCCAGGGCTTGATCGCTCACAGGCGAGCCTTTCGGTAGGGGGCCAGCCATGGCTCGACCAGGGCCAGCGAAGGCTCCCCGGTTTCGCGGTTGGCATAGGCGTGGGAGACCAGGGTCAGGATCGCCAGGCGCAGGGGCGCGGGGCTAGCGGGGGTCAGGGTCAGGCCGGTGGCGGCGGCGACGCGGGCCTCGGCGGCGTCGATCAACAGGGTGATCGTGGCGTCCTCCGAGGCGTCGGACGCGCGCAGAAACGCCCGGGCCTCGGCCAGGGTCAGGGATTGGGGCATGGGGGGGGTCTCGATCTCCCTTCTCCCCTTGCGGGAGAAGGTGTCGCCGCGAGGCGACGGATGAGGGGTCGCGCGGTCTTTCAGGTGATCGCGAAGCAGATCGGACAGGTCACTGAGACCCCTCATCCGACCTGCTTCGCAGGCCACCTTCTCCCGCAAGGGGAGAAGGAAAACCTAGCTGACGGCGAACTTCAGCAGCTTCACCGCATCGAAGTTCTGCACCCCGCCGCCGACGCGCTTGGTGGTGTAGAACAGCACGTGCGGCTTGGCCGAATAGGGGTCGCGCAGCACCCGCACGCCGGCGCGGTCGGTGATCAGATAGCCCTTCTCGAAGTCGCCGAACGCCAGCGACAGGCTATTGGCCGCGACATCGGGCATGGCCTCGATCTCGGTCACCGGATAGCCCAGCAGCGACGCCGACTGGCCCGGCTGCAGGGCCGCGTTCCAGATGTAGTTGCCCTGCGCGTCCTTGAACTTGCGCACCAGGCTGACCGTGCGGCGGTTGAGCACGAAGCGGCCGTTCTGGCGGTACTGGGCCTTGGTCGCGTAGATCAGGTCGATCAGCTTGTCGGTCGGATTGGCGGCCGCGAAACCGCCGGCGACGCCGGTGGCGAGGTAGCCCATCTGGCCCCAGGTGTAGGAGGCGTCCGGCGCGGCGGTGTAGGCCAGCAGGCCCTTGGGCTTGTTGACGCCGTCGCCGCTGATGAAGGCCGTGGTTTCCTGGGCGGCGAAGGCGTCCTGCACCTCTTCCGCCAGCCACTCGTCGATGCTGACATAGGCGTCGTCGAGCAGGGCCTGGGTGGCGGCCGGGCTGGCATAGAGTTCGCCGGCCGGGAAATCGATGATGTCGAGCGTGGGCGCCGTGGTCTCGGGACGCGCCGCGGTCTCGGCCACCCAGGCGGCGGCCAGGCCGGCGGGCGACACCGGCTTGCGGAACACACCGGCGCCGATGGTGCGCACCTGGCAGATCTCGCGCATCGGGCTGGTGGCCGCCAGGCGACGCAGGATCGAGCGCTCCAGCTCCGGCGGCGCCACATAGCCGCCGGCCGTGGCCGTGCCCTCCGACAGGCCCTTGGCTTCCAGCAGCAGAGCGGGCGTCTCGCCGGTCTTGATGTAGCGGTCGAAGGCGGCCTTGCGCTCGTCGACACGCGCCAGCGGCGCATCACCGGCCAGGGAAGGCCGCCGGCTGTCGGCCAGCACGCGGTCCAGACGATCCTGGGCGCGGGAGACGGCCTCGTCGATGCGGCTGACCTTCTCCTCCAGCAGCACATCGGCCCGCTTGGTCTCGATGGCCGACAGACGCTGGTCGTTGGCGGCCTTGAAGGCCTCGAACGCGGCCAGCACCTCATGCATCATCGCGCCCGGCGAGGCCGGGGCGTGTTTGGTCTCTTTCATGGAGTTCTCCGGTTTGTGGAAAGTCCTCCCCCTGAAGGGGGAGGTGTCGCCCCACCGGGGCGACGGAGGGGGAAGTCGGCCGACGGGGATCACTTCCCCCTCCGGCCCTTCGGGCCACCTCCCCCTCTGGGGGGAGGATCTCTTGGTCAGGCGCCGACCACGGTCAGCCGCGCGCCGGGCAGCATCGGAAAGGTCACGACCTTTCCGGGCATTTACACAGCGCGTAGCTCAGTTGCGCGCTGTCCCTCAGACGCGCGTTCAGCGTAGAAACACGCTGAAGCGAGATTGGGAGAAACGAAGTGGGACAAAAGGTTTTGGAGGTCGTGCGCCCCGTTTTGCGAGAAGCCTACGACCTGGTCCTAGCGCAGTGGCCCGAGATCATTGTCGCGGGCGACAAGACCTTTCACCTGAACGACGGCTGCAACATGCGTACTCTGAACGACACGCATTTTCCGATCGAGGACTGGGCTACCCAGACGGCGTTTCGCGAAGAGATCGACCAAATCATTGGCTCGGTCGAATGGTGCGTCTTCCAGGCGATTCATGGCGCGTTGCAAAACCTGACGAGCTTGAGGAAAGCCGATCTGGATTTCGAAGCCTTCGTGTCCCGCTTCGACGGCCATCCCAACTACAGGGTGGTTTCCGAAATCGCAGGCTAGGGCGCCATCGCTCATTCGAGCGCACGCACTCGTAGCCGCGCGCCGGGTAACATTGGAAAAGTCACCACCGACACCTCCCACAGCTCCACCCGGCCCAGCACCCGCAGGCGCCCGTCCTGTCGCGCCTTCACCTGGCGAAAGCCGATGGAGAGACCGTTCAGCGCCCCGGCCTCGACGAGGGCCGCGACCAGTCGGCCACGCGGGGTCGAGCGCAAGATCCGTCCACGGACGAATAGGCCCTTGGCGTCCTCGGCGATCTCGTCCCAGACGCCGATGGGCTCGGCGTCGTCGTGCTGGTGCAGCATCTTGACGCCGGCCGCGCCGGTCTCGGCCAGGCTTTCGGCGAAGGCCCCCGCAGCGGTGACGTCGTCATTGAGGTCGCGGGTCCAGAACAGCGAGGCGTAGCCCTCGATCTTCAGGTCGCCCTGGTCTTTGGGGCTCATCGGTCGCGCTCCAGCCGGGATTCGATGCGGGCCAGCGCGGCGCGGGCGGCGCTGGCCTGCTCCTCCAGCCGGGCCAGGCGCTCGGCGACGGGGGCCTGGGTGTCGAGCCGTTTTTGCATCTCGTCGATCCGCGCCGAGGCGCGCCCGGCCCACATCAGGGCGGCGGCGGCCTGCAGGGCGACGGCCACGATCAGGGCGACCGAAATCTGGCGGTCCAGCCGCCAGCGGTTTGGGGTGGTCATTTGACAGACTCCTCCCTTCCCCCTTGATGGGGGAAGGGTCGGGGATGGGGGTGAACGCGAAGCGTTCAGCGGCTTTCGGGGGAACGCGGTGATGGAGGGGTCTGCGGCCGACGCCGTAGTCACCCCCATCCCAACCCTTCCCCCATCAAGGGGGAAGGGCTTACCCATCCAGCCCCGCCAGCCTTCTCCGCTCCTCCGGCGTCAGGAAGCTGGCGGCGTCGAGCCGCGCCCACAGGGCGTCGCGTTCGGTGGAGAGGGCCGGCACGGCGTCGAGGTCGGGGGCGATGCGGGCGCCGGGGAACTTGACCTCAAGCCAGGCCGTCATCGCCCGCGCCGCCCGCTCGACCAGCGGCACCACCGTGTGACGCCAGAGGGCGGCGTTGGCCTCACGATAGTTGGCGTAGGTGGCGTCGCCGGGGATGCCCAGCAGCTGCGGCGGCACGCCAAACGCCAGGGCGATCTCGCGGGCGGCGGCGTGCTTGCCGTCGGTGAAATCCATCTCGGCCGGGCTCAGCGACATGGCCCGCCAATCCAGGCCGCCTTCCAGCAGCAGCGGCCGACCAGCGTTGCCCGCGCCGGAATGGGCGCCGGCCAGTTCGGCCTTCAGGCGTTCGAACTGCTCCTCCGACAGGCGATCCCCGGCCTCGCGGTTCGAATAGACCAGCGCCCCGGAGGGCCGGGCCGAATTGTCCAGCAGGGCCTTGTTCCAGGCGCTGGAGGCGTTGTGCACATCGATGGCGAAGGCCGCCGCCTCCAGCGGCGAAAGGCCATAGTGGTCGCTGGTGGGGTTGAACAGCTTCAGGTGCAGCACCGGCAGCCAGCCGTCGGCGTCGCGCCCGATCCGCACGCCGCGCCCGCCGGCCTGGTAGTCATAGGCCAGCGGCCAGCCGCGCGGGCCGGGCACCAGGGTCATGCGGTCCGGGCGCAAGGCGTAGAGTTCGCCCGGCGCCTCGCCCTCCCCGGCCGCTTCCAGATAGGCGTTGCCGGCCGTCTGCAGGTTGCCGAAAAACGCCTCCATCAGATCGGGCCCGCCCTGTTCGGGATTGGGTTTGCGCAGCAGCGCCTGCAGCGGGTGGTCGGGGGCGCGCTGACCGTCGTGGAACACGATCAAGGGCGTGGCCGCGGCGGCCTCGGCGATCATCCGCACGCAGCGATAGACGACGGGGTTCTTGGCGAAGCCTTCGCTGGCCAGGGCCGCATAATCACGCGGCGTCCACTGCGGGCGACCGCCGGTGGTCAGGGCGATCAGGCGGGCGGCGCGGGAGTCTTTGACTTCGGGTGGGCAGGGTTTTCGGAACAGGGGCATGGGGGTGCTCATGGTTGAGAACAAATAGTGAACATGTTAGGGTTGCGCGCCGCCAAGTCCTCCCCCTGAAGGGGGAGGCGGCCGGAGGCCGGTGGGGGAAGACCGCATTGAGTCAGCAGTCACTTCCCCCATCAGGGGGAGAACTTGGTAGAGACGGAGAGGGTTATGAAAAGACCTGAGAAGCCGCCGATCGCCCGCGCCAGATCGCTCCGCCGCGAGATGGCGCTACCCGAAATCCTGTTGTGGTCGGAGCTTCGAGGCGGTCGGCTGGGCGGCCTGAAATTTCGCCGCCAGCATCCATTCGGTCCCTATGTGCTGGACTTCTACTGCGCGGAAAAACGACTGGCCGTAGAGGTCGATGGCAGAGTCCATGAAACCGAAGATCATCCCGAACGGGACCAGATCCGCGACAAGCGGCTGGCCGAACGCGGCGTCACCACCCTGCGTATCCCGGCCAACCAAGTTCTCCGATCCGTGGACGACGTCCTTGGAACCATCCGCGAAGCCATCTGGCCCTGGCGCCCAGGTCAGCCCCCTGAAGCGGAGGGGTCGCCCCGGACCTGATCCGGGGCGACGGAGGGGGCGTTGGCCTGCGTGGGATCACTTCCCCCTCCGGCCCATTCGGGCCGCCTCCCCCTCTGGGGGGAGGACTTAGAGGCTGCGAAGCCTTGGCCTTTGGGAACTCCCCAGCATCAACTCACTCACCGCCCAGACCAGCGCATCGGCCCGGTCCGGACTGTGCCCGAGATCCCCGGTCCCCAGACCCATCAGCTCCTCCTCCAGCGCCGGAAAGGCGCCGCAGTGGATGACCCGGCCCTGCTCGTACAGGGCCGCCACCGGCTCGGCCCTGGCCCGTTTGCCCAGCGAGGCCCGGACCAGTTTGACCGCGCAGGGCGGGTCGGCCTGGGCCAGGACGGCGCGGACCATGTCGCCGCCCTGGTTGGCCTCGGCCACCAGGGCGTGGGCGCCGAACTCCCGCGCGGCGGCCACCGCCCGCCGGGCCCAGCCGTTGGGCGACAGGCCCTTGGCCGAGCGGTCGGCCAGCACGAAGGCGCGGCCGTCGCGCTTGCCCACCACCAGGATGCCGCAGGCGTCGCCCGTGGCCGTGGCCGGCGGATCGACCGCCACCACCACCCGGTCAAAGGCCGGCGGCGCGGCGCCCCGGCACCGCGCCAGGTCCTCGGCGCGGAACAGGCCGCCTTCGTCCTCGACGATGACGCCGTCCAGCTCCTGGGCCGCCAAGCGGGTGCCGCCATAGAGCGCCTCCAGGGTGGACAGAAACGCCGGCGCCAGGTTGTCGGCATTGGCCGCCGTGCCCGCCCGGGTGACCTGGACGCCGGGTTCGGCGATCAGGGTCTTCAGCGCCCGGATCGGTCGGGGCGTGGTGGTGACCACCAGCCGGGGATCATCCCCCAGCCGCAGGCAGAAGCGCAGCATGGCCAGGGTCTGGGCCGGCTTGGGCCAGGCGCAGAACTCGTCGGCCCAGGCGGCGTGGAACTGCGGGCCGCGCAGGGAGTCGGGGTCTTCGGCGGAAAAGGCGTAGGCGACGGCGCCGCTCTTCCACACCAGCCGTTTGCGGGTGGCTTCCCAGCGGGGCCGATCATCGAGCGGCGACAGCGCCTTGAGCCCCGAAGGCCCCTCGATCATCACCTCGCGCACATCGTGGAAGGTGGGCCCGACCAGGGCGATGCTCAGCGGGTGACCGATGAGGCGGGTCACCCAGCTGGCCCCGGCGAAGGTCTTGCCCGCGCCGCGCCCACCCAGGAACAGCCAGGCCGACCAGGGGTCATCCGGCGGGCGCTGGTGGGGTTCCGTCGGTCGGAGGCTGGGAAGGCACGCCGCGACCAGTTCCGGCGGCGCCGTCTCCAGCCACGTGTTTAGTTTCTCGGGAGGCGACAAGCTTAGCCATCCGTCGGCGGACGTCGGCGTGAAGCTCGGCGACACGCTCGGGTGTCCAGTCGGGTCGGTCATGCATCGCAGTCTCCTCAGGATCCGACGAGACGGCGCGCGACGGCAGGGCGGCGATCGCCGCCACCGCACGTCGTCCGGTCTCGCGGAATAGTTTCAGATATCGACCCGCGCGCGCCATCTGCTCGGCGGTCTTCAGACGAGCGACGGGTGGGTCGCTCTGGGTCGTCTCGCACGCCTCCTTGGCCGCCTCGACATAGTAGGCGGTGACCAGGTCCTGCACGTAGGCAAGGGCGGCTTCGATCTCTTCGCTTCTTTGGGCCATGACACAAAGATACGGGACCAGCGGGCGCCTCTGATCCAGCACCGCGAGAAAGTTTCAAGCTCTTGATTTCGCTGCATTCGATTCGCTGAACGCAGAGGATAGAGGGCAACTTATCCCCGTAGTCGGGGTTCGCGCCCCCCCCCCCCGTGAGGGAGGGACCCGAACGGCCTAGTGGGCGGCGAGTCCGAACAGGGCGTCGAGGATCTGGCGGGGGTGGCAGGGCTTGTCGATGAACACCGAGCCCTCGACGCCCTCGACCTTGTGACGCGCCGCGGCCGTGCCGGACACGAAGACGACCGGCAGGTTCGGATAGACGACGCGCGTGCGGCGGGCCAGCGCGAAGCCGTCCTCGCCGTCGCCCAGGTCGATGTCGGTCACCAGGCCAGACAGATAACCCTGACGTCCAAGCACAGTCATGGCGCTCGCCACATTGTCGGCGTCGAGCACGCGGACGCCGCGTCCGCGCATGAATTCGCAGGTCGCCAGCCCGACTACCTCATCATCTTCAACAAACAAGATCTGATGCGCATACATATGAATGCAATCCCTATGAGATTACACAACTCGTCGTTCTCCAATTGTTTCCACCTCACGTAAATAAAAGTTGAAATACGATCTCGTCAATGAAGGTTAATATCATCAAGAATTACAGGATTTGAAATATTGTGGCGCGAATATGTCGTCTCTATTGAAGCGCCGCGCCCGCCTTGACGAGCCACTTTCATCCCAGCAGGACTAGCCGGCGGACCACGCCGCCCACCGATGCTCCAGGAAGACGCCTCATGCCCCTCCACGCCCTGACCGTCCCGACCTTCGCCCAGATGCTCAAGGGCCTCATCGCCCAGCTCGACAAGGGCGCGGCGCTGGCCGGGGACAAGGCGTTCGACCCTTCGGTCCTGGTCAACGCCCGCCTGGCGCCGGACATGTTTCCCCTGTCGGCCCAGGTGCGGTTCGCCTGTTTCCAGGCCACGGACGCGGTGGCCCGGCTGACCGGTCTGCAGGGTCCCGGCATGCCCGAGGGCGAGGCCAGCCTCGACGACCTGAAGGGCCATATCGCCGACGCCCTGGCCTTCGTGGAGGGGGCCCCGACGGCGGCGTTCGACGGGGCCGAGGCGCGGGAGATCCGGCTGGAGCTGCAGGGCGGCCTGGTGTTCGAAATGACCGGCGCCCAGTTCGTGCGCGACTGGGCCCTGCCCCAGTTCTACTTCCACGCCGTGACCGCCTACGACATCCTGCGCCACAACGGCGTGGCGCTGAGCAAGCGGGACTATGTGGCCCATGCGCTGGCTTACCTGAAGTCGTAGGGGCTGTGGATAACTTTGGAGATCCGGCGCCTCTTCTCCCTTCCCCCTTGATGGGGGAAGGGCCGGGGATGGGGGTGAACGCGAAGCGTTCAGCGATATCTGACCCATCACGATCGTGAGGCGGCCAACGCCGTTCACCCCCATCCCAACCCTTCCCCCATCAAGGGGGAAGGGCTCAGTCTTCCGGCTCGTAAAACTCATCCCCGCGGTCGACCATCAGGTCGGTGGCCACGAAGTCCATGGCGTCCTCGGGGTGCTCGAACGACAGCTCGCTGACGGTCTGGTCGCGGATCGAGATGCCCTGCTTGTGGGTGCTGTCGGGGTCGCCCGTGACCAGCGGATGCCAGTCGGGCAGGGTCTTGCCCTCGTGCAGGCGGCGATAGGCGCAGGAGGGGGGCATCCACTCCAGCTCCTCGATATTGTACGGGGTCAGCTTGATGCAGTCGGGCACCGTCTGGCGGCGGTTCGCATAGTCCTTGCAGCTGCAGCGGTGCTCATCGAACAGCTGGCAGTGCACACGCGTGGGGATGACCTCGCCGGTATCTTCGTCTTCGAAGCGAACCAGACAGCAAAGCCCGCAGCCATCGCATAGGCTCTCCCACTCGGGGACGGTCATCTGCTGGAGGGACTTCGTCTCCCAGAAAGGTTTGCGCACCATCATGCGCGCGTCCTAAACCGAAACTAGGCTAAAGACCAAACAGGGCCGTATCGAAACCGTGAACGACTGGACGCTTCCCCCGTACCGTTTCGAAGATGGCGCCAAGCCCCCGCGAAAGCCGGAGGCGGCGTTTGGCGCGTCGCCGCCGCCTCCGCCAGAGGATCCGTTCCAGCCCGCGCCTGAGCCTCCGCCAGAGCCTGAACAGCCGTTCCGCGCCGACCTGAACCACCAGAAGGCCCGCAGAAAGTCCCGGCGGTACGGCTGGGTGTGGAAGACCCTGCTGGTCGGGGTGCTGCTGGGCATGCTGACCGTGGCCGGCGGAGCTGGCTATGTGTGGTGGAAATATCTGCGCGACACGCCAAAGCTTCCCAGCCGCGAGGCCCTGTTCGCCGTCAACCGCGCCCCGGGCATCCGCTTCGAGGACAAGAACGGCCAGGTGATCGCCACCCGTGGTCCGCGCTATGGCCAGCGCATCACCCTGGCCACCGTGCCCAACTATGTGCCCCTGGCCTTCATGGCCGCCGAGGATCGCCGGTTCTACAAGCATGGCCCAATCGACCTGCGCGGCATCGGCCGGGCGGCGATCGTCAACTGGAAGGCCGGACGCACCGTCCAGGGCGCCTCCACCCTCAGCCAGCAGCTGGCCAAGGGCCTGTTCCTGACGCCCGACCGCACGGTCAAGCGCAAGCTGCAGGAAATGGTCATGGCCCGCGAGCTGGAAAAGGCGCTGACCAAGGACGAGGTGCTGGAGCTGTACCTCAACCGGGTGTTCTTCGGGGCCAACACCTTCGGCGTCGATGGCGCCAGCCGCACCTATTTCGGCAAGCCGGCCAGCCAGCTGACCCTGTCGGAAGCCGCCCTGCTGGCCTCGCTGCCCAAGGCCCCGTCGCGCCTGGCCCTGACCCGCGACATGAGCGGGGCCCTGGCCCGCTCGCGGCTGGTCCTGGCCAATATGCGCAAGGAAGGCTGGATCACCGCCGAGCAGGAGAGCCGGGCGCTGGACGACACCCCGCGCCTGTCGCCTTTGGCCGTGCAGGACGAGGGCGTTTACGGCTGGGTGCTGGACTACGCCACCAATGAGGCCGTGCGGATCGCCGGCCAGAACGCGCCCGATCTGGTGGTTCGCCTGACCATCGATCCGCTGCTGCAGAAGCTGGGTTCGGAGACCGTGCGCCAGGCCATCGCCTTTGACGGCGAGCGGGCCGGCGCTGGCCAGGCCGCCCTGCTGTCGCTGTCGGCCGACGGCGCCGTCCGGGCCATGGTGGGCGGGACCGACTACATCGAAAGCCCGTTCAACCGGGCCGTCCAGGCCCGTCGCCAGCCGGGTTCGACCTTCAAGCCGTTCATCTATGCCGCCGCCCTGGACAAGGGGGTGCTGCCCACCGACATCCGCGTCGACGGCCCGGTGAAGTTCGGCGACTGGGAGCCGGAAAACTACGCCGGGGGCTATCGCGGTCCGATGACCGTGGAACAGGCCCTGATCAATTCCACCAACACCATCGCCGTGAAACTGGGCCAGGAAGCCGGCGGGCCGGCGATCGGCGAACTGGTCCGGCGTTTCGGGATCACCACCCTGCCGCCCAGCCCTGACCTGTCGGTGGCGCTGGGCTCGTACGAGGTCAGCCTGCTGCAGCTGACCTCGGGCTTCCAGGTGTTCCAGCAGGGCGGAAACCGGGTGGAGCCCTATGTGATCGAGAGCATCGTCACCCAGGGCGGCAACCCCATCTTCGCCCGTCAGGCCCAGCCCACGCCGCTGGCGGTCTATGACGTCGCCCGGGCCTCGATGATGGTCAAGATGATGAAGAAGGTCGTGTCCCAGGGCACCGCCCAGCGCGCCGCCTTCGGCCGTCCGGCGGCGGGCAAGACCGGCACCAGCCAGAACTGGCGCGACGCCTGGTTCGTGGGCTTCACCCCCGACTATGTGACCGGGGTCTGGGTCGGCAACGACAACGACAAGCCGATGAACAAGGTGGTCGGCGGCGACATCCCGGCCAGCATCTGGCGGCGGTTCATGATGGCCGCCCACCAGAATCTGGCGGTTCGCGACTTCCCGTGGCTGCTGCCCGATCCGGCGCCCGAAAGCGAGCCCGACCCCCGCAACGGCTATTACGAGACCCTGGCGGCCGAGTTTGGCCGCGTGGCCTCGGAGTTGGAGGCGGTGGCGGACCCGCCGCCCGGACCCGCGCAGCCGGGGCCCGAGGACCTGCCCTACTAGGGCGACGCAACGGCGCCCTCGACATCGGGCCGCGCCGCGGCCACCTTCCCGGCCCACTGCGGGGAGACAGACCATGACCGACCAGACCCTTTCCGGCCGCGTTGTGCTGGTGAGCGGCGCATCATCCGGCATCGGGGCGCATCTGGCCCTGGCGGCCGCGCGGGCGGGGGCCAAGGTGGCCCTGGCGGCGCGCCGCACCGACCGACTGGCGGATCTGGTCGACCAGATTCATGCGGCTGGCGGCAAGGCGCTGGCGGTGGCCATGGACGTCGAGGACGAAGCCTCGGTGATCGCCGCCTATGACGCCGTCGAGGCGGAGCTGGGGGTCGTCGATTCCGTGATCGCCAATGCCGGGATCAGCATGCAGGGCTCCGCCCTCGATATCGCCATCGACGACTTCGACAAGGTGCTGGCGGTCAATACCCGGGGCATGTTCCTGACCGCCCGTGAAGGCGCTCGGCGGATGATCAAGGCGGGCTCTGCGGACAGCGGGCGCGGCCGGGTGCTGCTGGTCGCTTCGATCGGGGCGCACAAGGTGTTGCCGGGCCTGACGGCCTATTGCACGTCCAAGGCCGGCACGGCGATGATGGGCAAGAGCCTGGCCCGCGAGTGGGCGCGCAAGGGCATCAATGTCAACGTCCTGTGCCCGGGCTATATCCGCACCGAGCTCAACAGCGACTGGTTCGACCAGGAAGGCGGCCAGAAGCTGGTGGCGTCCTTCCCGCGCAAGCGCCTGATGGCCGAAAGCGACCTGGCGCCGATGGCCCTGCACCTGTGCTCGGACGCCTCGGCCACGATCACCGGCGGGGTGTTCACGGTGGATGACGGGCAGTCGCTCTAGGGGCGGCGGTAGAGCCAGTCCGCCGGCAGCCCCATCCGCTGGCAGGCCTGGGCCGGCGGCGCGCCCGGCACGGCGATACAGTCGGCGATGCGCCCCGCCAGCCGGATGGCGCGCAGCTCGAACCGCCTCGGCAGCCACTCCGGCCCCAGCACCAGCACCTGTCGCACCTCGGCTGGAACCAGCCCTACCGCCGCCCGGATCAGGGGGCGCTGCAGCAGGCTGACGGCGCCGGGGGCGATCTTGGTCTCCCGCATCAGGGTCAGGAACTCCAGCACGATATCCGAGCGCTCCAGGCGCGGCAGCATGGCCGCCAGCTGGGCCTCCCAGGCCGCCCGCGAGGTCGGCGCCCCCACCGCGCCATAGAGCGCCGCGGCCGGGGCGGCCTCGGCGTAGAACTGGTCCTTTTCGGCGTCGGTCAGGGGCGAGGCCAAGGCGCTATAGGCCTCCATGAAGCCAAAGCTGGCGGTGGCCTGCACCCAGTTGAGCAGCTCGACATCGTCAGCGCGATAGGCCGCGCCGGCGGGGGTCAGGCCGCTGACCCGGGCGTGCTGTCGCCCCACCCCGGCGATCGTCGCCTCGGCGGTCGAGCGCGCCCCATAGACCGTGACCATGGCCGCCAGACCGGTGCGTTTCAGCCGGCTCAGGGGGTCGGTCTTGAAGGTTGAATGATCCCAGACCCCCGAGCGCACGCGGGGCTCGGCCAGCTCCAGGATCACCGCCGTCACCCCGCCCACGAACAGGGCGACGGGGTTCTTGAACACCCGCCACGACACCGAGTCCGGGGCCGCCAGGGCGGGCTCGCCGGCGGGCGCGGTGAAGTCGACGCGCGGCCCGCCGGGCATTTCGATCAGGTTTCGAACGGATCGTGTCAGCATGGCCCTTAAACGCGCGAGGCGGGCTTGACGAACAGGGCGCGGGTCGTCGTCATCGTCGGTCCGATCTTCGCGCGTCGCGCCCTCAGGATGGTATGTCATGGCTTCCGATCCCGACAAGGCCACCACGCGGATCACGCCCCTGTCGCCTCTCCCCTTGTCATTGGGCGCCATCATGCTGCCCGCGCGACCCGAGCCGATCCCGGTGGATCCCAAGACCACCGCCGTGATCGTCATCGACATGCAGAACGCCTATGCCTCGCCCGGCGGCTATCTGGATCTGGCCGGGTTCGACATCAGCGGCGCGGCGGCCGTGATCGAGCAGATCCAGGGCATCCTGCCCGTGGCCCGGGCCGCCGGCATGCAGGTGATCTATTTCCAGAACGGCTGGGACGACCAGTATGTGGAAGCCGGCGGCCCTGGCTCGCCCAACTGGTGGAAGTCTAACGCCCTGAAGACCATGCGCGCCCGGCCAGAACTGCAGGGCAAGCTGCTGGCCCGCGGCCAGTGGGACTATGAGCTGGTCGACGCCCTCAAGCCCGAGCCGGGCGACATCCGCCTGCACAAGACGCGCTATTCCGGCTTCTTCAACAGCCAGCTGGACAGCGTGCTGCGGGCGCGCGGCATCCGGCATCTGGTGTTCGTCGGCATCGCCACGAACGTGTGCGTGGAGTCGACCCTGCGCGACGGCTTCATGCTGGAATATTTCGGCACCGTGCTGGAGGACGCCACCCATCAGGCCGGCCCGGACTTCGTGCAGAAGGCGGCGCTGTTCAACATCGAGACCTTCTTCGGCTGGGTCTCGACGACGGCGGATTTCAAGGGTGCGTTCGGACAGCTGGCGCCGCCATAAAAACTGTCATCCCGGGCAAGCGCGCAGCGCGCCGACCCGGGACCGCGACAAGCGCCGACGCATCCGGCGGTCCCGGGTCTTCGTCCGGGAAGACAACGTTTATTGAGGGAGCTCACACCATGCCCAAGACCGTCATCACCCCGCCCGGCACGGGCACGCCGATCGCCCCGTTCTCGCCCGGCACGCTGGCCGACGGCGTGGTCTATGTCTCGGGCACCCTGGCCTTCGACAAGGACAACAATGTCGCCCATGTCGGCGACGCCGAGGGCCAGACCCGGCAGGTGCTGGAGACCATCAAGTCGGTCATCGAGACCGCCGGCGGGACGATGGACGACGTGACCATGAATCACATCTTCCTGACCGACTGGGCCAATTACGCGACCATCAACAAGGTCTATGCCGAGTATTTCCCGGGCGAGAAACCGGCCCGCTACTGCATCCAGTGCGGTCTGGTGCGGCCCGACTTCCTGGTCGAGATCGCCAGCGTCGCCCATATCGGAAAGCGATAAGTCGCATGACCACCGGGACCGTCGACGGCCTTTGCTATGAACTGCACGGCGGCCCCGTGGCCGGCCGCACGGCCGTGATCCTGTCGTCGGGCCTGGGGGGCTCGGGCGCGTTCTGGGCGCCGCAGATGTCGGCCCTGACCACGAAGTTCCCGGTCGTGCTGTACGACCATCGGGGCACGGGCCGCAGCGTCCGCGAACTCCCCTCCCCCTACGCCGTGCAGGACATGGCCGACGACATCGTCAAGGTGATGGACGCCCTAGGCCTGGCCCGCGCTCATGTCGTGGGCCACGCGGCCGGCGGCAACGCGGGGCTGGCCCTGGCCCTGTCGCACCCTGATCGGCTGGTGAAACTGGTGGTGGTCAATGGCTGGTCGCGGCCCGATCCGCACATCCAGCGCTGTTTCGACACCCGGATCCACCTGCTGAACGACAGCGGGGTGCAGGCCTATGTCCACGCCCAGCCGATCTTCCTCTATCCGGCCAGCTGGCTGTCGGAGAACGACGCCCGGCTGCAGGCCGAGGAGCCGCACCACGTCGCCAGCTTCCCACCCAGGGAGGTGGTGCTGGCCCGCATCCAGGCGCTGCTGGAGTTCGACATCGACGACCGCCTGGGCGAGATCCCGCATCAGGTTCTGGTCAGCGCCAGCGCCGATGACATGCTGGTCCCGGTGGGCTGCTCGATGCGCCTGGCCGAGGGTTTGCCGAACGGCCAGCTGGAGGTCGCGCCCTGGGGCGGTCACGGGTTCACGGTGACCGATCCGGAGACGTTCAATTCGGCGGTGCTGGGCTTTCTGGAAGGATCAGAATGATCACCTTTCGCCGCTCTCCCCGGCGACACGCCAGTGCGGCGAAGCCCACGCCGGGGCCCAGATCGAACCCGGGGCCCTTCAGAAGCTGATCGGTCGGAAGGCGCGAACACCCCAAGCACTCAGGATGAATCTGGGCCCTGGCCTTCGCCGGGGAGAGCGGATTTAAAGAACCCAAACAGGACACACCCCCATGCAGGTCGGCGTCTTCATCCCCATCGGCAACAACGGCTGGCTCATCTCGGAGACCTCGCCGCAATACATGCCCAGCTTCGAGCTGAACAAGACCATCACCCAGAAGGCCGAGAAGTACGGCTTCGACTTCGCGCTCTCGATGATCAAGCTGCGCGGGTTCGGCGGCAAGACGGAGTTCTGGGAGCATAACTTGGAGAGCTTCACCCTGATGGCGGGCCTGGCGGCGGTGACGACGAAGATCAAGATCTTCGCCACCGTCGCCACCCTGACCATCCCGCCGGCCATCGCCGCGCGGATGGCCTCGACCATCGACTCCATCGCCCCGGGGCGGTTTGGCCTGAACCTGGTCACCGGCTGGCAGAAGGCCGAATACAGCCAGATGGGCCTGTGGCCGGGCGAGGCGCACTATACCGACCGCTACAACTACCTGGCCGAATACACGACCGTGCTGAAGGACCTGCTGGAGACCGGGGTTTCGGACTTCAAGGGCAAGTATTTCCAGATGGATGACTGCCGGGTCAGTCCGCACCCCAAGGAAACCAAACTGATCTGCGCGGGCTCATCGAACGAGGGTCTGGCCTTCACGGCGCAATATGCCGACTACAGCTTCGCCCTGGGCAAGGGCACCAACACACCCACGGCCTTCGGCTCGGTCAATGACCGCCTGAAGGCCGCCGCCGACAAGACCGGCCGCGACGTGGCCAGCTTCATCCTGTTCATGATCATCGCCGACGAGACCGACGAGAAGGCCATGGCCAAGTGGCAGCTCTATCGCGACGGCGCCGACCAGGAAGCCCTGGCCTGGCTGACCCAGCAGGCGGCGCCGAACGCGGCGGCCGGCGCGACCACCAACACCGCCCAGCTGGCCGCGCCGGAATCGGCCGTGAACCTCAACATGGGCACCCTGGTGGGGTCTTATGAGAGCGTGGCCCGGATGCTGGACGAGGTGGCCGCGGTGGAGGGCACGGCCGGGGTGCTGCTGACCTTCGATGACTTCGTGCAGGGGGTGGAGAACTTTGGGACCAAGATCCAGCCGTTGATGAAGAGCCGGAACTAAAGCCCTCCCCCTGAAGGGTGAGGCGGCCGGAGGCCGGTGGGGGAAGGCGGCAATGACTCAGCAGTCACTTCCCCCTCCGTCGCCTGCGGCGACACCTCCCCCGCTAGGGGGAGGACTTGATTGCCCCTAATCCACCGCCAGCATGCCCAGAAGCTGCAGCCGGAACGTCATCACGCTGCCGGCGGGGATCGGCCCGACATCGCGGTCGCCATAGCCCAGCTCGGGCGGCACATAGAGCACCCACTCGTCGCCGACCTTCATCATCGGCAGGGCTTCCAGCCAGGCCTGGACCAGGCCGTCCAGCGGCATGATCGCCGACTGCTTGCGCTCGAACGAGCTGTCGAACACCGTGCCGTCCAGCAGCTTGCCTTCGTAGTGCACCTTGATGATGTCGCCGAGCTTGGGCGACGGGCCGGTTTTGGGGCCCGAGGTCAGGACCTTGTACTGCAGACCCGACGGCAGAACGACCACGCCGGGCGCCTTGGCGTTGGTCGCCAGGAAGGCCTGGTCGGCCGTCGCGGCGGCCGACACGCTGGCGGGCGGCGCGACGGCTGGCGCCTGGGCCGAGGCCATTCCACCCAGGGCCAGAGTGAAACCAAGGGTCAAACAGGCAAAACGAAGCATTCGGGGTCCTGACCAAGAATCTTTTTTCGGAGCGGCAGACTAGGGGCTTTCCAGGGCGACGCAACGTGTTCGTCAACAGGAAATCTTATAGAGATCAATAAGTTGTCTTGAAATTTCGCCGATTTGGCGAGTTGGCTGAACGCGCTCGACGTCATTTCACGGCCACTTGTCGAGAATGTGACCACTATTAACCAAGCATTAAGAGGCTTTTTAGGTCACGGTCGCGCTCGAAAAGGCCGTCAGGCCAGAAAGGGAGGTACGATATGCCCAGACACACCGGCGCCCGCGCCGCCCAACGCCACTGGTGGCAGCGCTATCCGATGTTCGCCCTGGCCGCTGGCTGGGTGGTGATCGGCGTCGTCATGATGGCCGGCGTCTCGCAGCTGCACATCTAGCCCTCGGGCTTTCCAGACCGTTTCACACCACCCCGCGCCGCGCAGCCTCCAGCGCCGCCCCGGCGCGTCCGCGGGCGGGAACGCCGCTCGCGACCAGGTCACCCCGAAATGACCTTGGGCGGCGCGCTCGATCGCTGGTTGCGTCCCGGATGTCGCATGATCGAAGATGATCTGGCGCAAAGCGCTGCTAAAGGCGTGATGACAAGGCTCGAACCGTTCGACCTCCGGAGCGACCAAGATGCCCTTTCGTGACCTGCTGCTGCATATCGACACCTATCCCACGCACACGCCGTCGGCGGCGATCGACGAGGCGATCCGTCTGGCGGTCAGCCTGGGGGGAAAGTTGACGGCCTTGGCGCTGGAAATCCAGATCCCGGTCAACAGCAATCGCCTGACCGACTATCTCATCGGGCTGACGGACATGGCGGTCGCCGAGGAGGCGCGCAGTCGCGAGGCCTGCAAGCAAGGGCTGGCCCACTTCACCGCCCAGGCGATCGAGGCGGGCGTGCATCAGGCCGCCATCTCCGCCCGGGCCAATCACTATGACGCCGCCGACGACGTGGCCAGGATCGCCAGGACCTACGACCTTTGCCTGCTGCCGCGCATTGACGGCTTCGACGGGCAGTTCGAGGTGGCGCAGAGCGTGGTCTTCGCGTCCGGCCGTCCGGTCCTGGCCTTCAAGGCGGGCACGGCCGAGCCCCTGATCAAGGGCCCCGACCAGGTGGTGATCGCCTGGGATGGCAGCCGCAACGCCGCCCGGGCCCTGGCCGACGCCTTGCCCATCCTGACGCGCGCCAGGCAGGTGTGGATCCTGACGGTGCTGAACGAAAAGCCGGGCCTGCCCGCCGCCGGCGGGACCGAGGTCCAACGCCATCTTCAGGCCCATGGCGTCAGCGCCGCCCTTGACGAGGTTGACGCCGACGGCGAGGCGATCGGGGTGGTCTTCGACCGCTATCTTGAACACCACAAGCCAGACCTGCTGGTGATGGGCGCCTATGGTCATTCCCGCATCCGGGAGTTTCTGCTTGGCGGCGCCACCCAGCATATTCTGACGCGACACCCCTGCCCCGTGTTTCTCTCGCATTGACCCCCAGGGCTGGCGAGCGCTGGCCGATCGGACGAACCTGATGGCGCGAGATGACCTTCGCGGACTGACATCGGCGCAGGCCGAGCGACGGCTGGCCGAGGTTGGTCCCAACGCCCTGCCCCAGGTCTCGGGCCGGGGCCTGGGGCGCATCGTCCTGGACACCCTGCGCGAGCCGATGTTCCTGCTGCTGATCGGGGCGGCCGGTCTTTATCTGGTGCTGGGCGACCTGGGCGAAGGCCTGTTCCTTATGGCCGGGGCGCTCGCCACGATCGGGCTGGTCGTGCTGCAGGAGACCCGCAGCGAAAACGCGCTGGCGGCCCTGCGCGACCTGTCCCAGCCCCAGGCCCGGGTGATGCGCGACGGTGTCGAGGTCCGGCTGGCCGCGCGCGATCTGGTTCCCGGCGACATCGTGCTGGTCGGCGAAGGCGAGCGCCTGCCCGCCGACGGCGCTCTGCTGGCCGGCGACGTGTTGAGCGTCGATGAGTCCGCGCTCACCGGCGAATCCGCGCCGGTCTCCAAGCGGCCCCTGGCCGAAGGCGAGGCGGCCGACGCCGAGACCCAGCCCGGCGCCGAGACCGGCCCCTATCTGTTTTCGGGCACGCTGGTGGTTCGCGGCCAGGCCGTGGCGCGGATCGGCAAGACCGGCCCTCGCACGGCTCTGGGCAAGATAGGCGTCTCGCTGGCGGCCATCGTTGAGGAACCCACGCCGCTGCAGAGGACGGCCGGACGCCTGGTTGGCCTGCTGGGCCTGTTCGCCATCGCCTTCTGCGGCGCCGTCGCCGTGGCCTATGGGCTGATGCGCCAGGACTGGGTGGGCGGGGTGCTGGCCGGCATCACGGTGGCCATCGCCCTGATCCCCGAAGAATTCCCCATGGTGCTGGCCGTCTTCCTGGCGCTGGGCGCCGGGCGCCTGGCCCGGCACAAGGTGCTGGTGCGGCGCAGCGCGGTGATCGAGGCCCTGGGCGGCGCCTCGTTCCTGTGCGTCGACAAGACCGGCACCCTGACCGAGAACCGCATGCGCGTGGCCTGCCTGTGGACGCAGGACGAAGACCTTCTCATCGAAGGGGACGCCGCGCCCGCCGGAGAGGCGCTGGCCCTGCTGCAGGCCGCCGGACTAGCCTGCGCCGTCCACCCGGTCGATCCGATGGACAAGGCTGTGCGGGCGCTGCTGGGGGCCTTGGATCCAAACGCCACCGACGCCTCGACCGAGCCGGAGCGGACCTGGCCCCTTCGGCCCGAGATGATGGCCATGATCCAGGTCTGGCGCGAACCCGGGGAGCGGTGGCGCGCCGCCGCCAAGGGCGCGCCCGAGGCGATCTTCCGGCTGTGCGGTCTGGCCGATGACGAGGTGGCCCGCCTCACAGGCGTGGTCGAGCACTTCGCTGTCCGGGGCCTGCGCGTGCTGGGCGTGGCGACCTGCCAGACCGAAGCGACCTTTCCCGACGATCCGGAAGACGCTCCGTTCGCCTTCGCCGGCCTGATAGGCTTTCTGGACCCCGTCCGCCCCGACGCCCCGGCGGCGCTGAAAGAGGCCCGGGCGGCGGGGATTTCGGTGGTCATGATCACGGGCGATCATCCGGCGACCGCCCTGGCCATCGCCGAGGCCGCCGGCCTGGACACCTGCGGCGGGGTCATGCTGGGCGACGAACTGGCCGCGCTCGATGACGCCGCCCTGGCCGAACGCCTTCGCCAGACGCGAATCTTCGCCCGTATCATCCCCGACCAGAAGCTGCGCATCGTCCAGGCCCTGAAGCTGGACGGCCAGGTCGTCGCCATGACCGGCGACGGGGTCAATGACGCCCCGGCCCTGGAGGCGGCGCACATCGGCATCGCCATGGGGCGCAAGGGCACGGACGTCGCGCGCGAGGCCGCCGACCTGGTCATTCTTGACGACAGCTTCGCCTCGATCGTGGGCGGCGTGCGGCTGGGCCGGCGGATCTTCAACAACCTGCGCAAGGCGCTGGTCTATATCACCGCCATCCACGTGCCGATCGCCGGGGTGGCGCTGATCCCGATCGTCATGGGCCTGCCGCCCCTGCTGTATCCGATGCACGTGGTGTTTCTGGAGCTGGTGATCGACCCGGTCTGCGCCATGGTGTTCGAGGCCGAACCGGGCGGCGCCCAGGCGATGAAACACCCGCCAAGACGGCCTGACGAACCGCTGTTTGGACCCCGCCAGCTGGGTCTGGCCCTGCTGCAGGGCCTTGGCGTTCTCGCCGGCGTGCTGGGGATCTATCTGTGGGCGCTGGACCATCACCCGGAAAGTCAGGCCCGGGGCGCGGCCTTCCTGACCCTGGTGGCCGGAAATCTGGTCCTGGCCCTGGCCGACGCCTCCTCGACCGGGGGCCGCCTGTTCGCGCCGCATCGCCGGATCTACTGGATCATCGCCTCGGGGGCCTCTGGCTGCCTGGCCCTGATCTTCGCCGTGCCGGCCCTCGACGCCATCTTCAAGGTCGCGCCGCCAACGCCGGGCCTGCTGGCCAGCGCCCTGCTGGTCGCCCTGGTCAGCGGCGGCTGGTTTGGGCTGGTCCGGACCCTGGGTCAGCGGGGACCGGCCCGCGCCCGGTCCTAAAGTCGCGCCACGGCGAAGATCAGGATGGCGCCGGGGCTTTCCGGGTCGAAGTTGTCGTCGGCCATCAGCACCAGGGCGCGACGTCCGTCCTTCAGGCGTGGGCCCCAGGCCATGGCTTCCAGATTGCCGGCCTCGACGCCGGCCAGCCGATCGAAATTGATCAGCAGCCGCTTGCTCAGCGGACGCACGCCCCCGCCGGCCAGACTGTCTCGCCCGGCGATGTCCTGGCCGCCGCGGGTGTCGACCAGATAGAGGCGGCAGTGGAACGCAAAATGCCCGCGGCGGATCTCCACGCCCGAGCGCTCCAGCACCAGCAGCCGACCCCCGTCGACGGCCAGGATCTCGCTGATCCCGTTATCGGCCCGCAGGCCCGGGCCGGGCGCGACCTGGATGGGATCCAGGCCATAGGCGTACTGGGCCAGCACCCTGCCCTGACGATCCAGCCGGGTGATCCGGCTGACGCCGCCGGCCCGCACCGAGCTGACCGGTCCGTCCTGGATCAGGGGCGCCTCCATCGACACCCACAGCGACCGGCCGTCCGGCGCATAGGCCAGCCCCTCCAGCGTCTGGTTGCTCCGGGCGCCGGACACCAGGCCGGCCGGCAGGGGCATATGTCCCTGATAGGCGCCGCCCCGGCCGGTGCGGCGCAGGGATGGGGCAAAACCCCGCGCGGCGTCGCCCTCGCTGGCCCAGACGATCTGGCCGTCCAGCGGATCGACGCGCAACGCCTCGCCGTCGGCGCGCTCGCCCCGCCCGCCATCCGTGGCCGGAAAGGGTGTCCCGTCTTCCTGGCGCAGGGCGATGGCCCGCGTCAGCGCGAAGGCCGAGACGCCGCGCGCGTCATAGGTCAGGCGCGCGGCGTAGAACCGGGCCGGGGCCCTGTCGGACCGGTCGTCCGAGATCATCAACCACTCGCCGGTTCTGGGGTCGTAATCGATGCCCGAGACGCCGCCGAACGGCGCGCCTTCCAGCGCCAAAGGCCTGGCAACCGCATGGACGCCAATCAGACTGGGCGCGGCGGGCGCCGATCCGGCCGGGCCGGTGGCCAGCATCCAGACCGCCAGGCCAAGCGCCAGAGCCCGGCGCAGGGTCACACCAGGCGGCGCACGGAGTCGCGCGCGATCAGCTCGACATTGAATACGATCCGGCGGCGCGGCTCGGTCCGGTTGGCCATGCGTCGCACGAGGGTCTCGACGGCGGCGGCGGCCATGTCTTCGACCGGCATGTCGATGGTGGTCAGGGCCGGCGTGTGCAGCTGCGCCCAGGGGATGTCGTCAAAGCCCACCACCGAGACGTCGTCGGGCACCGTCAGGCCCATGGCGCGGATATGGCGCATCGCGCCGATGGCGATCAGATCGGCGCCGGCGATCACCGCGGTGGCCGTGCGGGTCTCCAGCGCGGCGGTCACCGAAGGCTCAAGGTCCAGCGAGAAGGCGTTGTGGACATGCCAGGTCAGGTTGGCCCGTTCGCGCACCACCGCGATGGCCGCCTCGGCCCGCTGGCGGGCGCTGGAGGCGGCGTGGGGGCCCGAGATCACCCCGATGTTCACATGGCCGGCGTCGATCAGGTGCTCGGCGGCCAGCCGTCCGCCATCGGCATAGTCGGCCTGGATGACGTCATAGCCCGGCAGGTTGCGGTCCAGCACCACGGTCGGCGTGCCCTCGATCAGTTTGCCCACCGTGTCTGTGTCGGCGATCGGGAACCAGATCACCCCGTCGACCCCATGGTCGACCAGCAGGCGCACCGAGCCCTGCTCGGCCTCGGGCGAGCCTTCGGTGTCGGTCAGGAAGACGCTGTAGCCGTGATGGCGCGCGGCCTGGATCACCCCTTGGGCCAGACTGGGAAAGAACGGGTTGGTCAGGTCGGGCAGGATCAGGCCGATGGCCCCGGTGCGCCCGGTCTTCATCGCCTTGGCGCTCTGGTTGGGGCGATAGCCCAGCTGGGCGGCGACCTTGAGGATGTGCTCGCGGGTCGCCTCGCCCACCGAACCGGCCCCGTTCATCGCGTAGGAGGCGCTGGCCAGGGAAACCCCGGCCGCCTTGGCCACCTCCTTCAGCGTCGCCCGGCGCGGCGGATCATGGGGCGGAGGATCGGTCTTGGCCATGCGTCGGTCCCGTTTGCTGCCCTGCACGTGAAACCTTTCACGTCTCGCGTCAAGAAAGCGGGGCGGACCTTGCGATCCGCCCCAGCCGGGACTGCGGAATGAGGATGGCGCGGCCCCGGCGTCCCGCCGTCAGAAGCGCGCGCGCACGGAAACCGTGTAGGTGCGGGGCGCGCCGACGAAGTAGCGATCCAGGGTGCGATTGTTCGGAGTCGCGGCAGTGTAGCCGAACTCGGGCTGGGTGGCCGTCGAGCCGCTGACGGCGCCGATGTATTCCTCGTCCAGCAGGTTATCGACGTTGAACTGGAAGCGCAGGTCGGGAACCCCGGCGCGCTTGAGGTCATAGCTCGCCGTCAGGCCCACCAGGGTGTAGCCGTCGATGGTCTCGACGCCGATCTCCTGGAAGGTGGTGGGGGCGATGATATGGCCGCCCACCCGCTCGCCGACATAGCGGGCGCTGGCCTCGACGCGCAGGTTATCCACAGGCGTCCAGCCGACCTGGGCGAAGGCCGAGTCCCGCGGAATGTCGCGCACCCGGGCGCCGCCGATCACCCCGACCGAGGCCAGGGCCTTGCGCGCCGCGCCGCCGACCGCCGGATTGTCGTGCTTGGCGTCCTGGTGCGAATAGGAGCCGTAGAGGTCGACCGAACCGAAGTCGTAGTAGCCGGTCAGCTCAATGCCCTTGGTGGTGACGCCGGCGATATTGGCCGCCTTGGTCGCCACGTTGCCCCGCACCACTTCCTGGGGGTCCAGAGCCGCGGTGGAGTCGCGCGGCACGATGCCGACATTGTTCTTCAGATTGACGTCATAGGCCTGGATCGAGACGGCCAGGTTCGGCTTCACATAGCGCAGGCCCAGGTCGACATTCTCGGTCGAGACCGGCGTCAGGTCCTTGGGATTGATCACCGCCGTCGAACCCAGGAAGGCGTCCTCGGGAATGCCCGCGAAGTTCTGGGCGTAGCCGCCAAACAGCTCCAGGTCCTGGGCCAGCTGGAAGGTCGCCCCCAGCTTGGGATTGAGGTCGGAGTGCTGCGAGAACTTGACGTTGGCGCTGTATTCCAGCGGCGACTTGGCGTCGTAGGTCACGTCGTACCAGGTGACGCCCAGATCGACCTTCAGCCGCTCGCCCAGCTGGATCTGGTCCTGGGCGTACAGCATCACCGTCTCGACCGAGGCGGTGCGTTCATACTCGACATAGTTCAGCTTCGAGCGGTCATAGGCGATGCTCGTGGCCGGGCTGATGATCGGATAGAAGTTGCGCTTCTCGCTGGAGTCGCCGCCCTCGTACCAGCCGCCGACCCGGATGTTGTGGCCCGAAAACAGGTTGTCGGCCTTCAGCTCGCCGGTCACGCCGTAGCGCTCGCGATCGCGCGGCGTCACCCGCATGTCGGCCGGACCGCCGACCACATTGCTGTTGCGCAGAGTGGTCAGGGTGGGCCGGATCGCCCCGCCATTGGCGTTATAGCCGGTCACCGCGCGCGGATTGCCGCCGGTCAGGATCCGCGAACGGTCCTGGTAGCGGAACGACTCCCCCTCCAGCGTCTGGTAGTAGGGATTGACGCTCAGGGTCAGGGTGTCGCTCAGCTTGAAGCGGCCGTTGACATAGGCCAGCCAGTCCTTGCGCGTACCGCCCAGGGCCCCGCCGAAATCGATGTCGCGGGCCGGAATGCCGGTCAGGGCGTCCAGAGCGCGGTCGCTGCGCGGGCTGGCGATGAATTCGCCCTTGGTGACGATGTTGAAGTCGTTGTCGGTCTGGTTGTTGTAGGACACCCGGCCCTGGATCGAGGAGCCGTTGTCGAACTCCTTGACCAGCTTGGCCTCGTAGTGATCGCGCTCGGAACCGCGGCTGTCGCGACCGGCCCAGATGTCGTTCTGCTGGTGCGAATAGGTCAGATAGCCCGACAGGCCCGGCCCGATCTCGCCGCTGTCGACCCGGCCATAGATCCGCTGGAAGTCGAACGAGCCCAGGCCCGCCTCGATCGTCGCGCCGAACGCCTTGCGGGGCGCGTCGGTGACGAAGTCGATGAAGCCGCCCAAGGCGAAGCGCGAGGGCGCGCCGATGTCGCCGGCGCTCTGCGAGACGGTGATCCTGCCCACATTGCTGGACTCGATGAAGCGGGCCGGCGGCGAGCCGCCGTTGAAGCGCGAGTCGCCGGTCGGCACGCCGTCCAGCGTCAGGCCGATCTGCTCGTCGCTGAGGCCGCGCATATAGATCTCGAACGAGAAGCTGCCGCCCCGCGCGTCGCCGGTCGACACCTGCACGCCGGGAACCTTGACCAGGCTCTGGGTGATGTCGGCGCCCAGGGGCCGCTGCAGGATGTCCTCGACGCCCAGGGTGAAGGTGGCGCGGGTAAGGCCCGAGCCGAAGCGCTCGGCGGTGACCACCACCTCTTCCAGGGTGTCGGACGGCGCGGGCGTCGCCGCCTGCCGGGCCAGGGCCGGGCTCGAGGCCAGCACCGAGCAAAGCGCGGTCGAAACCAGCCAGATGGACGTCTTCATGCTCTAGCCCCCTTCAGGCGATCCGCGATGGCGGAAGGCGATGTGATTTAGTGAAACGTTTCATATTCGAATTCAATGACAATTTCATCACACCGCCAGACCGTCGTTTTGGCGCCTGCTTGGCGAGCAATGCCTGTCTTCTCAATGATCTTCCGCCCCCACGGCTCCCTTTCGGTCAAAGAACGCGACGGCGGCCCTGGCCCCATGGTGGGCGTGATTGGTAGTCATAAGTTGAAACGTTTCACTGATTTCGCTTTACTCGGATGGCGGTGATTGGCGATGTCGCGCCAGAACACGGGGCCCAGGGATACGCCATGATCACCAGCGAAATCGCCCGGGGCCTGCTGGGCCTCGTCGCCTTTATCGGCATCGGCTGGCTGATGTCGGAAAACCGGCGGGCCTTTCCGGTCAGGCCTGTGCTGGTGGGCCTGGCCTGCCAGATCGGCCTGGCGATCCTGCTGACCCGGGTGCCGGCCATCACCGCCGCCTTCGCCGCCGCCACCCACGGCATGGACGCCCTGCAGGCGGCCTCGCGCTCGGGCTCCAGCTTCATGTTCGGCTATCTGGGCGGCGGCCCCGCGCCGTTCAGCGTCGCCGACCCCGGCGCCGCGTTCATCTTCGCCTTCCAGGCCCTGCCCGCCATCCTGCTGGTCGGCGCCCTGTCGGCCCTGCTGTGGCACTGGAAGATCCTGATCTGGATCGTGCGCGGCGCGGCCTGGGTGTTTGGCAAGCTGTTCGGGGTCAGCGGCCCGGTCGGGGTCTCGACCTCGGCCTGCGTCTTTCTGGGCATGGTCGAGGCGCCGCTGCTGATCAAGCCGTTCCTGCCCAGGCTGACGCGGGGCGAGCTGTTCATCATCATGGTCGACGGCCTGTCGGTGATCGGCGGCTCGATGATGATCGTGCTGGGCGCGCTGATCTCGGCCAAGGTGCCCGGCGCCTTCAGCCACCTGCTGATCGCCTCGCTGATCAGCACGCCGATGGCCATCGGCATGGCGAGATTGATCATTCCCGGCGACGCGCCCTCCGGGGCGCATGAGCCGATCGTGCTGGCCAGCCCCTATCGCAGCAGCCTGGAAGCCCTGACCTTCGGCACGCTGGACGCCGTGAAGATGGTGCTCAACATCGCCGGCCTGCTGATCGTCTTTGTGGGCCTGATCGCCCTGATCAATATGGGCCTGGCCGCCGTGCCGCATGCGGGCGCCCCGATCACCCTGGGCTTTCTGCTGGGCAAGCTGCTGACCCCGATCGTCTGGCTGACCGGAACCCCGCTGGCCGACCTGCAGACGGTGGGATCGCTGCTGGGCACCAAGGTCGCCGCCAATGAGGTGGTGGCCTATAGCGACATGATGGCCCTGCCGCCCGGCGCCCTGCAGCCCAAGAGCCTGCTGATCCTGACCTACGCCCTGGGCAGTTTTGGCAATGTGGGCAGCGTGGCGATCCTGATCGGCAGCCTGTCGGCCATGGCCCCGGAAAAGGTCGGCGAGGTGGTGGAGCTGGGCTTCAAGGCCCTGGCGGCGGCCTTCCTGACCACCTGCATGACCGCCACGATCATGGGCCTGCTGAGCGCCCTGCCCTAAAGCGCCCGCGCCGACAGCAGGGCGGCGGCGGCCTCGACGCCGGCCCGCGCCGCCGCCTGCGCCGAACCGCCGTCGGCCAGAACCGCCAGGACCGCCCCTGCGAAGGTGTCGCCCGCGCCGGTCGTGTCGCTGGCCCGAACGGGCGGCGCGGCCTGCTCGAAACCATCCGGTCCGTCCTCGACCCGCACGCCATCGGCGCCCCGGGTCTCGAACAGGATCTGGGCGGCGGGACGCGGCGCGGCGCGGCTCATCTCCAGCCCGGCGCGCTCGCCGGCGTTGCAGAACACGACGTCGGCCCGGTCCGCCAGCCGCGCGGCGAGGTCGGGCGGGAAGCAGGCCGGATCGTCCTTGAAGATCCAGCCGACGCGCGCCTCCGCCGGAGCGGCGTCCAGCAGCCGCCCGGCGATCCGTGGCGGGCCAGCGCTGATGACCAGCCACGCGGCCCGGCCGGCCAGGGCCATCTGGTCGGCGGTCAGCGCCGTCGGGCCGGGCCGCAGCAGGCAGCCATAGGTCCCGTCGGCATTGTAGATCAGCAGGCAGCGGGTGGTCGGCGCGCCCGGCTGCACCGCCACCCCGTCCAGCGCCAGGCCGGCGCGTCGGCAGGCCCGCTGATAGGCCAGGCCATCGACGTCGTCGCCGATCCAGGTCAGCGGGATGGCCGGGGCCCGCGCCCGGGCCAGGGCCGCGCCGGCGTACAGCGCGGCCCCGCCGGCCCGCGGCCAGGCGGCGTCAGCGTCGGCGTCGCCCCGCATCGTCAGCGTTCCGCGACCGGAGAAATCGCCCTCGACCTGAACCACATAGTCCAGGGTCGCGAACCCCGCGATCACCACCGGCCCCGTCGCCATGGCCGCCCTCCAAAATCAACATCAATGAAGATTGACTGAAACGTTTCACTTGCTAATTTGCAAGGACTTTCGCGTTCGCCGCCCCTTGGGATTTCGCCATGCAGCCGCCTGCCTTCATCGCCTTCACGGGCGTGGACCGCCTCGATGTGCTGCCCGACCTGCGGCGGCTGTCGGCCCGCTATCCGATCGAGTGGGGCGTGCTGGTCGATCCGGACCAGGAGGACAAGGCGCTGTTCCCCGACGCGACGATCCGGGCGGGCCTGCTGACCGAGCCTGGCCTGCGCTGGGCGGCGCACATCTGCGGCGCCGGGGCCCGCGACATCGTCGCCGCGCCGCGCGACACCGCCGTCGCCGTGACCGGCGTCCAGCGCGTGCAGGTCAATCACAGCTTCCAGGGCAGCGCGCCCGACCAGATCGCCGCCGCGCGGGACTATGGCCGGCGGCTGGGCGTGCGAACCGTCCTGCAATGCGCCGGCGCCTTCCCCGATGAGACCGGAGTCGACTGGCTGTACGACGTCTCGTTCGGCACGGGCGTCAAACCCAAGGACTGGCCCGCCCTGCCCGCCGGCGGGCCGTTCTGCGGCTATTCCGGCGGCATCGGTCCAGCGACGGTCAACGAGATCCTGGCCCGCATCGCCGCGCCGGACGGCGCGCTCTACTGGATCGACATGGAGTCCGGCGTCCGCACCGACGGGGCCTTCGACACCGCCAAGTGCGAAGCTGTCTGCCGCGCGGTCTATGGATGAGCCGATCCTCGCCCAGGCTGGTCATCCTCGACACCGACCCCGGCGTCGACGACGCCCTGGCCCTGCTGTATCTGCGCGCGCAGCCGGCCCTGAAGCTGCTGGCCATGACCACGGTGTTCGGCAATGCCGATATCGAAACGACCACCCGCAACGCCCTCTATCTGCGCGACCGCTTTTGTCCCGAAACGCCGGTCTATCGCGGCGCCGCCGCGCCCCTGGAGCGGCCGCGCGGCGCATCGCCCGCCCATGTGCATGGCGACAACGGCCTGGGCGATATCGACCTGCCCCCGGTCGCCAGCCAGGCCCAGCCCGGCGCGGCCCATGAGCAGATCGTCGCGCTGGCGCGCGCCCACCCGGGCCGGGTGACCCTGATCGCCATTGGCCCCCTGACCAATCTGGCCCTGGCCCTGCGCGCGGCGCCGGACATCGCCCAGCTTGTCGCCCAGGTCGTGGTGATGGGCGGCGCCTTTGGAACGGGTGGCAAGGGCGGCAATGTCACCCCCTTCGCCGAGGCCAATATCCATAACGACCCCGAAGCGGCCGACGCGGTCCTGGCGGGCGGCTGGCCCGTGACCCTGATCGGGCTGGACGTGACCACTCTCTGTGTTCTGACCAACGCCGAAGCCGCCCGCCTGTCCGTGCGCGGCGGCGAGGAGGGCCGGTTCGCCAGCGAGGTCTCCCGAGGCTACGCGGCCGCCTATGCCCTGCACGAAGGCCTGGACGGTTGCTGCCTGCACGATGTGGCCGCCGTGGCCTACGCCCTGGATCCGGGCCCCTTCGAGATCCGGCGCGGCGCGATCACCGTGGGTCTGGACGAGGCCAGACGCGGCGAGACCCGCTGGGGCGCCGATGACGGCCGTCCGATCCAGAGCGCCGCCCTCGCGGCCGATCCGGCGGTGATCGTCACCAGCTTCCTGCGGGCCCTGACGCCTCCGCCCCGCTGACAGCCGCCGCCCCTTGCGGCCGTCCGCACGCATTTTCGCTGGTCATGGGGCCGCATCACCGCTAACCGCCCGGTATGATCCAACCTCACCTCTCGGGCGGCTATATCCTGGAAGAGCTCGCCGTCGGGATGGTCGCCGAAAAGCACGTGACCGTCACCGAGGAACGCATCCAGCGGTTCGCCGAGGCCTCGGACGACTTCAATCCCGTGCACATGGACGAAGCCTTCGCGTCGCGGACCGCCTATCGCGGCCGCATCGCCCATGGCCTGCTGTCGGCCTCGTTCGGCTCGGCCGTGGTCGGCACCATCCTGCCAGGCGCCGGCGCGATCTATCTGGGCCAGACCCTGGCCTTCCATCGGCCCGTGCGGATCGGCGACGTCGTGGCGGCCCGGGTCACGGTGTCGGCCATCGACGAGGCCAGCGCGCGGGTGGTGCTGCGCTGCGAGGCCTATGTCGGCGACGACCTGATCATGGACGGCGAGGCCACCGTCCGCGTGCCGCGCCGGCGTCGCCCAGCCAGGGCTTGACGCCAAAGGCCTGACCCCGCGTTCACGCCGCCTCGAAAGCGCCATGGAAACGGTGCTATAGGCCGGTCTCGCCCAGCACTGTCCGAAGACCGCCTTGCGCCCGATCAGAACCGCCCCTCCCGCCGCCTCCGCCCTGCTCGCGGCCCTGGTCCTCGCCGGCTGCGCCACGCAGACCCACGAGACGGTCTTTATCCCGGTGGTGGCCCCCACCCCGCCTAGCTCGCTGACGCCGCAGCCGGTGGTGCTGTTCAACCAGACCAAGGCCGGCCGCAAGCTGTTCACCCTGGACGCCGAGTTCCCCTATTGCGACGTCGAGACCGGCAAGGTCATCGTCGTGCCGCGCTGGTACGTGACCGACTTCGCCAGCGTGCCCTGGTACGGTCAGGGCTTCATCGATCCGCAGGGCCCCACCGCCCGCGCCGCCATCGTCCATGACTGGCTGTACGCCGTGGGCGAGCCGGGCAAGCGCGAGGAGGCCGACGCCATCTTCCACCGCGCCATGCTGCGCTATGGCGTCTCGCCGTTCCACGCCAACATCGCCTATCAGGCCGTGCGGGCCGGCGGCGAGAAGGGCTATGGCCTGCCCGGCGACTGGTGGTTCATCGATCCCAAGCGCCAGGAACTGCGCCAGCCCCCGCCCTTCGCCAAGCCGCGCACTGGTGCGGTGCGGATCATGCCGCGCTGCGTGGGCTTCGGCGCCCTGATCCAGAGCGGCTGGCGCGCCTATCCGATCAAGGCCCCGACGGTCTATGTGCCGCCGCCCGTAGTGGTGACCAGGACGCCGCTTGATCAGGTCAAGCAGAAGCTTCCCTGGGGCGGCGACAAGAAGAAATAACACCGGTCTATGACCTTGGGGTCCCGCCCGGGCCGTCATTTAATTCACGTCGCACTTGCCTTTGACTGGAATCAGTTGACCAAGTGGTCTTGAGGGATATTCGAAACGGGTTGTTTAAGATGGTATTGCGTCACGCTCTCATTATCGAAGACGAGATCCTGATCGCCATGGAGGTCGAAGCTCTGCTTCGCGAGCAGGGTTTCACCACGGTCGACGTCGCCGACAACGCCCGTGAGGCCCTCGATCTGGCCCTGCGCCGCAAGCCCGACCTGATCACCGCCGACTATCGCATCGTGGGCGGCACCGGCGAGGACGCCGTCCGCTCGATCATGGCCCATCTTGGCCCCATCCCGGTGGTCTATGTCACCGGCAACGCCTGCTCGATCTCGGCCGACAGCACCAATCCGGTGGTGGAAAAGCCGGTCTCGCCGACGCGACTCGCACGAGCGTGCCAGGTGGCGATCCAGGCGGCGGCTTGAGGGTTACACGCCGTCCCTCCCCTTTATGGGGAGGGTGGCCCGCGTAGCGGGTCGGGTGGGGCTTGATGAGTCAGCGGCGGATAGCCAGCCCCCTCAGCACGCCGCCGTAGCCACCCCATAGCGCGCATGCACCACCTTCGGCGGCGCCGTCCCGGCCAGCTGGATGACCGTCATCTGATCGTACTCGCAGTCGGACGGCGCCTGGGCCGCGGTGTCGCCCAGGGCCCTGGCGATGTTGGCGACGGTGTTGCTGTGGCCGACGATCAGGACGGTGGCCTCGGCGGGCGCCGTGCGGGCCTGGTCGGCGAGGCGCTGGGCGTGGGCCGCGTCGCCGCCGTCGAAGGGCACGGGAACCACCGTCACGCCGGCGGCTTGGGCGGTCGGTCCGCCCGTCTGCTGGGTGCGCTTGAGCGGGGTGGCCAGCACCATGGCGACGCGGGCGCCGCTCAGGGCCTGGACCAGGGCCTGGGCGCGGGCCTGACCGGCCGCTGACAGGTCGGGATCGCCATTGGGCGCGACCTTCTCGCCGTGACGGACGATCACCACCGTCTGGGCCAGGGCCGAGGAGGCGAAGAGGACGGGCGCGAGGGCGATGGCGATGATGTTGCGGATCATGCACCGAGCCTAGCGGTGGGCGGAAAGGCCGACAAGCCGCCTCCCCGCCGAGCGGGCGCGGCCTAGTTCGCCCCGTTCGCATAGACCCCGAACATCGCCCCCACGAAGCCTCCCGCCTTCTTCGTCGACAGCATCGTCCCGTCCGCCCCGGCCTTGAGGACCTTCCAGTCGCCCGGCTTCACGGCATAGGCGAAGTCGTATTCGCCGGCGCGCGCGGTGATCTTCAGGTCCACCGGACCGGCGCCGACCAGCGGCGTCTCCGCCACCACCACGCCATCGACGGGATCGCCCTTTCCGGCCCTGCGCTCCAGTCGCAGGACCGGCTTGCCGCCCAAGCGCACCACGCCCAGGAAGTAGTAGAACTCGTCGCTCTGCAGCGCCGTCAGGCCCGCGCGGTCGCCGTCGGCGGTCGGCGCGAACTCCACCGTCACCTGGGCCGAGGCGTTGATGTGCTGCTGGCGGCGGCCCCAGAACGAGGGCTGGTCGGTCAGCCTGTCGGGGCGGGCCCGCAGCGTCAGGGCGCCCTGGCCCACGCTCCACCAGCGCTCGGTCGGGATGCGGAGGGTCATCCAGTTCAGCGGCAGGTCGGGCCCCGTGAAGGTCTCGACCGCCTTGAAAGCGCCGGTCGTGGGCGGCGGCAGGACCTTGGGCGCGGGCAGGTTTGGGGCGGTGGCCACATAGGGGATGGTCTTGCCGTTCTCGAGGATCACCGGCCAGCCGTCCTTCCACTCGACCGGCAGCAGGAAGGTCTCGCGGCCGGTGTTGTAGAGGTCGTCGCCATAGGGCCGCACGGCCAGGAAGGTGGCCCACCACTTGCCGTCGGGCGTGTCGACCAGATCGGCGTGACCGGCTGACGTGATCGGCAGCATTCGATCCTTCGGCAGGCCGCGCTGGGTCAGGATCGGATTGTTGGCGTAGGGCGTATAGGGGCCCGTGACGCTCCTGGACCGCAGGGCGACCTGGCTGTGGCCCTCGGCCGTGCCGCCCTCGGCGGCGGTCAGATAGTACCAGCCGTCCTTCTTGGTGATGTGGGGACCCTCGGGCCAGATCGGCTTGGTCGACGGGTCGACACCCTTGTCCAGCAGCACGGCGCGCGGACCGATCGCAGCCTTGGCCTTGGGATCGTATTCCTGGATCCAGATGGCGCGGTGGCCTTGGTATTCAGCTGGGCCCGGCGGCTCGTCATTGTTGAGGATCCAGGCGCGGCCGTCATCGTCGAAGAAGATCGAGGCGTCGATCCCCCCCACGGTCGGCAGCCACACCGGATCCGACCACGGACCTTTCGGATCCTTCGCCGTGATCAGGAAATTGCCCTGGCAGTCGACGCAGGTGTTGAGGATGTAGAACGTGCCCTCATGCTCCTCGATGGCCGGCGCGAACACGGCGCGCGACAGGCCCAGGCGCTTGAAGTCCAGCATGCCGGGACGGTCGATGGCGTTGCCGATCTGCTCCCAGTGAACCAGGTCGGTCGAGTGCCAGACCGGCAGGCCCGGGAAGTAGGCGAAGGTCGAGTTGACCAGGTAGTAGTCGCCGCCAACCCGCGTGATGCTGGGGTCGGGGTAGAAGCCCTTCAGGATCGGGTTGCGGTATTGGCCGGGGGCCAGCTTGACCTGCGCATCAACCGGGTCGGCGCCGTCATAGGTGAAGTTGCGAAACTCGGCCTGGCCAGGTTTGGGCGCGGCGTGGGCGGCTGTTGCGGCCAGGGCCAGGGCGAGCGCGGTTAGTGTCGGGCGGATCATCGACTTACTCCCAAAGCCAAACAAAGCTTGTCATCCCGGCCGGACCCCGGCGAAGGCCGGGGGGAGAGCCGGGACCCAGAGGCCGCTGCAACGCGGTTGCCCCTGGGTCCCGGACAGCCTCTGCGAGGCTTCCGGGATGACAAGATAAAGAACACGACGCTAGCGCCCCGGCGCCGCCCTGAACGCCGCGGCCACCGCCTCGCGCAGGGGCTTGGCCTGATAGTTGTCGTCGTACAGCGTCGGGCGCTTGGGCTTCTTGTCCTCGCGCAGCCACTGGCCCTGCAGCCAGGAATATTTGTCGACCATGCCCCAGGCCAGAACCTCCTTGGTCTGACGATAGGACAGCATCAGGTCGAGATAGCCCTTGGCATAGGCCGCCACGGCTGCATCGCGGGGGGCGAAGTCGTAGGGCAGGCCCTTGTCGTGGACATCGAACTCGGTGATCAGCAGGTCGTAGCCCATGCCGGTCGCCTCATCGAGGAAAGCCCGCCATTCCGTCTCCTGCGGCTTGCCGAAACCGGTGAAGCTGTCGGCGTTCTCGGCGCCGATATGGGCCTGGACGCCCAGGGCGTCGACGGGCGTACCGCGCTTGCGGAACCCTTCCAGCAGCTTGAGCACGCCGTAGCGGTGCTTCTCGTTGCCGACTTCCCAGCTCATGTAGTCGTTGTAGACGAGGCGGGCCTTGGGCGCCGCGGCGCGGGCGGTGTGGAAGGCCAGGTCCAGGGTCTGCTCGCGGCCCAGGATGTCGGACAGGACGGTGTTGCGCACCGAGCCATCGGCGGGATCGACGGTCTCGTTGACCACGTCCCACGAGATCATCTGCGGATAGTGCTGGCACAGCTTCTGGATATGCTCGGTCAGCATGGCCTCGGCGGCGACCTTGGGCTGAGGGCCGAAGTCGTGGGTCTTGATCCAGGCCGGGAACCACTGCGGGTGGTGCCACAGCAGGGTGTGACCGCGCAGGGCCTGGCCATTGGCCTTGGCGAAGTCGGCGATGCGGTCGGCGCGCGAGAAGTCGAAGGCCTGCGGTCCGGCGGCGCGGATCACGTACCACTTCAACTCGTTCTCGGGGACCAGCACGCCGCACTCGTCCGTGAGGATCTGGCGAAGGCGGGCGTCCTCGAACGAGCCGGTGAGGGAGCCGACGGGGCCGGCGCCGACGGCGCTGCCGAAGTGAAGGCCCTTGTCGCGGGCCAGGCTGGCCAGTGAGGGTGTCGTGGCGCCCAGGACCGGGAGGGCCGTCAGGGCGCCCGCGGCGACGCCCAGACCCAGGGTCTGACGACGGGACAGGACGGGGGAAAACCGGCGCATCGTCTTCAAGCTTTCTGAAAGAAACCGCGCACCGCCGGAGACGATGCGCTCGGGACGTTCACGGAAGAAAGTCGTATTGGCCCAGGCGCTAGAAGCGGGCGGGCGCCTGCGCGGGACGCGGCGCCACGGCTGGCGCGCCGTCGTTGAGGCCGGATGTGATGAAATCGCGTGCCCGCGGCGTACGGCGCGGCTGGATCGAGCCCATGGTTTCACCTTCCCTGGCATCATTATCGGCAGCGAAGTTAGCGCTACCATTGCTGATCAGGTCATATGACGGAACGCGGGTTGTCAAGCGCCGCACCGCGCGCCGGCTCAGGTCGGGGCCGCTCGCCCCTGACCAGCCGCAAGAGTCCCCAGCGACCTGTCCTGAGGCGCGGCCTAGCCTGTTCGGCAAGGCCGAGGCGTGCGAGAAGCCTGTCTGACCTTTGATCGTCAGACGCAATCCTCTCCGCCGATCGCCCCCGCAAAAGGCCACCGTGGCCGCAAAACCTCACTCATATAACAATGGTCTAACCAGCCCAGGATTTCGAGGTATGACCACATTGACTTGAAAGGCCTTACCTCGTAACCCTCTCGTCCTGTGACCGCTACCATCTCAAGGCAGCGGTCAAAGACGAACGAGCGCGTACAGCGCCGTCCCAAGGGGAGAGAAACATGTCTTCATCCGCACGCCGTACGTCGGGCCGTCGCATGGTCCTGATCGGGGCCACCTGCCTGTCGTCGGCCTTCATCGGCCTGACAGCGCAGGCCCAGACCAGTTCAAGCCAGACCGCCGCACCAGCCTCCGACACCGTCGAGGAAGTGATCGTCACCGGCTTCCGCAAGAGCCTGGCCGACGCCACCAACGCCAAGCGCGACAGCGTCACCTTCACCGAATCCGTCTTCGCCGAGGACATCGGCAAGTTCCCGGACGCCAACATCGCCGAGTCGCTGAACCGCATTCCCGGCGTGCAGCTGACCCGCGAAATCAACGGCGAAGGCCTGAACGTCGCCATCCGCGGCCTCGGCACCAACTTCACCAAGGTTCTGCTGAACGGCGCCCAGGCGGCCGTGGCCTCGTCGGGCCGCACCGACAGCCAGAACCAGAACCGCGAGATCGACCTTGATCTCTATCCCACCGAACTGTTCACCCGCCTGGACGTCCACAAGACGCCGACGGCCGGTCAGGTCGAGGGCGGCGTCGCCGGCGTGGTCAACATGCGCAGCGCCCGGCCGTTCGACTACAAGGCCGCCGGTCAGCTGACCTATTCGCTCCAGGCCGGCAAGAACAACCAGGCCGACGACATCAGCCCGCGCGGCTCGCTGATCGGCAGCAAGACCTGGGAGACCCCGATCGGTGACATCGGCGTGCTGGCCGGCGTGGCCATCGCCCGCAACAAGTCCACCACCACCGGCTTCGAGACCATCGGCTGGTCCAACCCCAACATGACCTGCGCCGGGTGCAACACCACGGGCGGCAACGGCTTCAACTGGGCCTCGACGGTTCCGGCCGGCGTCACCAGCAATGGCCTGACGCCAGGCCAGACGGTGGACAACGCCCTGCTGGCCGCGCTGAACCCCGGCACCAGCCTGGCGCAACTGTCCGACGCCCTGATCCCGCGCCTGGGTCGCGACAGCTGGAGCTCGGGCGAGCGCAACCGTGACTCGCTGATCGTCTCGCTGGAATGGCGCCCGAACGACGACCTGAACTTCTATCTCGACACGATGTTCAGCCAGGCGACCCGCGAGTTCGAGCGGATCGACATGAACTGGGTGGTGCGCAACTCCAACTTCATGGTCCCGGTGGGCGTGAAGGTCGACAGCAACAATGTCGTCACCGAGGGCAGCTTCCTCAACTCGCAGTTCTTCCTGGAATATCGTCCCTACAAGGAAGACGTCGAGGTTCTGAACCTGAACCCGGGCTTCACCTGGCGCCCGACCGACTGGCTGAAGCTGGACGGTCAGGTCAACTGGAGCCGCAGCGTCTTCTTCCGCGAAGCCCCCAGCGTGCTGTTCAACAACGCCCTGGGTCAGGGCCTGACGGTCAACTACACCAACAACGGCGGCGATCGTCCGTCGATCAAGTCCAGCAAGGACCTCAACGATCCCAACCTGGGCTGGGTGTGGGCCGGCGCCCGCGTCAATATCCAGAACGAAAAGCGCGTCACCTCCACCGAGGGCGCTCACTTCGACCTGACCATCGGCGACGAAAAGGCGATGAACTTCAAGGTCGGCGCCGCCTATGACGACGTCAGCCGCCGGATCACCGCCATCGACAACAGCGCCCGCTGGCAGACCTTCACCTGCGGCGGCGGCGGCATCACCCCGCAAAGCCCGGTCCCCGCGCCCGTCCCCGCCTGCGACGGCCGCGCCGGTTCGGCCGTCCCGGTCGCCAGCCTGGCCAGCTACATCAAGCCAGGCCCGCTGGGCTTCGTGACGCTGGACCGGGACAAGTTCTTCAACGCCACCAACTATGAGGCCTTCAACGCCGCGGCGCCCTTCTCCAATTCGGCCGCCACGGGCGCGGCCTCGGGCTTCATCCGCGAAACGACCACCGGCGCCTATATCGAGTTCAATGGCGTCACCCAGGTGCTGGAGCGCGACCTGCGGATCAATGGCGGCGTGCGCTACTACAACACCGAGCAGACCATCGAAGGTCCGCAGACGGTGAATGGCGTCACCTCGTTCCTCAATCGCGTCAACAAGTACGACGGCATGCTGCCCTCGTTCAACGCGGCCTGGAACCTGAAGGAAGACATCATCCTGCGGATGAGCGCCTCGCGCACCATCACCCGCGCCAACCCGTCGGCCATGCTGCCGGGCACCACGTTCAGCGACCCGTCGGCCCAACAGGCCAACCAGGGCAATCCGAACCTGCAGCCCTATCTGTCGAACAATTTCGACTTCGGCGGCGAATGGTACACGGGCGGCGCGGGCTATGTGGGCGTGGCCCTGTTCCGCAAGGAACTGACCGGCTTCACGATCAGCGGCAACAACACCATCCCGTTCCTGCAACTGGGCGTGCCCTACGACCAGCTGACCAACCTGCAACAACAGGCGATCACCAACCGGGGCGGCCCCAACAACGCGACGGTCACGGTCAGCCAGCAGGTCAACGCCGACGGCGTCCTGACCATCCAGGGCCAGGAAGTCACCTGGGTCCAGCCGCTGGACTTCGTGCTGGACGGCGCGGGCTTCACCGCCAACGCCACCCATGTCGAGCAGAACCCGCGCGGCACGGGCGCGCCCGCCAAGGCCGTGGGCGTCTCGCCCTGGACCTATAATGTCACCGGCTACTACGAGAAGCACGGCGCGACGGTCCGCCTGTCCTATGTGTGGAACGACGCCCAGATCTCGTCGGGCAACAACCAGAACGGCATTCCGCTGGCCGAACTGGGCACCGATGCTCGCGGCCAGTGGGACCTCTCGGCCAGCTATCAGTTCGAGAACCTGCCGACCTCGCCGCGCGTGACCCTGGACGTGATCAACATCACCGAAGAGCCGCAGCGCAGCACCTTCCAGTACGACAACGCCGCCTTCACTTTCTACCAGCCGGGTCGCCAGATCATGCTGGGCATCCGCGGCAAGTTCTAGGTTTCGCCGACCCCGCCGCCGCGCACCCCCGCGGCGGCGGGCATTCCTCCCTCGATGCCTTTCGCGCGAAACACCTTCCCAGAGTCGCGTGAGTTTGACGGCGCATCCCCTTCCCGGGATGCGCCTTTTTTTTGCTAAACGCTCGTCATCCCGGCCGCAGCGAAGCGGAGAGCCGGGACCCAGGGGCAACCTCGCTGCGTCGGCCCTGGGGTCCCAGATAGCTTCTGCGAGGCTTCCAGGATGACGAAAGGCGGTGATGGTAATTTCAACTTATAGTTAAGTTCGCGCATGGAACGCGAGTCCTTCGTCTACATTCTCGCCAGTGGCCGAAACGGCACGCTGTATACCGGCGTTACGGCCAATCTCACCCAGCGCGTCTGGCAGCATCGCGAAGCGCTGACCAAGGGCTTCACATCGAAATACGGAGTCAAGAAGCTCGTCTGGTACGAGGTGCATGGCGACATCGGCGAGGCCATCACCCGCGAGAAGCGGATCAAGCGGTGGCGGCGCGCCTGGAAACTGGCGCTGATCGAGGCGGAAAATCCGCAATGGCTGGATCTCTACGAGACCTGGAACTGCTGAGCCTGCGCGCCCACAACCTCGTCATCCCGGAAGCGCGTAGCGCTATCCGGAACCCAGGGGCCGCCGGGCTGCGTTTGCCCCTGGGTCCCGGCTCTCCGCTTCGCTGCGGCCGGGATGACGAGGTTTTTTGCTGAGGGAACCCGATCAGATCCCCGGCGCGTACGGGAAGCTCATCGCCTCATAGGCCTCCAGCGACAACGGCGGCGCGGCCTCCCCCGCCGGCAGGGGGCGCTTTGAGAAGGTCTGGAAATAGGCCACCGACGCATCGCGCCACCACTGGGCCTCGTGGCGCTGGATCTTCAGGAAGTCGCCCACCTGGGCGTGGCGCTCGGCGTCGACATAGGGGGCCATGTCGGCCCAGGTCTTGCCCATGGCGTCCACGCCGGCCACGCCGCGCGAATAGTGGGTGACCAGGCCGTCCCACAGGGTCTGGCCGGACTTCAGGCGATAGTCCCACGACAGATGGTGGAACCACAGCAGGTCCCTCTCGTCGACGCACTTCAGATCAGCGTAACAGGCCGCCACGGCCGGGGCGTACTGGCTGGTGGCGTTGCTGCCCTTGGGCGTGCGGTCAAAGCCGACGCCATTGGCGTCGGCGCGATGATAATAGACGCTGGTCCAGTCGGCGCGCTCGCCGCCGGTGACCCAGGGGCCGGGCCCATAGTGGTGGCTGCGCCCCATCAGGTGGTGCAGGCCCAGCGGCGTCATGTAGTCGACCACCGCCTCGCGCGAGCCCATCATCATCGCCACGGTCGGCTGGACGAAGCGGGGATCGGCGCTGAAGGTCATCTTCGCCCAGTCGGCGGCGATGTCGCGGGCGGAGGCCTGCGGGTCCCAGGCCAGGCGGCCAAAGACGTACCAGTTGGCCTGGTCGAAGTGCGAGCCGCTCCAGTTACGATCAACGCCGATATTGGCGACGCCGGCCATCACGGTCAGCTTGCGGGCGTGCAGCGAGCCATCGATGACCCGGGCCACCGTCGAGCCCTTGCCCCTGGCCATGGTGTCGGCCTTGAGGGTCTCCTCGTACATCGGGCCCAGATAGGCCAGGTGCGTGGCGAAGCCGAGATATTCCTTGGTGATCTGGAACTCCATGCCGAGATTGCTCTTGGGCATGGTCCCAAACAGCGGGTGGAACGGCTCGCGCGGCTGGAAGTCGATCGCGCCGTTCTTGACTTGGATCACCACATTGTCGCGGAACTGGCCGTCGAACGGCTTGAACTCGCTAAAGCCCTGCTTGGCGCGATCGTCCGGCTGTTCGTGCGAATAGACGAAGGCCCGCCAGATCACGACGCCGCGCGAACCGATGGCGTCGGCCAGCATGTTGGCCCCGTCGGCATGGGTGGCGCCATAGTCCTGCGGACCCGGCTGGCCCTCGGAATTGGCCTTGACCAGGAAGCCGCCGAAGTCAGGGATCACCTTGTAGATCTCGTCGGCCTTGGCCTTCCAGAACGCCTTGACGGCCGGGTCGCGTGGGTCGGCGGTCTTCAGGCCGCCGATCTCGATGGGCGAGGAAAAGCGGGCCGACAGATAGACCTTGATCCCATAGGGCCGGAACACGTCGGCCAGGGCGCCGGCCTTGGCGATATAGGGCGCGGTCAGGCTCAGCGACTTGGCGTTCACATTGTTCAGGACCGTCCCGTTGATGCCCAGCGAGGCGTTGGCGCGGGCATAGTCGGCGTAGCGGGCGTCGGCGTAGTCGGGCAGTTTCCACCAGTCCCAGATCGACTGGCCCGCATAGCCGCGCTCGACGGTGCGATCCAGATTGTCCCAGTGGTTGAGCATCCGCAGGCCAACCTTGGGGGCCGAGGCGACGGCCAGGTTATCCACAGGCTGCCGGGTCTGGATCAGGCTCAGATAGCGGAACACGCCATACAGCACGCCGATGTCGCGGTTGGCGGCGATCACGGTCGTGGCCTTGCCGTCGATGCGGACGCTGCGGATCAGATAACCCTCGTCGCCGGCGGCGTTCAGCGGCAGGCCCAGCCTGGCGATGGCGGGCGAGGTTTCCGGCGTGCCGATCAGCACGACCCCGTCGCGGCCGCCAGCCTCGGCGGTCACAGGCGCGCCGACAAGGCCGGTGAGGCCGCGGTCCAGTTCGGCCCGCGCCAGGCTGAGCGTGGGGGTGGCGGCGACCGGCGCGATGGCGGCTCCGGCGGCGGCGTAGGGCGCGCGGGCGGCGGCCTCGACCGGCTTGTAGCGCAGCCACAGGTCATAGCCGTCCTCGGCGTGGGCGACAGGCGCGACGGCCAGGCTGATCAGCAGGCCCAGGGCCGCAAAGAGGGTCGGCAATCGCATCGTCTACTCCCTGATCGCCGCGTTACCCGGCGCTACCTGATTTTCTCGGACCGATTTCAGCCAAAGGTCGAAACACCCGCCATCTAGTGGTCTGACCATTGGGTTGACAACCCATCCTCGGCCGCTAAACCGATATCAGGGAGGAAAACCACGCCGACGCGCCTTCGCGCGTGTCGCGGGCATGGTCGCTCTCCCGGCACGGTCCACGCAGCGTCCCGAAAGTCCCCCGAAGTCCTATGTCCAAGATCATCGCCGCCAAGACCATCGTCACCTGCCCGGGACGCAACTTCGTCACGCTGAAGATCGTGACCGAAGACGGGACCCATGGGGTCGGCGACGCCACGCTGAACGGCCGCGAGCTGGCGGTCGAGGCCTATCTGACCGAGCACGTCATCCCCTGCCTGATCGGCCGCGACGCCCACAACATCGAGGACATCTGGCAGTTCCTCTACAAGGGCGCCTACTGGCGTCGCGGGCCCGTGACGATGTCGGCTATCGCCGCCGTTGACATGGCGCTGTGGGACATCAAGGGCAAGGTGGCCGGCCTGCCGGTCTATCAGCTGCTGGGCGGGGCCTGCCGCGCGGGCGTGATGGTCTATGGCCACGCCAATGGCGAGACGATCGACGAAACCCTGACCAACGCCGCCGCCTATGCCGAGCAGGGCTACAAGGCCATCCGTCTGCAGTCGGGCGTGCCCGGCATGAAGGGCACCTATGGCGTCTCCAAGGACAAGTTCTTCTACGAGCCCGCCGACAGCGACCTGCCCAAGGAAACCATCTGGTCGACCGAGAAGTACCTGCGCAGCGCGCCGGAGCTGTTCAAGGCGGCCCGCGAGCGGCTGGGCTGGGATGTTCATCTGCTGCACGACGTTCACCACCGCCTGACGCCGATCGAGGCTGGCCGCCTGGGCAAGGACCTGGAGCCGTATCGTCCGTTCTGGATGGAAGACTGCACCCCGGCCGAGAACCAGGACAATTTCCGCCTCGTGCGCCAGCACACCACCACGCCCCTGGCCGTGGGCGAGGTGTTCAATTCGATCTGGGACTGCAAGCAGCTGATCCAGGAGCAACTGATCGACTATATCCGCGCCACCGTGGTCCATGCCGGCGGGATCACCCACCTGCGCAAGATCGCCAGCTTCGCCGATCTCCACAACGTGCGCACCGGTTGCCACGGGGCCACCGACCTGTCGCCGGTCAGCATGGCCGCGGCCCTGCACTTCGACCTGTCGATCCCCAATTTCGGCGTCCAGGAATATATGCGCCACACGCCCGAGACCGACGCGGTGTTCCCGCACGCCTACACCTTCAGCGACGGCATGCTGCACCCGGGCGAGGCGCCGGGCCTGGGCGTCGACATCGACGAGACCCTGGCGGCCGACCATCCCTACAGGCGCGCCTATCTGCCGGTGGCCCGCCGCGAAGACGGTTCGATGCATGATTGGTGAAGCGGACCGATAAAACCGCGACCGACGGGTAAAAGGGCGCGCGAAGCCCGAGATTCTGCGTGATACTTGAGGGGCGAGAGACCTGAACCGGCGTCCGCGCCGAACGAGACTAAAGCACTGCCCATGGCCGACAACGTCAAGCTTTACCGTCGGATCGCCGACACCGTGGCCGACGCCATCGAGGCCGGGCAGTATAAGCTTGGCGACCGCCTGCCGACCGAGCGTGAACTGGCCGAGCAGTTCGGGGTTTCGCGCCCCACCCTTCGCGAAGCGATGATCGCCCTGGAAATGCTGGGCATGATCGAGGCCCGCCATGGTCTGGGCATCTATGTCACCGGCAATGTCCGTCCCGCCGCCCCCACCTCCGAGGTCGATTTCGAGATCGGCGCCTTCGAGCTGATCGAGGCTCGCCGCCTGTTCGAGGGCGAGGCCGCCGCCCTGGCCGCCGCCTCGATCGACGACGCTCAGCTGGCCCAGCTGGAGGCGCTGATGGTGCGGATGCATGACGAGGACGAGATCGCCGGCGAAGACGCCGACCGCGAGTTTCACATGATCATCGCCCGCTCCACCGGGAACGGCGCGATCATCGCCACCATCGAGAACCTGTGGGACTGGCGCAACCGCTCGCCCCTGGCCCGCAACATCCTGGCCCGGGCGCGCGGCATGGGGCTGGAGCCGCGCATCAACGAGCACCGCCGGGTGTTCGAGGCCCTGAAGGCCCGCGACCCCGCCGCCGCGCGGCAGGCGATGCGCGACCACCTGGAAAGGGTGATCGAACACCTGCTGCACGCCACCGAGACCGAAGCCGTCCAGAAGGCCCGGCAGGAGACCAGCGCCCGCCGCGACGCGATCGCCAAGCGCGTGGCGATCTAGGGGCCAGGGTCGTCCGCCTGCCGCTGCCGGGGATCGACGCGAACCTCGCCTGTCGGTCCCTTGCCCTTCGCCACATGTCACCTCCGACGGCGACGATAGCGGCCGCCCGTCGGCGCGCCAGGGAAGAGTTACAAATCTAAACTGGAGCGCTAGCGCACCTCCATCTCGAACGGCGCGGCGGGCAGGCCCGTGCTGTCGAAGAGGTTGAAGGTCGGGCTGTCGGCCCAGGCGAACCGCACCTTGGCGGCGGGCGCTCCGGCCGGGATGGCCAGCACCACGGTCGCCCCGTCGATCCGGGCGTCGGCCCAGCGGCAGGCGTTGGCGGCGTCGCAGAGCTCGAACCCGATCACCCGGTCCGAGCCCCGCGAGACCATCGCCCCGCCGATCTGCTCGAAGGCCACCACGATCGTCTCCCCCGACCGTTTGGCCGAGACCGGCGCGGGGCCGGTGGTCACGGCCTCGCCGGCGATGCGGCGGGCGGCCAGGGCCAGGCGGCGACCGACCTCCTGCTTGTTGGCGGGGTGGATGTCGAAGGGGTCGCCGATGTCGGTGGTCACGGCCAGGCCCGCATGGGGGTCGGCGGCGACCGCGCGGCGCTGGGCTTCGCGCAGGGCGGCCGTGCCGAAGGCGCCCGGCGTCGTCGCGAACGCGCCATAGCTGGCCAGTTGCGTCACCAGCACCGGCATGTCGGGCGACATGCCCGCGCGGCGCTCGGCGACGAAGGCGGTCTGGAGGGCGGCGTAGGTCTGGTCGCGGCCCACATTGGTCTCGCCCTGATACCAGGCCAGACCCGAATAGGCGTAGGGCCCCATCGGCGCGAGCATGCCATTATACAGGGTCGACACCCCGGCCAGGGTGTCCCACGGCGCACGCGGCGGATCGGCGCCGACCCGGGGCTCGATGCGGTAGCTCCAGGCGTCCAGCGGCAGGCGGGTCCCGTCGGCCAGCACGATGGCGCGTTTCGAGGGATCGCCGTACATTCCGCCATTGGCGTAGGTATCGTAGGCCGCGACGACAATGGTGTTCCGGCCCGCTTTCAGCGACCCCGCGGCCAGCGGATAGGACCGGTCCAGCCACGCCCCCGAGGTCGCCCCGACCCCGACGCCGTTCAGATAGGTGGTGTCCATCTCGTCGACCTGGCCGACGTTCAGGGTGGCGGCCTTCCGCGCCTGGGCGGCGGTCAGCGTCACCTCGGCCTTGAACCAGACCACGCCGTTGAACGCCGCGAGATCAGCGACGCCCCAGCGTTCCCAGACGCCCAGGTCCTTCGGCGCGGGCGTCCAGGGGCCCGCCCCGGTCCACGGCGCGATGGCGGCCTCTCCCGGATGCTTGGGCGCCCACCAGGCCTTGATCGTCTCGCCCCAGCGCCGGCTGGCGGCGACGGGGTTGGTGGTCGACAGGTTCAGGATCTCGATGGCGTCGTCATAGCCGCCGACCTTGCGCAGGGCGGCCGGCGTCATCCAGGCCTCGATGCCCGAACCGCCCCACGAGGCGTGGACCAGGCCCAGGGGGACGTTGCGGGTCTTCTGCAGCTCGCGGGCGAAATAGAAGCAGCTGGCCGAGAACGATCCCACCGTCTCCTTCGTCGTGGGCCTCCAGACCGGCGGCTTGGCGAAGTTGGCTTTCGGCGCGCGGCCGTCGGCCTTCTCGATGGTCACCATGCGAATGGAGTCGTTGGGCGCACCGTTGTTGATCTGGTTCCAGGCGTCGCCGGAGGCCTGAACCTGCATCTCCATGTTCGACTGGCCCGAGCACAACCACACATCGCCGGCCAGCACGTCTCGGACGGTCTGGGCGCCGGAGGAGGTAGTGGCGGTGAGGTCATAGGGCCCGCCTGCCGGCGTGGCGGGCAGGTCGAGCCGCCAGGCGCCGTCGGGGCCGGTCGTAGCGCTGGCGCTCTTGCCGGCGAAGGCGACGGTGACGGTCTCGCCCGGCCTGGCGGTTCCGAACACCGGCAGCGGCCGATCGCGCTGGACCACCGCATGGTCGGCGAACAGGGCGTTGAGGAGGTCCTGGGCGGCGGCGGGGCTGGCCAACAGGGCGGCGAGCAGGATCGGTGCGGCGAGGCGCATGCGGATCTCCCTATCGACCGCTCCAACGGCGGTTCTTTGTTCTCAAAAACGCTTGTCATCCCGGCTGGACCCCGGCGAAGGCCGGGGGGAGAGCCGGGCCCCAGGGGCCAATGCAGCGCGGTTGCCCCTGGGTCCCGGACAGCCTCTGCGAGGCTTCCGGGATGACAAGATGTTTGGTGGATCAGACCACCGTCAGCGTCGTCTTCTTCAGGTCCACCGAGTTGGGGCCGACCATGATCTCGAACGCGCCCGGCTCGACCACGCGCTTCATCTCCAGGTTCCAGAACCACAGGTCCGACGGCGCGATCTCGAAGGTCACGGTGGTCTTGGCGCCGGCCGCGACGGTGACGCGCTTGAAGTGCTTCAGCTCAAGCAGCGGGCGGGTCACCGAAGCGGCCACGTCGCGGACATAGAGCTGCACGACCTCGTCGCCCGCGACCTTGCCGGTGTTGGTGACGTCCACCTCGACCTTGACCGTCTCACCCTGAGCGATGCTGGCCTTGGCCAGGCGCGGGGCGGCGATGTCGAAGCTCGTGTAGGAGAGGCCGAAACCGAACGGATAGAGCGGGCTGGTCTTCTCGTCGAACAGATAGCCCCGGCGCGAGGTGGGCTTGCGGTTGTAGTAGATCGGCAACTGGCCGACGTTGCGGGCGATGCTGACCGGCAGCTTGCCGCCAGGATTGGCGCGGCCAAACAGGATGTCGGCGCCGGCGGTCCCGGTCTGCTCGCCCAGATACCAGCCCTCGATGATGGCGTCGGCGCGCTCGGCCAGCAGGTTGATCGACAGCGGACGGCCGTTGAGCAGGAACACCACGGTGGGCTTGCCCAGGTCGAAGATGGCCTTGGCCAGGTCGTTCTGCTGGCCGATCAGGTCCAGGTCGTTGCGGTCGCCCATGTGGTTATCGGCCCAGGCCTCGCGGCTGGTCTGCTCGTTGTCGCCCAGCACCATGACCACGACGTCGGCGTTCCTGGCCACCTCGACGGCTTCCGCGATCAGTTTGGCGTTCACGGCCGGATCGACCAGCTTGACCTCGTCGGCCGCCCAGACGCGGCGCTCGGTGATCCGCACGGCTTCGGCGTAGTCGAGCGCGAAGCCCTGGGCCTTGGCTTCCGCGGTCAGGCCTTCCAGCAGCGAGACCACGTGCTTGGGCTCGTCCGAATAGCCGCCGATCGGGGTGTCGCGGGCGTGGGTGCCCAGCAGGGCCATGCGCTTGATCGCCTTGCCGTTCAGCGGCAGCACGCCCTTGTCGTTCTTCAGCAGCACCACCGACTTGCGGGCGGCTTCGCGGGCCAGGGCGATGGCCTCGGGCGTGTTGTTCTTGGCCTCGGCGGTCTTCTCGTCGGCATAGGGGTTTTCGAAGAAGCCGCCCTCGAACTTCATCTTCAGCACCCGGGCGACGGCGGCGTCGACCTGGGCCAGCGAGACGCGGCCTTCCTTCACCAGCTGCGGCAGCAGGGCATAGGCCTCGCCGTCGGGCAGCTCGACATCGACGCCGGCGTTCATCGCCATCACGGCGGTGTCGGCCAGGCTTTCGGTCATCTTGTGACGGGCGATCAGTTCCTTGATGGCGAAATAGTCGCTCTGGACCGAGCCCTGATAGCCCCACTCGGTGCGCAGGATGTCGGTCAGCAGCCAGTGGCTGGCATGCGACGGCACGCCGTCGATCTCGTTATAGCTGGGCATGACCGAGCGCACGGGCAGTTCGGTGACCGCCCGCTCGAACGGCGGGAAGAAGTTCTCGCGCAGGGTGCGCTCGGCGATCTGGGCCGGACCCACATTGGTGCCGTTCTCGGGCTGGCCATGGCCGGTCATGTGCTTGAGGGTGACGAAAACCTTGTCCTTGGCCAGCGGCAGGGTCTTGCCCTGGAAGCCGCGAATGGCGGCCAGGCCGATCTCGGCGCACAGGTGCGGATCCTCGCCATAGGTCTCCTCGATCCGCCCCCAGCGCGGGTCGCGGGCCACATCGACCACGGGGGCCAGGGCCATGTTGGAGCCGCGCGCGCGCATCTCCTTGGCGGCCATCGAGAAGATCTTCTCGACCAGCTCGGTGTCGAAGCTGGAGGCCAGGGCGATGGCCTGCGGATAGCTAGTGGCGTCGCGGGCCACATAGCCGTGCAGGGCCTCGTCATGCATCAGCATGGGGATGCCCAGACGGGTGTTCTCCATCGACCACTTCTGGGCGGCGTTGGTGTAGCGGGCGGTGTCCTTGGCGTTGCGGCCCTTGGTGCCGTCCTCGGCCCCGGCGGCGGCGTCGACCACGGTGGCGGGCTTGAGGCCCCGGCGGTCGGTCGGGCGCGAGATCTGGCCCAGGCCGTTGGGGAAACTCTTGCTGGCGGTCTCGGGCGAGAACTCGCCCTCGGGCGTCTGGATGGCGGCCTTGGTCAGCCAGATGCCGATCAGCTGGGCGGCCTTTTCCTCGACCGTCATGCGGCCCAGCAGGTCCTTGACCCGGGCGTCGACCGGCTGGGTCGGGTCCTTGTAGAGGGGCTTTTCACCGGCTGCGAAAGACACGCCGGGGGCGGTCGCGGCGGCGATGGCGGCGAGACTCGCGCCGAACAGGCGGCGGGTGATGGCTTGGGTCATCTGGTTCGTTTCCCCGGAGGTCGCGTCGTTGGATGGCGGCTTGGAGGCGCCTTGATGCTCACTATGGGGGAGGTTGTCAGACCACTCAAGGGAAGAATGGTAGCGGTCTCATTGCTAACGGCTGACACCGGGACGCCGGCCGTCTGATCCGCTGTGGGAGCAAAGCCCGCGCGCGCCAGCACGTCATGGGCGTCGGCGATGAATGCCGCATCATTCGTCGCGAGCGCATCATCAAGGTAGGCCGCAGCGGCCTCGGGAGTGTCGATGTATGCGGCGGGGTCGAACGGTAAAGTAGCAACGATCATTGGGATTTTTCTTTCGCAACTCGCTAACTGAACGACGTTCATGCGCGCGCCTGAGGGGCCCCCGGGCCGTCTTAGACTGCCGCCTCAATCAACAAAGGTGCTGCCATGACCGAGATCGATCCCACTAAACTGACCGCTTACGCCGAACGCATTGTGAGCGATCAACTGCACTGCTTCGTCGTTTATCGAACCGAAGATGGTGTCGCTGTTTACTTCAAAAAACGCGCTCATGAAATCAAAGCGCTTGAACATTCCCGAGCATGGAACATGGCGTCGGCCTCCGAGCGGGCGCACTTGGGTGGGCCTGGTGACCAAATGCACTCAGTGACCGACTTGCCTCCGACTGAATTGATCGAACCTCACCTACTGACTGGTCAAGATATCGAAAGCTAGCGCCATAGGTTGGAGGGGAGCTCACTTTCGAAGCAGGCTCTCCCTCCAATCTCTCTTATGGTCTGGCTTTCGACCTATCAAATTTTTGCAAAACCCCTACCCCTGCCACCCGTCGATCACCCGATCCAGCACCGTCAGCGGCACCGGCCCGACCAGCAGCCCCGCGTCGTGGAACCGCCGGATGTCGAACCTGGCCCCCAGCCGCGCCTTGGTGCGCTCGCGGGCCTTGGCCCAGACCGTGTGGCCCACCTTGTAGGAGCAGGCCTGGCCCGGATTGGCGCAGTAGCGTTCCACCTCGCTGGTGATGCGGCCCTCCGGCTCGCCGCCCGTCTCCATCATGTAAGCGATGGCCTTTTCGCGGCTCCAGCCCTTGGTGTGGATGCCGGTGTCGACCACGCAGCGGGCGGCGCGGAACAGGCGGGCCTGGTACATGCCCAGCAGGCCCAAGTCGTCGTTCTCATAGACGCCCATCTCCATGGCCACCTGCTCGGCATAGAGCGCCCAGCCCTCGGTATTGGCCGAGAAGCCCATGTTCTGGCGCAGGCGCGGCAGATTGCTCTCGGCCACCAGCGCCAGCTGGAAGTGATGGCCCGGGGCAGCCTCGTGATAGGTCAGGGTCGGCAGCGACCAGCGCGGACGGTCGGCCGTGTCGCGCAGGTTGATGTAGAAGGCGCCCGGTCGCGAGCCGTCCAGGGCCGGGCGCTCATAATAGCCGCCCGCCGCGCCCGCCTCGGTATAGGCCGGGATGCGCCGCACCTCGACCGGGGTCTTGGGCGTGACGCCGAACCACTGCGGCAGCTTGGGTTGCAGGTCGGCGATCAACTGGTTGCAATAGGCCAGCATCTGGGCGCGGCCTTCGTCGGTATTGGGATAGGTCTGGGTGGGGTCGGTGTTCAGCGAGGCCACCCGCGCGCCGACGCTGCCCTGGGTCAGGCCGCGCTTCCTCAGGATGGCGTCCATCTTGGCGCTGATCTCGGCGCCCTCCTCCAGGCCCAGGCGGTGGACCTGGTCGGCGGTCATGTCGGTGGTCGTGTAGATCTTCAGTAGAGCCGCGTAATAGGCGTCGCCGTCCTTCAGACGGTTGAGGCCCGCGTCGTGGGTCGCCCTGGCGCGCGCGGCCTTCAGCACCTCGATCTGACGGTCGAGAGCCGGGTGCACCGTCCCCGCCAGCAAGGCGGCGGCCTTGCCCTCATAGTCGCCGTAGGGCTTGGCGCGGCGGGCCAGCGAGGCGACCAGCACGTTCTTGTCGGCCGGCAGGGCGCGGAACCTGCCCAGCTGGGCGATGGCCTTGTCCAGCATGAAGTCGGCCGGAATCACGCCCTTGCCGGCGTCGGCGGCGAACCGCTCGCTCTCCTGGTCCAGCACCGTGGCGAAGGCGGCCATGCGGGCCAGATAGGTCTCGGCGTCGGCCGTCGAGCTGATCTTGTGTTTGGTGTCCAGGAAGCTCGGGGTCGAGGAATAGGCCCCGTAATATTGGGTCAGCACATAGGGCCGGGTGATCGCGCCGTAGTCGAAGCCCGCGACCGCCGCGCGGCTTTCATACTGGAACATCGCCGTATCGTGGTTGACGGCGTCGTCGCCGGAGAGCGCCTTGCGGTCGATGGCTTTCAGCCGCTGAACACGCTGGCCCGGCTGGGCGCGATCCTTGATCCAGCCGGCGATCGAGCGGTCGCCCAGCTTGCTCCGGGCATCGGCGTGGGCGCCGGTGTCGAGGCCCAGATTGGTGGCCTGTTCGGGGCTGTCGGACAGGTCCTCGTCGAAGAAGGCGTCGAACAGCTTGTAGAGCTCGGTCTTCGCGTCAGCGGCCTGGGCCGGAAGCGCGGTGGCGAGCGCGGTGGCGAGCGCGGTGGCGGCCGCCCCCATCATGATCTGGCGACGGTCGAACTTCGACATGAAAGGCCCCTGCGACTGAACGATCCCGCCAGCGGTGGCGCTTTGCGGGGGCAAATCAGTCACCCGGCGAGGGCATGTCGTCAAGGCGGGGCGCGCCCCTGAACGCGCCCAAGAAAAAGGGCCCGTCTGGGCATGACGGGCCCTTCGACTTTGGAGATCGTTCGAGGATGGAGGACCCAGAACGTCTTGATCCTACGCCCAACCGGAGCGAGAGGCACCTTCACATTTTGTCGCAAGGTCGGTTTTCCGACTCTTGCGGCCAAGCCCTTGGTTTCGCCGACTACTTGCGCGGGGCCAGGATGTCGTCGAGGCGGGCGGGGGTTCCGGCGATGCGTTCCAGGCGCGGATAGCGAAGGCCGCCGCGCCAGTCGATCTTGACCATCCGATAGCGCTCGCCGTCCTTGACCAGCAGCTCGACCAACTGGCCTTCCGGCTTGGCGGCCGCCTTGATCGCGTCCTTCAGCTTGTCGGCGTCATAGGTCTCGCCGTTGACGGCCACCAGGGTCACGCCCTGGGTCAGACCCGCCTTGAAGGCTGGACCGCCCCATTGCACGTCCGACAGAACGCCGGCGGCGGCCACGGTCAGACCCAGCGAATAGGCCAGATTGGTGATCTTGCCGCGCGTCTCGGCCGATTTGAAATAGTCGGTCGGGCTCTCGGTATAGACCAGCCTGTAGCCGCCCCGGGTCAGGCCATCCAGCGGGGCCTTTTCCGACAGGCCCTCAATGCGGGTCTTCAGGAAGCTGGCCCAGTCATAGGGGACGACATCGTTCAGCGTCCTGGCCACGTCCTCGAACGTATAGGTGCGCGGCACATACGAGCCGCTATCGACGCCGAAGAAAGCCTTGGCGAAATCGTCGAGCGACTTCTTGCCGCCGGTCTTCTCGCGGATCAGCGTGTCGGCGTCCAGCCAGACCAGCTGGCCTTCGGAATAGTAGTCCTCGCTGCGCTGGTAGGAGAGCCAGGACAGTGGCTTGCGACTGGCGATGATCGGGTCGTTGGTGGTGTCGGCCACGTTGCGCCAGTCGCGACCGCGCCGGGTGTCATAGAGCGCCGCCGTCATGGCCAGGGCGTCCAGGCTCTGCTGCTTGGTGTGCAGGTTCGAGCGCGCCGACAGCACATTGCCCCAATACTGGGTCTGACCCTCGTAGACCCACATCAGGCTGTCGCGCATGGGCTCGTTCAGCGTGGGGGTCCACAGGTCGGCGCCGCGGCGGAACTTGCCGTTCCACGAGTGGGTGAACTCGTGGGGCAGCAGGTCGCGGCCGACATAGGTCTTGTCCCACTCGGTGAAGTATTTGGGCGCGACGCGGTTCTCGCTGGAGCGGTGATGCTCCAGGCCGATGCCGCCCAGGGTGTCCGACAGGGCCACCAGGAAGTCATAGTGGTCGTAGTGGTGCGAGCCGTAGAGCTTGTAGGCCTGCTGGACGAGGTCCTTGTGGGCCTGGATCTGCTCGGGCTGGAATTCCAGCAGCTCGGGCTTGTCGGCCACCATGTTCAGGCGCACCGGCGCGGGGCCGGTCGGGTCCAGCTCGACGGTCTTGAAATAGCGGCCGGCGAACATCGGCGAGTCGACCAGGGTCTCGAACGGCGTGACCTTGAAGGTGGTCGTCTGCCCCTCGGTTTTGGCGACCTCGAGAGCCGAGGCGAACTTGAAGCCTTCCGGCAGCTTGACGCTGGCTTCCACGGGGATCTGTCGGGTGTAGTAGCCGGCCGGATAGAAGCCCATCTGCAGCCACTGCAGGTTCAGCATGTCCGGCGTCATCACCTGGCGGCCGACCCTGGCCTCGACCGGCGACAGGAACTGGTAGCTGAGCTGCAGTTCGGAGACGCCGTCCGGAACCTCGACATGGAAGGCGAAGACCTGGACCGGATCGCGCGTCCAGGCCAGGCGCTGGCCATTGGCCGTGATCACCAGACCCGCCAGCTTGTCGATGTCGTTACGCGGCGAGTGGCCGCCCGGAACCCACTGCGGATAGAGGATCGTGAACTTTCCGGCCCTGGCGACGGGGATGGTCTCGCGGATATCGAAGATCTTGCGTTGCAGGTCGGTGGCGTCGACCGACAGCTTCAGCGTGCCCGGATAGGGAATATCCCGCGCGGCGGCGATGGCGGGCGTCGGGGCCGAAGGTCGCGGCAATGTCTCGGCGACGACGGTCGTGGCGGCCAGGGCCAGAAGCGATACGGAAAAGAACAACGTTCTCACAAAATACCCCAATGCAGTCCGCGAGCGTGCGCCTCGCGGTTAAGAGGCGGGATGTTTCACCCCTTATCCGTCCCTTGTCGAGCCGTCAGGACGAGGTCTCGGCGCCGGATGGCGGCTTGCGTGATCGTCCGGCGGCGGCCATCCGTGGTTTCCCTTACGCACGCGCCCGCGATTGCCCGTGGGGTCAAAGGCGCTCAGGGTTGTGAAGTCAGGAACTCGCCAGTTCCCCCGACGAACGGGTCGATCAGGGACGCTCCCTCCCCCCTGATCGACCTTCCCCCCGGCCAGGGATGACCGCGACGAACTGCCCGCGCCGAAAATAGGCCAAACCAGCGCTTGAAATTGCAAGTCGTTCTCAAGTATGGACGAGACCAGTTCTCGCTCAGGGTTTCCGCCGCCTCGTGTCGTCCGCCACCGCCCAGCATCGCCGCTCGTTCTGGCTCAAGCAGTTGCACCAGTGGCACTGGATCAGCGCCGCCCTGAGCCTGATCGGCATGCTGCTGTTCTCGATCACCGGCATCACCCTGAACCACGCGGGCCAGATCGAGGCCCAGCCCCAGGTGGTCAGCCGCAAGGCCACCCTGCCCGCCGACCTGATCGCCGACCTGGCCAAGGGTCCGGTCGAGGGCAAGCGCCCCCTTCCCCTGAAGCTGCAGCACTGGCTGGACAAGGCGGTCGGGACCGATATCGCCGGCCGCGAGGCCGAGTGGTCCGACGCCGAGGTCTATGTCGCCCTGGCCCGCCCCGGCGGCGACGCCTGGCTGTCGATCGACCGCGAGACCGGCGCCGTCGAGCATGAGAAGACCACGCGCGGCGCGGTCAGCCTGCTCAACGACCTGCACAAGGGCCGCAACACCGGCAAGGCCTGGGCCTGGTTCATCGACATCTTCGCCGCCGCCACGGTGATCTTCACCGTCACGGGCCTGATCCTGCTGCAGTTCCATGCCCGGGCTCGCCCCCTGACCTGGCCGCTGGTCGCCGCAGGCCTGGCCGCTCCCGTCATTCTCGTCATTCTTTTTGTCCACCTCTGAGGTGAAATCCGTGAAGCGTTCCGTCTCCCTCCTCACCTTCGCCGGCGCCGCCGTGGCCGCGCCGGCCATGGCCGCCGATCTCAACGTCACCGTCGAGATCCCTCGTCTGTCGGTGGCCGAGTACCACAAGCCCTATGTCGCCATCTGGATCGAGAACACAGACGCCAGCGCCGCCGGCACCCTGGCCGTCTGGTACGATCCCGACTCCAAGGAAGACCACGGCGCCAAGTGGCTGAAGGACATGCGCCAGTGGTGGCGCAAGGCCGGCCGCGAGATGAAATTCCCCGCCGACGGCGTCAGCGGCGCCACCCGCGCCCCCGGCCCGCAGAAGGTGGTGTTCAGCGGCGCCAATGGCGCGCTGAAGACGCTCAAGCCCGGCCAATACAATCTGGTGGTCGAGGCGGCCCGCGAAGTCGGCGGCCATGAAGCCGTCCGCGTGCCCTTCGTCTGGGGCAAGCCTGGCAAACCCGCTTCGGCCAAGGGCTCGGCCGAGCTCGGCGCCGTCACCGTCTTCGTCAAGTAAGCGAGAAAACCGATGTCCCTGAAGACCCGCCTTTTCGCCGTCGCCGCTGTCGGCCTCGCTCTGGTCCTGCCGATGTCCGCCAACGCCCACCGCGGCTGGCTGCTGCCCTCGTTCACCGTGCTGTCGGGCGACGGCTCGTGGGTGACGGTCGACGCCGCCATTTCCAACGAACTCTTCTATCCCGACCACCGCCCGATGCGCGTGGACGGCGTGGTCGTCACCGCCCCCGACGGCTCGATCTCGAAGCTGCAGAACGCCTCGACCGGCCAGTATCGTTCGACCTTCGACGTGCAGCTGAACCAGGCCGGCACCTGGAAGATCGGCTCGGCCAGCAACTCGGTCACCGCCAGCTGGACCGAGAACGGCGAGATCAAGCGCTTCCGCGGCACGGCCGACGAGTTCGCCAAGGCCGTTCCAGCCAATGCCGCCGACCTGAAGACCATCAAGGGCAGCAATCGCAACGAGACCTATGTCACGCGCGACAAGCCGACGACCGAGGTGTTCAAGCCCACCGGCAAGGGCCTGGAGCTGGTTCCGGTGACCCATCCGACCGACATCGTCGCCACCGAGCCGGCGACCTTCCGATTCCTGCTCGACGGCAAGCCAGCCTCGGGTCTGGACGTGATCTTCGTGCCGGGCGGCGCGCGCTGGCGGGCCACGCCGGGCGAGATCAAGGTCAAGGCCGGCGCTGACGGCGCGGTGACCTTCACCCTGCCGGACGCCGGCATGTATTGGGTCAACGCCACGGCGCGCGGCGGCGAAAGCGGCGGCCGCGGTCCCGGCGGCGGCATGGGCGGCCCCGGTGCGGCCCCCGCCGCTCCGGCGCCCGTGACGGCCCTGGCCGGCGACGGCTTCTCGGCCAGCTACACCGCCGTGCTCGAAGCGCAACGCCCTTAAGAAGGGTTGGGGATGGGGGTGACAGCGCCGCAGGATGTGGCGCGACCTTCGTGAAATCGGCCAGCGCTTTCACCCCCATCCCTGCCCTTCCCCCATCAGAGGGGGAAGGATCGAGATCGAGCCTGACACCCATGACCCGCGTCCTCGTCCCCCTCCTGACCGAGCCGCCCGCCCGTCCGCTGGGCGGCGTGGCGCACGCCCTCGCGGGTCAGACCATGGGCACGACCTGGTCGGTGAAGCTGGTCGCCCAGGCCGCCGCCGATGTCCCGGGCCTGACCGCCATGGTCCAGCGCGCCCTCGACGCCGTGGTCGCGCAGATGAGCCCGTGGGAGCCGCTGTCGGCGCTCCGCCGCTACAACCGCGCCCCGCCCGGAAGCTGGATGACCCTGCCGGCCGGCATGGCCGCCGTCGTGCGCCGCGCCATCGCCGTCGCCGAGGCCACCCACGGCGCTTTCGACCCCACCCTGGGCGCCTTGACCGATCTCTGGGGTTTCGGCCCCCGCCCATTCTCCGGCCAGCCGCCGTCGCGGGAGGCCATCAAGGCCGCCCGCGAGGCCGGGGGCTGGAAGCGCCTGGTCCTGGACGGCGACGCTCTGTTCCAGCCGGGGTCCTTGCGCCTGGACCTCAACGGCACCGCCAAGGGCTTCGGCGTCGACCAGGCCGCCGCCGCGCTGGAGCGGGCCGGCGTGAAGAGCTACCTCGTCGAGGTGGGCGGCGAGCTGCGCGGAACCGGCGCCAAGCCCGACGGTCAACCCTGGTGGGTGGAACTGGAGCGCGCTCCCGCCGCCAATGACGCCCTTCGCACCGTGGTGGCCCTGCACGGCCTGTCGGTGGCGACGTCGGGCGATTACCGCCGCTTCTTCGACCATGACGGCCGCCGCTACGCCCACACCCTGGACCCGGCCTCTGGCGCGCCCAGCGACCAGGGCATGGTCAGCGTCACGGTGCTGGCCGAGACCTGCATGGACGCCGACGCCTGGGCCACGGCCCTGACGGTTATGGGACCGGAAGCGGCCCTGGCCTTCGCCACGTCCCACGATCTGCCGGCCCTGATCGTCAGTCGCGCGGCCCCCAAGACAGAAACGGGCGGTCTGGAAGAGCGCCTGTCGCCCGCCCTGTCGGCGATGCTCGACGCATGATCGATTTCGCCGCCCTGGATCCCGGGACCCGACGCCACCTGGCCGCTGGCGCGGTGGCCCTGGCCTGGGTCGCCTTCTGCGGCCTGATCGCCGGTCGCCAGGCCCTGCGCCGCCGCGCCGAGCGCCGCGAGGCCGCGGCCCTGGCCGCCGGCTCGGGTGAGCCGGTGCTGGTCGCCTATGCAAGCCAGACCGGGTTCGCCGAGGAGTTGGCCCTGGCCACCGCCAGGGCCCTCACCGCCGGCGGCGCGCCGGTCACCCTGCGCGATCTCTCGACCGTGACCATCGCCGACCTGACCCGCGCCAGCCGCGCCCTGTTCGTGGTCAGCACCACCGGCGAGGGCGACGCCCCCGACCCGGCCCGCGCCTTTATCCGCGACGTGATGAGCGCCGAGCCCGACCTTTCGGCCCTGCGCCATGGCGTGCTGGCCCTGGGCGACACCGAATACAGCCAGTTCTGCGCCTTTGGCCGAACGCTGGACGCCTGGCTGGCCCGGCGGGGCGCCTCGCCGCTGTTCGATCGGGTCGAGGTCGACAATGGCGACGCGGCTTCCCTGCGCCACTGGCAGGCCCATCTGGGCGTCCTGACCGGCAACACCGACGCGCCAGACTGGAACCGCCCGGCCTATGGGCGATGGAAACTGGCCCAGCGCCGCCTGCTCAATCCTGGCAGCCCAGGCGGGCAGACCTGGCACATCCGGCTGGAGCCGCTGGACCGCGTGCTGGACTGGTCGGCCGGCGACATCGTCGAGATCGGCCCGCGCAATGATCCCGCCGAGGTCGCCGCCCTGATCGCCCGCCTGGGCCTGCCGGTTTCGTTGACCGAGGCTCTCGCCGCCCGCCGCCTGCCGCATGACATCGAGCCCCTGATCGGCCTGACGGGCGAAGCGGTGCTGGAGCGCCTGCCCGCCCTGCCCCACCGCGAATATTCCATCGCCTCCCTGCCGGCCGATGGCGGGATCGAGCTGATCGTCCGCCTGATGCCGCGCGCCGACGGCAAGCCGGGCCTGGGCTCGGGCTGGCTGTGCCGGTTCGCCGCCGAGGGCGAGCCGATCGACGCCCGCATCAGGAACAACCGCGGCTTCCACGCGCCAGACAGTGACGCGCCAATGATCCTGATCGGCGCGGGCACGGGCCTGGCCGGTCTGCGCGCCCACCTCAAGGCCCGCGCCGCCAAGGGTCGGGGTCGGAACTGGCTGCTGTTTGGCGAGCGCACGGCCGCCCACGACGCGCTGCACGGCGACCAGCTGTCGGCCTGGATCTCGAGCGGCGTGCTGGAGCGCCTGGACCTGACCTTCTCGCGCGACCAGGCCGAGCGGGTCTATGTGCAGCACCGTCTGCGCGAGGCGGCCGACGCCGTGCGGGCCTGGGTGGCGGACGGCGCGACGATCATGGTCTGCGGCTCCCTGGAAGGCATGTCGCGCGAGGTCCACGCGGCGCTGGTCGATATCCTCGGCGCCGAGGGGCTGGAGTCGCTCACGGATCAGGGGCGGTATCGGCGGGACGTGTATTAGGGGCGTCTAGCGGTTCAACAACCGCGCCCGCTCCTCCGGCGTGTTCGCCCCCCGCATCCGCGCCTCGGCCTCAGCCGGCAGAGCCACAGTCTGCAGTCCGGCCCGCTCGACCAGCCGCCGCAGCGGCCATCCCGCGACCGCGTCGCCGGGCACGGCCGTGAAAGTCAAAACCATCGGCAACGGCAACCCGTCATAGGCCGCCCCCGGAGCCTCCGCCGCCAGCAAGGGCGCGAGATCCTCGGCCGCAAGCGTCGGCGCATCGACCGCTAGGATCAAGGCTCGCTCCAGTCCCAGCGCCCACAGCGCCTCTACACCCGCCAACACGCCGCCTACCGGACCCGCGCCGGGTTCAGGGTCTGGAACCCAGGATAGTCCCAGGTCAGCGCCGACGCTCAGCACCGCCCGGGCCCCGGCCGTCCGCGCCAGGTCAGCTACACGGTCCACCGCCCGCACGCCGTCCCACTCCAGCGCGGCCTTGTCGCGGCCCATGCGGCGCGAGCCGCCGCCGGTGAGAATGAGGGCGCCGAAGGGGATCATGGTCGGGGTTCTAGCATCCTTGTCCCCCCGTCTTCCAACCGCGCCCCGAACCGGTCTAGTCTCCGCGCCCAAAGAGACGGGACCTTCCATGAGAGAGCCGACGGAACGCCAGAGGCGGCGCACCACCCAGAGCGCGACGATCCGCGACGTCGCGGCGCGCGCCGGCGTGTCGCCCATGACCGTGTCGCGGGTGATCAATCGCGAGACCACCGTCAAGGAAGAGACCCGGGCCCTGGTCGAGCAGGCGATCACCGACCTCAACTACGCGCCCAACCCCGCCGCCCGCAGCCTGGCCGGATCGGCCCCGTTCCGCATCGGCCTGCTGTATGACAACCCCTCGACGGGCTATCTGTCGGAGTTCCTGGTCGGGGCGCTGGACGAGAGCAGCCGCACGGGCGCCCAGGTGGTGATCGAGAAATGCGCCGAGCCCGAGCTGGCCGGCGCCACCCTGACCCGCCTGCTGCGCACCGGCGTAGATGGCCTGATCCTGCCGCCGCCGCTGTGCGAGTCGCCCCAGGTGCTGGCCGAGGTGAAGGCTTCGGGCGCCGCCGCCGTCGGCGTGGCCCCGGGCATGACCAGCCCCGACATGGCCACTATCCGCATCGACAACGAGGCGGCCGCCTATGAGCTGACCCAGCACCTGCTGGGCCTGGGCCACAAGCGCTTTGGCTTCATCAAGGGCCACCCCAACCAGACGGTCAGCCAGCAGCGTCTGGACGGCTTCATGACTGCCCTGAAGGCCGCCGGGATCCCGCAGGAAAACGTGCGCGTCGAGCAGGGCTATTTCACCTATCGCTCAGGCCTGGAGGCCGCCGAGCGGCTGCTCTCCAGCGATGAGCGACCCACCGCGATCTTCGCCTGCAACGACGACATGGCCGCCGCCGCCGCCGGTCTGGCCCATCGCCTGGGCCTGGACGTGCCGGGCGACGTCTCCATCGTCGGCTTCGATGACACCTCGATCGCCGCCAATATCTGGCCGGCCCTGACCACCGTCCACCAGCCGATCGCCGCCATGGCCCGCGCGGCCGTCGACCTGGTGCTGGAAGAGATCCGCCGCAAGCGCGACGGCTCGGGCGAGCCCCGACAGTTGATGCATCCCCACACCCTGATCGTGCGGGATTCCAGCGGACCGGCGCCGAAGTAAGCGCCCTATCCCTCTGGGAGAGGGGTTCACGATATTGGTCTGACATTCGACCACAGCCCGCTTGCGCGCCCCCGCATGTTAGCGCTAACAAGTGCGCGGACATGAACGAGCGCGGCTGTAGCCAGACGCTCGAACGGGGAGACGACGCCGTGGGCGTGACGCAATTCCTTCCGGAAGACTGGCAAGACGCGACCCTGCTGGGCCGCATCGACTTCGGCGACGGCCCGACGCCTGTTCTGGTGCGCGGCGGCCGGATCGAGGACATGTCGAAGATCGCCCCGACGGTCGCCGACCTGATGAACGCCTATGGCCCCGGCGCGCCGCTGCCGCGCGGCGAGGACAAGGGCCCGCTGGAAGCCCTGGACGTGCGCCCGGTGTGGGCCGACACCCATGGCGAAGCCGCCGCCAAGCTGCTGGCCCCCGTCGATCTGCAATGCCTGAAGGCCGCCGGCGTCACCTTCGCCGTGTCGACGCTTGAGCGGGTGATCGAGGAGCGCGCCCGGGGCGACGCCGCCGAGGCCCTGAAGATCCGCGAGCAGTTGGCCGACAGCATGGGCGGCGATCTGCGCAGCGTCGATCCGGGCTCGGAGGGCGCCGAGCGCCTGAAGCAGACCCTGATCAAGGACGGCCTGTGGTCGCAGTATCTGGAAGTCGCCATCGGCCCCGACGCCGAGATCTTCACCAAGGGTCCCACCCTGTCGTCGATGGGCTGGGGCGACCATGTCGGCGTCCGCTCCGACAGCCGCTGGAACAATCCCGAGCCGGAAGTCGTGCTGCTGTGCGACGGCCAGGGCCAGATCCGCGGCGCCGCGCTGGGCAACGACGTCAACCTGCGCGACTTCGAAGGCCGCTCGGCCCTGCTGCTCAGCAAGGCCAAGGACAATAACGCCAGCTGCTCGATCGGCCCCTTCGTGCGGCTGTTCGACGACGGCTTCTCGCTGGACGACGTGCGCTCGGCCGAGGTCGAGCTGAAGATCACCGGCCGCGACAACTTCGTGCTGGATGGCCACTCCAACATGAGCCTGATCAGCCGCGACCCCGCCGTCCTGGCCGGACAGGCGTTCGGTAAGCAGCACCAGTATCCCGACGGCTTTGCTTTGTTCCTGGGCACGATGTTCGCTCCGATCCAGGACCGCGACACCCCCGGCCAGGGCTTCACCCACAAGATCGGCGACCGCGTGCGCGTCTCCACTCCGAAACTGGGCGTCCTCGAGAACGAGGTGACGACCTGCGACCAGGCCAAGCCCTGGACGTTCGGGATCTCCGCCCTGATCCGCAATCTGGCCGGCCGCGGCCTGCTCTAACGCTTTTGTTTTTCGAGGACCTCGTCCCATGACCGACACCCTGCGCCACTATATCGGCGGCGAACGCGTCGCCTCCGACGCCCCGACCCAGAGCCTGAACCCGTCGAACATCAACGACGTCGTGGCCAATGTGCCCAACGGCGGTTCCGCCGAAGTCGACGCCGCCGTCGCCGCGGCGAAGAAGGCCTTCCCGTCGTGGTCGGAAAGCTCGCCGGAAGTGCGCTCGGACCTGCTGGACAAGGTGGGCAGCACCATCATCGCCCGCAGCGCCGACATCGGTCGCCTGCTGGCCCGCGAAGAGGGCAAGACCCTGGCCGAGGGCATCGGCGAGACCGTCCGCGCCGGCCGCATCTTCAAGTATTTCGGCGGTGAGGCCCTGCGCCGCCACGGCCAGAACCTGGAAAGCACCCGTCCGGGCGTCGAGATCCAGACCTATCGCCAGGCCGTCGGCGTGTTCGGCCTGGTGACCCCCTGGAACTTCCCGATCGCCATCCCGGCCTGGAAGGCGGCCCCGGCCCTGGCCTTCGGCAACACCGTGGTCATCAAGCCGGCCGGCCCGACCCCGGCCACGGCCTCGGTCCTGGCCGACATCATGCAGGAATGCGGCGCGCCGGCCGGCGTGTTCAACATGCTGTTCGGTCGCGGTTCGATGGGCGACGCCCTGGTCAAGCACAAGGACGTCGACGGCGTCTCGTTCACCGGCTCGCAGAGCGTCGGCGCCCAGGTCGCCGCCGCCGCCGTGGCCCGCCAGGCTCGCGTGCAGCTGGAGATGGGCGGCAAGAACCCGCTGATCGTGCTGGACGACGCCGACCTGGAACGCGCGGTCGCCATCGCCCTGGACGGCTCGTTCTTCGCCACCGGCCAGCGCTGCACCGCCAGCTCGCGCCTGATCGTCACCGACGGCATCCACGACCGGTTCGTGGCCCTGCTGGCCGAGAAGATCGCCGCCCTGCGGGTCGGGGATGCGCTCGACAGCAACACCCAGATCGGCCCGGCGGTCTCCGAAGACCAGATGGAAACCTCGTACCGCTATATCGACATCGCCACCGGCGAAGGCGGCCGCGTGGTCACCGGCGGCCAGCGCCTGAAGCTGGAAAATCCCGGCTGGTACGTGCAGCCCACCCTGATCGCCGACACCGACCGCAACATGCGGATCAACAACGAGGAAGTCTTCGGCCCCGTCGCCTCGACCATCCGGGTCAAGCACTATGAGGAAGCCCTGGACGTCGCCAACGGCGTCGAGTTCGGCCTGTCGGCCGGCATCGCCACCACCTCGCTGAAATATGCCCGCCACTTCCAGCGCCACGCCAAGGCCGGCATGACCATGGTCAACCTGGCCACGGCCGGCGTCGACTATCACGTGCCGTTCGGCGGTTCGAAGAGCTCCAGCTACGGCGCCCGTGAGCAGGGCTTCGCGGCGGTCGAGTTCTTCACCCAGACCAAAACCTCGTATTCGTGGTCGTAAGCCGCATGTCCTCTGCCATCTATCCCAGCCTCAAGGGCAAGCGCGTCGTCGTCACCGGCGGCGGCAGCGGCATCGGAGCCGGCCTGACCGCCGGCTTCGTGCGCCAGGGCGCCGAGGTGATCTTCCTCGACATCGCCGATGCGGATTCCAACGCGCTGGTCGGGCAGCTGTCCGGCGCTGAGATCCCGCCAGTCTACAGGCATTGCGACCTGATGGACCTGGACGGCCTGAAGGCCACCCTGGCCGAGATCGGCGACGTCGACGTGCTGGTCAACAACGCCGGCAATGACGACCGGCACAAGCTGGCCGACATCACGCCGGCCTATTGGGACAACCGCATCGGCGTCAATCTGCGCCACATGCTGTTCGCGGCCCAGGCGGTCGCGCCGGGCATGGCCAAGCGCGGCGGCGGAGCGATCATCAATTTCGGCTCGATCAGCTGGCACCTGGGCCTGGAGGATCTGGTTCTCTACGAAACCGCCAAGGCCGGCATCGAGGGCATGACCCGGGCCCTGGCCCGCGAGCTTGGCCCCGACGACATCCGCGTCACCTGCGTGGTGCCCGGCAACGTCAAGACCAAGCGTCAGGAGAAGTGGTACACGCCCGAAGGCGAGGCCGAGATCGTCAAGGCCCAGTGCCTGAAGGGCCGCCTGGTCCCCGATCACGTAGCCTCGCTGGTGCTGTTCCTGGCCTCGGATGACGCCAGCCTGTGCACGGGTCATGAATACTGGATCGACGCCGGCTGGCGGTAGGCCTGTAAAACTGTCATCCCGGCCAGGCGCGTGGCGCGCCGAGCCGGGACCACGGCAAGCGCCGGCGCTTCCTGCGGTCCCGGGTCTCCGCCCGGGATGACAACTGAAGTGGATGCGAACATGCCGACCCCCACCTGCGTCTGGGATCTGAAAGCCACCCTCGGCGAAGGCCCGATCTGGCATCGTGACGCGCTGTGGTTCGTCGACATCAAGGGCCACGCCGTCCACCGCTACGATCCGGCCACCGGCGAGCAGCAGAGCTTCGACGCGCCCGACCAGGTGACCTTCGTCGCGCCCGTCGCCGGCGAGGAGGGCTTCATCGCCGGACTGAAAAGCGGCCTGCACAGCTTTGATCCCGCCAGCGGCGACTTCGCCTTCCTGGGCGAGATCGAACCCCCGGAACTGGACAACCGCCCCAACGATTCCACCATCGACCACCATGGCCGGCTGTGGTTCGGCACCATGCACGACGGCGAGGAAGCCGCCAGCGGCGCCCTCTATCGCCTGACCGCCGCAGGCGAGACGGTCAGGCAGGACGATGGCGTCTGCATCACCAACGGCCCCTGCGTCAGCCCGGACGGCAAGACCTTCTATCACACCGATACCCTGGCCAAGACGATCTGGGCCTATGACGTCGACGCCGACGGCGACCTGACCAACAAGCGCGTGCTGGCCCGCATCGACATCGAAAACGCCTGGCCCGATGGCTCGGTGGTCGACAGCCAGGGCTATCTGTGGACCGCCCTGTGGGGCGGCGCGTCGGTGCTGCGGATCTCGCCGGAAGGCGAGATCGTCGACCGCATCGCCGTGCCCGCCCCCAATGTCACCAAGCCGTGCTTTGGCGGCCCGCGTCTGAAGACCCTCTATTTCACCACCGCCCGCAAGGGCCTGAGCGACGAGACCCTCGCCGCCTGGCCCGAAGCGGGCGGCCTGTTCGCCGTCGATGTCGACGTCGCCGGCCAGCCCCAATACGAGGTGCGCCTTGACCGCCCCTAATCGAACACCCCGCCGGTTCCGCTCGCGCGACTGGTTCGACAATCCCGACCATATCGACATGACCGCCCTCTATCTGGAGCGGTTCATGAACTACGGGATCACGCCGGAAGAGCTGCGCAGCGGCAAGCCGATCATCGGCATCGCCCAGACCGGCAGCGACATTTCGCCGTGCAACCGCATCCATCTGGACCTCGTCACCCGGATCCGCGACGGCATCCGCGACGCCGGCGGCATTCCGATGGAGTTCCCGGTCCATCCGATCTTCGAGAACTGCCGTCGCCCGACGGCGGCGCTGGACCGCAACCTGTCGTATCTGGGCCTGGTCGAGACCCTGCACGGCTATCCGATCGACGCCGTGGTGCTGACCACCGGCTGCGACAAGACCACGCCGGCCGGCATCATGGCCGCCACCACGGTCAACATCCCGGCCATCGTCCTGTCGGGCGGACCGATGCTGGACGGCTGGCACGATGGTGAGCTGGTCGGCTCGGGTACGGTGATCTGGCGCTCGCGCCGCAAGCTGGCGGCCGGCGAGATCAACGAGGAAGAGTTCATCCAGCGCGCCGCCGACAGCGCCCCCTCGGCCGGCCACTGCAACACCATGGGCACGGCCTCGACCATGAACGCCGTGGCCGAAGCCCTGGGCCTGTCCCTGACCGGCTGCGCGGCCATTCCGGCCCCCTATCGCGAGCGCGGTCAGATGGCCTATCGCACCGGCCAGCGGATCGTCGACCTGGCCTATGAGGACGTCAAACCGCTCGACATCCTGACCCGCAAGGCCTTCGAAAACGCCATCGCCCTGGTGGCGGCGGCCGGCGGCTCGACCAACGCCCAGCCGCACATCGCGGCCATGGCGCGCCACGCGGGCCTGGAGATCACCGCCGACGACTGGCGGGCGGCCTATGACATCCCGCTGATCGTCAACATGCAGCCGGCCGGCAAGTATCTGGGCGAGCGCTTCCACCGGGCCGGCGGCGCCCCCGCCGTGCTGTGGGAGCTGCTGCAGAACGGCCGCCTGCACGGCGACGTCCTGACCGTCACCGGCAAGACCATGGCCGAAAACCTCGAGGGCCGCGAGACGAAGGACCGCGAGGTGATCTTCCCCTACGCCCAGCCCCTCGCCGAAAAGGCCGGGTTCCTGGTGCTGAAGGGCAACCTGTTCGACTTCGCGATCATGAAGTCCAGCGTCATCGGCCCCGACTTCCGCGCCCGCTATCTGAGCGATCCGGGCAAGGAAGACATCTTCGAGGCCCGCGCCATCGTGTTCGACGGGTCGGGCGACTATCACGCCCGGATCAACGACCCGGCCCTGAACATCGACGAGCACTGCATCCTGGTGATCCGCGGCGCGGGTCCGATCGGCTGGCCCGGCTCGGCCGAGGTGGTCAACATGCAGCCGCCGGACGCCCTGCTCAAGCGCGGCATCATGAGCCTGCCCACCCTGGGCGACGGGCGCCAATCGGGCACCGCCGACAGCCCCTCGATCCTCAACGCCTCGCCCGAAAGCGCGATCGGCGGCGGGCTGTCGTGGCTGCGCACGGGCGACACCATCCGCATCGACCTCAATACCGGCCGCTGCGACGCCCTGGTGGACGAGGCGGTCATCGCCGAACGCCGCAAGGAAGGCCTGCCGCCCGTACCGGAAACCATGACCCCCTGGCAGGAAATCTACCGCGCCCATACGGGCCAGCTGGAGACCGGCGGGGTGCTGGAGTTCGCGGTCAAGTACCAGGACCTGGCGGCGAAGTTGCCCCGGCACAATCACTGACGATCCCAAGGGCCCTCGGAGCGATCCGGGGGCTTTTTTTGTCATCCCGGCCAAGCGCGCAGCGCGCCGAGCCGGGACCGCCGCAAACGCCGCGCTCAGGCGTCGGTCCCGGATCTTCGCCGTGCCGGCTCGTCCGGGGTGACAGCAAAGATTTGAGCGGACACAGGTTCGCGCCCTCACCGATTTTCACCGGCAAGTGTGGGGAGGCGGCGGAGCGTCCGGGCCAGGCCCGGATGGGTTTGTAGTGGAGTACCGTTTCGGCCGTGGCCGGAGCGCTCCGCGCGGCTGTTATCCCTCTGGCCGGGGCGCGCGGGTCTTGTTCAACCCTATGCCCCACCCGGATTTTGCCCTCCTCGCGACGGACCCAGCCTTGGGCTGCAGCCACGCCGATTCCGGAGGAACCCGGAGCGAACCTTCGGACGGGCGGAGGCTTGGCCTTCCTCCGATAGGCGGGTTTACGTCACCCGCCCTCTTGCACCCGTACAACCGCCCCCGCCACCCGTCAGGTCGCCAGCTGGACGGCCTCCCCAGTGACGGGGCGAGGAGAAGTATGCGGGCGTTTTTGAGGGAGCTGCGTCGATTTTGGGTCGTGACGCTGGGTCGGGCGGTCAGGGTGTTGATTTCGTTGGCATCAGGGTGGCCCTATCCCCGTTCGGGAACGGGGACAGAGGCCGGGCGCATGGCCTGCCCCCTTCCCCCTTTGATGGGGGAAGGGTTGGGGATGGGGGTGACAGAGGTTCAGGATAGGGCGCGGCCGGCGTGAAATCGTCCGGCGGGGTCACCCCCATCCCTGCCCTTCCCCCATCGAAGGGGGAAGGATAGCGCTTTGACTTCGAAAGTCGTGGAGCCTCTGGCCGGAGGGAACTCCCCCTCGGTCATTCCGTCGCCGCTCATGCGGCGGACAGATGGGTCCCGGGAACACGTCCCGGGATGACGGGGGATCATGAAGCGCAACGATAATCGTCGTCGTTTTTGACGCCAATCTCAATATTGAGGGAGCTTGTGGCCAATCTCTCGGCAGGACGCCAGTATTCGCGCCGACTGTGCGGCCTGGCTCTCCAATGGAGCGCCCTTGTAGGCGGGCACGGTCCTTACCAGGTCGACGGTGGCGAACTTCGCGCCGGGGAACGCCTTTGAATATTTGATGATATAGGGAATATGCTTTCTGCCGCCAATGGTGACGTATCCGCAGATGGACTTGCGATCCTTATACAGGGACGCCACTTCAATCGCCGTCCGCTCTCGACTTCGATCCTCCCGCTGCACCAGATCCTTGGCCTGATCCAGGATGTATTGTTCCAGTTTCGAATGCCTTTGGCAGCCCGAAACGATGGGCGTCAGAAGAATGAGCGTCGCCATGACAGCATGGGCCGCGATGCGAGCCATGGGGTGCACCCTCCGGGAAATTCAATCTGGAGACAGCCTCCAGCATGGCCACACGTCTAGCGTAAAACCGTGACGGCGCATCCGCTCTCCGCTCCGCGCCCTTCCCCATCCCCAGGGCAAGAAACGCCCGCTGGCAGAAACGACACGGCAGTCCTGGCCGAAACATAGTAAACGCTGCCGCGCATTAACTATCTATACTACTTATTGTTGAGCAACTTCGTCCGTCGCACGCAAGCTGCAACGCCATCCGCCTGAACACTCAGGGGGACCCTCATGACCATAGCAAGCGCCATGCGCGCCGGCGTATCCGGCCTTTTGGCCAATTCATCGGCCCTGGCCTCGATCGCCAACAACATCGCCAACGTCAACACCCCTGGCTACAAGCGCCAGACCATGGGCTTTTCCTCGATGGTGGGATCGCGCGGCGGGGGCTATGGCGCGGGCGGCGTCAGCGCCAGTCTGCGCCAGCACGTCTCCCAGCAGGGCCTGGGGATGTCGACCACCTCGGGAACCGACCTGGCGATCGCCGGGGCCGGCTTCTTCGTGGCGACCAAGAAGGCTGAAGGCCTGGGGCCGGCCGACAGCCGTCTGTTCACTCGCGCCGGATCGTTCACGCTCGACAACATGGGCTATCTGCGCAACGACGCCGGCCTCTATCTGCAGGGCTGGCCGGCCGACCCGGCGACCGGCCTGATCACCCGCGACCCGTCCGACCTGTCGCGGCTGTCGTCGATCAATATCGGCGCGGTGGGCGGCGCGGTCGACAAGACCACCCGCGCCAGGATCAGCGCCAATCTCAACGGCGCCCAGGCGGTGTCGGCCCCGGCCCGGGTGGCGGTCAGCAAGACCGGCGTGGCGGAAAGTCCCTCCGGCGTCGCCGACTACGCCGTCACCTACAGTCCGACCGGGACGGGCAACCAGTACGCCGTCGAGGTCACGCGGGCCGGGGTGGCGGTATCGACGGGCGTGGCCTCCTACGACCCCGCCACCGGCGCCCTGACCGGCTATGTGCCCAAGGGCGCGACCACGGCGGTGACGTCGCTGACCACCGCGGGCCAGACGGTCACCCTCGCGGCCCTGGGCCTGGGGACGAAGGCCGACGCGATCGCCGGCGGGGCCTATGATCCGGCCACGCGCTCGATGGCCGACCATGCCCTGGATCCCAATACGGGGGTCAAGCCGGACTTCGAGATCCAGATTCCGGTGTCGGACTCCAAGGGCGGAAATCGCAGCCTGACCCTGTCGCTGATCAAGGGACCGGCGCCCAACGAATGGTTCGCCGAACTGCGGGCCAAGCCGGGCGACCTGGACAACAACGCCAACGGCCTGATCAGCTCGGGCAAGATCAGCTTCACCAATGACGGCAAGCTGATCGACACCGGGGGCCTGCTGGGCGGCGCGCCGCCGTCGATCTCGATCGGGGCCTCCGACCCGGCGGCGGCGGCGGGCGGGGCGGCGCGGTGGGCCGATGGTCTGGGGCTTTCGGGCCAGGATATCCAGATCGACCTGACCGGCGCGCCCGGCGGCCTGACCCAGTATGACGATCCGTCGATGGTCGGCGCCGTCGACACCAACGGCACGGCGCTGGGCAACCTGACCAATGTCGAGATCGACGAGGACGGCTATGTCACCGCCCTGTTCGACAATGGCGTCGTGCGCCGGATCGCCCAGGTCGCCATCGCCACCTTCCCCAATCCCGACGGGCTGGAGGCGGTGGACGGAAACGCCTGGTGCCTGACCACCGACAGCGGCGGTTTCAGCCTCAAGGCCCCGGGCGAGGGCGGGGCCGGCGACATCGCGCCCTCGACGCTGGAGGCCTCGACCGTGGACCTGTCGACCGAGTTCACCGATCTGATCCGCACCCAGAGGGCCTATTCGGCCTGCTCCAAGATCATCACCACGGCCGACGAGATGCTGCAGGAGCTGCTCGACATGAAGCGGTAGCGTCGGGCCACTGGCGCCCCGCGCCCACTGCATCTACTTTGGAAACGCAGGGCGACCGGACGCCCCATGCCCAGGAGCTCCCATGACCGACGCCCCCGCCTATGCGCCCCCCAAGGTCTGGACCTGGAACCGGGAGAACGGCGGCAAGTTCGCGTCGATCAACCGGCCGATCGCCGGCCCCACCCACGACAAGCCGCTGCAGGTGGGCAAGCATCCGCTGCAGCTCTACTCGCTGGGAACGCCCAATGGCGTGAAGGTGACGATCATGCTGGAGGAACTGCTGGCCCTGGGCCATGCGGGCGCCGAGTATGACGCGTGGCTGATCAATATCGGCGCCGGCGACCAGTTCGGCAGCGGCTTCGTCGCGGCCAATCCCAATTCAAAGATCCCGGCCCTGGTCGACCACAGCGGTCCCGAGCCGATCCGGATCTTCGAGTCCGGCGCCATCCTGATCCACCTGGCCGAAAAGTTCGGGGCCTTCCTGCCGACCGAGCCGGCGGCGCGGGCCGAGTGCCTGTCGTGGCTGTTCTGGCAGATGGGCAGCGCGCCGTTCCTGGGCGGCGGCTTTGGCCACTTCTACGCCTATGCGCCGTTCAAGATGGAATATCCGATCGACCGCTACGCCATGGAGGTCAAGCGCCAGCTGGACGTGCTGGACCGCAATCTGGCCGACCGCAAATTCGTCGCCGGCGACGACTACACCATCGCCGACATGGCCATCTGGCCCTGGTACGGCGGCATGGCCAAGGGCCTGCTGTACGAGGCCGGCGAGTTCCTGTCGGTGCAGGACTACAAGCACGTCATCCGCTGGGCCGACGACCTGGCGGCCCGTCCGGCGGTGCAGCGCGGCCGGATGGTCAACCGCACCTTCGGCGAGCCCGCCAGCCAGCTGCGCGAACGCCACGACGCCAGCGATTTCGACACCAGGACCCAGGACAAGATCGAGGCGGCCCCCTGACGGCCGGGCCGCGGGGGAGGCGCCGAGCCTGCCCCGCTAGCCGCCCACCGGCGCGCCGCCGAAGTCAAAGCCCGGCTCGCGCTGCTTGCCGCCGCCGAACAGATAGGTGAAGCCGAAGAACACGGCCCGCACCTGGGGCCGGCGCTCGGTGCGGTCGCGCAGCAGCGGCGTGTCGATGATCGCGTCGTCCTTGAACGAGTCGAGCACGTCCTGGGCTGTGACGACGAAGGACAGCTTGTCGTTCATCTTCCGCCGATAGCCCAGATTGACCATCTGGATCGCCGAGCGTGACCCCTGGGGCGTCAGCCGCTTGCCGGAGGTGAAGGCGTTGATCTGCAGGAAGTCCTTGGGCGTGGCCTGCCAGCTGAGGTTGGCGCGGCCCGACAGGGTGGTTCCCGACCGCGTGCCAGTGAAGCCCAGGGCGCGCGCCTCGATCTCGTTCCAGAAGGCGTTGCCGCTGACATTATAGGTGACCTTGGGCGTCAGGCGGCCATTGGCCACCAGCTCCAGACCGCCGTTGCGGCTCTCGCCCAGGTTCTCGCGGGTGGTCAGCAGCACACCGCCGCCGGTGTCGCGCGTCACGCTGGTCACGGCCTTGTAGCTCTGGCGGAAATAGGCGGTGGCCAGGTACGAGGCCGGACCCTTCCGGTACTGCCAGCCCAGTTCGTAGGAGTGGGTTTCCTGCGGCTTCAGGTTGGGATTGCCGGCGAAGTAGTTCTGCGGGTCCTGGTACACCGGATAGGGGTTCAGGTCCTGGGGCTGAGGGCGCTGGACGCGGTGGCTGTAGTTGGCGCTCAGGGTCTGGGTGTCGCTCAGCTTGTAGCCGGTATGAAGGCTGGGATAGGCGCGGAAATAATCGTTGTCGCCCTTCAGGCCGGCCGTGACCTGATCGGTCTCGATCTGCACCTGCTCCAGCCGAAGGCCGCCCTGCACCGTGAAGTCGCCGAACGGCTTTTCGTAGGTGACATAGGCCGCATAGACATCCTGGTCGTAGAGGAAGCGGTTGGTGCGGTTGGGATCGACCACCAGGCCGCCGGGCGTGGAGCCGCGCGCGCCGTGATTGTCGTAGTCGTTGCGGGTGGTTTCCAGGTCCAGCCCGGTCTTCAGCTTGGACTCGCCCGGCAGGGGCTTGGTGTAGTCGAGCTTGAAGTTGGCCCGCGTCTGCTCGGAGCCGAAGCCATAGGTCTCGTACTCGTCGGCGCCCGGCGTGTTGTCGGCGAAGGCCTGGGAGTCGCGTTTGAAGTCGGTGAGTTCATATTCCAGATGAGCGGTCAGCTCGTGCTCGGCGCCCTTCAACTGCCGGCGCCAGTCGGCGGTCACGGCTGTGTTGTCGCGATCAGCCTGAGCCCGGGTGTCGCGCCGGAACGCCCGATCGACCACGCCGGCGGCATTGCGACCCTGATAGGCTTCGACGCCGTCCATGTCGAAGCTGAACCCCCGATAGCGGACCTCGGCGCTCAGGCGGTTCTGCTTGTCGAGGTCATAGTCGAACCCGCCGCGCAGGTTCAGGCCACCGACGGAATTCTCGAAATCGGCGACCTGGCGGCTGCCCAGAAAGGTCTGGCTGGCGGTGCTGAACACCTCGCGTTCGGTGGTCTGCGAGAAGGTCTGGTTGTCGTAGCGATAGCCGGCGTCGCCCGACAGGGTCAGCTTGCCGGCGCGACGGGTGGCGCTGGCGCCGAGATTGTAGCGGCCATCCGAGCCGAAATTGGCCCGCACCGAGCCATTCACCCCCGGCTTCTGGGTCTTCTTGGTGATCAGGTTGATGACCCCGGCCGAGCCGTCGGGACGATAGGCGGCCGAGGGGTTGGTCATCACCTCGACCCTGTCGATAGAGTCGGCCGGCAGCGACTGCAGGGCGTCAGCCTTGCCGTCGCCGTTGAACTGGCCCGAGGGCTTGCCGTCGATCAGGATGGTGACATTGGCGTCGCCGCGCAGGCTGACATTGCCCTGCACGTCGACCTCGACCGAGGGGATGTTGCGCAGGGCGTCGGCGATCGAGCCGGTGCGGGCCGACAGGTCGTTGGCGACGCTGTAGCTGCGGCGGTCGATCGCGGTGCGCATGGCGGCGGGATCGCTGGTCACCACCACGCCCTCGACGGCGGTCGGGGCGGACTTGTCCACGGGCTTTGCGGCGGCGGCGGGCGGCTGAGCCGGCGCGCTCTGGGCCATGGCCAGACCAGGCAGGACCATCGCGGTCGCCACGAGCAGGAGTTTCAGACGCATGGACGCTTCCCCGGACCGGTGCGCCGGGCGAGATCCCCCACGCTTGAACATTACAACTGTAAATAACTACAACTGTAAACAGCTGCCATCTGTGTCGCTGTAGACCGCGCCGCGACACCGGGATCAAATGTCTTTTCGGCAATGTTGCGCTTGGACATGGAGTGCGGTTTTGGCGCAACGGTCAGGCCCGCCGGGTGGTGTTCAGACCTGGATGATCCGAGCATTGTAGGAGGCCACCACCGCGTCGTGCGTCACCAGCACCAGGGCGTCGGTGAGACCCTGTGCCACCAGCAGGCGGTCGAACGGATCGGCGTGGATGCGCGGCAGGGCTTCGACAGCCACCGCCTGCTCGGGCGTGATCGGGATCAGCGAATAGCCCGAGGCGCTGAACAGCAGCTGGGCTTCCTGTGCGGAGATCGGCATCGCGCCCGCCCCCTCGCGACCCAGTCCATGCTTGATGGCGATCTCCCACAAGGTCACGGCGCTGACACAGACCTCGTTGGCGGGATCCAGAATCAGAGCGCGCGCCCGCGCGGTGAGGCGGGGGTCGTCGGCCAGGGTCCAGAGCGCGATGTGCGTGTCGAGCAGAAGCCTCAATCCCGAGGCTCCAGAAAGAGGGCCGCCACCTCGGCGTCCTGGGCCTGGGTATCGGCCGGCGCGACGAACAGATCCTTGGCGATACCGATCCGCACGGGTGTGCGGCCAGCCGAGGCCATGGGCACCAGCCGCGCCGCGGGCCGGCCATTGCGGGCGATCACCACCTCGTCGGTCTCACCGCTCTCGACGGCTTCAACCAACCGGGAAAGTTGCGACTTGGCGTCGTGCATGTTGACTGTGCGCATGGCCGGACTCGCTATTAGCTAACCCTAGCTAGCACAGATCGCCCCCGGCATAAAGACGACCAAACACACACCCCTGTCTCGCCGCTTGCACGCTGATACCGGTAACACTAAGGTCGCCGCCAACGAGCGGTCTGGCAAGGAACCGCTTAGGGATTGAACACGGCCTTCGGGCCACGGGGAGGAAACCAATGGCTTCAGTATCCAGCGCTGGCCCGAGCCCGGGCATGAGCGCCGACGGCGGCAAGGTCAATATGGGCTTTATCGCCGCGATCGTGGCCGTCGCCACCATCGGCGGCTTCATGTTCGGCTATGACAGCGGCGTCATCAACGGCACGCAGGAAGGCCTGGAAAGCGCCTTCAACCTCAGCAAGCTCGGCACCGGCCTGAACGTCGGCGCCATCCTGATCGGTTGCGCCATCGGCGCCTTCGCCGCCGGCCGTCTGGCCGACGTCTGGGGCCGCCGCACCGTGATGCTGATCTCGGCCCTGCTGTTCCTGGTCAGCGCCATCGGCACCGGCGCCTCTGACACCTCGCTGGTGTTCATCGCCTTCCGCCTGATCGGCGGCCTGGGCGTGGGCGCGGCCAGCGTGCTGTGCCCCGTTTATATCTCTGAAGTCACCCCCGCCAACATCCGCGGCCGCCTGTCGTCGGTGCAGCAGATCATGATCATCACCGGCCTGACCGGCGCGTTCGTGGCCAACTACATCCTGGCCCACACCGCCGGCAGCTCGACGGCGACCTTCTGGCTGGGCTTCCCGGCCTGGCGCTGGATGTTCTGGATGCAGGTCATCCCCGCCGCCGTGTTCTTCTTCAGCCTACTGACGATCCCGGAAAGCCCGCGCTATCTGGTCGCCAAGGGCAAGGACGCCGAGGCCTCCAAGATCCTGTCGCGCCTGTTCGGCGAAGGCCAGGGCGACAAGAAGGTGGCCGAGATCCGCGCCTCGCTGTCGGCCGACCATCACAAGCCCAAGATGAGCGACCTGATCGACCCGATCACCAAAAAGCTGCGCCCGATTGTCTGGACCGGCATCGGTCTGGCCGTGTTCCAGCAACTGGTCGGCATCAACATCGTCTTCTACTACGGCTCGGTGCTGTGGCAGTCGGTGGGCTTCTCGGAAGACGACAGCCTGAAGATCAACATCCTGTCGGGGTCGCTCTCGATCCTGGCCTGTCTGCTGGCCATCGCCCTGATCGACAAGATCGGCCGCAAGCCGCTGCTGCTGATCGGCTCGGCCGGCATGGCCGTCACCCTGGGCACCGTGGGCTACTGCTTCTTCCAGGGCTCGATGGTCAATGGCGCGCTCAGCCTGCCGGGCAATTTCGGCCTGATCGCCCTGATCGCCGCCAACGCCTATGTGGTGTTCTTCAACCTCAGCTGGGGCCCCGTGATGTGGGTGATGCTGGGCGAGATGTTCCCCAACCAGATCCGCGGTTCGGGCCTGGCCGTCGCCGGCTTCGCCCAGTGGATGGCCAACTTCGCCATCTCGGTCAGCTTCCCGGCCATGGCGGCGGGCCTTGGCCTGCCGGTCACCTACGGCTTCTACGCGCTCAGCGCCCTGATCTCGTTCTTCTTCGTCCAGAAGATGGTTCGCGAGACGCGCGGCACCGAGCTGGAAGACATGCAGGGCTAATCGCTCGGCTTCCAAGCCGTCACGACCAGAACGCCCGGGAGGTTCCGCCTCCCGGGCGTTTTGCTGCGCGGTGTCCCCTTCCCCACGGATCGTTCGAGTGACAGCGTTGTCCCGCGAAAAGCGCAATGACACCGGTAGACATTCTCTGGAACTTGCCGCTAGGTGACCGGTAACATCGCCAGCGCGACTGAAGTTCGCGCGGCCAGTACCCTTGGGAAGGAACACGGAAATGGTCCAGATCAGCCGACGCGGAGCCCTGGGCTCGCTTCTGACCGGCGCGGCCGCAGCCGCCGTTCCCGCCACCAGCCAGGCCCAGATGGGAACCCTGCCCGGTCCCGCCCCCGCCGGAACCCCGACCTGGGCCAAGGGCGTCGAAGGCCAGCGCAAGGCCGATCTGGGCGACGGGACCTTCCTCAATCCGATCCTGGCCGGCGACCGGCCCGACCCGTCGATCCTGAAGGACGGCGACGACTACTACATGACCCACTCGTCGTTCGACGCCTATCCGGGCCTGCTGATCTGGCACAGCCGGGATCTGGTGAACTGGGCGCCGGTCGCAGCCAGCCTGAAGACCAATGTCGGCTCGATCTGGGCGCCCGAGCTCTGCAAGCACAAAGGCCGCTTCTACATCTACCTGCCGGCCAAGCAGCCCAACAACAACACCAGCTATGTGATCTGGGCCGACCGGATCGAAGGCCCGTGGTCCGAGCCCATCGACCTGAAGCTGCCCCGCTACATCGATCCCGGCCACGTGGTCGACGAGCACGGCGTGCGCTGGCTGTTCCTGTCGGGCGGCGACCGCATCCAGCTGGCCCCTGATGGCCTGTCGACGGTGGGCAAGCCCGAGCACGTCTATAACCCCTGGCATTATCCGGAAGACTGGGACGTCGAGGGCTTCTCGCCCGAGGGCCCCAAGGTGATGAAGAAGGGCGACTACTACTATCTGGTCACCGCCGTGGGCGG
>CAYRTE010000001.1:162367-276439 GCA_964427205.1 uncultured Caulobacter sp.
CACATGGTCATCGTCGCCCGCGCCAAGTCGCTGGCCGGTCCGTGGGAAGACGATCCGCACAACCCGGTCGTGCGCACCACCGACAATTCCGAGAAGTGGTGGTCGCGCGGCCACGCCACCCTGATCGAGGGCCCGGCCGGCGACTGGTGGACCGTCTATCACGGCTATGAAAACGGCTTCTACACCCTGGGCCGCCAGACCCTGCTGGCCCCGGTGACCTGGACCAAGGACGGCTGGTTCACCGTCGGCGGCGGCGATCTGGCCAGGCCCTTGCTCAAGCCGAAAGGCGGCAAGGCCGTGGCTCACGGCATGGCGCTGTCGGACGACTTCACCACCGACAAGCTGGGCGTGCAGTGGAACTTCTTCGATCCCAAGCCGGGCGAGCAGGACCGCATCTCGCGCAAGGACGGCGTCCTGACCCTGAAGGGCGCGGGCGAGGCGCCCAGCAGCGGCTCGCCGCTGATCTTCGTCAATGGCGACCAGGCCTATGAGATCGAGTGCGAGATCGACATCGATCCCGAGACCCGCGCCGGCCTGATCCTGTTCTATGACCGCCAGCTCTATTGCGGCCTGGGGTTCGACGCCAAGAACTTCGTCACCCACCAGTACGGCATCGAGCGGGGGCGGCCGGCCAATCCGCATGGCGCGAAGATGCTGATGCGGCTGCGCAACACCCGCCACATCGTCAGCTTCCACACCAGCAGCGACGGCGGGGCGACCTGGAAGCGCTTCGACCGGGGAATGGAGGTCAGCGGCTACCACCACAATGTGCGCGGCGGCTTCCTGATGCTGAAGCCCGGCCTCTACGCGGCCGGCAAGGGCTCGGCGCGGTTCCGGAACTTCAAGTACCGGGCGCTGGCTTAAAAACTGTCATCCCGGCCAAGTGCGAAGCACGCCGAGCCGGGACCGCCGGAAGCTCTGAGTTTGTCGCGGTCCCGGGTCTCCGCTGCGCTGCGCCCGGGATGACAATCAAAAGTGGGAGAAGAAAAATGAGCCTGAAACCCCTCCTCCTCGCCGCCGCCCTGCTCGCCGCCCCCATGGCCGCCCAGGCCCAGGCCACGCCAGAGACCGACCCGCCCGTCTTCAAATCCCCGAAGATCGTGCTGATCGGCGACTCCACCACCGCCGTGCAGGGCGGCTGGGGCCCCAGCTTCTGCGGCAAGCACGTCACCTCGTTCGTCGCCTGCATCAACCTGGCGCGCGGCGGCCGCTCGACCAGCAACTACCGGCTCGAGGGCTCGTGGAAGCTGGCGATGTACGAGATCAAGTCGGGCGGCTTTTCCGACACCTATGTGCTGATCCAGTTCGGCCACAACGACCAGCCGGGCAAGCCGGGCCGCTCGACCGATCTGGCCACCGAGTTTCCCGCCAACCTGAAGCGCTATGTCGAGGAGGTGCGGGCCGCCGGGGCCAAGCCGGTGCTGCTCACGCCCCTGACGCGCCGGCAGTTCAAGGACGGCAAGCTGATCGATGATCTGGGCCCTTGGGCCCAGGCGACCCGCAAGGTGGCGGCCGAGACCAATACGCCGCTGGTCGATCTGCACGCCCTGAGCACCGCCGCCGTCCAGGCCATGGGCCCGGTCGAGGCGATGCGGCTGGCCCAGAGCCCGCCCGATGCGCGCGTGCGCGAGGCCGCCCGGTCTGGCACCACCATCGAGGCGCGGTTCTATGAGCCGGCGATCCCCGGCGCCGCCGTTCCCCCGCCGCCGCCGCCCGTCGCAACACCAGTTGTCCAGAACAACGCGGCGGCCGAGCCGATGGGTACGCCCAAACAGGCCTTCGACTACACGCATCTGGGCCACGAGGGAGCCGACTACTTTTCGGCCCTGGTCGCCACGGCGCTGGCCGACGCGGCCCCCGCCCTGCGGCGGCAACTGCTGCCCTGAACGAAAAAAGGGCGGGTCCGAAGACCCGCCCTTTCCGTTTCCGTAGAGCCTGGACTTAACGGAACAGGCTGAGGATCGAAGACGAAGACTGGTTGGCGATCGACAGCGCCTGCACACCCAGCTGTTGCTTGGTTTGCAGCGACTGCAGCTTGGCGCTTTCCTTGGCGAGGTCGGCGTCAACCAGGTTGCCCACGCCGGCGTCGAGGGCGTCTTGCAGCTTGCCGACGAAGGTCAGGTGAGTGTCGAGGCCCGTCGAGCTGGTGCCCAGCGAGGCCAGCTTGTTGGTCGCCGTGCCCAGGGCCGTGGTCACCGTGCCGATCATGGTCTTGGCGGTGGCGGCGTCGGTGAAGGTCGAGCCGGCCGCCAGGCCGATGCCGGTCAGCGACAGCGTCTGGGCGGTGACCGTGAAGCCCGAGCCGTCCTGGTTGGCCAGGAAGGTCAGCTTGGTGGTCGAGCCGTCGGCGATGCTGACGCCATTGAACTTGGCGTTCGTGGCGGCCTTGGTCACCTGATCGCGCAGGGATTCAAAGTCGGCCTTCAGGGCGTTGAAGCTGGCGGTGTTGAGCGAGGTGTCGGAAGCGGCCAGGGCCTTTTCCTTCATCTTGCCCAGCAGGTCGGTAATCGTATCACCGGCGGCCAGGGCCACGTCGATGGTCGATTGGCCGCGCTGCAGCGAGTCCTTGACGGCGTTCAGCGAGGATGCGGTGGAGGACTGGTTCTTGGCGGTCGCCCAGATCGCGCCGTTGTCCTTGGCGCTGCCCACCTTCTTGCCGGTGTTGATGCGTTGCTGAACGGTCGCCAGTTCCGAATTGGTGGTGTTCAGGTTTTGCAGCGCGATCATTGCGCCGCTGTTCGTATTGATGCTGTTCAGCGCCATAACGATAGAGATCCTATTCAAGGGTATCCGACGTCATTTTGACTGCCGGTAGGCTTTTGCCTCCCTGCACTTTCTACCCGGGCAGTTTATTCCGAATGAATCTGAATGGTTAACTTGCTCAATCTGAGTTTTGGGGCGCAAAATTCTCGCCACGCGCGGAATTACAACCTAAAGAATTCGAATACTCGGCTGCTGGATTCTGTCTTTATTTCCCAAATACAGAACAGCAGGCGCGACGTATCGTCGCGGGATGCAGTAACCACATCTAGGTCTGGGGTGCGCGCAAGCGAGCGGCGCAAGCCCTAGTCAACGGGATCGCGCCCGCGACATCGCGCCCCACAGGATCTCAGCCGAGGATGCATTCCAGGGTCGCGCGGAACACCTTGGCCAAGGCCTGGCGATCGGCGGCGGGATTGTTGACCGACCGCATGATAAGCCCGTCAAACAGCAGCGCGATCATCTCGGCGCGCGCCTCGAACTCGGCGTCGCTCCACTCGGGCTTGCGGCTACGCTCCAGCATGGTGGCGGCCAGGCCGCGCTCCTGGGCGTCGGCGGCGCGGACGATCGTGGCGACCTTGGGATTGCGGGCCGCCTCGGCCAGCACCTCCAGCACCAGGGCCGCGCGGCGCGGATCATAGCACTTGTCCAGCGCCTCGGGCATGTGGCTGGTCATGACCTCCAGCAGATCGCCCGGCTGGCTTTCCAGTTCGGCGAACTTCTCGCGCATCTCGGCCAGGTCCTGGGCGACGATGGCGGCGATGATCGCCTCCTTGTTCTCGAAGTAGCGATAGATCTGACCGACGCTGAGGCCGGCGGCCTTGGCGATCTCGGCCATGCTGGCGCCATGGAACCCCGACTGGCGCACGCGGTCGCAGGCGGCGTCGAGAATCTGCTGGCGGCGCGATTCCACCGTCGGCCGCGCCGATTGCGCCTCATCGACCATTGAAAATCTCGCTACGCATTACATTTCCGTTAGGTCAGCCAGAAAGCGACGCTGTCGGTGTTGACTTGCGACAGCCTCGCACTTATGTCCAGCCTCGATTGAGAATGAACGTTCATTCTCAAATTGTTCATCATAAGGGCTGCGTCAAGGGCAATGGTCCGACGCCGGCCCCCTTCCGCCAAATTTCGGGGTCTATCATGCACTTCCAACGTTCGACGGCGACGGCCGTCGCGCTCGCCGCCATCTCGCTCACCCTGGCCGCCTGCGGGCAGGGCAAGGGCGGCGCGGCCGGCATGGGCGCGGGCGGCCCTTCCGATGTGGGCGTGGTCATCGCCAGGACCCAGCCGGTCAACCTGACCACCGAGCTGTCAGGCCGCACCTCGGCCTATCTGGTCAGCGAAGTGCGTCCGCAGGTCAGCGGCATCGTCAAGGCCCGTCTGTTCCAGGAAGGCGGCTATGTGCGCGCCGGTCAGGCGCTGTACCAGATCGATCCGGCCACCTATCAAGCAGCCTACAACAGCGCCGCCGCCGGCCTGGCCCAGGCGCAGGCCGCCTATACCGCCGCCAGGCTGAAGGCCGATCGCTACAAGGCCCTGGTGGAAACCGGCGCCGTCAGCAAGCAGGACAATGACGACGCCCAAGCCGCCAGCCAGCAGGCCGCCGCCAATGTCGCCGCCCAGAAGGCCTCGGTCGACGCCGCCCGCATCAATCTGGGCTACACCAAGGTGCTGTCGCCGATCTCGGGCCGCATCGGCAAGAGCTCGGTCACGCCGGGCGCCCTGGTCACCGCCAACCAGGCGGCCGCCCTGGCCACCGTGCAGGACACCAGCCGGGTCTATGTCGACCTGACCCAGTCCTCGGCCGAGCTGCTGAAGCTGCAACGCGATCTGGCGAACGGCAGCGTGGGCCGCTCGGGCTCGGCCCAGGTGACCCTGAAGCTGGAAGACGGCTCCACCTATCCCACCCCCGGCAAGCTGGAATTCTCGGACGTCACCGTCGACCCGGCCACCGGCTCGATCGGCCTGCGCGCCACCTTCGCCAATCCCAACGGCGTGCTGCTGCCCGGCATGTATGTCCGCGCGGTGCTGGGCGCCGCCACGGCCCAGAACGGCATGCTGATCCCGCAACCGGCCGTTTCCCGCGATCCCAAGGGCAACGCCACCGTGATGGTCGTCGGCGCCAAGAGCCTGGCCGAGCCTCGTCCGATCACCGTGCGCCAGATGGTTGGCGACGCGTGGCTGGTGACTGGCGGCCTGAAGCCCGGTGACCAGGTCATCGTCGAAGGCCTGCAAAAGGTCCGTCCCGGCGCGCCCGTGAAGGCCGCCGTCATCACCGCCCAACGCTAAGGCCTGGCTGCCATGCTTTCCCGCTTCTTTATCGACAGGCCCATCTTCGCGTGGGTCATCGCCATCGTCATCATGCTGGCCGGCCTCCTGGCCATCCGCACCCTGCCGATCGCGCAATATCCCAGCATCGCCCTGCCCCAGGTCTCGGTCTCGGCCAACTATCCCGGCGCCTCGGCCAAGACCGTCGAGGACAGCGTCACCCAGGTCATCGAGCAGAAGATGAAGGGCCTGGACGGCCTGGAATACATGTCCTCGACCAGTGACAGCTCGGGTTCGGCCACCACCACCCTGACCTTCAAGGCCGGCACCGACGTCGACATCGCCCAGGTGCAGGTCCAGAACAAGCTGCAGACGGCCACCGCGCTGCTGCCGCAAGAGGTGCAGCAACAGGGCCTCAGCGTGGTCAAGTCGACCCGCAACTTCCTGATGGTGGTCGGCCTCTATTCCAAGGCCCCGGGCACGACCAATGTCGACCTGGCCGACTATATCGCCGCCAATATCCAGGACCCGCTGAGCCGCGTCGAAGGCGTGGGCGACGTCCAGCTGTTTGGCGCGCAATACGCCATGCGCATCTGGCTGGATCCGGACAAGCTGGCCAGCTTCTCGCTGACCCCCAGCGACGTCACCGCCGCCATCCAGGCCCAGAACGCCCAGGTCTCGGCCGGCCAGCTGGGCGGCTCCCCCGCCGCACCGGGCGTGGCCCTGAACGCCACCATCTCGGCCCAGTCGCGCCTGCAGACCCCCGAGCAGTTCGGCGCGATCATCATTCGCAACACCCAGGCCGGCGCGATCGTTCACCTGCGCGACGTGGCCCGCGTCGAGCTGGGCGCTGAAAGTTATGTCTTCAACGCCCACTTCAACGGCGCGCCCGCGGCCGGCCTGGCCGTCAAGCTGGCCCCCGGCGGCAACGCCCTGGACACCGCCGAGGCGGTCAAGGCGCGCATGACCGAGCTCTCCAAGAGCTTCCCGGAAGGCTACGAGTACGTGGTTCCCTACGACTCCACGCCGTTCGTGGAGCAGTCGATCCATGAGGTGGTCAAGACCCTGATCGAGGCCATCATCCTGGTCTTCATCGTCATGTTCCTGTTCCTGCAGAACTGGCGCGCGACCCTGATCCCGACCATCGCCGTTCCGGTCGTCCTGCTGGGCACCTTCGGAATCCTCGCGGTCTTCGGCTATTCGATCAACACCCTGACCATGTTCGGCGTCGTGCTGGCCATCGGCCTGCTGGTCGATGACGCCATCGTCGTGGTCGAGAACGTCGAACGGGTGATGAGCGAAGAAGGGCTGTCGCCCGTCGAGGCCACCCGCAAGTCGATGAAGGAAATCAGCGGCGCGCTGATCGGCATCGCCCTGGTGCTGTCGGCCGTCTTCGTGCCCATGGCCTTCTTCGGCGGCTCGCAGGGCGTGATCTATCGCCAGTTCTCGATCACCATCGTCTCGGCCATGCTGCTGTCGGTGGTCGTCGCCCTGGTGCTGACCCCGGCCCTGACCGCCACCCTGCTCAAGCCCGTCGCCAAGGGCCACACCATCGCCGACAAGGGCTTCTTCGGCTGGTTCAACCGCAGCTTCAACGACCTGTCGGGTCGCTATCAGGGTTCGGTTCGCGGCATCCTGGGCAAGAGCGGCCGCTGGATGGTGGTCTATGGCGCCATCATCGTCGTCATGGCCTTCCTGTTCATCCGCATGCCGACCTCGTTCCTGCCGGAAGAAGACCAGGGCACCATCTACACTCTGGTCCAGCTGCCCCCGGGCGCGACCGACGCGCGTACTCAAGGCGTGCTCAAGCAGGTCGAGACCCACTTCCTCAAGGACCAGGCCGTCAAATCGGTCTTCACCGTCTCCGGCTTCAGCTTCGCCGGCGCAGGGCAAAACGCCGGCCTGGCCTTCATCAGCCTCAAGCCGTTCGAAGAGCGCAAGAGCGCCGACCTGAAGGCTCCAGCCGTCGCCGGCCGCGCCTTTGGCGCCTTCTCCCAGATCCGCGACGCCATGGTCTTCCCGATCGTGCCGCCGGCCGTGCAGGAGCTTGGCAACGCCTCGGGCTTCGACTTCCAGTTGCAGGACACCGGCGGCGTGGGCCACGAAGCCCTGATCAACGCCCGCAACATGATGCTGGGCATGGCCGCCCAGAATCCGGTCCTGACCGGCGTTCGCCCCAACGGCCAGGACGACACCCCGCAGCTGCGGATCGATGTCGACCAGGCCAGGGCCGGCGCCATGGGCCTGACCACCGCCGACATCAACGCGGCGCTGAGCACGGCCCTGGGCGGCTCCTACGTCAACGACTTCATCGACCGCGGCCGCATCAAGAAGGTCTATGTCCAGGCCGACGCGCCGTTCCGCATGAAGCCCGAGGACCTGGACCGCTGGTACGTCCGCAACAGCAGCGGCGCGATGGTGCCCTTCTCGGCCTTCGCCACCACCCAGTGGACCTACGGCTCGCCGCGTCTGGAGCGCTATAACGGCCTCTCATCGGTCAACATCCAGGGCACGCCCGCTCCGGGCCAGAGCTCCGGCGCGGCCATGGCCGCCATGGAAGAGATCGCCGCCAAGCTGCCCCCGGGCATCGGCTATGAGTGGACCGGCCTGTCGGCCCAGGAACGCGAGTCCGGCAACCAGGCCCCCGCCCTGTACGCCATCTCGATCCTGGTGGTGTTCCTGCTGCTGGCGGCGCTTTACGAGAGCTGGTCGATCCCGCTGTCGGTGATCATGGTCATTCCGCTGGGCGTCGTCGGCGCCCTGCTGGCCACCAGCCTGCGCGGCCTGTCCAATGACGTCTATTTCCAGGTTGGACTGCTGACGACCATGGGTCTGGCGGCCAAGAACGCCATCCTGATCGTCGAGTTCGCCAAGGACCTGCACGAAAAGGGCAAGCCCCTCATCGAGGCCACCCTGGAAGCCGTGCGCATCCGCCTGCGGCCGATCATCATGACCTCGCTGGCCTTCATCTTCGGCGTCCTGCCGCTGGCGATCTCCAACGGGGCGGGCTCGGGCAGCCAGCACGCCATCGGCACCGGCGTGATCGGCGGCATGATCTCGGGCACCCTGCTGGCGATCTTCTTCGTCCCGCTGTTCTTCGTGGTCGTCGAAAAGACCTTCAAACCCAAGTCCAAGCGCGTCGAAGAGACGCCCGCGATCCCGGCCGAGGGCCACTGACATGACGTTGCTTCGTAACCTCACCCTGACCCTGCTGGCGGCCACCGCGCTGACCGCCTGCACCCTGGCCCCGCGGCATGAGCGCCCGACCCTGCCGGTCGCTCAGAGCTGGCCGACCCCGCAGCCCGCCCAGACGGCGTCCGCCGCCGATCTGGGCTGGCGCGAGGTGTTCGAGGATCCGCGCCTGGCCGCGACCATCGAGCTGGCGCTGGTCGAGAACCGCGACCTGCGGGTGGCCCTGCTCAATATCGAGCAGGCCCGCGCCCAGTACGGCGTGCAGCGCGCCGCCCTGCTGCCGGGGATCAATGGCGCGGTGTCCGGGACCCGGTCCCGCACCCCGGCCTCGGTCAGCCAGACCGGCTCGGCCATTGAGACCGAGCAATACAGCGCCAATGTGGGCTTTGCGTCCTATGAGCTGGACCTGTTTGGCCGCGTTCGCAGCCTGAACCGGGCCGCGCTGGAGAACTGGCTGGCGGTGCGTGAAAACAGCCGCACGGCCCAGATCAGCCTGATCTCGGAAGTGGCCGGCAGCTGGCTGACCCTGGCCGCCGACGAGGACCTGCTGGCCCTGGCCCGCGACACCCTGGCCGCGCGCGACGAGTCGCTGAAGCTGACCCAGAGCCGGGTCGACGCCGGCGCCGCCTCGACGCTGGACCTGCGCCAGGCCCAGACCCTGACCGAACAGGCCCGGGCCGACGTCGCCGCCTATGTCGCCCAGGTCAATCAGGACCGGAACGCCCTGCGGCTCGTGGTCGGGGCGGAAATCCCGGCCGACCTGTTGCCGGCCGGTGGGCTGGTGACGGCCCAGATCATGCCCGACCTGCCGGCCGGCGTGGTCTCGGACGTTCTGACCCGTCGTCCCGACGTGCTGGCCGCCGAGCACCAGCTGGCCGCCGCCAGCGCCAATATCGGCGCGGCCCGCGCGGCCTTCTTCCCGCGCATCGCCCTGACCGGGTCGACGGGCAGCGCCAGTGGCGAACTGGGCGACCTGTTCAAGAGCGGCTCGGGCGCCTGGAGCTTCGCGCCCAGCATCAGCCTGCCGATCTTCGCCGGCGGGGCCAACAAGGCCGGGCTGGACAGCGCCAGGGCCGGACAGGGCATCGCCGTGGCGACCTATGAGAAGACCGTGCAGACGGCGTTCCGCGAAGTGGCCGACGCATTGGCCGTGCGCGACACCGTGGCCGACCGCGTGTCGGCCCAGGAACGCCTGGTCGCCGCCGCCGCCGACAGCCAGCGCCTGGCCCGGCAGCGCAACGAGGCCGGTATCGACAGTGACCTGACGCTGTTGGACGCCCAACGCACCCTGTACGGCGCCCAGCAGGGCCTGATCACGGCGCGACTGGTCCGGGCGACCAATCTCGTCACCCTCTACAAGGTCCTCGGCGGCGGCGCTCCCGCCCTCTGACGGACCTTACCCCTCCCCCGGCGACGGTCGGGGGCGGTTCGCCTCGTCACCCCCCCCGATGACGGCGAACCCGAAGAGGCGCGCTCCTCCCCCCCAAGCCCGGGGCGCGCCTCTTCCCCCATTCAGGCGGAAATGTCGGTGGAAGAGGCTGGCGCCTAACCCAGGCCCTGCAGGCCGTCCTCGTCGAACCAGATCCGCGCGGCGCGCTGGGCCGCGCTCGGCCGCAGGCCGTTGCGGGCGATGGCGATGGCGGCCTCTTCGGCCAGGTAGGTGGCGACGCTGGACGCCGGCATCGGCCTGGCGAAGTGGTAGCCCTGCATGACCACCCCACCCAGCGACACCACCTTGTCCAGCTGCTCCTGGGTCTCGACGCCTTCGACGATGCAGTCGATCCGCAGATTGCGGCACAGCTGCAGCACGGTCTTGACGATGTCCTCGCTGGCCGCGTGGTGGTCGATGTCGGCGATGAAGCTGGAGTCGATCTTCAGCTTGTCCAACGGCAGTAGCCGGACGTGGCTGAGGCTGGAATGGCCGGTGCCGAAATCGTCCAGCGCCGTGCGCACGCCCAGGGCGTGGAAGGTCATCAGGGCGGCCCGAGCCTGGTCGAAGTCGCAGACGATGGCCGTCTCGGTGATCTCGAAATCGATGCGGTGCGGCGCGACCTGGCTTTCCAGCACGATGTCGACGATGCGGCTGACGGTCTCCATCGAGGCGATGTCGCGGGCCGAAAGGTTGATCGAGACGCGCATGTCCATGGGCCAGCCGCGCACCGCGCTCAGGGCCTTGGCGACCAGCACGCGGGTGATCTCGACGATCTGGCCCGAGCGCTCGGCGGCGTTGATGAACACCTTGGGCGGCACCTCGCCCAGCTCGGGGCTGGACCAGCGGGCCAGGGCCTCGAAGGCGATGGTGCGCTTGGCGCTGGTGTCGACGATGGGCTGGAAGTGGATGTGCATCTCCGCTTCCAGGTCGGCGCGGCGCAGGGCCTGCTCCACCCGGCCCAGTTCGCGGATGTCGGCCTCGTGGCGCTCGTCGAACACCACGGCCGAGCCCTTGAGGTTCTGCTTGGCGTGATAGAGGGCATAGTCGGCGCGTTCGAACAGCTGCTCGCTGGTCTGGGCGCCGCCCGGGAACGGGCAGAAGCCGATCGAGCCGCCGATCTGGGCGGTGACGCCCGGCAGGCGATAGGGCGCGCGCAGCAGCTCGCACAGATCGCGGCCCAGGGCCTGGATGGCGGCGGGCGTCAGGTGCGCGTCGATGATCAGGCCAAATTCGTCGCCGCCCAGCCGGGCCGCGAACAGCGGCGGCGAGCCGAAGGCCTGGAGGCGGCGTCCCACTTCCGTCAGCAGGCGGTCGCCCGTGGCGTGGCCAAAGGCGTCGTTGATCAGCTTGAAGCCGTCCAGGTCGATGACGCCCACCACCAGGCTGCGGTCGTGACGCCGGGCGCGGGTCACGTGCGCTTCCAGCTCGGTCAGGAAGCGGCGGCGATTGGGCAGACCGGTCAGGCTGTCCAGATTGGCCAGGCGGTCGTTCTCGTCGCTCAACTGCTGGGCGTGGGCGGCCTTCTCGATCAGGGCGCCGCGCGATTCCACCAGGTCGGAGAATTCCCGATAGTGGATCAGCAGGATCACGATCATCACGGCGGCGACCAGCACCACATTGATCGAGATGGCCTCGAACACCGGATTGCCGGTCAGGCCGAAGAACAGGGTCATGGGACCCAGCACGCAGAGGGTGACCATCAGGGCCGCCGCCCGCAGGTGCATCAGGCAGAAGATGCAGGCGATCACGGTGATGGCCATGTAGAAGGCCACATGGCTCTGCTGGTAGGCGTCGCCATAGGGATAGAGCGATAGCGACCAGGCGGCGAAGGCGATGGCCAGCACGGCCGCGGCGACCACGGTCCCGCTCAGCATCTTGGCGGCCCGCGCCGCATCCATGCCGGTCGCGCTCAGCCGCCGCCAGCCCAGCATCCGCCAGCCGCAAGCCACCGTCAGGGCCAGCGGGCCGCCGATCGTCAGGAAACGCGGCGCGGACTGGAAATGGGTGACGGCAAGCGCGATCGCGTTGACCAGCACAACCAGGTACATCATCGGCACCTGGCGTGAGAACGCTGTCGCCTGAGCGACCAGAAGTTCTGGACGGTCCTGTCGGATCGCGAAGACGCTCGCGATTGTCTTGATGATCGCCATCTATGCCTGCCCCCGGGCTTCAGCCTACGGTGCGGGGCAAGCACTAAATATTCGGTAAGCTTGATTTCAACTTCGGGTGCGGCGCATCGCCTTGCGCCGCCATGGCCTATTCGGCGGGGATCTTCACCGCTTCGAGAGCTTCGCCGACGGTCCGGGAGGTCTCGTGGACCACCCTGCGCAGATCGCTGCGGTTGATCACCTCGCCGCAGGCCTCACAGGCCAGACGCGGATGGAAGTCATGGCCGCAGGTCTTGTGCACGAAATGCACCGGACCCTTTCCCAGACCATAGACATGCTGGTCGCCCCATTCGGCCATGGTCAGCAGCACTGGGCTGAGGTCCAGCCCCTTGGCGGTGAGCACATATTCCTGGCGCGGCGGACGCTCTGAATAGCGCTGGGCCTCCATCACACCGTGGGCGACCAGGGTCTTGAGCCGCGAGGCCAGCACATTGCGGGCGACGCCCAGGCGCTCCTGCCACTGCTCGAAGCGCTTCACCCCCGCGAAGGCGTCGCGGAGGATCAGCAAGGTCCAGGGATCGCCCACGACCTCAAGGGTGGCGGCGATGCTGCAGCGTTCGTTCGTATAGTTGGCGGTGCGGCCCATCGCACGAGGGTGGGGTGTTCCGCCGGGGAATGCAAGAGAGCGTTGCGTTTGAGGATGAACGGTATTAGTTTTTAATCACAACTGACTCTCTCGGTTGCGCCTTGGGAGGCGATGGCCGATCCTTGCATGGTCGTGATCGCCTCCCCTTTCCGCAAACCGCTTGCACGCCGCGGGGGCGGCGGGGTCTATTCCGCCCCGAATTTTCGAACTCCGGAGACCCTCCATGTCCACCGCCACCGATCCCGTCGTCATCGTCTCCTTCGCCCGCACCCCGATGGGCGGTTTCCAGGGCGCGCTGGGCGGGGTCAAGGCGACCGAGCTGGGCGCGACGGCGGTGAAGGCGGCGATCGAACGGGCTGGCGTCTCGGGCGATCTGGTCGAACAGATCATCATGGGCTGCGTGCTGCCGGCCGGCCTGGGCCAGGCCCCGGCGCGCCAGGCGGCGGTCGGCGCGGGCCTGCCGCTGTCGGTCGAGGCCACCACGGTCAACAAGATGTGCGGCAGCGGCATGCAGGCGGCGATCATGGCCCATGACGCCCTGGCGGCCGGCAGCGTCGACGTCATCGTGGCCGGCGGCATGGAGAGCATGACCGGCGCCCCCTACCTGCTGACCAAGCACCGGGCCGGCGCTCGCATCGGCCACGACCAGATGTGGGACTCGATGTACCTGGACGGCCTGGAAGACGCCTATACGCCCGGCAAGCTGATGGGCTCCTTCGCCGAAGACTCGGCCGCGACCTACCAGTTCAGCCGCGAGGCCATGGACGACTACGCCACCCGAGGCCTGATGAAGGCCAAGGCGGCCATCGAAAGCGGCGCTTTCGAGGCCGAGATCACCCCGGTCACCGTGACCACCCGCAAGGGGACCGAGGTCGTCGCCCAGGACGAGCAGCCGCTGAAGGCCGATCCGGCCAAGATCCCGACCCTGCGCCCGGCCTTCAGCCGCGACGGCGGCATCACGGCGGCCAATTCATCGTCGATCAGCGACGGGGCAGCAGCCTTGGTCATGACCCGCGAGAGCGTGGCAAAGCGCCTAGGCCTGCCCATCGTCGCGCGGGTCGCCGCCCACGCCGCCCACGCCCACGAGCCGGGCCTGTTCACCACCGCCCCCGTGCCAGCCATGCGCAAGGCGCTGAAGAAAGCCGGCTGGGAGGTTTCCGACGTCGATCTATGGGAGGTCAACGAGGCCTTCGCCGTGGTCGCCATGATCGCCCAGCAGGAACTGGGCTTCTCGCCCGACAAGCTGAACGTCAACGGCGGCGCCTGCGCTCTGGGCCACCCCATCGGCGCGTCGGGCGCGCGCATCCTGTGCACCCTGATCTCGGCCCTGCAGGCCAGCGGCGGCAAGAAGGGCATGGCCAGCTTGTGCATCGGCGGCGGCGAAGCCACGGCGATGGCCATCGAACTGGCCTAGCATCCTCTGGCGGCGAACCGCGTTGAGATCTTCATGACCGACACCTTCCGACACAACCCCGAACTGAGCCGCTATGAACTGGAGGTCGATGGCCTGCTGGCCGTGGCCGACTACCAGCGCAGCGGCCATCGCCTGGTGATCCCGCATGTCGAGGCCGATCCCGCCCTGCGCGGCAAGGGCGCGGCGAGCAGACTCATGGAGCGGGTCGCCAGCACGGCGCGCGCCGAGGGCATGCGGATTACGCCGCTATGCTCCTATGCCGCCGCCTGGCTGCAGCGGAACGATCCGGACCTGATCGCCTAGGGCTTCGGCGCGGGCGGCGGGCTTTCGAATGATCCCGCCGGACCCGGGAACACGACCGGGCTTTCCCAACCGTCATGGCTTACCGACGAGACGCCGAAGAACCAGTCGTCGATGACCACGTCCTTCAGGGCCGTGGTTGTCCCGTCCGCGACCCAGCGATTGAACCGCCAGGTCGGATCGGTGGTGCCGCGCCACCAGACCCGGTGGCCCGCAGCGCCGGGTGTCGCCGTCCACGAGACCTTGGTGTCGGGGCTGACCGCGCCCTCGATCTTGACGCCCGAAGGCGGGGCCGGCGCTGAGGCCAGCGAGGCCATGGCCACGGTGTTCAGCCGGGTCACCTGGGCCAGATAGGCGAAGTCCACGCCCTCGATGGTGTCGCCATAGGGCCGGCCGTTCTCGGTGCGCAGGTCTTGGTGCTGCCGGTCATAGTTCTCGGCGGCTTCGGTCACTCGCACCGCCGGATAGCCGGCCTCCAGCAGCGGAACCTGATCGCCGCCCCTGCCGTAGCGGTCGGTGCGATAGACCATGACCACGTCGAAATTGTTCAGATAGCGCTCGGCCAGGCCGTCCAGATAGCGGGCCAGGTTGCGCGACGGGCTGTCGACCTCGCCGCCGTTATAGCGCCGGCTGTTGGCCTGTTCGGGGGTCTCGACGGCCTTGGTGCCCTCGGAGAACACCCGCACCTGGGTGTTGTTCATCACTCCGCTCTGGCCGCGGCTGTTGCCGACGATGTCGTTGTTGAGGTCGGCCTCGACCTTCCAGCCCTTGGCGCGGGCATGGTTCGCCAGAACCTTGCCGCCATAGAGCCCCTGCTCCTCGCCCGACAGGGCCGCGAACACCAGGGTGGCCGGGAACCTGTGCTTCGACAGGATGCGCGCCGCCTCGATCACCGCCGCCACGCCCGAGGCGTCGTCGTTGGCGCCGGGGGCGTCGCTGGTGAAGTCCATCACGTCGCTGACCCGGCTGTCCAGGTGGCCGGCGATGATGATCACGCGGCTTGGATCGGTGGTCCCCTTCTGGATGGCCAGAACGTTCATGATCTCGGTCGGAGCGGGCACGCGGCGACCCGTCACCACTTCGGACGGTGTCTCGATGGTCAGGCAGCCGCCGCAGTCCTTGCTGATCGCCTCGAACCGCGTCTTCACCCAGCGACGGGCGGCGCCGATGCCGCGCGTGTCTGACCGGGTCTCCGACAGGGTGTGGCGGGTGCCAAAACCCACCAGCGAACGGATCGTGCTCTCCAGCGCCTTGGGGTCCACATCGGCGGCGACGGCCCGCAGCAAGGGCTGGTCGGTCGAGGGCGCCGCGACCTCGGCGGCAAGGGTCGGGGTCGTCAGCAGCAGACCGGCGACGAGGACGAGAGGCAGGCGCATGGCGACTCCGGGAAACGCGAAGGCGCGAGGTTGCCGCCTGGGCGGCGGGCGGACAAGCCCTTGGCTGCAGGCCAAGGGCCCCGCCTAACCTAGAACCGGCGTGATATGGCCGACGCTCTTGACAGCCTCGATGATCTCGAGCGCTTTCTGACGTGAGGCATAGCCCTGGGTAGACGCCGCCAAGGCGCGACCATCGGCGGATCTCAGCGTCCAGCGCCAATCCCTGGGCGCTTGGGCATAGACCTCGAAGACCGCGCTGCGGACGACCGCCAGCGGCAAGATCTCCGCCCCCGGACGCATACGCGCGACATCTGCGGCCAGCAGCTCGGGATTGTCCGCATCATCGACATCGGCGTCAGGATAGCTGGTCATGATAGCGCCGCACCTCGCGAAGGTTTGCCTTTCGCAGACTGATCACACGGACGACCGCGCCACGGATCGTGAAGACCGTCACATGGATCCGGCCATCCAGCCTGATGAAACCATACCACCGCTGCTCGCCATAGTCGCGCCGGTTGCCCTCGGCGGCCAGATCCGGCGGCCAAATCGCCCGCCGGATCTGCGCCAGGGAAAGACCATGCTTGGCCTGGTTGACGGCGTCCTTGGCCGGATCAAATTCAAAGACGGGCGACATGGCCACACCATATCGGCCGCCTCATCCATAGGATGCGATATTAAAATCAGAGCCGAAAAATACGCCCCTCCGTCACCGCCCCACGATCGAAGGGGCGGTGACCAGATTGGCTAGTGCTTAGGACAGCACCATCACCACCACGCGGCGATTCTGGGCGCGGTTCTCGCGGGTGTCGTTGGCGACCACGGGGGCTTCCTCGCCATACGAGATGGTGGCCATGCGGTTGAGCGCGATGCCATGCATGCTGAGGAACTTGCGCACCGTCTCGGCGCGCTTGGCGCCCAGGCTGTCGTTGTAGGCCGGGTCGCCGACATTGTCGGTATGGCCCTGGATTTCGAGATAGACGTTCTTGTTCTCGCCCTTGAGCTTCTCGGAGAACTCGGTCAGCCGCTGCTCGGCTTCTGGCGACAGGGTGGCGGCGTCGATCGGGAACTTCACGGAGTCGTCGCTCAGCACCATCGAATACATGAACTTGCCTTCAGCCAGCTTGCCGGCGGCGGTGGCGCGATCGAGGGCCTCGCGGGACGTCTTGTCCAGCTCGCCGATCTGGGCGCCCTGCTGGGTGACCTGGCTCTGCACGCCTCCGACCTTGGTCTTCACATAGTCCTTGGTGGCGCAACCGCTGACGGCCAGGCCGCCGATGACCAGGGCGCAGGCTGTCATCATCTTGAAGGAGGGCGTCTTGAGAGCTGGGGTCATGATGGGTCGTCTCGTCCGTTGATCCGCTGGCGCTGCAAGGGCGCCGGACGACGAAACCGCCAGCTTATCTGGGCGAAAAAGGGGCCTGTTCTGGGCCGCTTTGGCGCCAAGCTTCAGCATGGAAATCAATGACTTCTATACCCCCGCGCAAGCGCGGAAGCCGCCATCTGGTTCCCGGAATTTTTTACGTAAGATAACGGTATTCCCCTCCCCCGCCCCGAGGCGAAGGAGGGAAATCAGACCTTGGACCTTACTGCAGCACGGCCTTGCCGATGTTCAGCGCCCCGTCCTGGACGCCGACGGAGATCACCCCGCCGTCTTCCAGTTCGCCGGCCAGCAGGCGGCGGGCGATGGGGTCGACCAGATCCTTCTGGATCACGCGCTTGAGCGGACGCGCGCCATAGACCGGATCGTAGCCCTTTTCGCCCAGCCACAGCAGGGCCTCGGCGTCGATGGCGAGGGTCATGCGGCGATCGGCCAGCAGCTTCTCGACGCGTTGTAGCTGGATGCGGACGATGTCGGCCATGTTCGCCCGGCCCAGCCGCTTGAACAGGATGATCTCGTCGATCCGGTTGAGGAACTCGGGCCGGAAATGGCCGCGCACCACGTTCATCACCTGCGGACGCACCGCGTCCACGTCTTCCCCGTCTTCCTGGTTGGCCAGGAATTCGGAGCCGAGGTTGCTGGTCATGATGATCAGCGTGTTGCGGAAGTCGACCGTGCGGCCCTGGCCGTCGGTCAGGCGACCGTCGTCCAGCACCTGCAGCAGCACGTTGAAGACGTCCGGGTGGGCCTTCTCGACCTCGTCGAACAGCACGACCTGATACGGACGCCGACGCACGGCTTCCGTGAGCGCGCCGCCTTCATCGTAGCCGACATAGCCGGGAGGAGCCCCGATCAGACGGCTGACCGAGTGCTTTTCCATGTATTCCGACATGTCCATCCGGGTGATGGCGTGCTCGTCGGCGAACATGAACTCGGCCAGGGCCTTGGTCAGCTCGGTCTTGCCCACACCCGTTGGGCCCAGGAACAGGAAGCTGCCGATCGGCCGCGCGGGATCCTGCAGGCCGGCCCTGGCCCGCCGAACGGCGTCCGAGACGGCTTCCAGGGCCTCGTCCTGGCCGACCACGCGGGCGCGCAGAGCCAGTTCCATCTGCAGCAGCTTTTCGCGCTCGCCTTCCAGCATCTTCTCGACCGGCACCCCGGTCCAGCGGCTGACCACGGCGGCGATCTGCTCGGCGTCGACGACCTCGGGAGTCAGCGACTTCTGGGCCGCGCCATCGACGGACTCGGCCGCGGCAAGACGGGCTTCCAGGGCCGGGATCTCGCCGTACTGGATCTGGCCAGCGCGAGCGAAGTCGCCGGCGCGCTGGGCGGTGGCGAGATCGGCGCGCAGGCGGTCGAGGGCTTCACGCGCTTGCGCGGCCCCGCCCACCTTGTCCTTCTCGGCCTTCCAGCGGGCGGTCATCTCGTCCGACTGGCCCTGCAGGTCGTCGATTTCGTCTTCCAGCTTTTCCAGGCGCTGCCTGGAGGCCGCGTCGGTTTCCTTGGAGAGGGCCTCGCGCTCGATCTTCAGCTGCACCAGGCGGCGGTCGATCTCGTCCAGCTCTTCGGGCTTGGAGTCGATCGCCATCCGCACGCGGCTGGAGGCCTCGTCGATCAGGTCGATGGCCTTGTCGGGCAGGAAGCGGTCGGCGATGTAGCGGTTGGAGAGGGTGGCGGCGGCGACGATGGCCGAGTCCGAGATGCGCACCCCGTGGTGGACCTCGTACTTCTCCTTCAGGCCGCGCAGGATCGAGACGGTGTCCTCCACCGTCGGCTCGCTGACGAACACCGGCTGGAACCGGCGGGCCAAGGCGGCGTCCTTCTCGACGTGCTTGCGGTACTCATCCAGCGTGGTGGCGCCCACGCAGTGCAGCTCGCCGCGCGCCAAAGCGGGCTTGAGCAGGTTGGAGGCGTCCATCGCCCCCTCGCCCTTGCCCGCGCCGACCAGGGTGTGCATCTCGTCGATGAACAGGATGATCGAGCCCTCGGCGGCCGTGACCTCGTTGAGCACCGCCTTGAGGCGCTCCTCGAACTCGCCGCGATATTTCGCGCCGGCGATCAGGCTGCCCATGTCCAGCGACAAGAGCTTCTTGTCCTTCAGGCTTTCGGGCACGTCGCCATTGACGATGCGCAGGGCCAAGCCCTCGACGATGGCGGTCTTGCCGACGCCGGGCTCGCCGATCAGCACGGGGTTGTTCTTGGTGCGGCGGCTCAGCACCTGGATCGTACGGCGGATTTCCTCGTCGCGGCCGATCACGGGGTCCAGCTTGCCGTCGCGGGCGGCGGCGGTCAGGTCGCGGGCATAGCGCTTGAGCGCCTCATAGCCTTCCTCGGCATTGGCGCTGTCGGCGGTGCGGCCCTTGCGGATGGCGTTGGCGGCGTCTTCCAGCGCCTTGGGCGTGGCCCCGGCGTCCTTCAGGACCTTGGCGGCGTCGGCGCCTTCCTTGGCGATGGCGATCAGCAGCCGCTCGGTGGTGACGAAGGCGTCGCCGGCCGCTTTCGCGCCCTTCTCGGCCTCGGCGAACACCCGGGCGGTGTCGGGCTTCATGTAGAGCTGGCCGCCGGCCCCGTCGACGCGCGGCGTCTTGGCCAGCAGGGTCTCGGTGGCGGCGTCAACGGCGTCAGGCCGGCCGCCGGCGCTCTGGATCAGGGCGCGGCTCAGGCCGTCCTTTTCCTCGAGCAGAACCTTCAGCAGGTGCTCGGGCGCGAACTGCTGGTGGCCTCGCGCCAAAGCCAGGCTCTGGGCGGACTGGACGGCCTGTTTGGCGCGGTCGGAATAGAGATCGATGTTCATGATGTCCCCTTTTTAGGCGGATCGGGACGCGTCGACTTGATCAAGCTCAACATGTCCCACCGGGATGTAGGTGTTGCGCTTTAGCCACACAAGGCCCGGCGTGGCGTTAAGATCGCTCAGCCGAAATCACCGGCGCGGTCATCAGATCCTCCAGAAACAGACTGGCCAGGGCCGAGCGCGAATTGACCCCGGCCTTCTCATAAACACGCGCCAGCTGGGCGCGTACGGTTCCGGCGGCCGACCCGCGCAGAACCGCGATCTCGGCCACGTCGAATCCCTTGAGCGCGAAGACCGCCACATCGGCCTCGGCCGGGGTCAGCCGCCAGTCGCGGAACCTCTGGGCGGCCACCGCGCTGAGCGCGCCGGCGGCCACCGCCAGGGCCGCCTGCCGCCGCCGGCCTTCCGTCCACATCCGCCGCACCTGCAAGGCGCCGACCGCCACCCCGGCCAGCAGGGCCAGGGCGATGATCGCCTCGATCACGATATGGGGGCTGGGTCCGGCGTTGCGGATATCGGCCAGGGCGTCGCCGATGAAGAACACGGCCGCCACCGCCTGCACGGCGACGACGAAGGAGACCGCCGGGGCCAGGCGGTCTCCCAAGGCTGCGCGAGGATGGGCCATCAGGGCTCCTTGGTCTTGCCCTTCCCGCCTATCATCGCCAGCACGATCTGACGACCACTGCGGCGTGTCTCGAACGCCACGCCGACCAGATGCAGCGCCGCCAGGGCCAGCAGCAGGTTGGCCGCGATCTCGTGGATCTCCTCGGCGATCTCGCCGCCGCCCTCGCCTTCGCCGCCCTCACCGGCTTCCTCGTCCTCATCCATCAGGACCGTCGATGCCGCCGCGGGCCGCTCGTCGCCCTCGGCATGAGCCCTCGGCGGAAAGCCGGTCATGGCGATCCCGCTGGCGATCACCACCGCCAGGCTGGCCCACAGCGCATAGGCCATCAGGGCGCCCAGCGGATTGTGCGACCGGTGGGAGACATGGCGACCGGCCAGGATGTCGCGCACATGCTCGACGGCGCGACGCGGACTGGGCGGAAAGGACGTGAACCGCGCCTCGACCGGACCGACAAAGCCCCAGCCCAGGCGCAGGGCCAGCAGGGCGGCCAGCGCCAGGCCGATCCAGACGTGGGCCTGCGACCCGCCTTCGGTCACCAGGCGGTTGATGACCACCGCCGCCGCGATCCCCCAGTGCGTGATCCGCACCAGGGGGTCCCACCGCCGTGTTACGGGAACCGCGCCGGTCATTCGCGATCCCCCCGGCCGTTGCGGGCCTCGACCTTGAGCACCTTGCCGGTCCTGGCCTCGGCGAGGATTTCCAGCCGGGCCTCGCCCTTGACGGCCCTGATCTCGAGCCGCCCGTGCTCGGCTTCAAACTCGGTGAGCCGATAGCCCTCGGCGGCCAGGCTCCCCTGGGCGCGGGCCTTGTCGGGCCCGATCACCTCGCCGAGCCGAGGCTGGGCCAGCGCCGGTTGGGCCAGGGCCAGGGTCAGGAAGGGAATGGCGATGAAGAGACTGCGCATGGGAACCTCCGTCTGTTGCGACGGGGATTAGGAACGGCGCGGCCGGCGCCGTGGCCATTGACCGGGCGCTTACGAGGCGGCGGATAAGCGCCTGCTTACGGCCGTTCGGTCCAGGGCGACACGAGGCGGCCCGGGGCGCGTCACCAGCCCTTGCTGGAAATATAGGCCTGGAGCGCGGCGATGCGCGAAGCGTCCGAGGGGTGGGTCGAGGCGATTTCGAGCGGGCCGGAGGCGCCGCCACCCGTCTGGGCCAGGGCCTGCATCTTGCGCCAGAGCGTGACGGCTTCGCCCGGCCTGTAGCCCGCGCGCTGCATGTAGTCGACGCCCAGCCGGTCGGCCTCCAGCTCGTGCTTGCGCGAGAACGGCAGCAGGAACAGGTACTTGGTCGCATCGCCGCCATAGGAGCCCAGGCCCCGGCCAAGATCGGTCGAGCTGCCGGCCGCCGCGCCGGCCACGCCCAGCAGCAGCTTGGAGGTCATGGTCTGGGAATAGCGCTCGGCCGCGTGCTGGGCGACCACATGGCCTGCTTCGTGGCCGATCACGGCAGCCAGCTGGTCGTCGTTGTCGACCATGTCCAGCAGGCCCACCGTCACCCCGACATGACCGCCGGGCAGCACGAAGGCGTTGGGCGCCTCGTCGATCAGAACGGCATAGTCCCAGGGGCGGTTGTTCAGCCCCGCCGCCGTCACCACCCGCTGGCCCACCGCCCGCACCCGCGCGTTCCGGCGCGCGTCGCTGGAGATGTTGCCCGTGCGCAGGGTCTGGGCCCAGGCCTTCTCGCCCTGGGCCGCCAGACCGGAGTCGTTGACTATCAGCAGCTGGTCGCGCCCCAGATCGGCGTTGTAGGCGCAGCCGGCCAGGGGCCCGGCGAGGACGAGAGTGGAGAGAACGGCGAATACGGAACGGCGCAAGTCGAGGCTCCGGTGGACGGCAAGGCAGGTATTTACACAAAAACCGCGCCGGCGACCTTGTCCAATCGCATCGTTCGGAGGCGCTGGCTCAAGGGCGATCGAGGTCGCCCAGCACCTTGGCCAGGTGGCGGGGATCGATGGGCTTGGACAGGATCGGTGCGTCGCGCATGTCGCCGCGCACGCCCTGCTCGCCATAGCCGGTCACGAAGGCGAACGGCACGCCGCGCGCCCGCAGGATCTCGGCGGCCCCGAATGAGGTGTCGCCGTCAAGATTGACATCCAGCAGGGCGAAATCGATCTCCTCGGTGCGGGCGGCCAGCACCGCCTCGACCGCCGTCATGGCCGTGCCGACAATCACGCAGCCCAGGTCGCCCAGCAGATCTTCCACCAGCATGGCGACGAACAGTTCGTCCTCGACGACCAGAACCCTCAGCGCCTCAGGCCGCGCCTCGGATGAACCGCCCCGGCTGACCGGGCTTGGGAAGATTGGCGTTGATCGTGCAGACGACGCCGCCCGGCGGGTATTCGAGACGGACGTCGCCGCCGAGTTCGCGCGCCAGCCCGCCGGTGATGAGACGAGTGCCAAAGCCCTGGCGGCTTGGCGGGGGGACCAGAGGGCCATCGATTTCTTCCCAGCGTAGGTTCAGACAGTCGAGATTCGCCTCGGCGGCCCGATCCCAGCTTAGCACGACGCGCCCCGGTTCGCTGGACAGGGCTCCATACTTGGTGGCGTTGGTCATCAGTTCATGCAGGGCCAGCGACAGCGACAGCGCCACCTTGGGCGGCAGTCGCACCGAGGGTCCCCGCACATGGAAGCGCGAGGCGTCGCCGTGCGAGTTGACCAGCGAGGCCACCACGTCGCGAAGATCGGCGCCCTCCCAGCTCTCGTGGGTCAGGATGTCGTGCGCGCGGGCCAGGGCCAGCAGCCGGGTGGTCAGCGACTCGCGCGCATCGACCAGATCGGTGGCGTTGCGCAGGGTCTGGCCCGCCACCGACTGCACGGTGGCCAGGGTGTTCTTGACCCGGTGGTTGAGCTCATTGACCAGCAGGCGCTGCAGTTCCTCGGCCCGCTTGCGTTCAGTGACGTCGCGCATCACGCCGGTAAAATAGCGGGAGCCGCCGTCGCGCCACTCGGCGATCGACAGCTCCAGCGGAAAGGTGGTCCCGTCCTTGCGCTGACCGAAGACCTCGCGCCCGATGCCGATGATCCGCCGCTCGCCGGTTTCCCGATAGCGGGCCAGATAACTGTCATGGGCGGTCTGGTCAGGCTCGGGCATCAGCATGCGGACATTGCCGCCGATGACCTCGTCGGCGGGATAGCCAAACAGGCGCTCGGCCGCGGGGTTGAAGGCCTCGATGCCGCCGACCTCGTCGATCACGACGATGGCGTCCACGGCCGTATCGACGATGGCGCGATAGCGCGCCTCTACCGCGATCTCGGCCTTGACGTTTTTGTCGCCATCGCTCTCGTGGATTTCGGTCATGCGCGCCCCGCCGTAGGGGAAGCCTATCGCCAAAACCGAAGACCGACCAGCCCGGCGCCCGCGACAATTGCGCCTGTTGGCGGAATGCCGTTCCGTGAAAAATCTTCCGCCCAGGGAGGAGCCCGAACAAAGAAAAAGGAGCCGCTTTCACGGCTCCTTTCAAAGATCGACGAAGAAGCGGTCTTACGCCTCTTCGGCCTCCGGCGCGGCGGGCGCGCCTTCGCCACCTTCGAAGCTGCGCGGGGCGCGGCGACGACGGGGCTTCTTGATTTCCTCGCCACCCTCCGCACTGGCGGCGGGCGCCTCGACGACGGTCGAGGAGCGGCCCAGGAAGGCCGGGGCGTGGCTGACGGCGCCGTCCTGGCCCCGCAGCATGGGCGAACCCTCGCTGGCGGAGTCGGTCAGCGGCGTGGCCTGCGGCTCGATCACGGCCATCGGATCGCGGTCACCGCGGTCGCGAGGCGCGCGCTCGCGGCGCGGAGCCCGTTCGCGACGCGCTTCGGCCGGAGCCTCGACGGCGGTTTCGGCGGCCACGACAGGGCGCTCCTCGCGCGGCCGATCATCCTTGGGGCGCTCATCCCTGGGACGATCGTCGCGGAAACGGTCTTCCCGCGGGCGATCTTCGCGAGGACGCTCATCCCGGAAGCGGTCTTCACGGGGACGCTCTTCTCTCGGACGCTCTTCTCTCGGACGGTCATCTCTGGGGCGATCGTCACGGGGGCGGTCGTCTCTGGGGCGGTCGTCGCGGGGACGATCATCACGCGGCCGGTCATCGCGCGGGCGCTCATCCCTCGGGCGATCATCCCTGGGACGGTCGTCGCGGGGACGCTCATCACGGGGACGGTCGTCGCGGTCGCGCCAGCGGTCGCGGCGGCCTTGACCCTGGCCCTGGCCCTGGTTGTCGAAGCGGGGGCGGTCTTCGCGCGGACGGTCGTCCCGGGGGCGGTCGTCGCGTTGGCGGCCTTCGAAGCGGTCGCGCGGACGATCGCCCTGCTGGCCTTCGCCCTCGCCGCTGTCGCTGTTCTCGGCGGCGGGCGTCTCGGGGGTCTCGGAAGCCTCTTCAGGCTCGGCCTCGAAGTCGATCTCGTAAGCCGAATAGGCGTCCTTGCCGATGATGTCGCTGACAGGGCGATTCGGCTGGATGGCGCGCAGGACGCGGAAATAGTGCTCGGCGTGCTGCAGGTAGTTTTCGGCCAGAACCCGGTCGCCGGACGACGTCGCGTCGCGGGCCAGCTGCTGGTACTTTTCGTAAACGCCCTGGGCCGCGCCGCGAACCTTCACGCCTTCGGGGCCGTTCGAATCGAAGGCCCGGTTGGCGTTGTGCTGCTGAGGCTTGCCGCCGGTATTGCCGCCGCCGCGATTGTTGCGGCCGCGCTGGCGCTTCATGCCCTTGAAATCTCTCATGTTCTCTCTGAACCTGTCCGGAAGTCAGTCTGAGCTGAGGCATCCGGCCTTGTTGGTCTCTAGGCGGGGTCGAACCCCTGGAAGTTCTAGAGACACTGGTTTCCGTAGAGCCCCCGCCCTGGTTCTGGCGCGGCGACCGGCTTTGGACCGTGCGCGCCTGCCGGAGGGGCTTTGCGAACGTCGATGACGCCCGCTTTTCCCGTCACCCGGCATTTTGGAAGGAGACCTCTTTCGTCTAGCCTCTCACGCGAGGCTTTCCAAGGGATTTTTCACCCCGGTCACGACGCGGTCGTGGGTCGACAGATCCTTGATCGTGCGGACGTTGCTGGCGCCGGCCTGCCGGAACAGCGCCTCGACGTCGGCGGACTGGTCGTAGCCGATCTCGACGGCGAACATGCCGCCGGGCTTCAGCACCCGCAGGATTTCGGGCGCCAGATGGCGATAGGCGTCCAGGCCATCGGGGCCGCCGTCCAGGGCCAGGCGCGGCTCGTGGTCGCGAACTTCCGGCTCGAGCGTCTCAATGATGTGGCTGGCGATATAGGGCGGGTTGGAGACCACCAGGTCGAAGCCTTCGTCACCCAGGCCCGTCGTCCAGTCGCCGCGCAGCAGGGCGGTGCGATTGTTCAGGTCGAGGCTGGCGGCGTTCTCGCGGGCCACGGCCAGGGCCTCTTCGGAAACGTCGACGCCCAGGCCCTTGGCGGCCGGCCGCTCGGCCAGGATCGCCAGCAGGATCGTGCCCGAGCCGACGCCTAGGTCCAGCATGTTGAAGCTCATGCTTTCCGGGAAGGCTTTCAGCACCTCATCGACGATGACCTCGGTCTCGGGGCGCGGCGTCAGGACGTTCTTGTTGACCTGCAGCAGGATCTTCCAGAAGCCCTTGCGGCCGATGATTTGGCTGACCGGCTCGCGGCGCGCGCGGCGGGTCAGATATTCCTCCAGAGTCGCCCACTGCTCGGCGGTCAGCATGCGATAGGGATCGGTGACGATCTCGGTGCGAGTGACGTCGGCGGCCACCTCCAGCATCAGGCGCGCATCGATGGCGGGCTGATCGATGCCGGCGTCCTTCAGACGCTCCTTGGCGGCGGTCCAGGCTTTGACGAGGGTCAGGGTCATGGGCGGTCACATAGCGCTTTGACGCGGCGAGCGCGAGATTGAGCTTGGTACCAGTTTTTGGTACAATCTGACCACTGCAAGGGAGCCGAGGATGAGCAAGAACACGTCCGTCAGCCTTGGCGATCATTTCCAGGGATTTATTACCGAGCAGGTTGGTGAAGGTCGTTATGGCTCGGCCAGCGAAGTTATCCGCGCTGGTCTGCGCCTTCTTGAAGATCGCGAGATGCGGTTGGCTCGATTGCGCGCGGCCCTGCTTGAAGGGGAGCAAAGCGGATTCGCGGAAGATTTCGATATTGACGCCTTCATCGCTGAGAAGGCGAAAGAGGAAGGCATCGAAGAGTGAGCGCCTTCAAGCTCACACCAAGGGCTCAGCGCGATTTTGACGAAATCTGGGATTATTCTAAAAGCAAATGGGGCAGTCGGCGGGCGCTTGCCTATCTGCGCCAGATTCGAACCGCGATCGCCATGGTCGCGGCCTATCCAGACCTCGGCCCGATCCTCGAAGATCTACCGAAGGGCTATCGAAAACGCCCTGTCGGGTCACACGTGATCTTCTATCTTCCGCGAGGCGACCAAACGGAGATCGTCCGCATTCTGCATCAGAACATGGATGTCGATAGCCACCTGCCTTAAACGGCTTCCACCAAATCCCCCTCCGCCACGCGTCCGCCCTGCGTCACGTTCAGATAAATCCCGCACAGCATGTGGCCGTAGGTGTCGAACAGGGCCTTCACCACCTCGATGTCCCGCTCGGCGGTGACCGGGTCCACATGGGTCGCGGCGCAGCGGACGATGGGTTTCAGCACCTGCGCCGTCGCCTCGCCCAGCTTCAGAGTCCGGCCGGTCCAGTCGTTTTCGACCCAGGCGGGCCAGCCCTCGACATAGAGGTTGGCGCGGAAGCGCAGGGGATCGACCGGGCGCCCCAGTTGCGCCTCCAGGTCGCGGACGCTGGCCAGATTGATGATCGAGACGTAGCCCGAACGGCTGTCCATGAAGCGATAGGCGCCCGGCCCCTCGACCACCCGCGGCGCGCCCGACAGATCCTCGCCCAGCAGGTCGGTCAGCCAGGCCTCCAGCCCTGCCCGGCCCGCGTCCGTCCGCAGGTCGCCAGCGAAGTCCGGCCGCCCCTCGGCCGCGCAACTGAACACGCCGCTGGCCTCGTCATAGGCGGTGCGGGCCCTTGCCACGGCCGGGATCTTGGCCAGCACCGTGAACTTCATCTTCGAGATATGAGCCGGCGCCGCCGGATCAAAGCCGCTGGGACCATCCTCCACCGCATACAGCCGGTCGCACGGAAAGCAGGCCCCGGCGACCAGATCGGCCGCCAGCAGGCGCTCGGGCGTGAACCCTTTGACGGGATGGCGGTAGAGGGCGGCGATGCGGGCTTCCATGAGGGCCAGGGTCGGCGACGACTCAGGCGAGCGCAAGGGCTAGACCCGGGGCGTGAGCCGGGGGAACGTCCCCAGCGCCCACGCTTTCCTCCGGCGGGAGACCGCATGACCGACAAGCCAGAGCCGAAACGACCCGTCCGCGCGTGGCTGGCCTCGCGCCCCTATGGCCTGGCGCCATGGATCGTGCTGCTGGCGCTGGCGCCCTTCGCCTTCGCCAAGCCTGTCGTTCGCGCCCCGCCGCCGGGCTTGTCGGAAGATCGGGTGCTGCCGCCCGATGATTTCGATGCGGCCGAGCCCATGCGCGGCCGGGCCGCCAAGCACCCGCACCATATCCCCCTGCTGGGCTGGCGCGACATCCTGTGGCGCACCTGGCGCGAGATCACTGTCGACCGCCTGCCGGCCGTGGCGGGGGGCGTGACCTTCTACACCCTGCTGGCCCTGTTTCCGGCCATCGGCGCCTTCGTGTCGCTGTACGGCCTGTTCGCCGATGTGGCGGCGGTCCAGAAACAGCTGACCGAGATGTCGGGCGTCTTTCCCGCCAGCGTGATCCAGATCGTCGGCGAGCAGATGCTGCGGCTGGCCAGCCAGGAACAGGCCAAGCTGGGCGCGGCCTTCGCCGTCAGCCTGCTGCTGTCGGTGTGGAGCGCCAACGCCAGCATGAAGGCGCTCTTCGACGGGTTGAACATCGCCTATGACGAGAACGAGAAGCGCAACATCGTCGCCCGCACGGCGCTGACCTATGTCTTCACCTTCTGCGCGGTGGTCTACGCCGCCGCCGCCGCGGTGATCCTGATCGCCACCCCGATCCTGCTGGAGCGCGCCCGCCTGTCGGCCCTGATGGAGATCTGGGCGCCGATCCGCTGGATGCTGGTCTGGATGATGACCGCCGGAGCCTTCGCCATCCTCTATCGCTTCGCGCCCTGCCGGGCCCGGGCGCACTGGCGCTGGGTGGTGATCGGCGCGGTGCTGGCGGCCGGCGGCTGGTTGGTCGGGTCGCTGGGCTTTTCGGTCTATCTCACCCGGGTCGCGCACTATGACGCCACCTATGGCCCGCTGGGGGCGGTGATCGCTTTCATGGTGTGGGTGTGGTTCTCGATCATGGCCGTGCTGGTGGGGGCCGAGCTGAACGCCGAGATCGAGCACCAGACCGCCATCGACTCCACCACCGGCCCCGAGCGGCCGATGGGCGAGCGCGGCGCGGCCATGGCCGACACGGTGGGCCTGGCCTTCCATCCCTGGGAAATGATCAAGCGCGAGACGGGCATGGTGCGACGCGTGGCCAGCCAGGTCGCGGGCGGTGTGTGGGGCAAGGTGCGTCGGCCTAGACAAGCGCCGCCGGAACGCTAGCTTTCCGGCCCCGTTCGCCGGAGCTCCCCATGCTGCTTGCCCCCGCCCAGGATCAGGACCTTCCCACCGTCGCCGATCTGGTCAACCTGGCCTATCGGGGCGACGAGGCCCAGAAGGGCTGGACCACCGAGGCCGCCTTCATGGGCGGCCAACGCACGGACGCGGCCAGCCTGCGCGCCGATCTGGCGGCCAAGCCCGGCTCGACGATCCTGACGCTGCGCCCCACGCAGGGTGAAGCGCTCGCCGGCTGCGTCTGGCTTGAACCCCAGGGTCAGGGCGTGTGGCTGCTGGGCATGTTGGCCGTCGATCCGGACCTGCAGGCCGGCGGGGTGGGTCGCGCCCTGATCGAGGCCGCCGAGGCCCATGTCCGCGCCCAGGGCGGCCAGACCGTTAAGCTGACGGTGATCGACATCCGCGACACCCTGATCGCCTGGTACGCGCGGCGCGGCTATCAGCAGACGGGCTTCGAGCCCTTTCCCTACAATGACCGCCGGATCGGCGACACCAGCGGGCAATTGCGCTTTGTGGTGATGGAGAAACAGCTCTAGGCAGAAGCTTGGGACTTCGGCGCTTGCGGTCCTGAGACGTGGAATACCCGGTGCCCGATCCAGACCTTCAAGATGGCCAGATGAGAAAGCGCCTGAAATGGGCCGCGCTTGGGATTGCGCCTCTCGCCCTGCTGGGCGCGGCGCTGTGGCCGCACGCAAAGACCGCCCGACCACAGACCGCCGCCACGATCCACACGACAGCGCCAGCGCGCCTGCCGACCCAGCGGGCCGATTGGCGCGGCGCGATCGACTATCAGGCGATGGACACCCGCATCAGCGCCATGATGACCGACCCCTCGATGGAGGGTCTAGCCGTGGCTGTCGTCGAGAATGGCCGTCTGTCGTTCGTTCGGGGATATGGCCTCACCGCCGCCGAGCATGGCGAGCCGGTCGGCGCCCGGACGGTTTTCCGCTGGGCCTCGCTGTCCAAGACCGTGTCGGGAACGCTGAGCGCCCGTCTGGCGTCCGATGGCGTGCTTTCGCTTTCAGACCCGGTGGACGCGTTCAAAACCAGCCTGCGCCTGCCAGGCGATGCGCAGCGCACACTGACGGTCGAGCAGCTTCTGTCGCAACGGACGGGGCTTTCGAAAAACGCCTATGACGACCGGCTGGAGCACGGCGCGGATCCCGCGGCGATCCGCGATGCGCTGGGCGCCCTGACGGCGGCGTGCCCGCCCGGGACCTGCCACAGCTACCAGAACGTCGCCTATGACACGATCACCGAGATCATCGGCGCGCGCACCGGCGAGGCCTATGGCGCCAGCGTCGCGCGTCGGCTGTTCGCACCGCTGGGCATGACGGGAGCCACCGTCGGCATGGCGGGTCTCGTCGGCGCCGACCATTGGGCAAGACCCCATCGCAACGGCAAGACCCTGCCTCTGTCCGACGCCTATTACCGCGTGCCTGCGGCGGCCGGGGTGAACTCGACGATCGTGGATCTGGCGCTGTGGATGCAGGCGCAGATGGGACTGCGACAGGATGTGCTGTCAGGGCCGGTTCTGGAGGCTGTCCAGCATCCCCGGGTGAACACCGCCCGCCCCTATGGACGGCTGTCGATCGGGCGGGAGCTGAAGAACGCGGGCTATGGCCTGGGCATGCGCAGCTTCACCTACAAGGGTCATCGGCTTGTCGGGCACAGCGGCGGCGTTTCGGGTTATCGTTCGACGATGATCTTCGACCCGGCCACCCGCACCGGCATCGTCATGCTGTGGAACAGCGACGCCAACCTGCCCTTCCGCTTCCAGGGCGAGTTTCTCGATCGGGCGTATGGGTTGCCGTTCACCGACTGGCTGGAGCTGAAGGGCGACGGGGGCGTGACCCAGGCCGCCGGAGCGGACCTCGGCGAACAGGCGACGTCGCTGCCCTAGGCCCGCGCCACCAACTTCGGCACGATCAGCTGCGCCGCGTTCACGCGCTCGCCGCCGGGCTCCATGACTTCCAGGTGCACGTGGTCGGTGATGCCCGGATAGTGGCGCTGTAGGCTCTCGACGCGGCCGATGGGCTGGCCCAGGCGCACGGTCTGGCCGACCTCGACGCCGGGCGACACGTAGAAGGCGCGGGCCACATAGCCCAGGGCGGGATTGGTGATCTCGACGAACTTCAGATCGGTCGAGCCGCTGTAGGCATAGCCGATCTTGGTCACATAGCCCGAGATCGGGGCCGCCACGGCCTGGCCGGCGACGGCGGTATAGTCGACGCCTTCGTGGCTGCGCGAACCGCCGTCGCGGCGGGCGCCGAACTGGCCTTCGCCGAAATCGTCGTGCCCCCGCGGGATCGCGCCCGTGGGGTTGGCGAAGTCGGCGGCGCCATCGCCATCGACGTCGGCGCCGCTCCAGACCCGTTCCTGGCGCACCGGCCGCTGGGGCTTGGCGGCGATCTCGTTCAGCAGGCGCCGCACCATCGGCGTGGGGCCGTGCCGCGCGGCGTCGGGATGCTCCATGGCCGCCACGGCCATGGGCGCGAGGATCGTCGCCAGACCGATGACGCAACGCGCCGCGGGAGTCAGGGTCTTCGCGACGGCTGCGTGCATCAAATGGCCTTCAGTCGTTCCAGGATCGTTCTTCGAATTGGATGTCTCGGCTGCCTACGGGCCAGATATGGCGAAGGCGTGGCGGGTGTTGGGGATCAACCCGCGATCAACCCAGCCCGCTCATCGGCGGTCAGCGGACGCCAGTAGCCTTCGGGCATGTCGCCCAGGGTCAGGGACCCGACGCGGACCCGGAACAGGTCGACGACCTTCCACTCCAGAAGTTCGCACATCCGGCGGATCTGGCGGTTGCGGCCTTCCTGCAGGATGACGCGCAGGCGCTGGTCGGAGATCACTTCCACATGGGCAGGACGCAGTTCGCGGCCGTCCAGCTCCAGGCCAAAGCGCATCAGCTCCAGCTTTTCCTCGGTGATCTCGCCCATGATGGCGACGCGGTATTCCTTTTCCAGCTCGGACTGCGGTCCGATCACGGCCTTGGCCACGACGCCGTCCTCGGAAAGGATCAGCAGGCCGCGCGAGTCCATGTCCAGCCGACCCACCGGGGCCAGCCGGTTGCTGAAATTGGGGATGGTCGCCTCGTGCGCCCACAGGTTCTCGCGCTTGAGCAGGCGCACGGCCGGGATCTGGCCGGGATCGGGCTGGGACGAGACGATGCCGACCGGCTTGTGGATCATGATCGTCAGGCTGGAATCCAGCTTGTCGGTCGCGCGGTCGGCCAGGACCAGGGTCTGGCCCGGCAGGATCTTGCGACCCACATCCTCGACCGTCTCGCCATCGATGGAGACCAGGCCGTCGGCAATCAGGGCCTCGGCCTCGCGGCGCGAGCAGACCCCGGCCTGGGCCAGCCACTTGTTGACCCGCTGAGGCTCTTCCTCGTCATAGGTGCGGGTGAAGGCCATCAGTTGTAGCCGTCTTCGAGGGTGGCCAGACGCGCGGCCTGGTCCTCGGCGATCAGCGGCTTGATCACGTCGTCCAGGGCCTCGCCCTCCATCACCTTGCCCAGATTGTAGAGCGTCAGGTTGATGCGGTGATCGGTGACCCGGCCCTGCGGGAAATTGTAGGTGCGGATGCGCTCGGAGCGGTCGCCGCTGCCGACCTGGCTCTTGCGGGCGTCGGAGCGGGCCGTGTCGAGGGCCTCGCGCTGCATGTCGTACAGGCGCGCCTTCAGGTTCTTCATGGCCCGGGCACGGTTCTGGTGCTGGCTCTTTTCCGACGACGTCACCACCACGCCGGTCGGCAAGTGAGTGATCCGAACGGCGGAGTCGGTCTTGTTGACGTGCTGGCCGCCAGCGCCCGACGAGCGGTAGGTGTCGATGCGGATGTCGGCGTCGTTGATCTCGATCTCGACGTCTTCCACCTCGGGCAGCACCGCCACGGTGGCGGCCGAGGTGTGGATGCGGCCTTGCGCCTCGGTTTCCGGCACGCGCTGCACGCGGTGGACGCCGCTCTCGAACTTCAGCCGGCCAAAGACGCCGTCGCCGGTGATCGAGGCGATGATTTCCTTGTAGCCGCCCATCTCGCCCTCGGAGATGCTATCGACTTCCACCTTCCAGCCCTGGCTCTGGGCGTAGCGCTGGTACATGCGAAACAGGTCGCCGGCGAACAGGGCCGCCTCGTCGCCGCCGGTGCCGGCGCGCACTTCGAGGATGGCCGAGGCGTTCTCGTCCTTGTCCTTGGGCGCCAGCATCAGGGCCAGGTCGCGTTCCAGGATCGGCAGCTTCTCGTCCAGCGCCGCCATCTCGTCGCGGGCCATCTCGGCCATGTCCGGATCGCCGGCCATCTCTTCCAGGCCCGCGCGCTCGGCGGCCAGCTTGGCCAGGGTCTCGACGGCCTCGGCCACCGGACGCAGTTCGGCGTACTCCTTGGAGAGCTTGACGATCTCGGCTCCGTCCGAAGCGGCGCCCATGCGGGCTTCCACTTCGCGGAAACGGTCGAGAACCTGGTCGAGTCGGGCCTGGGGCAGTCGCAAGGGTGACGTCACGTGCTTTGAGGGGATCGGGCGGTCTCTGTACCCCCCGCGCGCCTCGACGTCACCCCGGCGTGGAAACGACTACTTCGGATAGATCATCGTCTGGGTGATCGCGGCGTCGCCATTCACCGAAACCTTGACCTGATCGAAGGTCGGCAAGCCCTTCAGGGGCGCGGCGCTGGACATCGCCCAGCCCTCGGCCGGTTTGCCGTCAGCGCCGTCGGTCATGCTCCAGCTGCTGTCAGCGTCGTGCAGCACCGAGACCGCGTAGTCGCCAGGCGGCACGGCGGGCAGCTTGACCTTCAGTTGGCCGCTGGCGGCGCCGTCAAGAACCGCGCCGGAGGTCTGGGCGTGTTGCATGAACTGGTCGCGGCTCTGCACGGTGACCAGGATCTTGCCGCCCTTGGGCTGCACGCCGTTCAGGGTCAGGTCGATCTCGCCGGCCTGGGCGACGGCGAAGGCGGTGGTGGCGACAAGGACGGCGGCGGCCGCGGCGAGGTGTTTCATGGTGGTTGCTCCCTTCGGCCGATTGCCGATAGAGCACTTTTATTTGCAAAGTGCATGGCCCGACAAATTAAATGACGGTCATGTGCGGTGGGGGGTGCAAACCCGGCCCCGGCGCCCATCTAGGAAACACCCGACGGCCAAGCCGGCCCTCGTCGCCCAGGAGCCTCCATGCCTTCGATGCACCGCGCCACGGTCCCCGTTCTCGTCCGGGGCCTGAAGATCCTGTCGACCCTGCTGGAAAAGGGCGAGGCCCACGCCAAGGAGACCGGTCAGGACCCCGCCGACCTGCTGGGCGTCAGCCTAGCGCCCGACATGCTGACCCTGGTTGGTCAGGTCCAGCGGGCCTCCGACACCGCCAAGGGCGCCATCGGCCGGCTCACCGACGTGACCCCGCCCGCCATGCCCGACGACGAGACCACCTTCGCCGACCTCCAGGCCCGGATCGCCAGCACCATCGCCTTCCTAGAAAGCGTCGACCCCGACGCCTTCGATGGCGCCAAGAAGCGCGAGGTCACCCTGAAGGCCGGCCCCTTCGAGGCGAAGATGAGCGGCGAGGACTGCCTGCTGGGCTTCGTCCTGCCCAACTTCTATTTCCACCTGACCACCGCCTACGGGATTCTGCGCCATCAGGGCGTAGCCGTGGGCAAGCTGGATTATCTGGGGAAGTTGGGGTGAGGAACCGCTCAATGTGACGCTTCCTCCTCCATGGTGAAGACGCTAAGCGTCGTTGATGCGCATCGCGATTATCGGGGCCTATGGGCTCATCGGCTCATATGTGTCTGCCCGGCTCGCGGCCGACGGTCACCAGTTGGTCGGAGTCGGTCGCGAGCTTGAGGCAGCCCGTCGTCGCCTTCCGGCTTTGGACTGGAAGCGCGCAGACCTCGCTACCACCAGCGTAGAGGAATGGACCAACCTGCTGGTCGACGTTGAGGCCGTGGTCAATTGCGCTGGCGCCTTGCAGGACAGCCCTCGCGACAATCTGAAGGCGGTGCATGTCGATGGCGTCGGTCGTCTGATCCAGGCGTGCGAGCGCGCTGGAGTCCGCCGCCTTGTTCAGATTTCGGCAGCGGGGGCTGAGCCCGGCCGAACCACCGCCTTTAACGCCACCAAGTTGAAGTCCGAAACCCTGCTTGCCCAGAGCACGCTGGACTGGATCATCCTCCGCCCGGGCCTCGTCTTCGCCCCAGCAGCCTACGGCGGTACGGCGTTGTTGCGAGGCTTGGCGGGATTTCCCGGCGTCAGCCCCGTGGTCCACGGCGAGAGCCTGGTTCAGACCGTCGGGGCTGAGGACCTGGCCGTCGCGGTCGCCTGCTGCTTGGCTCCCAACGCGCCGACGCACGTCACTCTGGACTTGGTCCACGCAGAGGCGCTGACCTTGGTCGATCTGACTAGTCGTCTGCGCGGCTGGCTCGGGCTGAAGCCCGCGCCGATACTTCACCTGCCGGTCGCTCTGGCCCGCGCGACCGCCATCGCTAGCGACGCCCTGGCTTGGCTAGGTTGGCGCAGCCCCATGCGCACCACCGCTCTGGAGCAACTGCGGATGGGCATTCGCGGCCGGGCCGAAGACGCCGCTCGCCTGGAATGGGCGCCGCGATCCTTTGACGCCCTCCTGGCCGCCGCCCCTTCGGGCGTACAGGAGCGCTGGTTCGCCCGCGCCTATTTCGCCAAGCCAGCCATCTTGGCCTGCCTGTTCGCCTTTTGGCTGCTGTCGGGGCTGATCGGCATAACCGTGGGTTTGAAGGACGCGATCGGCGTACTGACCGCCACCGGCATGAACGCAGAGCTTGCAGCGGGGGCTGTCGTCGGCGGCAGCTTGATCGATATCGCTCTGGCCCTGCTGTTGATCTGGCGGCCAACCGCCGCTCTCGCCTTACAGAGCATGCTGGTGGTCACGGCCGGCTATTTGATTGGTGGAGCCTTGGTGCGCCCCGACCTATGGCTCGACCCGATGGGGCCGCTGCTGAAGAGCATTCCGGCGGCCTTCCTGGCACTGGCGGCCCTGACCACGTTGGACGAGCGTTGATGGACCTCTACACGTTTCTCAAGGTCGCCCATGTGATCGGCGCAACGGTGCTGCTGGGCACTGGGGCGGGCATCGCCTTCTTCATGCTGATGGCTCACCGCACGCGCGACCCGGCCCTGATCGCTCATACCGCCAAGATCGTGGTTCTGGCCGATACCGTATTCACGGCGTCGGCAGTGATCATTCAACCCATCACAGGAGCGGGCTTGGGCCATTTGGCCGGCTATCCGCTGCTTTCGGGCTGGATTGGGCTGAGCCTGATCCTCTATGTCGTCACCGGCCTGTGCTGGCTGCCGGTGGTCTGGATCCAGATCCGTCTGCGGAATCTGGCCGCACAAGCTGTCGCCACGGGCGCGCCCTTGCCCAAGCGGTATTTCCACCTTTTCCGGCTGTGGTTCGTCCTGGGCTTTCCGGCATTCGCCGCCGTGTTGGGCATTGTCTGGCTGATGGTGGCCAAGCCGTCTTTCTGAGCCTGCGGCGCCGAAACTCGAAGAGCTGCTATTTCGCGTGACCTGACATGATCCCTCAGAACCCCGCCTTCACCTCAACCGCCACCACGCCCCTTGGCGAGCGCGAAGGCCGCAGATCGCCGTCGACCACCACGCGGTAGGGACCTTCGCGGGCGTCCAGCGGCTTGCCGCCCACGGTGTCGGCCAGGATCACCGGATTGGCGCGATAGACCGGGTCGGTCTCGGCGATCGACAGGATGCTGGAAAAGCCGTCGGCGGCGCGCAGGACGACGACCTGGTTCAGATACCGGCCCATCAGCCGCTCGCCCGAGACGACCCCGGCCTTGAGCAGGGCCTCGTGCAGCAGCGCGCCTTCATAGACCACCGGCTGACCCTTGACCTGGATCGTCGCCCTGGCGCGCGGCAGGGCCGCGACCTCGGCGGGCGTCAGGACCACCGAATCCCGCCCCGCCACCGTCACCTTGAGATCCCGAGCCAGAGCCGGCGGAGCGAACAGGGCCAGGGCGGCCGCGAGGGCGAGGAGGATGCGCATGCCGTCAGGGTGGCGCCCCTCCCCGGTTCTGTCACGCCTTCAACTGCGTCATCAGCGGATAGAGCGAGGCCACCAGCAGCACGGCCATGGTCACGTTGAAGGTTCGCAGGATGGCTGGCCGGTCCAGGAAGCGTCGCAGGCCCTGTCCAAAGCCCGCCCAGGCGGCGCTGCACGGCGCGCCGACCAGCATGAAGGCGCCAGCCAGGATCAAGACCGTCTCCCTGCCGCCGCCCTCCGGCGTGTAGGTGGTGGCGGCGCCCAGGGCCATGGCCCAGGCCTTGGGGTTCAGCCACTGGAAGGCGGCGGCCTCCAGAAAGGTCATCGGCTGGCCGGTGGCTGACTTGTCGTTGATGCCGGTCGCCGTGGCGATCTTCCAGGCCAGCCACAGCATGTAGGCGGCGCCGACCCATTTCAGGATCTCGTGCAGGACGGGGAAGGCCGTGAACACGCCCGAAAGCCCCCAGCCCATCGCCACCACCATCACCCCCAGGCCCGCGCTGATCCCCAGGATGTGCAGGATGGTGCGGCGGAACCCGAAGTTCGCGCCCGAGGCCAGCAGCATCATGTTGTTGGGACCGGGCGTGCCGGCGGTGGCGAAGGCGAACAGAACAAAGGCGAGCAACAGGTCGGGGGTCATTGGGGACTCCGGGATCGAGAATGTCACAGAGATGTTCTCGATTGATCCATGAGTCAAAAAGAGTATTGTTATGATGACAATATCGGAGCGCGCATGCCCCCGTCAGCCTTGCCCCCGCCGCCTCCCGGAGACTGGACACCGGCTCTGACGCCCGGCGACGCGCCGATCTATGAGCGTCTGCTGTCGGCCCTGCGTGCCGACATCGAGACCGGCGCCCTGGCCGCCGGGGCGCGCCTGCCGCCGCAGCGCGACCTGGCCCACCGTCTGGGTCTGGGTCTGGGCACGGTCACCCGCGCCTATGTCGAGGCCGAGAAGGCCGGGCTGGTCGAGGCCCATGTCGGACGGGGCAGCTTCGTGCGCGGTGGGACGCGGGCCCAGGCGCGCACCAACGACCTCGGCGGCCTGATCAATCTGTCGCAGAACATCGCGCCCAGTGGCCCCGCCCGGGCGCGGCTGGCCGACACCCTGACGCGGCTGCGCCGGCGGGGGGATCTGCTGGACCATCTGGACTATGCGCCCTCGGCCGGGCTGGAGACCCAGCGTCGGGCGGGCGCCGCGTGGCTGGAGCGCAGCGGCGGCCTGATCGGCGCCGACTGGACCCGGCTGGTCTGCACCGCCGGCGCCCAGCAGGGCCTGACCCTGGCCTTCGGCGCCGTGGCGCGGTGGGGCGATACGGTGCTGTGCGAGGCCTCGACCTTCTATGGCGTCAAGGCCCTGGCCGAGCACATGGGCTATGGACTCAAGGGCCTGGCCATGGACGCCCAGGGTCTGCGCCCCGACGCCCTGGACGAGGCCGCCGCCACCGGCGCCTTCAAGGCCGTGATCGTGCAGCCCACCCTGCAGAACCCCACCGGCCGGATCATGAGCGCCGGCCGCCGCGCCCAGATCGTGGCCGTGGTCCGCAAGCACGACCTGATGATCATCGAGGACGACATCTATGCGGTCTATGCGCCGGAGGCTCCGCCGCCCTTCGCGGTGCTGGCGCCCGAGCGCACCTTCCACGTCTCGGGCGTGTCGAAGTCACTGGCGCCGGGCCTGCGCACCGGCTTCCTGATCGTGCCGCCCGGCGATGCTCTGGACCGGGTGCTGCGCACCGTGCGCGCGCTGTCCTACGCCCCGCCCAATTTCGGCGGACTGATCGCCACCCAGTGGATCGAGGACGGCGCGGCCGACGCCATCGTCGCCGAGATACGGGCCGAGATGACCGCCCGCCTGACGATGGCCCGCGAGATCCTGGGCGACGCCATCGAGACCCCGATGTCGGCCAGCGCCCCGCACGTCTGGCTGCCGATGTCGGACCTGGACGCCGAACGCCTGGCCGGCCGGGCCCTGCGCGGCGGCGTCGAACTGACCCCGCCCTCGGCGCCGGTGGTCGCGCCGGGTCTGACCACCGGCGTGCGCCTGTGCCTGGGCGCGGCGCGCGATCGCCAGGACCTGGAGCGGGGCCTGCGGATCGTGGCGGCGGCGGTGGCCGATGTGGACGAGCGGTCGCGCGCGGTGATCTAGTAGAGCAACACCTTCACGACGGCCGAGCCATCGGGAAGCGGCGACACGACCTTGACCATCACCTGACTGTCCTTGGCCAGCCAGAAGCGGGTCGCGGGGAAATCCGAGCGGTTGTAGTCGGTGGTCATCACCCAGCAATCGATCTTGCCGCCGGCCGGGGTGGTCAGCACCTCCGAGCCCGTCACCTTGAACAGATAGGGCGCGGGGTCGCCGCCGCCTGGGTGCAGGAAGTTGATGCGGGCTTCAAAGCCGTCCTTCAACGGCAGGGCCTGCAGCAGCTCCATGTCGGTCTCGAAGTTGAAGGTCCGCTGCGGCGCGGCGACGTCATAGGCCTTGGCCGCGTTGTCGGGCAGGTCCGCCAGACCGACGACGCGGTCGGCGGTGAAGGCGTAGCCCTCGACCTTGGTCTGGCCGTCCTTCGTGGAGCGCCGCACGTGGGTGAGCGGCGCGAAGGTTCCAACCTCGAACCACGAATCCATCGTCTTGGCCGCCGGCGTCGTCCCGCTGTCCCAGTGCTGGACGATGTGCAGTCGCGGCTGGCCGTCCCGGGTCTCGATACGGATTTCGCGGGTCCAGATGTCGGCCGGGGTGAAGGTCTCGCCCGCCTGTTTGTAGCGCAGATAGCGGTGGACGCCGGGCTTGATCCTGTCGAACCGGGCCAGGGGCTGACCGACCTTGACCTCGACCGGCGCGGCCTGGGCGGAGGCGGCGCCGACGGCGAGCCCAAGTGTCACGCCCAGAAGGGCGCGCGCGACGATATGCATGTGTGGAGACCCCAGGCGGTGCGAACGGTCGCATCTGACCCCAGCGGCGAAGCCATTGCCACTTAAGGTTCGGTAATCCGCGACCGCCCGGCGAGGCCCGTTCAAGGCGCGCCCAGCCGGGCGCTCGGGCCGGCTACTTTTGTTTTGTGTAGGGCACGAACTGGCCCAGGCTCACCGAAGCCCGCGAACCGGCCGAGCCCTTGCCGCCGCGATCGACCATGGCCACCGCATCGCCCCGGCACAGCCGCACCCCGTTGGTGCGGGGGTTGATGATGAAGTCGTGATCCAGCGCGGCCACGCCCATCTCCGGACGGTTCACATAGACAATGCCGCCGGGCATCCGAATGACGATCGCCGTCTTGTCGATGACATCGGTCATCAGGGCGCGGCGTGGATCGATGCAGTCGATCGGCTCGCCCGCCACGCGCCCCTCGACCATCTTGGCCAGGCTGCGTTCGCCCTTTGCGTTGCCCTCGTCGCCCGCGAGCGCGCTTGAGGCCGTCGCGAGAACCGCAACCGTCATCAATCCCGTAAGCCATGAACGCATGTAAGCCCCCTCCTGCCACCGTCAGACGCGACGGCGTGAACCACCCGTAGGTCCTGGGGGCATACTCAACCCAAATTAGATGATGTCAACAGGCTTGCGACCTTCGGTAGAGACGCGTCCTCTCTACCCTTGGCGTCAGTCCTGACCCTACTCCGCCGCGATCGCCTCGGCCTCGGCGGCGGCCTTCAGTTCGGCCGCGCGCTTTTCGACCAGCTCGACGATGTGGTCGACCATGCCGTCGTTGGACTGTTTGTGGTCGGGCTTGCCGGCCATGTAGACCATGCCAGACCCGGCGCCGCCGCCGGTGAAGCCCAGATCCGTCATCAGCGCCTCGCCGGGGCCGTTGACCACGCAACCGATGATCGACAGCGACATCGGCTGGCTGATGTGGGCCAGGCGCTGCTCCAGGGCCTCCACCGTCTTGATGACGTTGAAGCCCTGCCTAGCGCAGGACGGACAGGCGATGATGTTGACGCCGCGATGGCGCAGGCCCAGCGACTTCAGGATATCGAAGCCAACCTTGATCTCTTCCACCGGGTCGGCGGCCAGGCTGACACGAATGGTGTCGCCGATGCCGGCCCACAGCATCGAGCCGATGCCGATCGAGGATTTCACGGTGCCGGTGCGCAGGGCGCCAGCCTCGGTGACGCCCAGATGCAGCGGGCAGTCGATGCGTTCCGACAGCTGATGATAGGCGGCCACCGTCATGAACGGATCGGAGGCCTTCACGCTGATCTTGAACTCGTGGAAGTCGTGATCCTGCAGGATGCGGGCGTGGTTCAGCGCGCTCTCGACCATCGCATCGGGGCACGGCTCGCCGTACTTTTCCAGCAGTTCGCGCTCCAGCGAGCCGGCGTTGACGCCGATCCGCATCGAGCAGCCGTGGTCGCGGGCCGCCTGGATCACGTCGCGCACGCGATCGGCGCTGCCGATATTGCCCGGATTGATCCGCAGGCAGGCCGCGCCGGCCTGGGCCGCCTCGATGCCGCGCTTGTAGTGGAAATGGATGTCGGCCACGAGCGGCACCCGGCTCTCGCGGGCGATGGTCTTGAAGGCCGCCGTGCTGTCGGTGTCGGGGCACGAGACGCGGACGATGTCGGCGCCGGCCTCTTCCAGCTGGCGGATCTGCTCCAGGGTCGCCGCGGCGTCGCTGGTCAGGGTGTTGGTCATCGACTGGACGGTGATGGGCGCGTCGCCCCCGACCTCGACATTGCCGACGCGAATCTTGCGCGACTTGCGACGCTCGATGGAGCGCCAGGGGCGGAGGTGAGTGTGGTCTGCGGCCATGGAAGCAATCTAGGGCTTTTGCGCGCGGAACCCAAGGCCGTCATGGAAGCTTCGCGCCGGTCCTGGACCGGCGCCCGGATCAGGCGGCCGGCTTGACCAGCTTGCCCAGGCCCGTCTGCTTGGCGATCAGGCGGCCGGTCAGCACGCCGCCCGAATAGACGTCGAAATTGCTGGGGTCGGAGACGTCGGCGGTCAGGCCCGCCGTGCGCGGCGCGCGGAACGCTTCGCCGGCATTGAGCTGACGGGCGAAATAGACCGAGCCGTCAGCGCCGCGAACCACCAGGGTGGCGGCCTTGCGGGCCAGCAGGACGACGCCGGAGCTGTCGGCGGCGGCCGCGCCGTGGATCACGCCGCGGGGCTTGAAGGTCGAGCCCAGGGCGGCGACATGGGCGGCGTCGATCTCGCCCTCACCCGCCGCGATGGCGGTGGCGCGGGCCTTGGAGGCGGCGTTGGCCGCGTCGGCCGAACCGCCATTGGCGGCGGCGTCGTCGAGGCCGGGGGTTTTGTAGGGCTCGGGCGTCGTCGACTCGACTGGCGCAGGCAGGGGCGCGCCCAGCGACACCGCCGAACCGGCCGGCGCCGAGGCCGAGCGCGGCGCGGTCGCGTTGGCGGCGATCTGGCTGGTGGGAGCGTCCTTCTCCATGGCGCGCTGCGCCACGTTCCACAGCAGGATGGCGCCGACCATCAGCATGCCGACGATCAGCACCAGGGCCAGGCGCGGATCGCGCTCATGGCGCACGCCGACCGGAGCGCGCAGTTCGCCGCCGTCATCAGGCACGTCGTTCTTGAAGCGCAGCACGGCGGCTTCGCCGTCCAGACCCAGCAGCTGGGCATAGGCGCGGACATAGCCGATGGTGAACGGCCGCGAGGGCAGCTCTTCCAGCCGCAGATCCTCAAGGGCGTCGATATAGCTCTGACGGATACGCGTGGCGTCGGCCACGTCCTGGGTGGTGAGGCCCCGGAAGGTCCGGGCGGCGCGCAGCGCCGCGCCGATGTCGACGCCCTCGTCGACCGACGGCTGACCCACGACGGCGAAGCCCTCATCGGGCTCGGCGTCGGAGACCAGATGCAAGTGTCTTACACTGCCCGTATCCAGCGCCATTGCGGCAATACCACCCCAAAAATCGCGCCACGCGAGAACGCAACGCCATACCCCACTTCGTGTTACACGAAGTTCTTAACAGTTCTTTGTGGATATCAAACTAAGCTACGGGATTCAATGCACTAACAGCGAAGCTTGGTTAACCGGCCATCACGTCAGACGGCGACGTAGAGCTTGCGCGCCAGGGTCTCGATCTCTCCCCGGAGCGATCCGGCCGAAGTCTTGAGCAGGGCTTCCACATTCCGCCTGGCCGCCTCGCGGTCGCACGACAGCACCATCTGCTTGACCGGCCCGATCCCGGCCGGCGGCATCGACAAACGGTCAAAACCCAGCGCCACCAAGGCGAAAGCCTCCAGCGGCCGGCCCGCCATCTCGCCGCACACCGACACCGGGGTGCCGGTATCGGCGCAGGCCTGCTGGATGGTCTTCAGCGCCCGCAGGGCCGCCGGCGACAGGGGATCATAGCGATCGGCCATGCGGGGATTGCCCCGGTCGGCGGCGAACAGGTACTGCATCAGGTCGTTGGTGCCGACCGAAACGAAGTCGGTCATCGGCAACAGTGCGTCCAGATGCCACAGCAGCGACGGCGCCTCGATCATCGCCCCGACGTCCAGGCGAGCCGGCGCAGGGCGGCCGCGCTTCAGGGCCCAGGCCACTTCCTGGTCGACGAAGGCGCGGGCGGCGCGGAACTCGTCCACATTGGCCACCAGCGGGAACATGATCCGCAGTTCACGCCCCCTGGAGGCCTTGATCAGCGCCCGGATCTGCATGCGCAGCAATGCCGGACGATCCAGCCCCATGCGGATGGCGCGCCAGCCCAGGGCCGGATTGTCCTCGCGCTCCATCTCCATGTAGGGCAGCAGCTTGTCGCCGCCGAGATCGAGGGTGCGGAAGGTCACCGGCATGCCGTTGGCGGCCTCCAGCACCTTCTCGTACAGCGCCGTCTGGGCCTCCAGCCGAGGCATTTCCTCGGCGACCATGAACTGGAACTCGGTGCGGAACAGGCCGATGCCCTCGGCCCCGGTCTCGCCCAGGATGTCCAGATCGACGGCCAGGCCGGCGTTCATCAGCAGGGTGACCTTGGCCCCGTCCTTGGTGAAGGCGGGGGTGTCGCGCAGGCGGGCGAACTCGGCCTTGCGCTGGGCGCGAACCTCCATCCGGGCCCGCAGCGCCTTGACCACGTCAGGACGCGGACGAAGCCAGGCCTCGGCGGTCTCGGCGTCGACGACCACGGGGTCGCCCTCGCTGACCCGGTCGCGCAGGCCGGCCAGGCGGCCGACGCACGGAATGTCCAGCGCCCGGGCCACGATGCCGGCGTGGCTGGCGGCCGAGCCTTCCTCGAGCAGGATGCCCTTCAGCTTGGTCCGGTCATATTCCAGCAGGTCGGCGGGACCCAGGTTCCGGGCGATCAGGATGGCGTCGTCGGGCAGCTGGCGCACCGCGTGCACATCGCCCGACAGGTGGCGCAGCAGCCGGTCGTTGAGGTCTTCCAGATCGTGCAGGCGCTCGCGCAGATAGGGATCGCGGGCCTGGCCCAGCCGGGCGCGGTGCTCTGAACGCACGCGTTCGACGGCTGCCTCGGCGGTCAGACCCGATCGCACGGCCTCTTCCAGACCCCGGTTCCAGCCGCGGTCGTGGGCGAACAGGCGGTAGGTGTCGAGCACCTCATAGGAGGCGCCCACCAGGCCGCCCTGCCCCTCCAGCATCTCGTCGATCTGGCTCTGCAGGGCCGTGACGGCCACCTTCAGGCGGATCTCCTCGGCGGCGGAATCGTCCGACAGCAGCTGCTCGGGCGCCACCGGCTGCTCGTGCAGCACCGCCACGCCATAGGCCAGTCCCTCGGCGAAGCGCGCGCCCTTCAGCCGCTCGGGCTTGTGGGGCGCGATCTCGACGTCCTTGAGCTCGGCCATGCCCAAGAGCTCGCTGGACGACACCATCTCGGCCAGCACCATGGCGATGATCTGGAGGTCCTCGACCTCCTCCTCGCCATAGGTGCGCTCGGTGCGGTTCTGGACGACCAGCACCCCGATCGAGCGGCCGCCGCGCAGCAGGGGCACGGCCAGAAAGGCGTGGTAGGGATCTTCGCCGGTTTCCGGGCGATAGGCGAAGGCCGGGTGATTGGGGGCGTCCGACAGGTTCAGCGGCCGGCCGATGCGCATGGTCTCGCCGACCAGACCCTCGCCGGGCTTCAGCCGGGTGACGTGGACGGCTTCTGGGGCCAGGCCTTCGGTGGCGAACAGTTCCAGATCGCCAGAGGCGCGGCGCAGATAGATCGAGCAGACCTCGGCGACCATCGAGATGGCGATGGTGCGCACCACCATGTCGAGCTTGCCCTGGGCGGGTCCCGCCCCGGCCATGGCCTCGCGAATCTGCCGCAGCAGACTGCGTGGTCCTCGAACGGCGATGCCTCCGGATGCCGCCATGCGCTCTCCCTCTGTCCGGAGCGATCTAACCCGACTGGAAGCACGATGGGTTAAGACGCCGCTTCGGCCCTCAGCGCGCTATAGCAGATTTCGCGCGCCTGACAGCGGTCGCGGCGACCTTGCGGAAAGATTGTCTCGCCCGACGCGCGAAAAAGCGCCGCCCTCCCGGAAAAGGAAGGCGGCGCAAGTCTTCGTCGACAGGGTCGGGATCAGGGCCTGACGACGGTCGTCAGGGGGCTAGCGGCGGTAGTCGTAGGCGTAGCGGCTGTCCTGGCGGGCGTCATAGCGGTCGCCGCGGCCATAGCGGTTGTCCCGGGCGTAGCGCTGGTCGCGGTAGCCCTGCTGTTGGTAGGCCTGCTGGCCATAGGCTTGCTGGCCGTAGCCTTGCTGCCCATAGCCTTGCTGGTAGCCGTTATAGGCCGGGCGGGCGCGATAGCCGCTGTTGTAGCGGTGATCGTTGTTGCTCTTGGCCGTCGAGGCGCCGAGGGCGGCGCCGGCGACGGCGCCGATGGCGACCGCGCCCGTGTCGCCGTCACCCAGGGCCGCGCCAGCCAGGCCGCCGAGCACGGCGCCCAGGATGGCCTTGTTGGTCTTCTCTCCGGCGAAAGCGCCCGAGGCGGGGACGATCATGGCGGCGGCGACGGCGCCGGCGATCAGGGTCCTGGAAATGGTGTTCATGGCAGTGCTCCTTTCGAGAAGCGTCGCCAGATCCGGGACAAGTCCGGTGCGGCGCTGTTGATCGATGTTTTAGGAGGCGCCGCTTGAACCCGATCTGAACGCGGGTGTTCAGGTGGCAGTCATGTTGTCGACCACAGCCCCCGGCCGGTGCAGCGACACCGACCACAGCACCCCGGCCAGCATCAGGGCGATGGCGGCGCTCTCCAGCGGGCGCGGCCAGCGACCTTCGTGCAGGAAACCGTAGAGCAGGGCGAACAGGGTCTCGAACACGATCAGCTGGCCCGACAGGCTGAGCGGCAGCAGACGACTGGCGGCGTTCCACAGGCCGTTGCCGATCACCGAAGCCCCCAGGGCCACGGCCAAGCTGACGCCCCAGAACAGCGTCCAGGCGCCGGCCCCATGCCCTGCCCCGCCGACCAGGAAAGCCGGGACGATCAGCACCAGCGACAGCGCGCCGGTGACCACCCCGGTCAGCAGCGACCACTCGTGGCTGTTGAAATTCGGCGTCGCGGCCAGCCGCCGGGCGTTCCAGACAGCGTAGACCGTCCAGCAGGCCAAGGCCAGCACGGCGCCCAGCACGCCCAGGATCAAACGCGGCGCGGGCGCGCCCTCCCCGCTCCTGAACACGTCGACATTGATGCAGACCACCCCCGCCGCCAGCAGGGCCAGGGGCGCGGCCAGCCGGCGCAGCGGCACGCCCTCGCCCTCGCCCGGCCGGGCGCCGACCAGGGTCACGGTCACCGGCAAGAGCCCGATGATCAGGGAAGCCGCCGCCACCCCGGCGTTCTGCACCGCCACGGCCAAGCCGACATAGTAGATCAGGTTGCCCAGCAGGCTCAGCAGCGCCAGGTCCCGCCAGTCGCGGCCCGTCATGCGTCCGAATACCGCGATAGCCGTGGGGGCCAGCAGCACCAGCGACGCCAAGCCATAGGCCAGATACCGCCCGGCGGTCATCTGCAGCGGCGTGAAATCGGCCAGCAGCAACGGCGCCAGAAACACCCCGCCCCAGAAGGCGCCGGCGATCAGGCCGCACAGCAGACCCAGGGTAAGGCGGCGGGGGTCGGTCATTTCCGCCCCATAGCAGCCGACCTTGCGATTGGCTCGGCGAATGATCCAGGACGCAGGGCGCGGGATGTTGTCGCTCGCCAGGCATCCAGACGCGGCGCTGGTTTACCCACACCGATCAAGGCATAGGCTGATCAGGTCGAAGAGGAGTCGCCGATGTCTGGATTCACCCTTGTTCGCTGGGTGCTGGCCCTGCTTGCGCCAGCGGCGGTCGTGGGTTTGGGCACGGCCCACGCGGCCTGCGCGGTGGGCGCGCCGGGCGTCACGGATCGTGTCGATGTCGGCCAGACAGGCCGCCCGTTGCTGCTGCGCCGGCCCGCTGGTCTGGATCCCGCCGTTCGCGCCCCTCTCCTGATCCTGCTCCACGGCAGCGGCGGAAACGGCGCCCAGATTCTGCGCAACTCAGGACTGGAGGCGACCGCGGACCGGCGCGGCTTCATCGTCGTCGCGCCGGATGCGGCCATTCCGGCCGGGACGGGCTTCGCCTGGAACATTCCCGGCGTCCCCACCGTGACCGGCAAGATTCCCGACGCCTCGGACGCCGACGACGTGGCCCATCTGGCCAGGGTAGTCGACAGCCTGACGGCCGACGACTGCATTGACCCCGCGCGGGTCTATGTAACCGGCCTCTCGGGCGGCGGGCGCATGGCCTCGTGGCTGGGTTGCGTGGAGTCAGCGCGCTATGCGGCCATCGCGCCCGTGGTGGGCCTGCGAGCCGGGAACCCCAGGGCGGACGATCCGCAGACGCCTGATCCGGCCACCTGCGCGCCTGCCCGGCCGATGCCGCTCATCGCCTTCGCCGGCGATAGCGACAAGGTCAATCCGATCCAGGGCGGTGGGGCCAGTTACTGGCGGTACACAATGCATGCGGCCGAACAGCAATGGGCGGCCCTGAATGGCTGCCAGGCGGCCCCCACGACCCAGTGGGTCGCGTCGGGTGTCTATGAAGAGCGCTATTCGGGCTGTCGCGAGGGCGCTGATGTTGTGGGCCGGATAACCGTGGGCGGAACCCATGTGTGGCTGGCTGACAACGACGCCCTCTGGGCTTTCCTGTCACAGTACCGGCGGGACTGAAGACCCTAGCCGTGCCCCGGCATGGCCAGCGGCTCGCCGGCGTCCTGGACCAGGCGGCGGGCCTGTTCGAGGGCCGCGTCGATATCGGCCTCGATGAACTCGACCTGCAGATCGGTCAGCGGATGCGGCGCGGCGATGGTCTCGCGCAGATAGTCGCGGCGTTCGGGTTCGGTCATCGACCACCAGCCGACGGTGTGGCCTTCCTCGATCACCGCGTCGCCCATGGCCAGCAGGTCGTCGGTGTCGAAGATCGGCTGACCCGGACGTTCGGGGAACCACTGACCGTCGTCGGGCAGGGCCTTGTCCAGTTGCTTGAGCAGGGCCGCCAGCCAGGGGCTGACCAGCAGCGGTTTTTCATAGCCGTCGCCGAACTTGGCGCGCAGCAGCAGGTCGTACAGCAGCTCAAGGCCCGCATCGCCCTCGAAGGTGACGGTCTTGGCGGCGGGATCGAACTTGAAGACGTCGGACATGGGGAATCTCTTGGTCGCGCTATCGCCTGATAACCCGACTCGGCGACGTTTGGCCTACAGTTGATCCAGCCCGTAAACCGCATGCAGGGCGCGAACGGCCAGTTCGGTATAGGCCGCGTCGATCAGGACGCTGATCTTGATCTCCGAGGTCGAGATCACCTGGATGTTGATGTTCTTCTCGGCCAGGGCCTGGAACATCGACTGGGCGACGCCGGCGTGGCTGCGCATGCCGACCCCGATCACCGAGACCTTGGAGACGTCCTCGTCGATGGCCACGGCCTCGAAGCCGATCTCCTTCTGGGCGGCGGTGACGATCTCGACGGCGCGCTGGGCGTCGCGCTTGCCAACCGTGAACTCCATGTTGGCGGTGTCGGCGCTGCGGGCGCGCGACTGCACGATCATGTCGACGTTCACATTGGCGTCGGCGAGGCGGCCGAAGATCTGCGAGGAGACGCCCGGATGATCGGGCAGGCCCAGCAGGGTGATCTTGGCTTCGTCGCGGCTATAGGCGACGCCCGAGACGATGCGCTTTTCCATGATTTCTTCCTCGTCGCAGACGATCGTACCCTGGCCGGGCGCTTCACCCGGCTCGACGAAACTCGACAGCACCCGCACGGGGACGCGATGGGCCATGGCCATCTCGACCGAGCGGGTCTGCAAGACCTTGGCCCCCAGCGAGGCCATTTCCAGCATTTCCTCGTAGCTGATCTTGGCCAGCTTGCGGGCCTTCTTCTCGATGCGCGGGTCGGTCGTATAGACGCCGTCCACGTCGGTATAGATATCGCAGGCGCCCTTGACGGCGGCGGCGATGGCCACGGCGCTGGTGTCGGAGCCGCCCCGGCCCAGGGTGGTGATGCGGCCGTCGCTGGTGACGCCCTGGAAGCCGGCGATCACGGCGATCTGGCCGGCCGCGAAACAGGCCTCCAGATTGGCCGGCGGAATGTCTTCGATGCGGGCGCGGCCGTGAGCGGTGTCGGTCAGGATCGGCACCTGCCAGCCCAGGAACGAGCGCGCGTCCAGGCCCATATTGCGCAGAGTCATGGCCAGCAGGCCGGCGGTGACCTGCTCGCCCGAGGCGACGATGGCGTCGTATTCGTCGTCCGACTCGGGAAGGCCGGGCGCGGCGCGGCCGGCGCCGTCGGTCCAGGCGACCAGCTCATTGGTCTTGCCCGACATGGCCGAGACCACCACCGCCACCTGCTTGCCGGTCGCCACCTCGGCGGCGACCAGACGGCCCACCCGCCGGATGCGCTCCAGGTCGGCCACCGAGGTGCCGCCGAACTTCATCACCAGACGAGACACGTCTTCAAACCCTCAAGCGATCGCGGTTTTTTCTTGCGCCCTCGCGCCGGATCACTCCCCGCCGCGCAAGCCCCGGCCTTCTAGCGGCGCAATGGCGCAACGGCAATGTCGCGGGCCTGTCTTTTTTCGCCGACGATGTCGCAGGATCAAGGTCGTGATAGACAGGGATCATGACCCAAGCCGCCGACACCGCCCCCCCCTCCTGGTCCATCGACCCCGCCGACGTGGCGCGGTTTTCGGCCATCGCGGCCGAGTGGTGGGACCCCAGGGGCAAGTTCGCGCCGCTGCATGTGTTCAATCCCTGCCGGCTGGCCTTCATCCGCGAGCAGGCCCTGGCGCGGTTCGACCGCGACTCCAACGCCCGCGCGCCGTTCGAGGGGCTGAGCCTGCTAGACATCGGCTGCGGCGGCGGGTTGCTCAGCGAGCCGATGGCGCGGCTGGGCTTTGATGTGACCGCCATCGACGCCTCGGAAAGAAACATCAAGACCGCCGCCACCCATGCCGCCGAGCAGGGCCTGACGATCGGCTATCGCCCCGCCACGGCCGAACAGCTGCTGGCCGAGGGGTCTGGACCGTTCGATGTGGTGCTGACCATGGAGGTCATCGAACACGTCGCCGATCCGGGCGAGTTTCTGCGCACCTGCTCGCGGCTGCTCAAGCCCGGCGGCCTGATGTTCGTGGCCACCCTGAACCGCACGCTCAAGGCCCTGGCCCTGGCCAAGATCGGCGCGGAATACGTGCTGCGCTGGGTGCCGCCGGGCACCCACGACTGGAAGCAGTTCCTGAAACCCGAAGAGCTGCGCGCCTTCCTGGCCGGCGAGCCGGTGGACATGCAGGGCCCGTTCGGCGTGACCTACAATCCCCTGACCGGCCGGTGGAGCCGGTCGAGCGACACCGACATCAACTATATGATGACGGTCACCCGCGACTGACATAACCTTGGGTTGCCCTCGACCCCAGGTGATCCATGCTGCTGCACTTGCTCATCGCGCTGGCGTCCAGCCTTCCGGGGCCTGTCCAGGGCGACTTCGATCATGATGGCCTGCTGGACACCGCCCGGATCGGTCAGAGCAGCGCCAACGTCTATCATCTGGAGATCACGCGGGGCGCGGAGCCAGGCGTCCCGCACCGCCTGCCGCTTGCCGGCGGGGCGCCCGACTATCTCGGACTGGCGACCGCCCGGCGCGGCGTTGCGACGGCCTGCGGCCGGGGTCTGGGCGTCGGAACCCAACCCTGCCCCAATCCGAAAGTCGACCTGCGGCAAGGCGATCTGCTGTTCGGACATGCCGAAAGCGCCGAGGCCGCCATCCTCTGGGATGGCGGGACCTTCCGTATCGAGTGGCTGACCGATTGACCCTCGGCGGAACCTTCACCGTCGCCGGGGCTTTCCCTTCGCACAGGGACACTGTGCAGGATTGGCGACCCCATCGGGGGATGGCCGTTGATCCGTTCGACCGAGCGGAGAACACCACCATGACATCGAAATATATCGCAGCGCTGCTGGCGACCACGGTCGCCTTCGGCGCCGCCGCCCCGGCCCTGGCCCAGACCGCCAGCGCCCAAGCCGCCTATCAGCAGCGCCTGGAAACCTATCAGGACCAGCGCTCGAGCTATAACGAACAGGTCGCTGACTACGGCGCCCAGCAGCGGGCCTATGAGAACGATCGCGCCAAGTACGAGCAGGCGCGCCGCGACTACGACCGCCGCTATGGCGTCGGGGCCTATGACCGCCGCTATCCGCAATATGCGACGCGCTATTCCGCGCCAGCCTATCGCGACAGCGCCGCCTATCGGGCCGAACAGGTCGCCTTCGAGCGCGACCGCGCCAAGTACGAACGCGATCGCAACACCTATGACCGCCGTCGCGGCGCTGGCGCCTATGACCGCCGCCACCCGACCCTGGCGGCGCGCTTCAATGTCGACGGCCGACACTATGCGGACACGAGCGGCTACGACGCCCAGCGCCAGCAGTGGGAACGTGATCGGGCCGAGTACGACCGAGCCCGCGCCGACTATGACCGTCGCTACGGCGGCGGCGCCTATGACCGCCGCTATCCCGACTATGCGACGCGCTACAGCGCCTACCCCCAAGCCTCTGTCGGCGCAGGGTACGACAATCAGCGCCAGCAGTGGGAGCGCGACCGCGCCGAATATGAACGGGCTCGCGTCGACTACGACCGTCGCTATGGCGCCGGCGCCTATGACCGTCGCAATCCAGAATACGCCACGCGTTACAGCGCTCCGTATGCCGGCGGTCAGTACGGCGCCAATACCACGTACAATGAGCCCTGCCGTCAGGACGCCAAGCGCAACGCCACCGTCGGCGGCGTGATCGGCGCCCTGGCCGGCGGCGTGCTCGGCTCCAACGTCGCGGCCCGCAACGCCAAGCCGGAAGGCACGGTTCTGGGCGCCCTGGTCGGGGCCGGCATCGGCGCCGCCATCGGCAACGCCTCGGCCAACGCCAAGTGTGACACCCGCGGCGCCTACTGGACCTATGACGAAACGGTCCCCTACCGCGAGGCCGCCTACAACGGGTCCAACTACAGCAGCCGCGTCAATGAACGCTGCCGCCTGGCCCCCGCCCCGACGGAATATAATGGCCGCACCGAGACGCGTTACATCCGCGTCTGCCCCGACGCCGAAGGCCGCTTCCGCGTCGAAGGCTAGCCTATCAGGCGACGGGAGGGCCAAGCCTCCCGTCGCCAATTAGCGTCGGAATCCCGACCGTCGCCATAGAACCGACACGCGTCCAGGACGTTATGACGGTCAGGGACACCACAAAATCAATCGGAGCCGCCATGCGCGTGCAAACCAAAGCTATCGTTATCGCTCTTTCTCTCGCCTTCACGGCCTCGACCGTGGCTGTCACGGCGGCTGAAGCCCAACAGCGCGGCGAACGCTATCGCGTGAAGGTCTGCACCAAGACCAAGGGCGGCAAGGGCACTGTGATCGGCGGCCTGACGGGCGGCACGCTGGGCGCCGCCGTCGCCGGTAATGGCGCCAAGACCGAAGGCGCGATCCTGGGCGGCGTCGTCGGCGCCGTCGCCGGCAACCAGATCGCCAAGAAGAAGAAGTGCCACTACGAGTACCGCTATCGCCGCTAGGCGCTAGCCCACCGCACGACCAGAGCGCCCCGGTGAAAGCCGGGGCGTTTTGCGTTCACCATCGCCGGAGCAACGTCGCCCGCCTCTTCAGCGCTCCAGGTCGGCGGCCATCGCCGTGGCGATTCTGCCCATCTGGGTCAGACCGGAACCATCATCCCGGACGCTATAGACCCCGCGCAGATAGGCCAGATCGAAGGCCGTGAGGCGCTTGGCCGCGCCGCCAGATGGGCCCGGCGCGAAAAGGTTCAGGATCGAATTGTACCCTGTCAGGTCAGCTTCCGGCTTGATGTCCGTCAGGGACACGAGGGCGATATAGTCGGTGATCGCCCCCACCTCGACACCGTCGGTCTGACCAGCGTCCACCACGATCAGCGAGCCCCGGATGGCGCTGCGGGTAGGTTGTTTCATCCGGCTTCCAGGGCTCTTGATCTCAGGCGGCCCGTCGGGATCCCCAACGACCGACGCCGATCCCCAACTTGGTATCACCACCACGCTGTTCCACCAGCGCACGGGCCGGCTGTTCGCCATGAAACGCTGGATCTGCACCGGCGTCGCCGGTTCAAAATGGATTTTACGGCGATCGCGGGCCTTCTGGAGCATCACCTGGGGCTCTCGTGAGAACAGGACCAGAAGGTTGGGGCGACAGGCCTTCTTCTCGAACTGCACGCCAACCTGCGCGCCCACTTCACGAATGCGGGCGGTGACGTAGGTATTCACCTCCACTGAAGCGCCAGAGACCAGAGGGCACAGGCGATTGGGTCGTCGCGAGACCTGGCCGTCGGACGACAGCGCCGAGGTGGCTCGAACGAATTCCAGAAGGTCCTTTCGATTTGTCGCGCGAACAGTGACGCTATCGACAGTCGCTGGCGGTTCCGTTTGCTTCGTTTGGGCCTGCACAGGCCCGCCGTTCAGCAAAACCACGCCGCCCAGGAGGATCAAAAACAATCTCATCATGCCCGGCCCCAAGAGCGCCCTTAGCGAGCGACACAAGGTAGACACGATCTGTGGTTGCTCTCAAGCGCACTCCAAAGCCAGCCTTCCGACTGACCCAGATCACCCCTCAGTTCACGTCCGTCTTCTTCAGCGCCGGCGGCGGCAGGGGCGCGACCTTGATGCCGTCCTCGATCAGGGCCTTGGCCTCGGCGGGCGTCGCCTGGCCATAGATGCCGCGTTCCTCGGACTTGCCTTCGTGAATGTCGCGGGCCTCCTTGGCAAAGGCGTCGCCGACATTGTCGAAGTTCTCCTCGACGTGGCGGCGGACCTCGCCCATGGCCGTCATCATCATCTCGCGCATCTTCTGATCAACGGCGGGCTCGGCGCCCCGGACCTTGGTTCCAGCCACGGCGGGCGACATGATCTGCTTGGACACGCCCTTTGATCCGCACATCGGGCAGTCCACAAGCCCCCGCGCGCTCTGGTCGTCATAGTCGGACGACGAGCCGAACCACCCTTCGAACGCATGGGCCTGATCGCACTGGAGCGCGTACTTGATCATGATGTGGGGGCTTAGGGACCGGTAAAGGCGCGGGCGTTCTTAAGGGCGGGGATGGCCGCGCGCGCCTTGAGCGCGGCGTCCAGGTCGAGATCGGCCACAAGCACTCCGGGCTCGTCATGGTCAAGCACGCCGATGACCTCGCCCCACGGACCGATGGCGATGGACCGACCCCAGGTGCCGCGTCCATCCTCATGGAAACCGCCCTGGGCGGCGGCGAGCACGAACGAGCCGGTCTCGATGGCCCGGGCCCGCAGCAGGATCTCCCAGTGCGCCTCCCCCGTGGGACGGGTGAAGGCCGCCGGAACGGTCAGGATGGTCGCGCCCTTCAGGGCTAGGGCCCGGTGCAGGGCCGGAAAGCGCATGTCGTAGCAGATGGTCAGGCCGAAGACGCCCAGTGGCGTCTCCACCGTCACCGCCCGCTCGCCGGGCTCATAGGTCGCCGATTCCCGCGCGGTTTCACCGGTAGGGAGGTCGACGTCGAACATGTGCAGCTTGTCGTAGGTGGCGACGATCGCGCCAGTCGGATCGATCACCGCCTGCCGGTTAGCGGCCTTGCCATCCTCGCGCAGCACCAGCGCCGAGCCGATGTCGATCCAGACGCCCAGCTCGACGGAGAGGTCGCGAAGGCCGCGCACCACGACGTCGTCTTCCAGGCTTCGCAGCGCGGGCAGCAGCCGGGCGCGGTCCTTCTGCAGGACGTTGGTCCCTTCCGGCGTCAGGATGAACCGGGCGCCGCGCGCGGCGGCCTCGCGCACCAGCGGCGCGACATGGGCCAGCGCCGCCGCGTGGGTGGCGGGGGTCCGTGTCTGGATCAGACCGACGCGCAGGGACGCGGGCGGGCTCATGCGGCGAACCTCCTAGGCGGCCAGAAGGCCGTCCAGCTTGCCAGCCCGGTCGAGGGCCACCATGTCGTCGCAGCCGCCGATATGCTGCTCGCCCACGAAGATCTGCGGGAAGGTGGTGCGGCCCGAGCGGTCCATCATCTCCTGGCGCAGCTTGGGATCCATTCCGGCCTCAACTTCGGTGAAGTCGGCGCCCTTGTCGCCCAGCAGCTTCAGGGCGCGGGCGCAGTAGCCGCAGAACGGGCGGGTATAGATGGTGACTTTGGCCATGGGGGTAACGAGTCTCTCCTTGTGGTCCTCATATAGGACGCGCTTGCATCTCTGTAACGCGCGCCACGACCGCCAGGGTCACTTCCGCCGCTCCGGCCGCCATCAGGGCCCGCGCGCAGCCCTCGGCGGTGGCTCCGGTGGTCAGGACATCATCGACCAGCAAGATCCTGCGGCCGATCACGCGGTGACGACGCGACTCGGGCACCACGAAGGCGGCCGCCACGTTTCGACGGCGCCCCGAGGCCGACTTGCCGCCCTGGCTGACCGTGTCGCGCTGGCGGATCAGGGCGTCGGGCAGATAGGCGACACCGCTGTTCCGCGCCAGCGGCCGGGCGATCTCGGCGGCCTGGTTATAGCGACGACGCAGCAGGCGCCCGGGGTGCATCGGCACCGGGGCGATGGCATCGGCCTCCTCCAGCAACGGCGCGGCGGCGCGCGACAGCCAGCGAGCCATCAGCCCCGACAGGTCGGTGCGATCGGCGTGCTTGAGCTTCAGGATCAGGTCGCGGGAATGTTCGTCATAGACGCAGGCCGCCCGCGCTCGTGAAAAGGCCTTTGGCCGCGCCTGGCAGAGGGGGCAGCGCTCCAGCGCGCCGCTGTCGAATGGCAGGGCCAGGCCGCAGCCGTCGCAGACCGGATCGTCCAGAAAGGTGACGCGGCTCCAGTTCTCCGCCGACAGGCCCCGGGTCTGGGCCGGACCGCCGTCGAACGTCCGGGGCGGCAGGACAAGATCCAGCAGACCTCTGCCAAAACCTCTCAGACGCGGTCCCGCTTTCCATATCGGTTCGAAATCGCCATGTTCCGCCCGCATGACCGCCTCGCCCCTCCTCTTCGATCGCGACCTTCTGAAGGTCCGCCTCGACCGCGCCGCGCCTGACTACGGCTCGGCTGACTTCCTCAAGCGCAGGGTGGCGCAGGATGTCGTCATGCGGCTGGAGACAATCCTGCGACGCTTTCCGGTCGCCGTCGATCTCGGAGCGCGAAACGGGGCTTTCTCGCAGGCGCTGGCGGCCAGCGACGCGACGGAAAAGATCGACGTGCTGTTCGAGGCCGACCTGTCGGCGCGGATGCTGGGCGTCGGAAATGGCCTGAGGGTCGTCGCCGATGAGGAGCGCCTGCCGTTTGGCGACGCGACCCTGGACCTGGCCGTCTCGACCCTGTCCCTGCACTGGACCAATGACCTGGTCGGGGCCCTGATCCAGATCCGCCGGGCGCTGCGGCCCGACGGCCTGTTCATCGGCGCGATCTTCGGCGGCGCCACCCTGACCGAGCTGCGCCAGGCCCTGCTGCAGGCCGAGGACGAGGTCAGCGGCGGCGCGTCCTTCCGCGTCTCGCCGTTCGCCGACGCCATCGACGCGGCGGGCCTGCTGCAACGGGCGGGCTTCGCCCTGCCGGTAGCCGATGTCGACCGGGTGAAGGTGCGCTACGGCCACCCGATCGAGCTTTTGCGCGATCTGCGACGCATGGGCGAGACCAGCGTGCTGCTGGACCGCTCGCGCAAGCCGATGGGGCGGCGCGTGTTAGCGCGGGCCATGGAAATCTATGTCGAACGCTTCGCCGACCCCGACGGCCGCGTGCCGGCGACGTTCGAGATCGTGGCGGTGACCGGCTGGGCCCCTCACGAGAGCCAGCAGAAGCCCCTGCGCCCCGGCTCGGCCAAGATGCGGCTGGCCGACGCCCTGGGAGCGGTGGAACAGTCGGCGGGGGATCATCCCAGGAAGGTTGAATAGTCCTGATAGGGACCCTTCACGAACGCCACTTCGACGATGCCTGACGTGGTGGACCCTGGTGGGTCGCCCGAGGCGTCGTAGTGGATCTCATAGCCGCCGCGCGTGCTGCACTTGCGTCCGCCGGTAGGACCGAACACCGGGTGGCGCAGCGGATCGCGGCGAAGCCCTTTGAGGCCATCCTTAAGAGCCTCAAGCTTCTTGCGCGCCTCGGCGCCGGAGCCGGGCTGCGACAGCCATTTGGTGATCTCACGCAGGTCAGCCTGCGCGTCGGCCGTGAGCCTTAGTCTCCAGGCCAAGGCTAAAATCAGACCTTGGACGCGGGAATCTGCAGACCGTCGAGGAAGGCATCGACCTGATCATCCTCGATATAGTCGCCGAGGGCGATCTGGGCCCGGCCCCGCGCCATGCGCTCGGCGTCGGACAGCTGATGGCGTGGTTCGGCGCGCTTGGCTTGGCCGGCCGGGGTCGCCAGAAAATGCGAGACGTTCGTGGGCCGTGTCATTGGGACCTCTCGAGCCAAGTATAGCGCCTGACGATCCAGCTTGTCACCGCCAAGCCGCGGTGCGGCTGGCCTGTCGCGCTCTAGCTGCCAGCGGCCGTGATGGCCGTCGAGACCTTGCCGAAACTGGTGTTGAGGCTGCCGCTCAGGGCGCTGACCGCGCTGATGATCGCCACGCAGATCAAGGCGACCAGTATCCCCAGCTCCACGGCGGTGGCGCCGCGTTCACAGCGCCAGAAGCGGCTCAGAGCAGATCGCGCAGCCAGGCCACGAGCGGAATGTCCGCCGGCGGCATTGGATAGTCCGCCAGTTTGTCCGGCTTCACCCATGCCAGCGCCTCATGTTCCTTGCGCGTCACCAGGCCTTCCCAGCGGCGCAGCAAGTAGAGTGGCATCAGGAGGTGAAAAGACTCGTAACTGTGCGACGCGAAGACAAACGGCGCCAGGCAGGATTGAGCGACCTTGATGCCGAGTTCCTCTTGCAGCTCGCGGATCAGGCACTCTTCCGGCGTCTCGCTAGGCTCCACCTTGCCGCCCGGAAACTCCCACAGCCCGGCCAGTTGCTTGCCCTTGGGCCGCTGGCAGATCAGCACGCGGCCATCGACATCGATCATAGCGGCGGCGGCGACGAGGACGGTGGGCTTGGTCATGACGCCGGGTTTGGCGCGGGGCGCGGCGCCTGGCAAGACCTTGGCCGCACGGTCGCCATATTGCCTTCCTAGCGTTGCGTGACGGGCCGGAGGGAACATCATGTATCGATCGATCGCGACGCTCGCCGCGGGCCTGGCCCTGCTGACCGCCGCTCCGGCCCAGGCTCAGGTTCTGGCCAATCCCGAGGAAGCCGCCATCCGCGCGACGCTGGAGCACTATCTGGCCGGCCACGCCACAGGCGATCCCCGGGAATTTCGCCAAGCCTTCCACGACGAGGCGCGGCTGCAATGGATGCGCGAGGGCCAGTACGTCCAGCGGAGCGACGATGACTATGTCGCCGGCGCCAGCGGCAAGCCCGCCGACGACGAGGCCCAGCGCAAGCGCTGGATCGAGTCGATCGACGTCACAGGCTCGGCCGCCAGCGCCAAGATCGTGCTGGACCACCCGACCGCCGTCCTCACCGACTACATGCAGCTGCTGAAGACGCCCGAGGGCTGGAAGATCGTGAACAAGATCTTCGACGTGAAACCCAAGCCCAGGTCCTGAGATCCCAATGGTAGGGGCTCCGCGCGGGGGTGCGTCCCCGCGCCCCTTGACTTCGCACCTGCAACAAACGATATGGACCCTGCGCCCATAGGCGCTATCGGTGCTCCAGTCGCGTGAAGGTCCGTTTTTCGGATCAGCCTGTCGAGCGCCATGAAACGTCCATAAGACCGCCCGGGCCACGCGGGGCGCTCCCCAACCGACCCGTCCCATGGACGAGCCGCGCGAGGACCGCGCGCGCCGTCATGTGGCATTGTCTGAAAGACAGCCAACTTGACTCAATTTTCTGACCTTGGCCTGGCCAAGCCGCTTCTCAAGGCCCTGACCGACAAGGGCTACACCACCCCCACCCCGATCCAGGCCCAGGCCATCCCCACGGTGATGACCGGCCGCGACCTGCTGGGTATCGCCCAGACCGGCACCGGCAAGACCGCCGCCTTCGCCCTGCCGATCCTGCACCGCCTGGCCGAAGACAAGAAGCCGGCCCCGCGCCGCGGCTTCCGCTGCCTGGTCCTGTCGCCGACCCGCGAACTGGCGACCCAGATCGCCGACAGCTTCCGTGACTACGGCAAACACATGGGCCTGACCGTCGCCACCATCTTCGGCGGCGTGAAATATGGCCCGCAGATGAAGGCCCTGGCGGCCGGCGTCGACGTCGTCGTGGCCACCCCGGGCCGCCTGATGGACCACCTGGGTGAAAAGTCCGCCCACCTGAACGGCGTCGAGATCTTCGTGCTCGACGAAGCCGACCAGATGCTGGACCTGGGCTTCGTGGTGCCGATCCGCAAGATCGCCTCGCAACTGCCCAAGGAACGCCAGAACCTGTTCTTCTCGGCCACCATGCCCACCGAGATCGGCAAGCTGGCCGGCGAACTGCTGAAGAATCCGGCTCAAGTGTCGATCACCCCGTCGGCCACCACGGTCGAGCGCATCAACCAGTCGCTGATCTTCATCGAGGCCCAGCGCAAGCGTCCCCTGCTGGCCGAACTGCTGGCCGACAGCGCCGTCGAACGCTCCATCGTCTTCACCCGCACCAAGCGCGGCGCTGACCGGGTGGCCAAGTATCTGGTCGCCAGCGGCATCGAAGCGGCCGCCATCCACGGCGACAAGACGCAAGGTCAGCGCGAACGCGCCCTCGCCGCCTTCAAGGCCGGCCAGGTCAAGGCGCTGATCGCCACCGACATCGCCGCGCGCGGCATCGACGTCAACGACGTCAGCCACGTGTTCAACTTCGAGCTGCCCAACGTGCCGGAGTCCTACGTCCATCGCATCGGCCGGACCGCCCGCAAGGGCAAGGACGGCATCGCCATCAGCTTCTGCGCCGATGACGAACGCACCCTGCTGCGCGACATCCAGAAGGCCACCCGCCAGACGATCCCGACCTTCGATCGTCGCAACGACAAGAGCCTGGCGGCCGCCGCGGCCGTCGCCGACAAGCTGGCCCCGCCGGAAAAGTACGTCGATCCGCGTCGCGCCGATCCGCGCAACAACGTGCCCGCCGAACTGCGTCGCCAACGCAACCGTCCGGCGCGCGGCGGCGACGCCGGCAAGACCGGCGGTCAGGGCCAGGGCCAGGGCCAAGGTCGTAATGGCGGCGGCGGCGGTCGCAGCGGCGCTTCGAACGCCTCGGCCAAGCCGGCCGGCGGCGACTATCGCGGGCCCAAGCGCAGCGCCGCCGCGGCGCCCGCCGAGAAGCGCTGGAACCCGATCGACTGATCCTCAAAACGGGTATTGCTTCCCGGGCGCTCCCCCGGCATGTGACTGAATCGACGGCCGTTTTTCACCCCGAGGGGGCGAAAGCGGCCGTTTTTTCGTCCGCGAGGACTTTTGCCGCCCGCGGGATTGGCTCCCGGCCAGACAAGCCTTGAATCAAGCTTCGCGATGGGCTCACTTGCCGCTGGGACCGGTCACTGACCGGCGGGAGGGAACATTTGCGATGGCGGATTTACAGCCGCGCGCCGGACCGACGCTGACGAGAATCGCTGGCGGCGAGATGGCTGGACGCGTGCGCGCCTTCGACTGGTCCACCACGCCGATCGGCGCGATGGACGACTGGTCGCCCAGCCTGCGCCTGGCCGTCGACATGATCCTGGCCACCAACTTCCCCATGGCCCTGCGCTGGGGACCAGAGCTGTGCCTGATCTATAACGACGCCTATGCGCCGGCCCTGCACGAGTTGCATCCGTCAGCCCTGGGCATGGTCTTCACCCAGCACTCGCCGGAATTTCAGGCCAGCCTGCGAACGATGCACGACAATATCCTGGCGGGCGCCAGCGGCGGCTACGCCCTCGAAAAGATGGCGCTCAGCGTCAAGCGCGCCGGCGATTCCACGCCCCGGATCGGCCATTTCAACATCAGCTACAGCCCCGTGCCGGACACCACCGTCCCGACCGGGGTGGGCGGGGTGCTGATCACCGCCGTCGAACTGACCGAAGCGATCGAAACCGAACGCACCCTGCGCGAGACCGAGAGGCGCTATCGCCTGGCCATCGAGGCGGCCGGCGGCTTCGGCGCCTGGAACTGGGATATCCAGGCCGACAAGGTCTATGCCGACGCCGGCTACGCCGCCCTGCATTCGCTGTCGCCCGACTATGCCGAGGCCGGCCTTCCCGTGCGCAGCTTCATGCCCGCCGTCCATCCCGAAGACCGTGAGCGGGTTCGCCAGATCAGTCAGGCGGCCATGGAAAAGGGCGGCGATTTCGCCCATGAGTATCGTCTGGTCCAGAGCGACGGCTCGATCCGCTGGGTCTATACGCGCGGCAGCTGCTATCTGGACGCCGAGGGCCGGCCCGACCGCAACACCGGCGTGGTGCTCGACATCACCGATCGCAAGGCCGTCGAGGCGGCCCTGCTGGCGGCCCAAGCCGATCTCGACATGGCCGTCGGCGCCGCGCGCATGGGACGGTGGGATCACAACCCCGCCGCCGGCGCCCGTTTCTGGGATGCTCGCGCCCGGGGGATCTTCGGCCTCGCCGATGATGTCGAGAACACCTATGAGGCCTTCGAGAACCTCATCCATCCCGAGGACCTTCCCGGCATGCGCGCCGCCGTGAGCGCGGCCCTGGATCCGTCCGGCGACGGGCGGATCAATCATGAGTACCGCATCCGCCGCGCCAATGACGGGGCGCCACGCTGGATCGAGACCTTTGGCCGGGCCTATTTCGAAGGCGACCACTGCACCCGTTTCGTGGGCGTGGTCTCCGACGTCACCGAACGCAAGGAAGCCGAGGCCCACCTGCTGCGGCAGGAAGAGACCCTGCGCCTGGCCGTCGACGCCGCCGATCTGGGGATCTGGGAACTGGATGTCGCCACTGGCCGCCTGACCTGGTCGGACCGCTGCTATGCGATGTTCGGCATTCCGCCGGGCGAGACGGTCACCCTCGACACCTTCTACGAGCGCCTGCATCCCGACGATCTGGAGCCGATCCGCGCCGCCCTTGGCCGCGCCCTGGATCCGCGCATCCGCGCCGATTACGTCCTCGAGTTCCGCGCCATCGGCCGCGACGACGGCCATGAGCGCTGGATCACCGCCAAGGGCGAGACCTTCTTCTCGCCCGAGGGCGAGCCCATCCGGCTATTGGGCGCCACCGTCGATGTCACCGACCGCAAGCGCTCGGAGTTGCATCTGCGCCTGCTGGTCAACGAGCTGAACCATCGGGTCAAGAACTCCCTGGCCACCATCCAGGCCATAGCGGCCCAGAGCTTCAACACCGGGCGCCCCTTGGCCCAGGCCCAGGAAGCCTTCACCAGCCGCATCGTCGCCCTGGCCGAGGCTCACGACCTGCTGACCCGCGAGAACTGGGAGGGCGCCGAACTGCACGACATCGCCGCGCGCCTGGCCGTTCTGCATGGCGGCTCGGCGCGGTTCGAGCTGGCCGGCCCCGCGATCCGGCTGTCGCCGCGCACCGCCCTGTCGCTGTCGATGGCCCTGCATGAACTGGCCACCAATGCGGTGAAGTACGGCGCGCTGTCGGTTCCCGGCGGCCGCATCCTGATCCGCTGGGACCTTGCCCCGGGAGCGGGAGCCGAACGACTGGACCTGACCTGGACCGAGATCGACGGGCCGCCCGTCAAGCCGCCCACCCAGCGCGGCTTCGGCTCGCGCCTGATCGAACGCGGCCTGGCGGCCGAACTGTCGGGCGAGGCCTCGATCCGGTTCGAACCCGCCGGGGTGGTCTGCCAGATCCGGGCCTTGCTGGACGCCTAGGCGGTAGCCCTAAGCGCCTTGCCGATCTGCTCATCCGTCCGGCGCATCACCATCAGCACGGTGAGCGCCACGATCAGCATCGGCGCGGCCCAGCCGGCCAGGCCCATCACCGTCAGGGTGGTCGCCCCGGCGATCAGGCCGCCGATCATGATCTCGGCCAGGGTGGCCAGCCACGAGGCCCCGCGACGACGGCGGAAGTCGGCGCGCTTGCCGGGCTTCTGGTGCCAGACATTGATCAGCCCGCAGGCCCAGGCGGCCAGGCCCGCGCCGACGGCGGTGATCAGGCCGGTCAGGGGCTGGAACCAGGTCAGGGCCGCGATCGGTCCCACCAGCAGCAGGGCCACCGGGATCAGGGCCGCGACCAGCTTGGCCCGGCGCAGGGTGGCCATCGAGGTTGGCGACACGGCCAGCAGGTCGGGCGTATCCTCGGCCGACAGGGTGATCCAGGCGAGACTCCCGGCCACCTGCCCGGCCATGAAGGCCACGATGCCGGCCCCGCCGGCCAGGGCGACCGCGTCGACCTTCGCCGCCGAACGGGCCAGCACCAGGGCCAGCGGGATCAGATAGAGCACCCGCAGCAGCACCTGCGACAGCAGGGTGGCGTCGCGGCCGATCAGGCGCAGCTCCTTGCGCACCGTGGCCTTGAAGGCGCCGGCCGCGAAGGCCCCGGCGGGCTTGACCCGGCCGCGCGGACGCTTGGAGCTCGCCCCCTGGGCCGCGGCGGCAGCGTCGGAGAACCGGCGGCCCAGGGCCGTGGCGGCCAGCCAGAACAGGCCCGCGCCGACGGCCATCATCCCCGCCAACGGCAGGGGCTCGCCGAGCATGGCGCGCAGCGGCAGGCTGGCCCAGGGCGGCGGGGTCAGGAGGCCGTCGATCGCCTCGCGGGCTATGCTGGCATAGAGGCTCTCGCTGGCCGCCTCGCCCATCAGGTTGCGGTACTGGCTGGCCAGGAAGAAGGCCGCGCCGACCAGGGCCGCCAGCACCTGGGCCACCGTGCGGGTGCGGCGCGGCCCGATCAGGGCGAACAGCGCCATCGCCAGGATCAGACCCAGAGCCGTGGCGGTCAGGGCCAGGGCGATCAGCACCCCAAACACCCCCAGCCAGCCGGGATGCCCATACAGGATCGAGGGCAGCAGGAGCGGGGCCGCGAACACCATGAAGATCGTCGCCACCCCCGTCGCGATCCCCAGCGAGCGGACCAGCAGCACCTTGCGCGGCGCGATCGGCGAGGAGAACAGCAGGTCCAGATCGCCCCGCTCGTATAGCGCCTCGGCCGAGGCGCTCAGGGTCTGGGACAGCATCAGGGTCAGCAGCACCGCGCACAGCAGGTCGGCGATCAGCACGGCCAGCGGATGGATCGGAACCTCATGCCCGTGTACGGCCAGGGCCAGGAACACCCCGCCGATACAGGCGAAGGCGAACAGCACCGCCAGACCGATCAGGGCGCCAATCCCCTTGCCAGACCGCCCCGCGCGAAACCCGCGCCAGGCCAGGCGCATCTCGTGGGCCAGCAGCCAGGCCACGCTGGCGGGCTTGAACAGGTTCACGCGGGGGCGCTCTCGGCGGTCAGTTGCAGGAAGACGTCCTCGAGCGTGGAGCTGCCGCCCGCCCCGCCCGCCTGGGCGCGCAGCTCGTCCAGCCGCCCCTCGGCCAGCAGCCTGCCGCCGGCGATGATGCCGATGCGGTCGGCCATGCGTTCGGCCACCTCCAGGATGTGGGTGGTCAGGATCACCGTGGCGCCGGCGTCGACCCGGGCCCGCAGCATGTCCTTGACCAGCCGCGCGGCGGCGGCGTCCAGGCCGGTTAGGGGCTCATCCAAGATCAGCAGGCGCGGATCGTGGATCAGGGCGCCGGCCAGGGCGACCTTCTGCTTCATGCCGCGCGAAAAGCCCTCGCAGCGGCGGCGGGCCTCGTCGGTCAGGCCCAGCTGGGCCAGCAGCTCTTCGGCCCGCGTCTTGGCCAGGGCCGGATCGACGTTCCACAGCCCGGCCACGAATTCCAGATATTCCAGCGGCGTCAGACGGTCATAGATCATCGCCTCGTCGGGCGCCCAGGCGACCAGGGCCTTGGCCCCGGCCGGGTCGCTGCGGGCGTCGACGCCATAGATGCTGATCTGGCCGCTGTCGGGCTGGGTCAGGCCGGCCACCATCCGCAGGGTGGTGGTCTTGCCCGCGCCATTGGGACCCAGCAGGGCGTAGAGCTCGCCGGCATGGACGGTCAGGTCGAGATTGGCGACGGCGGGCTTGGCGAAGGTCTTGTTCAGACCCCGCACGATCAAGGCTTCGGTCAACGCTGTCCCCGGGGTCACGACTTCAGGTTGGCATGTGAACGTGATTGGGGGACGGGGGGCAAGTCTGGCGGACACGGTTTCACAACCTCGCGCGGAAAACCGCCGAGTGGGTGGGAAGGGTCGCGGAGCGTCCGGGCCTCGCCCGGAGGATGGGATAGCAAATACCGTTTCGACGAAGACGAACGCTCCGCGTGATCGTTATCCCTCTGGCCGGGGCGCGCAGGCCTTTTCAGCCTTATGCCCCACCCGGGTTTTGTCCTCCTCGCGACGTACCCAGCCTTGGGCTGCGGCCACGCCGATTCCGGAGGAACCCGGAGCGAACCTTCGGACGGGCGGAGGCTTGGCCTTCCTCCGATAGGCGGGTTTACGTCAGCCGCCCTCACTTTAACCGGCCGCCCGGGCATACGCCCGAACGGTAGCCCGCTCGATCACCCCTGACAGCCGTCGCTGGTCGCCGGCCGGACGCCCTTCCCGTGCTGTCAGGTGAGAACAGTATGCGGGCGGTTTCAGCGCGTCTGATTGGCGCGATCAAGTTTTTTGCAAGACGCTGATTTGGTTAGGGTTTGTTCCGGAAACAACGGGGATACAGCGCGGCGTATCCCCATAAGTCCTCCCCCTGAAGGGGGAGGCGGCCGCAGGCCGGTGGGGGAAGACCGCAATGACTCCGCAGCACTACCCCCTCCGATCACTTCGTGATCGCCTCCCCCTTCAGGGAGAGGATTTGGGAGCGCGCCTCGCCCCCTTCGCGCCGCATCCGCGATATGCCCTGGTCGAGAGGTGGGACTCATCACAACTTCAGGATAAGAAAGCCCCTTAGACATACGTATGGTCGAGAGGCTGATGTTCCAGAATATGCAGTGGTCCGCTGATCGCGCGGAATTCCACGGGGTCAGCTTCCAGATCGAGAGCGCGGCGGCCTCCGCCTCCGGCCAGGACGATCACTTCAAGTTCTACAAGACCCGCGCGCTGGTCGATCAGTACCAGCTGCATTTCGCGCGCCAGGAGCGTCGGCAAATGACCAACGTCTTCGAGCTGGGCATCTTCGACGGCGGCAGCACGGCTTTCTGGTTCGAGGCGCTGAAGCCCCAAAAGCACGTCGCGATCGACTTCCAGGCGCGCGAGGACAGCCCCTATTTCGATCAGTGGATCACCTCGCGCGGCCTGGCCCATCGTGTGAGCACCTACTGGCAAACCAATCAGGCCGACCACGCCGAACTTCGTCGCATTGTGCGGGCCGAGATGGACGGCCCGCTGGACCTGGTCATCGACGATGCGTCGCATCTCTACGCGCCGTCGAAAGCCAGCTTCGAGACGCTGTTTCCGCTGCTGCGTCCCGGCGGGACCTATATTCTCGAGGACTGGGCCTGGGACCACTGGAGCGGCTTTTCCGATCCCGACCACCCGTGGGCCCATGAGCGTCGCCTGACGGACCTGGTCGTCGAGATCATCGAGGCGGCGGGCACGGCCCGCGACCTGGTGGCGCGGGTGGAGGTGTTCAACGGCTTCATCGCCGTGGAGCGCGGACCGGCCGAACTGGCCGCATCGTCCCGGTTCCGGCTCGACGACCATATCCGTCGCCGGCCGGCGCGGGACTTCCGCGAAACGCCCTATCGCCCGCCGTCGCCGCTGCGGCGATGGGTCCGGCGGTGGCGGCGCGGGTGCGGCCGCTAGAACTTCGTCTTGCACCGCTGCTTGTAGTGCACCCCGCGCAGGAACCCGCGACGGGCCAGGCCGGCGTCAAGCGCCGCGTCGAGGCGGCGTTCGGCCGGAGCGGCGCCGGAGATTTCGCGGACCAGGCCGCGGAACGGGATGATCGAGTTGATCACCGTCCGGCCGCCGGCCTCGGCCAGCTTGCCGGCGCGGTTTTCCTTGACCTCGTTGCCGACGATATAGTCGGGGCCCAGAGCCTCGTTCAGCTTGCGAACCTCGCCAGCCAGTTGCACGCAGGTCTTCAGGCCCTTCAGCGTATAGGGATCGGCCAGGGCTTCCTCGAGAATGGCCGGCATGTCGCGCCGCATCACCCCGACGTCGCGGCCGGGCTGGGAGCCGATCTCGAGCGCCCGCTTGCGGGTGTCGCCCCAGCGCCCCGGGGAAGCGGCTTCGTCCTTGGCCTTGTCGTCGTCGCGCCCGTCCAGCGCCTTGTCCTGCGCCTGGGCGGCGCCCGAGAGCGTCAGCGCCGCGGCCACCGCCAGCAGTCCGTATCGAAAGCCAGATCCACGCATATCAAACCCCTAGACGCCCGAATGACTGAACGCGGATAAGGAACGGCAAGCTTGGCAATAGGTTCCGGCTGCGTCGATCGCCGCCCGGGCTAGTTCGGCGGCGAGGCCGCTTCCAGCTCGAACGCCGCGTCCAGAGTGTCGTCATTGGGCACTTCGCCCCGCAGGGCGGCGTCGAGCACGTCCTGCAGCGAACCCCAGACAAAGGCCAGTTGTTCCAGAACCGCCGGCAAGCCGGCGGGCTCGAAACCCGGATAGCAGTCCTCGATCAGCCACAGACCGGTCAGGACGTCGAAGCCGAACCGGCAGCCGATCAGGCGAAACTGCGCGCGGGCGATGGTCTCGAACAGGGCGGTCAGGTCGCGGGCCTGGTCCAGGTCCTGAGGGTCCAGCACCTGGCAGCGCGCCTGCAGCCAGTCGCCTTCCGGGAACAGATAGAAGGCCCCGCCGTCGTCGGCGCCGGACACCTCCAGGCCACGATCAATTTCCTCGACCACATAGCCGGCCTCGCGGCAGGCCTCGGCGACGGCGAGGAGGTCGATGGGGCGCGGTTCGCTGGCCATGGTCAGGAGCGATAATCCCCGTTGATCGCCACATACTGCTTGGTCAGGTCGCAGGTCCACACCGTGGCCGAGCCCTTGCCGACGCCGACGTCGACGCTGACCTCGAACTCGGCGTTCCTGACATAGGCGCTCATCGCGGCCTCGTCATATTCGGCCGAGACCAGGCCGTCGCGGGCGGCGTAGAGCTCGCCGAACCTGACATTGATCTTCTCGCGGGCCACCGGCTCGTCGGCGCGGCCCACGGCCATGACGATGCGGCCCCAGTTGGCGTCCTCGCCGGCGAAGGCGGTCTTGACCAGGGGGCTCTCGGCGATGGTGCGGGCGATCTTGCGGGCGCTGGCCGGGCTTTCGGCGCCGTTGACGGTGATCTTGACGAACTTGCTCGCCCCCTCGCCGTCGCGGACCAGTTGCAGGGCCAGATCCAGCAGCACGGCTTCCAGCTTCTCGCGGAAATCGGCCAGGCGCCGGTCGCCGGCCCGATGGATCTTGGGCGCGCTCGACTGGCCGGTGGCGAACAGCAGCAGGGTGTCGTTGGTCGAGCGGTCGCCGTCCACCGTGACGCTGTTGAAGGTGGTGCGGGTATAGAGGCTGACCAGGGTCTGCAGCGCCGCCGGGGCGATGGCGGCGTCGGTGGCGACGAAGGCCAGCATGGTCGCCATGTCCGGCGCGATCATGCCCGAGCCCTTGGCGATGCCGGCGATCTTCACCTCGTGCCCGTCGATCAGGGCCGTGGCGTAGGCCCCCTTGGGGAAGGTGTCGGTGGTCATGATCGCCGCGGCGGCCTCGGACCAGGCGTCCTCGGTCAGGCGGGTCTCGACCTCGGCCAGGCGGGCGGTGATCTTCGCGTCGTCGAGGATCACGCCGATCACCCCGGTCGAGGCCATCATCACGTCGCGCTGGCGGCAATCGAAGCGCTTGCCCACGGCGGTGGCGACCCGGCGCACGGCGTCGGCGCCCGGCTTGCCGGTGAAGCTGTTGGCGCAGCCGGCGTTCACCACCAGGGCCCGCACATCGGCGCCGCCGCTGGCGGTCAGCTGGCGTCGACACCAGTCGACCGGAGCCGAGCCGACGCCGTGACGGGTGAAGACGCCCGCCGCGTTGGTGCCCTCGGCGAAGCGCATCAGCAGCAGGTCTTCGCGCTCGTGCTTGTAGAAGCCCGCCCGCCCCGTCGCGATCTCGACACCGGCGATCGGCGGGATATGCGGGAACGGCACGGCCAGCGGCGAGATCGCCAGGCCCGGCTTGCCCGGGGCGGCGGCCTTGGGCGCCTTGGCCGGCTTTTCAGCCCGCCGCGTGGCGCGCTTCAGGGCCGAGGCCAGGGGGTCGAGGGCGCGTTCCAGGCTCTGGCCGACACGCTCGACGGCGCCAGGAGGGGCGGCGTCGACGTCGGCCGCGGGCTTGTCGGTCTTGGAGGGCATCGGGTCGTCTCGACTAGTTCTTCTTCGCGGGAGCGGGCGGAGCCGCCGCCGGGGCGGAGGCCGGAGCCGAGCCCTGCAGCTCCGGCGGGGCCGAGGCCGGCTCCTGCGGCGCGCCGGGCACGTCCTGGGTCTTGGCGGTCAGCATGTCGACCTTGGCGCCGCCACGCAGCTTTTCCAGCAGGTCGCGGACCTGGTCATAGGTCAGGAAGCGGACGATCTGCGGACGCGCGGCCTCCAGCGTGATCGGCTCTTCCATGCGCTTGTCCTCGACGCGCAGGATGGCCCAGCCGCCCTCGGTGGCGAACGGCCCAACCACCTGGCCCTTCTGGGCGGTCTTCAGGGGGGCGGCATAGGCCTCGGGCATCACGTCGACGGTGAAATAGCCCAGGTCGCCGCCGTTGAAGCGGGTGGCCTGATCGGTCGAGCGCTCCATGGCCAGGGCGTCGAACGAGGCGCCGGTGGCCAGCAGTTTCTTGATGCTGTCGGCCTCGGCCTGGGTGGCGACCAGGATCTGGCGGGCGCGGATTTCCTCCGAGCGCTTGGACAGCTTCTGTTGCTCGGCATAGAGGCGGCGGATGGCGTCCTCGTTGACGGCCTTCTCGACCACGCTCTCGACCAGCATGTCGCCCAGGATGCGCTCGCGCGCGGCGGCCAGGCGGCGCTGGGCGACGGGATCCTTGTCCAGCTTGCGCTTCAGGGCCTCGGCGGCCAGCAGCTTCTGGTCGACCACCTCGTCCAGGCGCTGGCGGAACAGATCGCTGGAGATGTCCAGCGGCTCGCCCTCGCTGATCAGGCCCTGGGCCACCGCCTCGCGCTTGACGTCGGACGCCCAGACATTGTGGCCATTGACCCGCGCCACGGCGGTGTCGCCCGGCTCCGGCGGCTTCTCGGCGCTCTTGTTCTGACCACAGGCGGCCAGGACGACCGTGACGGCCAGCAAGGCCCAGACGCGGCTGTGGGGGAACTTGATCAAGGGACGGATCTCCGACGAACCTTCGGAACGGCTCTAGCGTGGTTTCGGGCGCAGGGGAATGCAACTCCGCCCCGGGAAGGCATTCCGGCATTTTTGGCGCAGGTGACAACGAAACGCGGAAAAGGCCGGAAACCTTCGCCTTTACCACGCCCTATAACGGGCGCTCGCGTTGACACTGGAGGGGTCGCTGCTTAAGTCTCCCGCGCGCTATCAAGGCTGGAATAGTCGTGCTGGGTTGTCACCTCGCAGGAACCCCGACGCCCGCCGCGCCTAACACTTCATCGGAATTTCGACTTCATGCTCGGCTTCGCCAAAAAGCTTTTCGGCTCTTCCAACGACCGCAAGGTCAAGACGCTGACCGCCCGCGTGGCGAAGATCAACGCCTACGAGCCGGAGTACGCCGCCCTTTCCGACGAGGCCCTGAAAGCCAAGACCGAACAGTTCAAGGCGCGCCTTGAGAAGGGCGAGACCCTCGACGACATCCTGCATGAAGCCTTCGCCGCCGTTCGCGAGGCCTCCAAGCGGGTGCTGGGCATGCGCCACTTCGACGTCCAGCTGGTGGGCGGCATGGTGCTTCACTTCGGCGGCATCGCGGAAATGCGCACCGGTGAAGGCAAGACCCTGGTCGCCACCCTGCCCACCTATCTGAACGCCCTGGCCGGCAAGGGCGTGCACGTCATCACGGTCAACGACTATCTGGCCAAGCGCGACGCCGACTGGATGGGCCAGATCTACAACTTCCTGGGCCTCAGCTATGGCGTCATCGTCAACGGTCTGAGCCAGGGCGATCGTCAGCGCGCCTATCGCAGCGACATCACCTACGGCACCAACAACGAATTCGGCTTCGACTACCTGCGCGACAACCTCGTCTACAGCGTCGAGGAAATGGTCCAGCGCGGCCACCACTTCGTGATCGTCGACGAGGTCGACTCGATCCTGATCGACGAAGCCCGCACGCCGCTGATCATCTCGGGCCCGACCGAGGACCGCAGCGAGCTCTACAAGACCATCGACGTCCTGGTGAAGGATCTCATCAAGGACAAGACCAACTACGATCACGACGAGAAGCAGAAGCAGGTCATCCTCACCGAGGACGGCCAGGAGCGCATCGAAGAGATCCTGATGTCGGGCGGCCACCTGGCCGAGGACACCGCCGGTCTGTACGACGCCGCCAACATCTCGCTGGTCCACCACGTCAACCAGGCTCTGCGCGCCAACGTGCTCTACACGCGCGACAAGGACTACATCGTCAAGGGCGACGAGGTGATCCTGATCGACGAGTTCACCGGCCGCATGATGACCGGCCGCCGCCTCTCGGAAGGCCTGCACCAGGCCATCGAGGCCAAGGAAGGCGCCGACATCCAGCCCGAGAACCAGACCCTGGCCTCGGTGACCATCCAGAACTATTTCCGCCTGTATTCCAAGCTGTCGGGCATGACCGGCACGGCGTCCACCGAGGCCCAGGAATTCGACGACATCTACAAGATGGGCGTCAGCGAAATCCCGACCAACCGCCCCGTGCTGCGTATCGACGACGACGACGAGGTCTATCGCACCGAGGCCGAGAAGAACCAGTCGATCCTGGTTCAGATCGCCGACTGCCACATGCGCGGCCAGCCGATCCTGGTCGGCACCGTGTCGATCGAAAAGTCGGAAGAACTGTCCAAGCTGCTGTCGACCTATGTGTGGGAAAACGACGGCAAGAAGCACAACGGCATTCCGCACCAGGTGCTGAACGCCCGCTTCCACGAGCAGGAAGCCCTGATCGTCGCCGACGCGGGCGTGCCCGGCGCGGTGACCATCGCCACCAACATGGCCGGCCGCGGCACCGACATCCAGCTGGGCGGCAATGTCGACATGCGCCTGTCGACCTGGAAGCAGCAGCAGAAGGGCCTGGGCATCGTCCCGACCCACGAGGACGAAGTCGCCCAGCGCGTCGCCCTCGACACCGAAATCGCCGCCGCCAAGAAGCAGGCCCTCGATGCCGGCGGCCTGTTCGTGCTGGGCACCGAACGCCACGAAAGCCGCCGCATCGACAACCAGCTGCGCGGCCGGACCGGCCGTCAGGGCGACCCGGGCCGCTCCAAGTTCTTCCTGTCGTGCGAGGACGACCTGCTGCGCATCTTCGCTGGCGAGCGCCTGGACGCGATCATGCGCACCTTCGGCGTCCAGGAAGGCGAGGCGATCACCCACAAGTGGCTCAACAACGCCATCGCCACCGCCCAGAAGCGCGTCGAGCAGCGCAACTACGAGATCCGCAAGAACCTCCTGAAGTACGACGACGTCGTCAACGACCAGCGCAAGGCTGTGTTCGAGCAGCGCCAGGAGTTCATGGAGTCGAGCGACCTTTCCGACATCATCCACGAGATGCGCCACGACGTGGTCGACGACCTGGTCCTGCGCCACCTGCCGCCCAAGGCCTATGCCGAGCAGTGGGACATCGAGGGCCTGACCGAGCGGGTCAAGTCGATCCTGGGCCTGGACCTGCCGCTGGCCGACTGGGCCGCCGAGGAAGGCATCGCCGACGAGGAGATGCGCGAGCGCATCACCAAGGCCGCCGACGCCTACGCCGCCCAGCGCGAAGAGATCATCACGCCCGAGCAGATGCGCCAGGTGGAAAAGAGTTTCCTGCTGCAGATGATCGATCTGCAGTGGCGCGAGCACCTGATGCACCTGGACCACCTGCGCAACGTCATCGGCCTGCGCGGCTACGGCCAGCGCGATCCGCTCAACGAGTACAAGACCGAAGCCTTCAGCCTGTTCGAAAAGCTGCTGGGCGACCTGCGCACCAACACCACCCGCTGGCTGATGACGGTCGAGATCGCCTATGCCGAGCCCGAGCCCCTGCACTCGCCGGAAAACCTGATCGAGGTCCATATGGACCCGCTGACCGGCGAGAACGTCGCCACGGCCGGCGCCCTGCCCGAGGGTCTGTCGCCCCAGCAGCGCGAGGCCCTGCCGGTCTCGGTGCTGCCGGAAGGCTGGCAGAACACCAGCCGCAACGGCCCCTGCCCCTGCGGTTCGGGCAAGAAGTTCAAGCAATGCCACGGGTCGCTGGTCTAGCGGCTGCCGGGTTTTGAGTTTGAGTTGCGAAACGCCCGCTCCGGGGAACCGGGGCGGGCGTTCTCTTGAGCCCTCCCCCTTGATGGGGGAGGGTTGGGTGGGGGTGATGGGGCTGTTCAGCTTGATGAGGGCCCTTGCCGGCTGAACCGCCGCATCACCCCCATCCCCGGCCCTTCCCCCATCAAGGGGGAAGGGAGAAGGCTAACGAACCCGCCGCCCCGCCACCCAGGCCGCCCCAACCAGCATCACCGCCGCCACCACGCCCGACACTCTCAGTCCACTGACGATCCGCTCCGCACCGCCCGCCGCCAGCGCGCCGAACACCGCCACGCCCGCCGCGCCGCCGGCCTGACGGCAGGCGTTCAGAACCCCCGTCGCCGCCCCGGCCACGCTGCGGTCGACGCTGGCCAACAGCCCGCTGGTCAGGGCCGGAATCGCCAGCCCCATTCCGCCCGGGATCAGGGCAAAGCCCGGCAGCATGTCCCAGAAATTCGAACCCGCCCCCAGCCGCGCCGTCAGGGCGTAGCCGGCCGCCGCGATCAGGACGCCGACGGTCGTGACCCGCGCCGCGCCGAACCGCGCCACCAGTCGGCCGCTGATCAGGTTGGAGACGATGAAGGTCGCCGTCAGGGGCAGGAAGGCCAGACCCGCCTGCTCGGGCCCATAGCCCACGGCCCGCTGCAGATAGAGCCCCAGCACGAAGACCAGGCCGTAGTAGGTGAAGTTCAGCGCGCTGCCGACCAGCACGGCCGTCGACACCGCCCGCTGGCGAAACATCGACAGGGGCGCCACCGGATGCGGGCTGCGCGCCTCGACCCACAGGAAGGCGACCACCGCCAGCACCCCCGCGACCAGCGCGACCAGCGGCCCCGGATGGCTCCAGCCCCGTCGACCGCCCTCGATCACCGCCCCGACCAGGGCCGTCACCGCGATCAGGGCCAGGGCCTGTCCGGGCAGGTCCAGCGGCTTGCGGGCCCTGGGCGGCGCCTCCGGGATCACGGCCAGGGTCAGGACGGCGCCGATCGCGCACAGCGGCAGATTGACCAGGAACACCCAGCGCCAGTCCAGCGCCGCCACCAGCAGGCCGCCCAGCACCGGCCCGGCGGCGATCGACACCCCGCCCGCCGCCGTCCACCAGCCCACCGCCCAGGCCCGGCGCCGGTCGTCGCCCTCGAAGGCGTGGGCGATCAGGGCCAGCGACGGCGGGATCAGCAGCGCCCCGGCCGCGCCCTGCGCCGCCCGCGCCGCGATCAGGGCGCCCGGTCCCGCCGCCAGGCCGCAGGCGGCCGAGGCCAGGGCGAACAGCACCAGCCCGGCCACGAACACCCGTCTTGGCCCGATCCGGTCGCCCAGGGCGCCGGCCGACAGCAGCATGGCCGCCAGGGCCAGCACATAGGCGTCGACCACCCATTGCAGCGCGGCCATCGGCGCGTCGAACGCCGCCCCGATGGCGTCCAGGGCGACATTGACGATGGTCACGTCCAGCTGGGTGACCAGGAAGCCGAAACTGGCGGCGGCGACGATCAGGGCGGGGCGGGCGGCGGCTTGGGTCATGGCGCTCTTCATGCCTTCGGCGCCCCGTCCGATGCTACACGCAAGGCTGAACCATCGCGTCCGCCGATGGAGTAGTGTGCTCAAACACCTCGTCATCCCGGGACTTGTTCCCGAGACCCATGGTGAAGCTTCCACGCGCCGGCTCGCCTTGCACGGCCCAGGCGGCGGATCGATGGGTCCCGGGAACCAGTCCCGGGATGACGGGAAAAGTAGCAGGAGCGTCCCATGGAGCCCAACATCGCCGCCCCCGCCGCCCTGATCGGCGACCCCGGCCGCGCCGCCATGCTGCAGGCCCTGCTGGACGGCCGCGCCCAGCCGGCGAGCGCGCTGGCCTGGGCCGCCGGGCTCACCGCGCAGGCGGCCAGCAACCACCTGGCCAAACTGGTCGAGGGCGGGCTGCTGAAGGTCGAGCGCCAGGGCCGCCACCGCTATTACCGCCTGCATAACGCCGAGGTCGCCCACGCCCTGGAGGCCCTGGCCCTGCTGGCCGCCCCGATCCGCGCCCTGGAACAGCCCCGCTCGCCCCTGGCCCGCGCCCTGCGCGGCGGCCGCTGCTGCTATGGCCATCTGGCCGGACAGCTGGGCGTGGGCCTGACCCGCGCGCTGGAGGATCACGGCCACATCTGTGCGGCGGACGACAAGCTCTATGCCGTCAGCCCCGCCGGAGCCGTCTGGTTCGCGCAGTTGGGGATCGATGTGGCCGTCCTGCGGTCGAAACGCGGCGTCGCCCGCCAGTGCCTGGACTGGACCGAACGCCAGCATCATCTGGCCGGCCCGCTGGGTGTCGCCCTTTGCGACCGCATGGAGGCCTTGGGCTGGATCGTCCGCGACCGCGCCAGCCGCGCCGTCGACCTGACCCCCGCGGGGCGCGAGGGGCTGCGGGAGCGCCTGAACCTCGACCTCGACACCGAGGCCGTTCCGCAAGCCGCCTGAACCGTTGACGCGCGCCCGACGCCCGGGGCCAACTGCCGGTCCGTTCGACGAAAGACTCTCCATGCGCCTCGCCAGCCTCGCCGCCGCCGTCGTCCTGATCGCGGCGGGTCCCGCCGCCGCCGCGCCCAAGACCTTCCGGCAACTGCTGGACATGCCCCGCGCCCAGCCGACGGCCCACACCCCCTATGGCGCCGAGCCCGAGCAGTTCGGCGACCTGTGGCTGCCGCAGGGGCCCGGCAAGCATCCGGTGGTGGTGCTGATCCACGGCGGTTGCTGGCAGGCGCAATATCCCAGCGTCGAGCTGATGGCCTATATGGCCAAGGACCTGCAGGGGCGCGGCTATGCGGTCTGGAACCTGGCCTATCGCCGGCTGGGCGAGCCGGGCGGCGGCTATCCGGGCACCTTCGTCGACGTGGCCAACGGCATCGACAAGCTGCGCGATCTCGCGCCCGAGCATCATCTGGACCTGAAACGCGTGGTCGTGGCGGGTCACTCGGCCGGCGGCCACCTGACCACCTGGGCGGCGGGCCGCAATCGCCTGCCCAAGGCCAGCCCCCTGCGGGTGGGCAAGCCCCTGAAGATCCGGGGCGCCATCAGCCTGGCCGGCATCAACGACCTGGCCGCCTATCGCGCCACCGGCCCCGACGCCTGCGGCGGTCCTGACACCATCGACCAGCTGACGGCCGGCGCGGCGCTGCCAGACCGCTATGCCGACACCTCGCCGCCGGCCTTCCTGCCGATCAGGACGCCGCTGGCGGTGATCTCCGGCGCGCTCGATCCGATCGTGCCGCCGGCCTTCGGCGTCGGCTTCGCGGCCCGGGCCAAGGCGGCGGGCGACCGGGTCGAGGAGATCACGCTTCCCGACGCCGGCCATTTCGAGTTGATCGATCCGACGTCAGCGGCGTGGGCGCGGATCGTGGGGGTTATCGACGCGATGGCGGGGAAGTAGCGCGCCCCAGCCCTTAGGTGCTCGCTTCGGCGAGACCGCTGCGGCCTATCCAACCGGAAAAGGTCTTCGAAAGTCGGCCGTCACCGCTCAGGACGATCCGACCCGCGCGCAGTTCAGCCTCGAAATCCGTCAGGCCCAGCCATGCCGAGGTCATGGCCCGCAGGTCCGCGCTGACCAACAGGTCGATCTCGTGACCGGGGTCGAGAGAGCACAGGTCGACGGGAAGGCCCGGGACGATGATCAGCCAGAAGCGCCCCTGTTCGGTCGGGATTTCCGGATAGCGGAACTCGACAGTGACCCGGCGGTCGGGCATCGGATCGGGGCGCAGGTTGCGGCGCATGTTCCACATCAGCAGGCGCACATCCAGATTGCCCAGCGAGCAGTCGGAATCGACCCATTTCAACGCCCAGCGCCCCAGGCCCTGGACGATGGGCGCAAGATCCCGACCCGAGGGCGTCAGGGCGTATTCCCCATCGCGATGGGTGACAACGCCGGCCTGCTCCAGGTCTCGCAGCCGCTTGGACAGCAAGGCGGTGGACATGCGTGGCGCGCCCCGCCGGATCTCGTTGAACCGGGTCGAGCCCGACAGCATCTCGCCGATGACGATCAGCGTCCAGCGCGTGGCCAGCAGCTCCGCCGCCATGGCTACCGGGCAGAACTGCCCATACAGCGACGCCTCTCCGGTCGGAAGCTGGACCTGTTCGGGCGTCCCGGACGCCGCCGCCGCTGGGTGCATCGCTTCACTTCCTGAACTTGAGGCGTCCCGAGAAAGGTGGACCCTCCCCCATCAACCTAATGGAGGCCGCGATGCCACTCGTCGACATTCACGTGATCAAGGGTGTTTTCACACCGGAACAGAAGAGCCAGATGATCGCCGGGGTGACGGACGCCATGGTGGCCGTGGAGGGCGAAAACCTGCGCGGCGTCACCTGGGTGAAGATCAACGAGGTGGAGGGCGGCGACTGGGCGATCGGCGGCCAGGCCTTGCAGGCCGCCGATGTGCGCCGGATGGCCGAGGGCTGACGACGAGGCTGGCGGCCGGGGCGTCGGCTCAACGCCGCTCCGGCCGCGGTCGCGACGGCCGCTCAGCCTGGCCGCACCACGCACCCGGTCTCCGGCCCGGCGCGGCCTTCCAGCACCGCCAGATAGGTCGCCGCGATGGCGTCCTGGCCCACGCCGGTCTCGACCTTCAGCCAGCGCCCGGCGTCGGCGACGAAGGCGCTCCAGGCCGCGCCATAGCGGCTCTCGAACCCGCCGGGGCCCCAGTCTTCCTGGCGCTTCTTCACGCGGTCCGGGGCGAAGAACAGGATCGGCTTGGGACCTGGCAGATCACCGCTCCCGCGCTCGGCTTCCCAGTGGGTGCCGCCCACCAGGCAGGAATAGGCCAGGTCGTCGCCGAACCGCCGGTGGACCGCGCCCAGCACGCCCGCATCACCGGCGAAGTCGACGAACACCACCGGCGTCTCGATCGGCGCGGTCGACAGATCGTCATAGGTCACGACCTTGTCGTAGAAGCCCAAGGCCTCGACGAAGGCCACATTGCCCGGCGAGGTCAGGCCCACCACCTTCACCCCGCCACGCCGCTTGAGCAGGAAGGCCAAGCCGATGGCGGTCTTGGACGAGGCGCTGGACAGGATTATCGACCCGGCGCCGAACATCGTGTGCTCGTCCAGGAAGTCGTCGATCAGGAAGCCGGTGATGAACAGCGGCTGCAGCAGGGACCGCAGCGCCTCGGTTCCATCCTCGGCGTCAACGGCCGTGTACTGATTATAGACCGCCGCCAGATGCTGGCGGTGCGGCGCGGCGTCGGCGAACCCGCCGCGCGTCTTGCGGGGCTGCACCGTCAGGTGCGTCGACATCGGATAGTAGCCGTAGAAGCGCTGGCCGACCGCGATGTCGGGATGCTGGCTGGCCTCGACCGTCGCGAAACCCCAGACCGGCACCCGGCCAAAGCCCTCGGCGGCGGGGAAGAAATCCCAATAGCGCATGGCCTCGCCGAACACGGCGTAGGTGATGTTGTTGGCGGTCAGGGCGAAGCTGTCGACGGCCAGCCGCACCTCGCCGTCGGCCAGGTCCGGAAGCGCTGCGGAGCGGAACTCGCCCTGGCGCAGATTGCTTTTGGCGACGACGAAATCCCAGGCCATGACGCCCTCCCTGATGTTTGAGCAAACTAGGCCGCGAGGCGGGGCAGAAGTCAAAACAATCGTTTGAACTTGTCACAGGGGACAATGTTTCCATTGCGATGCCGCCCCTGAAGCGCGAGACGCGAAGGGTCAGCTTCGTGATCGGATCGCCATGACCAACGCCCCCCTGCCCTTGCGCCATTTCCTGCTGGCGCTGGCCGTGGTGGCGGTCTGGGGCACCAATTTCGTGGTCATCCGGGTGGGGCTGGATCACCTGCCGCCGCTGCTGTTCGCCACCCTGCGCTTTACGCTGGTGCTGCTGCCGATGGCCTTCTTCGTCAAGCGGCCGGCCGTGCCGTGGCTGAACCTGGCCGCCTATGGCGTGCTGATCGGGGCGGGGCAGTTTGGCCTGCTGTTCATGGCCATGAAGGGCCACATCTCGCCGGGCCTGGCCTCGCTGGTGGTGCAGACCCAGGTGTTCTTCACGATCGGCATGGCCATGAAGATCAATGGCGAGCGCGTTCAGCCCTTCCAGATCGTCGCCCTGCTGCTGGCCGCCTCGGGCATCGTGCTGATCGCCGCGCATGGCGGCGGGTCGGCGACCCCGTTGGGCGTGGGGCTGGTGCTGCTGGCCGCCGCCAGCTGGTCGGGCGGCAATATCGTGGCCCGTCAGGCCGGCAGCGTGAACATGCTGGGCTATGTGGTCTGGGCCAGCCTGTTCTCGATCCCGCCGCTGTTTGCGATGTCGCTGTGGCTGGAAGGCTGGCCAGCCATGGTCGCGGGCGTGCGCAACGCCGACGCCCTGACCTGGGTGGCGGTGCTGTGGCAGGCGGTGGGCAACACCATGTTCGGCTACGCCGCCTGGGGCTGGCTGCTGGCCCGCCACCCGGCCGCCACGGTCACGCCGATGGCCCTGCTGGTGCCGGTGTTCGGCATGGGCGCCTCGGCCCTGCTGCTGCACGAGGGCCTGCCCGCCTGGAAGCTGATCGCCGCGGCCCTGGTGCTGACCGGACTGGCGGTGAACATGCTGTGGCCGAAGATCAGGGGGCGCTTGTCCGCCACCGCTTGACCTCCCCCGCGTCACCCACGGGACCCTCTCCGCAAAATAGGGAGAGAACGCCATGGCCACGCCGTTCAGGGTCGAGTGGAGCCAGCCGGCCGTCGACAAGCTCCGCGCCCAGATCCGCGCCTATGAATTCCCGCCAGCGCCGGAAGGCGGCGGCTGGAACCATGGCTGCGACGCCGCCACGCTGAAGCGCCTGACCGCCTACTGGGCCGACGGGTTTGATATCGGGAAGGCGCAGGAGACCCTCAATCGCTATCCGCAGTTCACGGCCCAGGTCGAGGACCTCGACATCCACTTCGTCCACGTCATCGGCGAGGCCGGCGGCAAGCGGCCGCTGCTGCTGACCCACGGATGGCCGGGCAGTCACTTCGAGTTCTGGGACACCATCGAGCCCCTGGCCTTCCCCTCGCGCCACGGCGGCGATCCGGCCGACGCCTTCGACCTGGTGATCCCGTCCCTGCCGGGCTTTGGCTTTTCCGGAAAGCCCAAGGCTCCAATCGGCCAACGGACCACCGCGCGGCTGTTCAACACCCTGATGACCCGGGAGCTCGGCTACGACCGCTATCTGGCCCAGGGCGGCGACTGGGGCGGCCTCGTCACCTCATGGCTGGGGCTGGACCATGCCGCGCACGTCAAGGCCATCCACCTGAACATGATCGGCTTTCGCCCGGCCGGCCCGCCGCAGGGCGAGGCCGAGATCGCCTGGATCCAGCGCACGGGCTTCGCCATGGACGTCATGGGGGCCTATTTCCGGCTGCAGGCCTCCAAGCCCCAGTCCCTGGCCTGGCTGGGCGCGGGCAATCCGGTGGGCCAGGCCGCCTGGATCCTCGAGCGCTTCCACGACTGGGCCGACCTGTCGGCCCAGCCGTTCGAGCAGGCGTTCAGCGACGACCAGCTGCTGACCAACATCATGCTCTACGTGATGACCGGCAGCTTCACGACCGGCGCCTGGTACTATCGCGGCCTGATGGAGGAAGGCGGCATCGTCCTGCCGGCCGGGACGCGCTGCGAGACCCCGACCGCCTTCGCCAACTTCCCCGGCGAGGCCCTGTATCAGGCCCCGCCGCGCAGCTGGTGCGACCGCGCCTACAACATCACCCGCTGGACCGACATGCCGCGCGGCGGCCACTTCGGCGCGATGGAAGAACCCGCCCTGTTCGTCGAAGATGTGCGCGCCTGGGCCCGCCAGGCCTGACCTGAAACCGGAGACATGTGATGACCCTCAAGACCGGCGGCTGTCTGTGCGGCGCCATTCGCTACGAGATCGACGCCGAGTTCATGGGCGTCGCCGTCTGCCACTGCAGGGACTGCCAGTACGCCTCGGGCGGCGGCCCCAACTTCATCGCCATGGCGCCGCGCGACAGCGTGCGGTTCGTGGAAGGCGCGCCCAAACGGTATGATCGACCGGGCGGCAGCGGCGCCAATGTCGGACGCCTCTTCTGCCCCGACTGCGGCACGCCCCTGCTCTCGGACATTGGCGCGCCGTTCTTGGCCGTGAAACTGGGCGGGCTGGACGACTCCGCCGATCTCAAACCTGGCGTACGCATCTGGACCAGCTCGGCGCCGCCGTGGCATGTGATCGATCCCGCCACGCCCGGCTTTCCAGAGAATCCGCCGTTCTGATGACCGCAGCCCGCTACGACTTCGCTTCCGACAATGTCGCGGGCGCCATGCCCGAGGTGATGGAGGCGCTGGTCGCCGCCAATGCGGGCACGGCCTCGGGCTATGGGACCGACCATGTCAGCGCGGCCGCCGCCGACCGCATCCGCGCCCTGCTGGACGCCGACGCCCAGGTGCGCTTCACCGCCTCGGGCACGGCGGCCAACGCCTTCGCCCTGACGGTGCTGGCCCATCCGCACGAGGCGGTTCTGGCCCACCAGCACGCCCATATCTGCACCGACGAGACCGGCGCCCCCGGCTTCTTTGGCCAGGGCGTGGGCCTGATCGGCCTGCCGGGCGCCTCGGGGCGGATCGCGCTTTCAGGGCTGGAAGCGGCCCTGGCGCGGCCCGAGGTCTCCTACAACCAGCCGGCGGCGGCCCTGTCCCTGACCACCGCCACCGAATACGGCACGGTCTATGACGAGGCGCACCTGCGGTCGCTGATCGCTCCGGTGAAGGCCAAGGGCTATGGCGTCCACCTCGACGGCGCCCGGCTGGCCAACGCGGCGGCGGCGGGCTTTGACCTGAAGTCCGTAGCGCAGATGGGCGTCGACATCCTGGTCATGGGCGGCACCAAGGCCGGCTCGACCCCGACCGAGGCCGTGGTGTTCCTCAATCCGGACCACGCCCGCCGGCTGGACGCCCGGCTGAAACACGCCGGCCAGCTGGTCAGCAAGGGCCGCTTCCTGGCCGCCCCGTGGCTGGGCCTGCTGGGTGAAGCCAATGACGGCGGCCCCTGGGCGGCCCGCGCGGCTCACGCCAACGCCATGGCCCGCAAGCTGTTGGCCCTGATGCCCTTCCCGGTCCGCCATCCGGTCGAGGCCAATGGCGTCTTCGTCGACATGGATGATCCGGCGCTGGAGCGCCTGCGCGGCGAGGGCTGGTTCGTCTATCGCTTCCTGGACGGCACGGCCCGCTTCATGTGCTCCTGGGCCACGACGCCGGAAATGGTCGAGGACCTGGGCGCGGCCTTGACGCGGGTGGCTTAGACCCGGCCAAGAACCCAGCACCCGCTCTCCCCGGCGAACGCCGGGGCCCAGATCGAACCCGGAGAGGTTGTTGATCTGGCTAGGGCGAAAGGCGCGTCATCCCCATAGCCTCGCAAGCCGGCGCCGCCGCCCGCTGAAGCTTAGTTGCCAGCGATACTCTGGGCCTTCGCCCGCCGCACGCTTCTACCGCGCGCCTTCGGAGCCGGTTCTTCCTTCTGAGCGAAGGTCAAGACGTCGTCACGGCCCGTCGGAACGCGCAGATCTCGCGCCTCGACGCCCAGCATGCGGGCGATGTCGGACGCCGGCGAGGGGCGGCTGATGAAATAGCCCTGGATCTCGGCGCAGCCCTGGTCGCGCAGGGCGTTCAGCTGTTCGAGGGTCTCGACGCCCTCGGCCGTGGTGACGATGCCCAGGCTGGCGCCCAGATCCAGTACGGCCTTGATGATGGCCAGGGCGTCGCTGTCTTCCAGGATGTCGCGGACGAAGGTCTGGTCGATCTTGATCTTGTCGAACGGGAAGCTGCGCAGATAGCTCAGCGACGAATAGCCCGTGCCGAAGTCGTCCATCGAGATGCGCACGCCCAGGGCCTTGAGGTCGTGCAGCATCGACATGTTGGCCGCGTTGTCCTGCAGCAGCACCGACTCGGTGATCTCCAGCTCAAGCCGCTCGGCCGGCAGGCCCGAGACCGCCAGGGCCGAGACCACGGTGCGCACCAGGCCCCGGTCGCGGAACTGGGCCGGTGACAGATTGACCGCCAGCCGCACATGATCGGGCCAGGTCGCCGCCTCGGCGCAGGCCTCGCGCAGCACCCATTCGCCCAGCTGGACGATCAGGCCGATCTCCTCGGCGATGGGGATGAAGTCGGCCGGCGAGACCATGCCGCGCTCGGGATGGTTCCAGCGCAGCAGCGCCTCGCAGCCGGTCACCCGGTCGTCGCCCAGATGGTACAGCGGCTGGTAGTAGAGCTGGAACTCGCCGGCCACCAGGGCGCGGCGCAGGTCCAGTTCCAAGGCCCGGCGGGCCTGGAGCTGCTCGTCCATGGCCCGTTCGAAGAAGTGGAAGGCCCCCCGCCCGTCGGCCTTGGCGCGATAGAGGGCCATGTCGGCCTTCTTGAGCAGTTCGTCGGCGTCGTCGCCGTCTGACGGCGCGACCGAGACCCCGACACTGGCCCCGATCATCACCTGATGGCCCTGCAGGTCAAACGGCGCGGCCATGGCCTCGACCACCCGCTCGGCCAGGCGCGTGGCGCCGGTCAGGTCGGTCAGGCCGGTCTGGACCACGGCGAACTCGTCGCCGCCCAGGCGGGCCACGGTGTCGCCCTCGCGCACGCAGCCGCGCAGGCGCTCGGCGGCGATGCGCAGCAGAGCGTCGCCCAGCGGATGGCCCAGCGTGTCGTTGACGGTCTTGAAGCGGTCCAGGTCGATGAAGTGCACGGCCAGCTGGTCGCCGGTGCGGGCGCGGCGGGCCAGGGCCTCGCCCAGGTCCTTCTGGAACAGCACGCGGTTGGGCAGTTCGGTCAGGGGGTCGTAGTGGGCCAGGCGCGCGATCTGGGCCTCGGCGCGCTTGCGGTCGGCGATGTCCTCGGAGACGCCCAGCAGATATTCGGGCCGGCCCTCGGCGTCGTTGATGGCGATCTTCTTGGTGCGGAGAATGGCCATCGAGCCATCCTTGCGCGGCACCAGGTCTTCCTCGATCACCCGCACCTCGCCGGACTCGACCACTTCCCGGTCGCGCTGGGCGTAGATGGCCGCCTGCTCGGGCGAGAAGAACTCGGCGTCGGTGCGACCGATCATTTCGGCCCGGGAAAAGCCCAGGGTCTTCTCGCCGGCCCGGTTCAGCAGCACATAGCGATGGTCGTCGGCCCGCTTGACGAAGACCATCGAGGGCATGGCCTCGACCACGGCGGTCATGAAGATCTCGGCGCGTTCGGCGTCGGCCTTGGCCGCGGCGAGGTCGGCCACCCCGCGGCGGTTGGTCTCGTTGGCGGCCTGAAGCAGGGCCAGCACCGTGCCGACCCCCAGATAGCGGCCGCCATCGGTGACGATGAAACCGCGCAACAGCTCCGAAGCCCGGTACGACAGGCTGTCGCTGGTGAACTCGGCCAGGGGCATGTTGGCGTCGACGACCAGGGGCTCGACATCCATCAGGGCCGAGATCGGGCGGTTGGCGTACAGGGCGCGGCCATATTCGGCGGCCATGCGCAGGAAGAAGGCGTTGCGTTCGACAAGACCGATCGGCCGGTCCTCGTCGTCGAGCACCGGAATGATCAGCGTGTCGGGCTCCTCGCGGAACCGGTCATAGAGCGTCTTGCCCAGGTCATCGCGACGCGCCGGCGCCAGGAAAGAAACGGTATCTCGCAAGGTGAACATGGTTACGCCTCCACTGGAAACGCAACGACCATTTCCCGACTAACGCCGTGCTAATGTCCCCGCTTTGAGCTTCTCATTTCGCGAAAACTTCATGGGGTCGTCACAGTGTTTTCCGGCGTGTTTACCGTGACTTGTCCGACGCCCCCGTATCCATGAAATCCAGCGCCTTGAAGTCGTCGGGCGCGGCGACCTCGACCACCGCCTCGGGACGGTCGTCGAACTCCAGCCGCAGGGCCCGGCTCATCACGGCGTGCATCTCGTAGAGACAGGTGATGTAGGTCAGCTCCAAGATCTGCTCGTCGTCCAGGAAGGTCTTCAAAGCCTCGAACACCCCGTCGGCCACCCGCCCGCCGTCCAGGACCAGGGCGTCGGCATAGGCCAGCACCGCCCGCTCGCGGGCGTCGAAGACGTTGGACACCGGCCAGGCCGGTACGGCGGCGATCTTTTCCTCGGATACGCCCAGGCCCCGCAGCGACTTGCAGTGCTGGGAGAACACGAACTGGCTGCCCCGCGTCCAGCCGGCCCGCGTCTGGGCCAGCTCGCGCAGCACCGGGTCGATCTTGCGGGCCGGATCGCGATACAGGCCAAAGCCGCGCGCGGCGTGCAGCAGCACGTCGGGGCTGCTCGCGAACACCGTCCACCAGTCGCCGCGCGTGCCCGTGGCGGTGCCGGGCTCGCTCACCGGATCGCGGCCGCCAAACAGCTGGTCGTAAAGGGCCAGCACCCTGGGATCGGTCACCTCGCCCCGGGGAACCTCGCGCAGGCGCGGCACCTCAGGCTTCCGCCGGAACGCGGACCGAGCCGGGCTCGTGACGCACATCGGCGGGCGTGAACGGCCGGGTGAAGGCGGCCAGCTCCATCATGATGCCGTTGGGATCGGTGAAATAGACCGAGCGCACGAAGACGCCGTCATGGTTCTTGCGCGCCACGCCCATCTCGCTGTCGTCGTGATTGACCACCATCGGAAAGGTCTCGACCCCGGCGTCAACCAGACGCTGGCGCCAGGTCTCCAGCTCGTCCTCGGGCACGGAAAAGGCGATGTGGTTCATCGAACCCACGGCGGTGCGGGGCTCCTGCGGAAACGCCTTCACCGAGGCTATGCCCGGCGCGGCCGGCGGACCGTCGGCCCACCAGAAGAAGGCCAGGCTGGAGCCGCCGCCACAGTCGAAGAAGAAGTGCTGACCGCCGTCCGGCAGCTGGACGGTCTTGACCAGGGGCATGCCCAGGACTTCGGTGTAGAATTTCGTGGTCTGCGCCATGTCGCGGCAGACCAGGGCCAGGTGATTGACGCCGGCGATGCTCATCACGGCTCTCCTCCCGCGCGCCGGTCCCATGGCCGGCGCGTCTGTGATGGCGAGGTTAGATCAAGTGTGGCGCGGGGGGCAGCTTGCCGTTGGGGCAGGCCTCAGGCCACCTCGCGGCCGGCGCCATCGCCGATCATCACCTGGCCGGCCCAGCTGACCACGCCGACGATGATCGAGCCCAGCACCCCGGCCACGAGGCCGTCGACCCTCAGGCCGTCCAGCAGCCAGGCGACCAGACCCAGCATGGCGGCGTTCACCACCAGCAGGAACAGGCCCAGGGTGACGATGGTGATCGGGAAGGTCAGCAGCACCACCACCGGCTTGACCACCGCATTGACCAGCCCCAACAGCAGGCCGGCGATGATCAGGGTGGTCCAGCCGTCGGCCGAGATCCCGCCCAGCAGGCGATCGGCCAGCCACAGGCCCACGGCGGCGAACAGCACTCGAAAGAGGAAACGGAACATCCTGGCCAGCCCTTGCGCGAAATACCGCCCGGAAGATCGCCGCGAAGTCGCCCCCATTCAAGGCCATGATCGAAATCTTCAATACCCGAGCCCCCAGCTCGGAGATTACAAATGCGTTATCGGACTTAACTTGACCGCATCGTCTTCCTATCTGACCCGTTGTGTGGGGATGATGGCGGCCAATCCGCCAGCCCAAGGGGATAGTATTTCTTATGGCCGTTAGCTCTTTGTCGGTGATGTCGCCTGACGGCGGCCTGTCACGCTACCTCACCGAGATCCGCAAGTTTCCGATGCTGCCCAAGGACGAGGAGTTCATGCTCGCCCAACGCTGGAAAGAGCATCAGGACTCCGAAGCCGCCCACAAGATGGTCACGTCGCACCTGCGTCTCGTGGCCAAGATCGCCATGGGCTACCGCGGCTACGGCCTGCCGATCGGCGAAGTGATCTCCGAAGGCAATGTGGGCCTGATGCAGGCCGTCAAGAAGTTCGAGCCCGACAAGGGCTTCCGCCTGGCCACCTACGCCATGTGGTGGATCCGCGCCTCGATCCAGGAATACATCCTGCGCTCGTGGTCGCTGGTGAAGATGGGCACGACCGCCGCGCAGAAGAAGCTGTTCTTCAACCTGCGCAAGGCCAAGAGCCAGATCGAGGCCTTCCAGGACGGCGACCTGCGTCCCGACCAGGTCAGCGCCATCGCCACCAAGCTGGGCGTGCTGGACAGCGAGGTCATCTCGATGAACCGCCGCCTGTCGGGCCCCGACGCCTCGCTGAACGCCCCGCTGCGCTCCGACAGCGAGAGCGAGTGGCAGGACTGGCTGGCCGATGACGACCAGGTGTCGCAAGAGACCGTCGTCGCCGAGAACGAAGAGAAGTCCCTGCGCATGGGTCTCCTCCAGGAGGCCATGGTCGAACTGACCGATCGCGAACGTCACATCCTGACCGAGCGCCGGCTGAAGGACGACCCCACCACCCTGGAAGAGCTGGCCACCCAGTACGGCGTCAGCCGCGAACGGGTCCGCCAGATCGAGGTCCGGGCCTTCGAGAAGCTGCAGAAAAACATGCGCGAGGCGGCTATCGCCAAGAACATGGTCGAAGCCTGAAGCGACCACGACGCTCCGCCCTCGGGGCGACGATGACGATCAAGGGAGCGCCGCGGCGCTCCCTTTTTTGTTGGCCCCGTTTGCGGGTCCCTAGAAGTCGACGGTCAGGAACACCGTCGCCGTCCGGGGCGCGTTGACCTCGAAGGCGCCGCTGCTGATCACCTTCCAGTCGAAGGTGTCGGCAAGATTGGTCACCTGGGCGCGCAGCAGGGCCGGCTTGTCGCCGATGTCGAAGCGGTAGCGCAGGCCGGCGTCCAGGATCGTCGCCGCCGGCGTATGGGTCCGGTTCGACTGGTCAGCGGCGCGGCGGCCGTGGTTGTTGGCCGCGAAGGTGAACGCCAGCCCCTCGACGGGCAGGGCCCAGGTTCCGCTGAGGGTCAGCACCCGCTGGGTCTGGCCAACCGGCTCACGGCCGATCCGCCCTTCCCGCACCGGCGCGCCAGTGACGCGCGGCCGCATCAGCACCGCCCCGGCCACCACCGACAGGCCTTCGACAGGCGAACCGGTCAGGCTAACCTCGACGCCGCGATGGCGCACCGATCCCATCTCGCGAAAGACGTTGGCGTCGTCGGCCGCGAAGTAGGGCTTACGCACCTGGAAGCCGCCCGCCACCATGCGCAGATTACGCGGCAGCACCCAGCGCACGCCCGCGTCCCACTGGTCGGTGATGATCGCCGGCAGGGCCTGGGTGCGATTGGCCGCGCTGTCGGGCGCGACGCCGCTCTCTTCCAGGCCTCGGGTCACGCTGCCGTAGAGCGCCAGGCGCGGCGACACAGTCCAAGAGGCGGCGGCGTTGTAGAGCCAGGCCGGGTCATGGGCCACGGCGCGGACCCCGTCAGGACGCTGGACGGCCTTGCGATAGTCGGCCCGCTGCAGGCCCAGGCTCAGGGACCCGCGTCGACGCCAGCGCAGATCATAGGCCAGCCCGCCCGTCCATTGCTCGACCTCATCCCGCGTCCGCGTGCCCAGGGCAAACACGGGCTCGACGATATCGACGCGATCTTCGACATGGGTCACGCCCAGGTTCAGACTGGCCCCGCCGCCATAGAGGCTTTCCCGCTGGCGGCCGCGCAGGGACGCGTGAAGGGCGTGCGCCCAATCGCCCCTCACCAGCGCGCGGCTGAGCCGGATCTCCCCGCTGGTCGAGGCCAGCTTCTGGCGCGGATCGCGGCTGATCCGTCGCAGGGCCGACCCGTCGGCCTGAACATTGGTCAGCACCAGGGCATGGTTCTCGCGCGTGTCGTTCACCGACCGGAACAGCCCGGCCGCGAGATCGAAACCGCCCGGCAGCGTCGCGCGGGTCAGAACGCCGGCGTTCGTCGCGATGTTTCGATAGTCGGCCCAGGCCGGTCCCGCATAGCGACGACGGGCGACGGGCTCGGGCAGGACGCCAGGCGCGGCGACATAGAGAGCCGTGGCCTCGCGATCCCAGGTATCAACCCGGCTCCAGAACGGCAGGACCAGCACCTTGTCCATCGGCCGCCAACGCGCGGCCAGGGCGTAGGAGCCGTAGACCGCGTCCGCCCCGCTGGCGAACTCGTCGTCGAAGCCCGCGACGCCGGCGACCAGGCTGAGGGTGTCGCTCAACGGGATCTGGCTGTCGATCTCGATCCGCCCGCCGCCCATGGGCCCATAGCCCGCCACCAGGCTGACCACGCGCCGATCACCCGCCGGACGAACGCGGTAGTCGACGATGCCCGTCGGCGCGGGAAACAGATAGTTCTGGGCGGCTAGGCCCACACGCACCACGTTGCTCTCGACCAGACGGTCGGTGAAGGCGGCCGGTCGGTCCATGTACAGCCCTTCCAGCCGGATGTTGCCCGCCGTGATGGGCGAGAAACCCCGAACCTCGCTGCTGCTGTAGAGGCCCACCCGCTCGTTGCCGATGCTGGCGCCGAAGGCGTCCTCGGCGCCGGCCACGGCGTTGTCATTGACCCGCTGGGCCATGGCCTCTCCCGGCGCGCCGAGGGCGCAGGCGGCCAGAACGACCCGCACGGGAGCCAGCTTCAAGAAACGCATCGATTTTTTACTCAGGCTTTGGAGAAGTGACGACGGACCGACCAGGCGTTTCCACCCGTCGGATCGCTATTGGCGGACATCCCGTCGAAGGGGCCACAAGGAGCCAGAGCGCGCGTCCAGACGTCACCGACCGTGAAGGGCGAAACAGACAGGCGAGAAGTCGGCGGTCGGGCCATTCCGGGTCGATTCAGTGACGTTACGATATAACATCACTGATGCAAGATCGGCAAAGGCTTGGCAAGGCCCAGGCCCCGCCCGCTTTGGTAGAGGCCCGCCCGTTTTGGGAGAGGAAAGACGGCAGGCCATGATGCTATGACCGGTCGATGACCGTCGCCGCCCCCCTCCCCCAGCTGATCCTTCTGCCCGGCCTGCTGAACGACGCCGAGCTGTGGCGTGATCAGATCGCCGACCTGTCCGATGTCGCCCGACCGCGTGTCCCCGATCTGACCCAGGGCGAAACGATCCGCGAACTGGCCGAGGCGGTGCTGGCGCAGGCCGAGCCGAGTTTCGCCCTGGCCGGCTTTTCGATGGGCGGCTATGTGGCCCAGGAGATCGCGCGGATCGCGCCGCAGCGCATCCAGCGCCTGGCCCTGCTGGACACCTCGATCCGGGTCGATACGCCCGAACGCGCGGCAAGGCGGCTGGCCCTGACCGAGGCCGCGCGCAAGCCGGGCGAGTTCATCGGCATCAGCCATGCGATCCTGAAGAGCTATGTCGACGCCTCGCGGCTGGACGACGTCGAGCTGACGGGCCGGATCACGGCCATGACCCTTAGGCTGGGTCGCGAGGTGTTCATCCGCCAGAACAGCCTGGAGCGCGAGGATGGCGAGGCGGCCCTGAGGGCCCTGCGGGTTCCGCTGCTGATCATCTGCGGCGAGAACGACCAGATCACCCCCGCCGCCGGTCACCGTGACATGGCCGCCGCCATCGGCTGCTCGCACCTGCTGGTGATCCCGCAGGCCGGCCACATGACGCCGATGGAAGCGCCCGGTCCCGTCAATGGCGCCCTGCGCCACTGGCTGGAGCGTCCGGCCGGCCAAAGATAGTCCGCTCAAGGACAGTCCGACGCCGACACAAATCCGAGATAAAACCGTCAATCAAACATCACTGGTCTTCACTATGCCCTGCCCCGTGAAATCACGCGCGCACCTCGCAATAACCGGGGGCGTCGGATGGGGATCCTTCGATGAAAAAGACCATGCTGTTCGCCCTGGCGGCGTTCGCGCCGCTGGCTATCGCCTCGGCCGTTTCGGCCGCTGAAGACGCGCCGATCGCCACCGCCGATGCGCCGGTAACCGCCTCGGAAATCGTCGTCCAGGCCCAGATCGCCTATCGCAACCGCTCCGAGCAGACCGCTCCGGTGCTGGAGTACGGCCTGGACTATTTCCAGCGCTTCGAGCCCCTGACCGCCGGTGATGCGCTCAAGCGCGTGCCCAGCGTCACCTTCCTGTCGGACGTGCTGGAATCGGACGGCGCCCGCCTGCGCGGCCTGGACGCCGGCTACACCCAGATCCTGATCAATGGCGAGAAGGTGCCCGGCGCCGGCGCCGACCGCTCGTTCTTCGTCGACCGCATTCCCGCCGAAATGATCGAGCGCATCGAAATCGTGCGCAGCGCCTCGGCTAATCGCAGCGGCGACGCCATGGCCGGCGCCCTGAACATCGTGCTGCGCGACGCCTACGCCCTGGACGGCGGGTTCCTGCGGGCCGGCGGCATCATGCTGAACGACGGCCGCATCCGCGAGACGCTGGGCGCGGTGTGGGGCGGCGAAGTCGGCCCCGGCCGCCTGCTGCTGGGCGCCAACATCCAGGGCCGCCGCAACCCCAAGGAAAAGACCAGCTGGCGCTATGACGCGCCCGGCGCGGCGCTGAACAACATCGAGCAGCAGTCGGACGTCCGCAACGGCACCGACTATTCGTTCAACGCCAACTACCGTGTCCCCTTGGCCGGCGGCGAGCTGGACCTGAGCGGCTTCTATGTCCGCACTGACCGCTACGCCGATGAAGACTCTCTGGAGTATCGCGGCGGCCGGATCCAGAACGCCGACCTGCTGACGGTCAACGACAACAATGTCGACATCCAGACCGACAACTGGTCGGTCAACGGCAAGTTCAAGCGCGAGATGCTGGGCGGCGAAACCGCCGTGAAGCTGGGCTATGCCGTGTTCACCGACAGCCAGTACGAGTTCGAGAACGAGATCGAATATCTGCGCGACGCCATTCCCTTCCCGGACGGCGACCGCTTCACCGCCGACAAGGCCCGCACCGAACTGGAAGACAAGGAATTCACCGCCAAGCTCGAGCACAAGCGCGACCTGGGCGGCGTGGGCCTGGAATTCGGCGTCCAGTACCAGAAGAAGGATCGCGACGCGCTGATCACCGAGATCCCGCGCAATCGCTACAACCTGCCCGCCGCGACCCCGCCGGCCGACCGGGCGTTCGTTCCGGTTCTGGGCGGCGACACCGCCATCGCCGAGAGCCGTATCGACCCCTATCTGATGCTGTCGGGCAAGGCCGGCGACGTGAAGTGGGAAGCGGGCCTGCGCTATGAGACGACCGATGTCGAGATCCTCGACAACACCGCCGCGCCGGCCCTGCGGCAGTTCTCGACCGACTACGCCATCCTGCTGCCCTCGGCTCACCTGAAGTGGAGCCTGACCAGCAAGGACCGCATCAGCGCCTCGGTGGCCCGCACCGTGCGCCGCCCGGGCTTTGACCAGATCACCCCGGCGGTGCTGGAAGAAGAATTCGGCGACAACGACTATGTCGGCAACCCCAGCCTGAAGCCGGAAACGGCCTGGGGCCTGGACGTGGGTTATGAGCGTCGTCTGGGCGCGCGCGGCGTGGCCGGTGTCAACGTCTTCTATCGCGACGTGACCGACCTGATCGAACTGACCAGCATCGGTACGGGCTCGGCTGGCGCGCCCGCCCTGCTGCTGCAGACGCAAAACGTCGGCGATGGCACGGTGATGGGCGTCGAGTTCGACATCTCGACCCCGCTGACCGCCTTCGGCCTGGATAACACCGGCGTGTTCTTCAACTATTCCTGGCTGGACAGCGACATCGACGACACCTTCGGCAGCCGCAAGTTCAACGACCAGTCGGACTATGTGCTGAACGTCGGCTTCATCCAGGACCTGCCTGCGTTCGGCGGCGCCTTCGGGGCCACCTATCGCAAGCAGGGCGAGGCCTATGGCCGGATAATCGGCGAGGAAGTCACCACCAGCTACGGCGCCGACCTGGAGCTGTTCTTGGAAAAGCGCTTCGGTGAAAAGGTCACGGTTCGCCTGACCGGCTCCAACCTGCTGAACGCCAAGAAAGAAGAGACCTTTAATAAGTTCGCCAGCACCGCCGATCAGCGGTCTCGCGCGTTTGACGAATACGAGCTGGAGAGCGAAGAGGCCGGCCCGGTCTTCCAACTGATCGCCCGCATGGCGTTCTAGGGGAAAGACCCGTCGGAAACGGAGAAGGGCGGCGTCCGCGAGGACGCCGCCCTTTTTCGTGTTCGTGAAGCCGCGACGATCAGGCCGCTCCCCGACCCCCGTCGTCATCGGCGGCCATGAAGCCCATCAGGGCGTCAATGCGGGTCAGCAACGCCGCGCGGGCCTGGGGTCCGGCGAGGTCGCTTTTCATGCAATCTTCCAGCGCCGCCGCGGCCGCGGTCAGGCGCGGTTCCTTGACGGCGTCTCCCACCTTGCGCAGCTCCACCGCCTGGGCGGCCAAGGCGCGGCGGGCCTGCGCCGGATCGCTGTCCAGAGCGCCGGCGGCCGAGCGGACAATGCGCAGCGCCTGGGAAAGCCGCGCGGCCACCGTGCCGGCGGCGTCGGCCTTGCGCTTGCGCGGGCCCTTGTATTCCGCCGAGTTGAAGCGGCGGCGATCGGGACCGACATATTGCACGGCCTCGACCCAGTCGCGGGGCTTGAGGGTCACCGCCTCCAGGCGGCGCTCCAGGTCACCGATCGTGAACGGCTTGCGCATGAACTCGTGGACCCCGGCGTCGCGGGCTCCGAAGATCGCTTCGGCCGTGGCCTCGGCGGTGCACATGATGATTGGCGCCTCACGGCAGACTAGGTCGCTGCGGCGAATCTTGCGGGTCAGCATCAGGCCGTCGGTCCCGGCGCTGGCGTGTTCGACGAAGATCAGCTGCGGATCGACCGCCCGGGCCATCGCATAGCCCTTCTCGATGGTCGGGGCCGGATAGATCTGCACATTGCCCAGCTGCCTCAGCTGGTCGGCAAGCAGCCGCGCCGTCGCTGGATTGGCGTCAACGACCAACACCCGCTGAACCTTGGCGGCGACACGCTGAATGGTGCGGATATTGCCGTCAAACACCGGGAAATCGGCTCCTGCGAGAACTACGCGACCTCGACTCTAGCGGCCGTTCGTAAAAATCAGCTTGATAAGGCTGGCGGCGCCGCTGCGTCAGTTCGCCAGGGTCACGCTAAGGCTACCCTCGAAGTCCTGGAAGATATCGATGGCCTCGTCCACGTGGGCCGTCGGCGGACGCCCTTCGGGGAAGCGATAGCGCCAGTAGCTGGCGATGTGCGAGATCACGCCCACCTTCTCGCCCAGCGACAGAAAGAGGTCCGGCGCGCGCAGCAGGAAGTCGCGGAACGCCTGCGGCCTGCCGTTTTCGATCAGATCCTCGAAGGCGTCATCATAGACCTTGAGCGTGCGCTGCACGGCGTTGCGCTCGATCACCACCCCGGCCTGCAGGCGCTTGCGCGCATCGTCCAGATAGCGGGCGGTCTCGGTGTCGCGCGCGCCGGCGATGACCATCTGGCCGATCTCGCCGCTCACCGCCGACAGCTGCGGCCACAGGCGGGTCAGCATCCACTTGTAATAGAGGAAGCCCTTCCAGCTGAAGACACCCTCCTTGAAGCTCTCGCCCTCCAGCACCAGGGTGTCGCGCAGGGGCTCCAGGCGCTCGTCCACATCGGTCGACAGCAGGGCCTCGACCAGACGCGCGGCATGCACGCCCGAGAAGCGGCCGGTGTCGCGATAGGCCAGTTCGATCAGGCGCGAGATCTCGAAAGTGACAAAGCCCTGCATCTGCTCCAGATCGCCGGGCGACAGGGCGAAATAGCAGGCCGCCACGTTCATGCCGTGGCGGCGCAGATGCTCGCGCAGCAGGAACGGGTCCAGCGACGGCAGCATGTCGATCATGCGCAGGGTGGCGGTGTCGCGGACCATGTCGGTGTGGTCGTTGCAGGCTTCGCGCAACAGGTCGGTCCAGCCGCGCTGCCCCACGAAGAACGACTGACCGCCCAGGCCAAGGTCGCCGCGATCGAAGGGGATGATGATCTTGGTGGCCGTCGGCCGCGCCTCGTCGAACAGGAAGATGTCGTCGCTGCGCAGGCGGTGCTTGACGATCAGGGCGTTGTTGAGAATGCGGTTGCGAAACAGCGGATGCTGGCCGTGTTCCGGGCGGTGGCCACTGTCAGCCTGGATGGCCAGCAGGTTCAGCACGCGGCTTGTCGAGGCGGTCCGTTCCAGCGCCCGCAGGCTGCGGGTCACCCGGTCGTTGCTGCGCACCGGCTTGAGTTTACGACGCGCTGACAAGAACAAGGCCCCCTGCATGTTGGGCTTTCTTCTAGCGACGCCATGCTAAACAATCGCTAACCGAACAGCGATCAGTGGCCGCGGCGCAATCAGAGGGCGCGCGCGAAGGCCCGGTCTGGCTCATGCGCGACTTCGAACGGATCGCGCCTCAGGCGCGCCACGGCGGCCAGCAGCCCGGCCGGCTGGACCGGCTTGGGGTGAGCGTCGTCGAAGCCCCGCGCCAGCAGGCGTTCGGCCTCGCCCGACATGGCGTCGGCGGTCAGGGCCAGGATGGGAATGTCGACCCGGCCGCCCTCTCCCGCCCGAATCCGCCGCACCGCCTCGATCCCGTCCATCTCGGGCATGTGCACGTCCATCAGCACGACGTCGAAGTCCTCGACCCGCAGCCTGGCCAGGGCCTGGCGTCCGTCGTCCGCGGTGGCGACCATCGCCCCGGCGGACTCCAGGATCGCGCGCGCAACGGCCTGGTTGACCAGATTGTCGTCGACCACCAGGATCCGCGCCCCCTCGAAGTTCGCCACTGGCTCGGCCTGGCTGCCCGCGAGCGGCGCCTGGGCCGGGATCAGCGCCAGTTGCACCCTGAAGGTCGAACCTTGTCCCGGCGTACTGATGACGGTGATCTCGCCGCCCATCATCCGGGCCAGCTGGCGGCTGATCGTCAGCCCCAGACCCGTGCCGCCAAACCGCCGCGCCGTGGAGCGATCGCCCTGGCTGAAGGGGCTGAACAGGCTGACCTGCTGGTCGAGATTGAGGCCGACGCCCGTATCGGACACTAGGAGCTCGACGCAGGCCGTCTCGCCGTCAGCTGTCACGCCGGGGGCGATGCGGATCTCGACGCGTCCCGCCTCGGTGAACTTCAGCGCGTTGGAGACCAGATTCAGCAGGATCTGGCGCACCCGGACCGCATCGCCCAGCAGCCAGGTGGGGGTCTGCGGCGCGACCTCCAGCGTCAGCTCCAGGCCTTTCAGGCGGGCGGTATGGTTCCAGACCAGATGGATCTGCCCGGCCAGCCGGCGGATATCGAAGGGCGCGTTCTCAAGCTCCAGCTTGCCGGCTTCGACCTTGGATAGGTCCAGAATGTCGTTGAGAATGGTCATCAGGCCATCGCCCGACTGGACGATCATGTCCAGATAGTCGGCCTGACGGGCGTCGAGCCGCGTCGTCCCCAGAGCGTGGGCCATGCCCAGGACGCCGTTCATGGGCGTGCGCAGCTCGTGGCTCATCATGGCCACGAAGGCCGACTTGGCGCGGCTGGCTTCCTGGGCTTCGGCCTGGGCCTTCTCCAGCGCCAGAGCGTTGGCGCGCAGCGCGCGAGAGGTTTGCAGCATGTAGCCGAGCAGGCCCAGCAGGGTGAACGCCACCACGGCCAGTTCCCACGGCTTGAACCCGCCCGAGATCAGGGGCGCGGTCGCCAGGGCGATGAAAGGCGGCGGAGCCATCACCAGCATGGCCGCGCGGTTCAGCGCGGCATATTTCAGGGCCTCGATCAGAAGGCCGAACATCATGACCAGCGCCGCGAACTTCATGGCCTGGGGCCCATAGGCCCAGCTCAGGGTGGTCATGATCGACCAGGCCACGGTGAACAGGCCGGGCACGCCCAGCCTGACCACCAGGGAGGGACGCCCACCGCGCCGTCTCAAAAGGGCGACAACGACCAGCACGCTTTCCAGAACGGCGTTCACGGCCAGCCACGAAAGCATCGCGACCAGGCCGAAATAGTAGCCCAGCAGGCCGCTCACCATCATCGTCACAGTGAGGCGCGCGGTGCGGCTGCGATGGCTCATGTCGAGCATCGCGCCTTCCACACCGTCTTCGAGAAAATCGCGCAAGCCCAATGGCTATCCCCACAACGCCAAGTCGCGGAGACGCTAGGCCGAACAAGCTTCACAAGCGTTTACGCAACGCTCGTCGCGCAAATTCTATCCCTGAAAGGGATCGCGCATCAGGATGGTGTCGTCGCGCTCGGGGCTGGTCGACAGCAGGGCCACGGGGGCGCCGATCAGTTCCTCGACCCGGCGCACATACTTGATGGCGTTGGCGTTGAGGTCCTTGAACGAGCGCGCGCCGGCGGTGCTTTCGCTCCAGCCTTCCATCTCTTCATAGATCGGCACGGCGGCGGCCTGGTCGCGCATGCCGGCCGGCAGATAGTCGACCTCGCGATCGCCGATCCTGTAGCCGACGCAGATCTTCAGGGTCTTGAGGCCGTCCAGCACGTCCAGCTTGGTCAGGGCGATGCCGTGGATTCCGTTGATGGCCACCGACTGGCGCACCAGCACCGCGTCGAACCAGCCGCAGCGGCGGGCGCGGCCAGTGTTGACGCCAACCTCGCGGCCCACGGTGGACAGGTGCTTGCCGACCTCATCATCCAGCTCGGCCGCGAACGGACCTTCGCCGACGCGGGTGGTGTAGGCCTTGACGATGCCCAGCACATAGCCGGTCGCCGAAGGACCCATGCCCGACCCGGCCGAGGCCTGGCCGGCCACGGTGTTGGACGAGGTGACGAACGGATAGGTGCCGTGATCGACGTCCAGCAGCGCGCCTTGCGCCCCTTCGAACAAGATCTTGCGACCGGCCTTGTAGGCCTGGTCCAGCACCCGCCACGCCGGCTGGGCGTAGGGCAGGATGCGCGGGGCCAGGTCCATCAGGGCGTCGAACAGGTCGTCGGCGCTGGCTTGCGGCAGACCCAGGCCCCGGCGCAGGGCGCCGTGGTGGCTGAGCAGGCGCTCGATCTTGGGCCGCAGGGCCTCGGGATCGGCCAGGTCGGCGACGCGGATGGCGCGGCGGCCGACCTTGTCTTCATAGGCCGGGCCGATGCCGCGGCCGGTGGTGCCGATCTTCTGGCTGGAGGCGGCCTCGCGGGCCTGGTCCAGGTCCTTGTGCAGCGGCAGGATCAGGCAGGCGTTATCGGCCAGGATCAGCAGCTCGGGCGAGATAATCACGCCCTGGTCGGCGATCTTGTCGATCTCCGACAGCAGGTGCCAGGGATCGACCACCACGCCATTCCCGATAACAGAGAGCTTGCCTTGCACGACCCCCGACGGCAGCAGGGCCAGCTTGTAGACCTTGCCGTCCACCACCAGCGTGTGGCCGGCGTTGTGGCCGCCCTGGAAGCGCACGACGACGTCCGCCCGGTTGGACAGCCAGTCGACGATCTTGCCCTTGCCTTCATCGCCCCACTGGGCGCCGACGACGGTCACATTGGCCATGGTAGAGATATGCCTTGTCACCTGCCCGGTGACGCCCAGCGGCCCTTCGACAGGACTCGGCCGCAGACGTTTATTCAGTTGTGGGCGGTGGCTCGCCTGAAAAAGCGAGCGAAGTCAGAAGGCGTAGACCAGCCGAACCCCCACGTCGTCAAGCCCCTGGTTCTTGCCCTGGTGGAAGATCTGGCCGTTCGACAGGTGGGTGTAGGAGAGCTCACCCGACCAGCTGTCGTTGAACTTGTAGCCCAGGGCGATCTCGGGCTCGAACAGCACCTTCGAGCCGAAATCGATGCGGGTGTAATAGAGATTGGTGCGGCGAGCGCGCTCTTCCGGGGTCAGGTTCGGGGCGTTGGCGGGCGGCAGGCCGGCCTTGCCGTCGGTATAGGCCAGGCCAAAGCCGGGGCGCAGATAGAAGCCGCCCGGCGCGCCCAGCTCGATGGGCCAGTTGAAGCCGGTGGCCACGAAGTTCGACGTGTTGTCGCTGTTGACCGACACGAAGGCGTGGACCTGCGGGCGGCCCAGCCAGGTCAGGCTTTCGATGCGGTCGGTGCGATAGCCGACATGGATGTCGACCCCGTCCTCGCGACCGGCGGCGCCCAGGCCCACGGCCTCGCCGATGAAGGTGACGTCGTGCTTGTAGAGGCCGCCAAAGACCTCGCCAGCCAAGGCGGGCGCGGCGAAACCCAGCACCGCGACAGCGGCGGCGGCGAACAGTTTGGTCTTCATGTGGATATCCCTGAACAGCCCAACCCCGAGCCGGTTATGGCTTGAACGACGGGGCTCGCAAAGGGTTTCGATCAGAACGCGCGCGAGCTAGACCTTTGCGCATGACCATCACACTTTCCGACATCCAGGCCGCCGCCGCCCGCCTGAAAGGCCAGGCCGTCGAGACCCCGCTGATCGAAAGCCCGGCCCTCAATGAGCGACTGGGCGGCCGCGTGCTGCTCAAGCCCGAGACCCTGCAGCGGGCCGGGGCCTTCAAGTTTCGCGGGGCCTATAACCGCCTCAGCCAACTGAGCGATGACGAGAAAAAGCGCGGCGTCGTGGCCTTCTCGTCGGGTAACCACGCCCAGGGCGTGGCCCTGGCGGCCCAGATCCTGGGCTGCCCGGCCCTGATCGTCATGCCGTCCGACTCGCCGGTGGTGAAGGTCGAGGGCACGCGCGGCTTCGGCGCCGAGATCCGCTTCTATGACCGCTTCACCGAGGACCGCGTGGCCCTCGCCGACGAGATCGCCCGCGAGCGCGGCTGCGTGGTCGTGCCGTCCTATGACGATCCGCACATCATCGCGGGGCAAGGCACGCTGGGCGTCGAGATCGTCGAGCAGGCCAAGGCGCGCGGCGCGGCGCTGGACGTCCTGCTGTGCTGCGTCGGCGGCGGCGGACTGATCGCCGGAACCAGCACCGCCGTCCGCGCCCTGTCTCCCGCCACCGATATCTGGGGCGTCGAGCCGGCCGGCTTCGACGAGACCCGCCGCTCGCTGCTGTCGGGTCAGCGCGAGACCATCGATCCGGACGCCCGCTCGATCTGCGACGCCCTGCAGACCCTCATCCCCGGGGCGCTGACCTTCCCGATCAACCAGCAGACCCTGACCGGTATCGTCGCCGTCACCGACGCCGAGGTCGCCGAGGCCATGCGCTACGCCTTCTCGGTGCTGAAACTGGTGGTCGAGCCTGGCGGCTGCGTGGCCCTGGCGGCGGCGCTGGCGGGCAAGGTCGAGGTGGCGGGCAGGACCTCGGCGATCGTTCTTTCGGGCGGCAATGTCGATCCGGGCTTGTTCGCCAGCGTTCTCAAGGGTGAAATCTAACCAACCCCGTCATCCCGCGACTTGTTCGCGGGACCCATGGTTCAGCTTGCATGGGCGTGTTCCATTCTGCTCTGCACGTGCGGCGGACAGATGGGTCCCGCGAACAAGTCGCGGGATGACGAAGAAAATAGGGATGAGCGGTTGATGAAGTTTCCAGGCGTAACCGCTCTTCCCCAAACGCCCCTCCTCGTCGTCGACAAGGCCGCGCTCCTCCGCAACCTCGACCGGATGCAGGCCCTGTGCACCGCGGCCGCGGTCCGCCTGCGGGCCCATGGCAAGACCCACAAGTGCTCGACCCTGGGCCGGCTGATCGTCGAGCGCGGCGCGGTCGGCCTCTGCGCCCAGACGGTGGGCGAGGCCGAGGCCTTCGTGGCCGGCGGGATCACCGACATCCTGGTCACCGCCGCCCCGCCGCCCTGGGCCGCGCCGCGTCTGGCGGCTCTGGCGAAAGGCGGCGCGACCGTTGGCGTCACCGCAGATGACGAGGGCCAGATCGACCGGCTGTCGGACGCCGCCGTCGCGGCCGGGACGATCCTGAACCTGGTGGTGGACCTGGACCTGGGCACCCACCGCACCGGCGCCTATCCGCACGACGCCCTGGCCCTGGCCCGCGCCGCCGACGCCGCGCCGGGCCTGCGCTTCGCCGGCCTCCAGGCCTATCTGGGCCATCTGCAGCATATGGACGACGAGCCTGGCAGAAGGGCCGCCGACGAGGCCGCCTTCAGCACGCTGAAGGCTCTGGTCGCCGAGCTGACCGCCGCCGGCCTGCCCCCGCCCGTGGTCACCGGCGGCGGCACCGGCACCCACGCCTTCGACCTGGCGTCGGGCGTGTTCACCGAGCTGCAGGCCGGCTCCTACGCCGTGATGGACGTGGAGTATGACGACTGCGGTCCGCCCGGCGGCGGCGACTGGCCGTTCGAGCCGTCGCTCTACATCGCCTCCAGCGTGGTCTCGACCCGCCACAAGAGCCATGTGGTGGTCGACGCCGGCTTCAAGGCCGTATCGATGGACGGCCCGCCCGCCCGGGTCATCGCCGGCGCCGCGCCCGGCTCGCTGTGGCGGCCGATGGGCGACGAGCACGGCATGATCGCCCATCCGGCGATGATCGACGTGCTGAAGGCCGCCGGCCGCGACCCGCTGGGCTTCGCCGGGGCGGTCAGCGCCGCCGACGCCGACGCCGCGCGCGCCTTCCCGGCCGACGCGCCCAAGGTCGGCGATATCGTCTGGCTGCAGCCGGGCCACTGCGATCCGACCATCAACCTCTATGACGCCCTGCACGTCTGGGACGGCGAGACGCTGGAGCGGTGGGCGGTGGATGGGCGGCGGGTGAGTTCCTGACCCGCACCCCCTAGCCCTCGCCCAAGACCCCGGATACGGTCCGCGCCAACGACAAGATTTGCTCCAAAGAGTGACAACGATGAAACGCCTGCTGCTCGCCACCGCCCTGCTGACCGCGCCCATGCTGGCCGCCCCCGCTTTCGCGCAAGGCCCCGCCAGCGCGCCGGCGGTCGACACCGCCCGGCTCGCCGCCCACATCAAGACCCTATCCTCCGACGCCTTCGAAGGCCGGGGCCCCGCCACGGCCGGCGAGACCAAGACCGTCGCCTATATCATCGAGCAGATGCAGGCCGCGGGCCTGGAGCCCGGCGGCGACCTGAAGGACGGCAAGCGCGCCTGGACCCAGGACGTGCCGCTGGGCATGTTCGAGATCAAGGGCCCGGTCAGCGCCCACGCCATGGTCGGAAACAGCCACATCATGCTGAACCAGGGCGAGCAGATCGCCATCCGCGCGGCCATGACCAATGTCGACAAGGTGGCGATCCAGAACGCCCCGATCGTCTTCGCCGGCTATGGCGTCAAGGCTCCGGAACGGAACTGGGACGACTTCAAGGGCCTGGACGTCAAGGGCAAGATCGTCGTCGTGCTGATCAACGACCCGGACTTCGAGACCGGTTCCGGGGACTTCGGCGGCAAGGCCATGACCTATTACGGCCGCTGGACCTACAAGTACGAGGAAGCCGCCCGCCAGGGCGCCGCGGGCCTGCTGATCGTGCACGAAACCGCCCCCGCCTCCTACGGCTGGGCCACGGTCAAGAACTCCAACACCAACACCATGTTCGACATCGTCCGCAAGGAGCCCAGCAAGTCGCATCCCGCCCTGGAAGGCTGGATCCAGCGCGACACCGCCGTCGAGCTGTTCAAGGCGGCGGGCCTGGATTTCGACGCCCTGAAGAAGCAGGCCCAGAGCCGCGACTTCAAGCCGGTGGAACTGAAGGGCGCGACCTTCTCGGCCGCCTACGCCGTCGAGCCCAAGGTGATCGTGTCCAAGAACGTGGTCGGCAAGCTGACCGGCGCCAAGCGTCCCGACGAGACGGTGTTCTTCACCGGCCACTGGGACCATCTGGGCGTGGGTCTGGCCGACGCCAAGGGCGACACGATCTATAACGGCGCCGTCGACAACGCGACCGGCATCGCCGCCATGCTGGAGATGGGCCGGGTGCTGGCCAAAAGCCCCCGCGCCGACCGCACCCTGGTCTTCCTGGCCGTGACCGCCGAGGAAAAGGGCCTGCTGGGCTCGGAATATTACGCGGCCAACCCGCTGTATCCGCTGGCCAAGACCGTGGGCGTGCTCAACACTGACGCCCTGGATCCCGCCGGCCCGGCCAAGGACTTCACCATCTCGGGCAGCGCCAAGCTGGGCCTGCTGGACGACCTGATCGCCCACGGCAAGACGGCGGGCCGCACCTACACGCCCGATCCCGCCACCGAGGCCGGCTATTTCTACCGCTCGGACCACTTCCCCTTCGCCAAGCGCGGCGTGCCGGCCATCTCGTTCGGCTCGGGCGAGGATCTGGTCGAGGGCGGCGTGGCGGCCGGCAAGGCCTTCTCCGACGCCTATCGCATCAACGCCTATCACCAGCCGGCCGACGAGTGGTCCGACAGCTGGAACCTGGAGGGCATGCGCGCCGACATCAGCCTGATCCAGGGCCTGGGCGCGGATCTCGCCAACTCCACCCGCTGGCCCGAATGGGGCGAGGGTTCGGAGTTCAAGGGCACGCGCGACGCGACGAAGGCTGAGCGCAAGTAGGCGAATAGCTGTCATCCCGGCCCAGCGCGCAGCGCGCCGAGCGCCGAGCCGGGACCGCCGCACGCGCTTGAGCGTGCCGTGGTCCCGGGCTCTCCCCGGCTTTCGCCGAGGGTCGCCCGGGATGACAACCGTTTGCGAGTTTCATCATGACAGCCTCGGTCTTCGACCTCTTCAAACTCGGCGTCGGTCCGTCGAGCAGCCACACCATGGGCCCGATGACGGCGGCGGTGCTGTTCGTCGGCCGCTTGCGCGAGGCCGGCCAGCTGCCCAGCGTCGCCCGGGTGGAGATCCGCCTCTACGCCTCCCTGGCCCTGACCGGGCGGGGCCACGCCACCGACCGCGCGGTGATGCTGGGCCTGATGGGCTTCGTGCCCGCCGATCTGGATCCCGACGCCGGAGAGGCCGCCCTGGCCGAGGCCCGCGCCAACCAGTGGCTCTCCCTGGGCGGCGAGACCGGCGTCGCCTTCGACGAGGCTCGCGACATAGCCTGGCTGGGCCATGAGCGCCTGCCCCAGCATCCCAACGGGCTGACCTTCGTCGCCCATGACAAGGCCGGCGCCGTGCTGGCCGAGCGGACCTATTTCTCCATTGGCGGCGGCTTCGTGCGCGACGAGGCCCAGATGGGCCGCAACGCGCCGCCCGAGGAAGACCTGCCCGTCCCTCACCCGTTCGAGAGCGGCGCCGACCTGCTGCAACGCGCCGCCGAAGCCGGCCTGACCATCGCCGGCGTCATGGGCGCCAACGAACTGGCCCGGATGAGCCAGGACGACATGCACGCCGGCCTGGACCGCATCTTCAGCGCCATGGAGGCGTGCATCGACCGCGGCATGCGCCAGGACGGCGTCCTCCCCGGCGGCCTGGACGTGAAACGCCGGGCCCGCCAGATCCACCAGACCATCCAGGGCCGCATGGAGCGCCAGATCAGCGATCCGCTCGCCGCGATGGACTTCGTCAATTTGTGGGCCATGGCGGTCAACGAAGAGAACGCCGCCGGCGGCCGCGTCGTCACCGCCCCGACCAATGGCGCGGCGGGGCTGGTGCCAGCTGTGCTGCGGTTCTTCGTGCGCTTTTACAACGGCACGCCCGAGCAGATCCGCGTCTTCCTGCTGACCGCCGCCGCCATCGGCGCGCTCTACAAGCGCAACGCCTCGATCAGCGGCGCCGAAGTGGGTTGTCAGGGCGAGGTGGGCGTCGCCTGCTCGATGGCCGCCGCCGGGCTGTGCGCGGCTCTGGGCGGCACCAACGCCCAGATCGAGAACGCCGCCGAGATCGGCATGGAGCACAACCTGGGCCTGACCTGCGACCCGATCGGCGGCCTCGTGCAGATCCCCTGCATCGAACGCAACGCCATGGGCGCGATCAAGGCCATCGACGCCGCCCGCCTGGCCCTGCTGGGCGACGGCCAGCACAGCGTCTCGCTCGACAAGGTGATCGCCACGATGAAGCGTACCGGCGAGGACATGAACGAGATCTACAAGGAAACCTCGATGGGCGGGCTGGCCGTGGGGCTGTCGGTCAACCGGGTGGAGTGCTGAGGTGCAAGTCCTCCCCCTGAAGGGGGAGGCGATCGCGAAGCGATCGGAGGGGGTAGTGCTGCCGACTCGGTGCGGTCTTCCCCCACCGGCCTCCGGCCGCCTCCCCCTTTGGGGGGGGAGGACTTGAACCACCCCAATCCCCGCGCGTTACCAAAAGCCAAGCTTACCGGAGTACCCCATGCGTCTCGTCGCCTGCACCCTCGCCCTGCTGACCCTGTCGGCCGCTCCCGCCCTCGCCTCCAGCGACGCCGCCTGGAAGGACCTGCGCGACCGCTCCGACCGCGCCTGCGTCAAGGCCGCCGGCGAGCTGCGCAACACCAGGATCACCGCCTATGCCGACACCTTTCAGGCCGTGACCGTCTCGACCGTCGAGGGCGTCTACCGGCCCAAGCACATGAAGGGCGCGCGCGGAAAGGCGACCTGCGTGTTCAACAAGCGTACGAGTCAGGTTGAGGTTCAGGAATTGCAGCCGCGCCGCTAAACCTGCCGCCCAACCTCCAGGAAAGCAGGCCGCCCGTGAACATCGTCATCTTCGAAGCCGAGGACTGGGAACGGGCAGCGTGCCGACAACTGGCGCTCGATCACGCCGTGACTTTCGTTGACTCACCCGCCACCGCTGACGCGGGTTTCGCCCAGGCCGAGGCCGTCTCCACCTTCATCGATTCCCGCCTCGACGCCGCGACCCTGGCCGGCTTTCCCAAGCTGCGCCTGATCGCCACCCGCTCGACCGGCTATGACCATGTGGACCTCGACTATTGCCGCGCGCAGGGGATCACGGTCTGCAACGTTCCCGACTATGGCGACCCCACCGTGGGCGAGCACGCCTTCGCCCTGCTGCTGGCCCTGGCCCGCAAGCTGCCGCAAGCGGTCGAGCGCACCCGGCGCGGCGACTTCTCGCAGGGCGGGCTGCGGGGCTTTGACCTGGGCGGCAAGACCCTGGGCGTGGTCGGCACGGGCCAGATCGGCCGCCGGGTGATCAGGATCGCCAGGGGCTTCGACATGGACGTCATCGCCTTCGACATGCGGCCGGATCCGCAGGCGGCCGAGGCCCTGGGCTTTACCTATGTCCCGCTTGAGACCCTGATCGCCGCGTGCGACGTGCTGACCCTGCACATCCCCGGCGGCCCGGCCACCGAGGGCCTGATCGGCGCGGCCCAGTTCGCGGCGATGAAGCCCTCGGCCGTGCTGGTCAACACCGCGCGGGGCGGGGTGGTCGACGCCGAGGCCCTGCTCCACGCCCTCCAGACCGGCCAGATCGCCGGCGCGGCTCTGGACGTGCTGAGCCAGGAGCCGTGGCTGCGCGACGAGGCCCAGATCTTCCGCTCATCCACCCCGCCCGCCGTCGAGGGCCTGCGCGCCCTGGTCGCCAGCCACGCCCTGCTGAAACTGCCCAATGTGATCGTCACACCGCACGTGGCCTATGACACCCAGGAGGCGGTGGAACGGATCATGGCCGTGACCCTGGGCAATATCGAAGCCTTCGCGGCCGGAACGCCCCGGCACGTGGTGGGGGTTTAAGCCCCGCCACGGATCGATGATCGATCACTCGCTCGCCAGCGCCCGCTCCACGGCTGCGGGTTCGCGATCAATCACCGTCAGCAGGATGCGGGCGGCGGCCTCCGGGCGACGGCGGTGCTGCTCCCAGTCCTTCACAGCGGACGCGCTGAAACCGAACCGGGCGGCGAAGGCGTGCTGACTGAGGCCCAGGCGCCGACGGATCGCCCGAACGTCAACCTCGGCCGGCGCCCTAAGACGCGCCGGCGCGGCGCGGCCCTCGACGATTTCCGCGACCTCCTCGAGGCCCGCCATGATGCGGTTGAAATTGACGTCGTCGCCCTGGCTCATCATCTCGATCCCGATCAATCCGTCCGCCGACCACTACTGCCGGCGGCGACAATCCTCTTGGCCACGATCGCCATGGCGGCCACTTCAACGGCTGAGAAGTTTTCGCGGCTGCCCTTGGACAACATCGCCACCAGATAGACCGGCAATCCGGCGTGAGCAAAAAAGGTCACGACGCGATAACCACCAGATTTCCCCCGCCCCTTGCCGGCGATGCGCACCTTGCGGCATCCGCCCGAGCCGACAATCAGTTCGCCGGCCTCGGGATTGGCGGCCAGCATCCGCTCCATCGCCTCCATTTCCGCCTCGGTCATGCCATCGGCCTTGGCTTGGGTCAGAAAGCCCGCCGTATAGGCCACGGTGTGCAATGGCTCGACCACCTGATCTCCAAACTACGGCATTGCCGCATAAAATCAAGCCAGCAATACGGCATTGCCGCCTCGCAAATGACGGCGCTCCTCTTGCGCCACGTGGCTTTTTTCTCTCGACGCCTCGCTCAACCTCACCTAACGTCAAAAAGAACAGGAAGGGAACAGATATGTCCGCAGGCGTCATTCGAACCGGCATCGGCGGCTGGACCTTCGAGCCGTGGCGCGGCGTGTTCTATCCCGACACGGTCAAGCAGAAGGACGAACTGAAATACGCCTCGTCCAACCTGACCAGCATCGAGATCAACGGCACCTACTATTCCACCTTCAAGCCCAACAGCTGGATGAAGTGGCGCGACGAGACGCCCGACGACTTCGTGTTCGCGGTCAAGGCCAGCCGCTACTGCACCAACCGCCGGGTGCTGTCGGAGAACAACGACTCGCTGGAGAAATTCCTGACCCAGGGGCTGGAGGAGCTGGGCGACAAGCTAGGACCCATCAACTGGCAGTTCATGGCCACCAAGAAGTTCGATCCGGTCGACTTCGAGGGCTTCCTGAAGCTGCTGCCCCGGGAGATCGGCGGCCGCCCGGCGCGTCACGCGCTGGAAGTGCGCAGCCCCACCTTCCAGACGCCGGTCTTCTACGACCTGGCCCGCAAATATGGCGCGGCCATCGTCTATGCCGTCGATGACGAGTCGCCCGACTGGCCGCGCATCGACGAGCCGACCGCCGACTTCACCTATGCCCGCCTGATGTGCAGCCGCGAGGACGAGCCCACCGGCATGAGCTCGGAGGAGCTGGACGGGGTGGTCGCCCAGACCCGCGCCTGGGCCCAGCGCGGCGACGTGTTCGCCTATTTCATCTCCGGGGCCAAGGTGAGGAACCCGGCGGCGGCGATGGCGCTGATCGACAAGCTGAAGTAGGACGCCTTCATTCCGACATCAAAGACCAGCGTTCTGCGCAGCCAGAGGCTGTGTGGATCTGGTGGTTGAGTGGGGACGGGCGGTATAGATTGGCGGCGACCTGGCCGGGGCGGATGGATGGCGGCGCTTGCCCTGTCCCTCGGCGCGCATGCCGTGGTTCTGCTGGCGCTGCTCTGGCGTATCGCGCCCTTGCCGGCTCAGTCGCCGACGCCGACCATCGAAGTGGTGCTGACGCGGCCAGACGCGCCGGCGTCCGTTCGCAGGCCGCCGGCACAACGCCCCCGGTCAACCCGTCCGACAGCGCCGACCGAGGCGGTTCCCGCCATCGCTCCCCTGGCGCAGGTCGCGACGGCGGCGGCGGTTCCCGCCGCGGCCGAACCTCAACTGTGGGGCGCGCTTCGATCGGCGCTGGAATGCCGTGAATCGAACTTCGCCAACCTTTCCCCTTCGGAGCGTCGGGCCTGCCAGGACCGACAGGCTCAGGACCTTGCGGCCCGCGCGGGCAAGTCGTTCGGCATCGATCCCGCCAGGCGCGCGGCCTTCGCCGAGGAAGCGCGAGAGCGAGAACCCTTTCTGGCGCGTACTCCCAAGGACAACTGCGTGCCCCGCCTGCAAGAGAAGGAGGTCGGGCGCGGCGCGATGGCGACCCATGACTGGAAGGCCGGGCTGGCCTGCGCCAGATCGTTCTAGGTCCCGCCACGCGGACACATGGTTAGCCAAACCTTAACCGCCGGGCCCTAGGCTCAGGCCATGCGCCGCGTGCTCGCCCTGCTGCTTGTGTCTCTCGCCCTGGCCTCGCCGGCCGGCGCCGACCAGAAGCCCGCGCCGAAAAAGGCGCCCCCGGCCGCCGTGGTTCCGCAGACCGCCTTGCAGCCGCTGATCCCGCTGGCCTCCAGCCGCCCTGGCGGCGACGCCGGTCAGTGCCGGGCCGCCTGCGCGCGAAGCTACTATTTCTGCACGGCCGGCGGCGACGAGATCTGTCCCAGCCAGTGGGCGCAGTGCAACGCGCGCTGCACGACGACCTACAAGCGCTTGGGCTCCTAGAGCCCCGCCCCTATTCGTCCAGGCAGACCCGGGCGATCTCGGCCCGCAGTTCGGGCATGCCCAGGCCTTTTTCCGACGAGGTGGCCAGCACGCGCGGGAAGGCGGCGGGACGCTTGGCGATGGCCTTCAGCGTCTCGGCGGTGACCTTCTCGACCTCGTGCGGCTTGATCTTGTCGGACTTGGTCAGGATGATCTGGTAGGAGACCGCCGCCGTATCCAGGGCGTCCAGGGCTTCCTGGTCGACCTTCTTGAGGCCGTGGCGGGCGTCGATCAGCAGATAGACGCGCCGCAGGGTGGCCCGGCCGCGCAGATAGGCCCTGCCCAGGTCCTGGAACTTGCTGACCGTGGTCTTCGACGCGCGCGCGAAGCCATAGCCCGGCAGGTCGACCAGGCGCAGCTTCTCGGCCAGCAGGAAGAAGTTGATCTCCCGCGTACGGCCCGGCTCGTTGGAGGCGCGGGCTAGGTACTTCTGCCCCACCAGCCCGTTGATCAGGCTGGACTTGCCGACATTGGAGCGGCCGGCGAAGCACACTTCCGGCGCGATCGGATGGGGCAGGCCGTCCATGTTGACGGCCCCCATCATGAAGGCCACCGGCTGGGCGAACAGCACGCGCGCCGCCTCGATCTCTTCCTCGGTGAAGACGGGACCGGAAGCGGGCGCGAAGTTGGGTTCAGTCATCAGGTGGCCGTTGCGGTCTTGCCCTGGAAGCGGGCGATGATCTTGTCGATCGGGTTCTCGACCTGGTAGCGGCGCATGATGATATATTGCTGGAAGATGGTCAGTACGTTTGACCAGCACCAGTAGATCACCAGACCCACGGCGAAGCCCGACAGGGTGAAGGTGAAGATCACCGGGAACCACTGGAAAATCTTCTGCTGGACCGGGTCGGCGGCCGGCGGGTTCATGGCCGTGGTCAGCCACATGGTGACGCCGTACAGCAGCGGCCAGATGCCCAGGTGGGCGATCATGGCGCCGACCAGCGGCAGGGCGCCCGGATCATAGGGGATCAGGCCAAACAGGTTGAACAGGCTGGTGGGCTCGGGCGCCGACAGATCGCGGATCCAGCCGAAGAACGGCGCGTGCCGCATCTCGATGGTCACCGTCAGCACCTTGTAGAGCGAGTAGAACACCGGGATCTGGATCAGCATGGGCAGGCAGCCCATCATCGGATTGATCTTTTCCTTGGCGTACAGGCCCATCATCTCCTGCTGCTGCTTGGCCGGATCGTCCTTGTGCTTGGCCTTCAGCTTTTCGACCTCGGGGGCGATCTTCTTCATCTTGGCCATCGACTCGTAGCTCTTGTCGGCCAGCGGATAGAGGACGAGCTTGAGGGTCACGGTTAGCAGCAGGATGGCGACGCCGAAATTGCCGACCAGCTTGTAGAACATCTCCAGGATGTTGAAGATCGGGCGGGTGAAGAAGCTGAACATGCCCCAGTCGACGGCGTCGTCGAAGCGCGGCACCTGGGCCTGGCGGCGGTCCCAGAACTTCCACCAGACGGGCGGCTGGCCGTTATATTCGTACTGGCGCAGCAGCGGCACGGTCTTGGCGCCGGCGAACAGGCGGGTGCTCTGGGTCAGGGTCTGGCCGGGAGCCAGAGCCTTGGTCGGGCCCACGATATTGACGTCATAGATGTCGACCGGGCCGGCCTGGGTGACGCGATACTGGGCCGCGATGTCCTGCGACTGGTCGGGGACCAGAGCCGCCAGCCAGTATTTGTCGGTGACGCCGGTCCAGCCGCCCTTCGAGGTGAAGGTCTCCAGCGGCTTGTCCTTCTTCCACTTGCCGTACTTGGACTGCTTCAGCTCGTGGTTCTTGCCGTCGGCGCCGCCGAACACGCCGATGGCGCCTTCATGGACGATCTGGTTCTTGCCCAGGTCGGCCGGGATGCCCTGGCGCTGCACCGAGGCGTAGGGGGCCAGCGACAGGGTCTGGCCGCCCTGGTTGCGGACGCTGTCGGCCACCGTGAACATGGCGTCGCGGTCGACCGAGATGGTGCGGGTGAAGATCAGGCCCTGGCCGTTGTCATAGGTCATGACCACCGGGGTGGTCGGACGCAGCACCTGGCCGGGCGCGGCGGTCCAGACGGTGCGGCTGTCGGGCAGGCCCGGCAGGTTGGCGCCGGCCCAGCCAAAGTCAGCGAACCAGGCGTGCTCGGCGCCCTCGGGGCGGAACAGCTCGACCGGCGCCGAGGTCTTGGAGGTGGTCTGGTCGTAACGCTTGAGCCACAGGTCGTCGATCCGGGCGCCGCGCAGCGAGATCGAACCCGACAGGGCCGGCGTATCCACCGACAGGCGCGGGCTCTGGGCCTTGGCCGCGTCGCGCGACAGCTTCAGCGGCGCGGGACGGCCATCGGGACCGATCACCACGCCAGGCTGGGTCGCGACCATCTTGGCTTCGGCCGCCTTCTTGGCCGCCAGCTGGGCCTCGGCCTGCTTCTGCTGCGGACCCAGGATGAAGAACTGGTACCCGATCAGGATCGCGAACGCGCTGACGATGAACATCAACGTGTTTTTGTTGTCGTTCTGCATGGATGACTTAACCGGAAACGGAGGGATCGGGCGCGCCTGGGTTAGCAGGTTGAGCGTCGAAAGGTGTGTCTTCAGGAAGATCAGCGGACTGGGCCAGCCTGGCCCGGGCGTCCGCGCGATCATGTTCGGCCGCGAGGCTTATCAGCGCGGTTTTCACATCGTCAAGCAAACGCCCCCATTCGCGCGCGCGGGTGCCCCCGCGCGCGATGAATACATAGTCGTACATGGGACGGCCATGAAGGGGTAGCAGCAGTCGCGCGGCCTCGCGTAGCCGGCGCTTGGCGCGGTTGCGCTCGACCGAGCCGCCGACCTTCTTGGTGGCGGTGAAACCCACGCGGATCAGGGGATCATCGTCCAGCCGGGCGCGCATCTGCATGAACACCGCGCCGCGCGACAGGGCCGGAGCCTTGGCCGCTTTCAGGAAATCGGGGCGCTTCTTCAGACGCTCGATCTTCACGGGCTGGGCCTCAGACATGAAAAAAGCCGCCCTTCCGGCGAAAACCTGAGATCAGGTCTTTGGAAAGGGCGGCTTTTATCATGGTTCAAAGCCTCCCGCCGGGGCGGGAGAAAAGAGCGGGGTTAGCCGCTCCCTAGGCCGTCAGGCGCTTACGACCCTTGGCGCGGCGACGCGCAACGATCTTCTGGCCGTTCTTGGTGGCCATACGCGCGCGGTAGCCGTGACGGCGGGCTCGCACGAGCTTCGACGGCTGGAATGTCCGCTTCACGAGGTGGCTCCGATAATAATGGGACGCGACGGCCGCAAGGCCTCCGCGAGTGAGGGGCGGTGGATAAGGGAAGGGGCGGCGGCTGTCAACCTGAGTCGCAGCGGGTTTAAGAACGCCCCCCAATCTCAAACAGGCCCGTCATCCCGCGACTTGTTCGCGGGACCCATTTGTCCGCCGCACGTTCGAAGCGAAATCGACCCTTCACTTGAAAGCTGAACGATGGGTCCCGCGAACAAGTCGCGGGATGACGGCTCAAATGACGGTGAAGCGCTTGCTAGGGCGCAATCACCGCCTTGCCCACCACCTTGCGCTCCGCCAGCAGGTCAAACGCCTCGCGCCAGCGCTCCAGCGGCAGCTGCGCATGAACATGCGGCGTGATCACGCCTTCGTCCGCCATCCGCCACACAGCCTCAGCGTTCTCACGGCCCTTGTCCGGAAATTGCCGGCCATACTCCCCGGCCCGCACGCCCATCACGGAGAAGCCCTTGATCAGCGGCATATTGACCGAGACCGTCGGGATCCGCCCCGAGGTGAAGCCGATGACCAGCAACCGGCCGTCAAAGGCGATGCAGCGCACGCTCTCGTCGAACACGTCGCCGCCGACGGGATCATAGATGATGTCGGCCCCGCGCCCGCCGGTGATGGCTTTCACCTGTTCACGAAAGCCGCCGGTCACATTGACCACGGCGTCGGGTGCATAGAGCCGCTGGATCGCCGCCAGCTTGTCGTCGGAGGCCGAGGCCGCGATCACCCGCGCGCCCAGGGCCTTGGCCAGGTCGACCGCCGCCAGCCCCACGCCGCCGGCCGCGCCGTGGACCAGCACCCAGTCGCCGGGCTCGATCCGCGCACGACGCACCAGGGCGACATAGGCGGTCAGATAGGCCGCGCCATAGGCGGCGGCCTGGGCGAACGACAGACGCTCGGGCTTGGGCTTCAGCGCCTCGGCCGAGACCACGGCATACTGCGCGAAGGCTCCCAGTCGCGCGCCGCCCACCACCGCATCGCCCACGGAGAAGCCCGAGCCCCCCTGCCCCAGCGCCGCGACCTCGCCGGCCAGGTCCAGGCCGGGCGTGAAGGGCGTGGGCGGCTTGAACTGGTATTCGCCCCGGGTCATCAGCAGGTCGGGGAAGTTGACGCTGGCGGCCTTGACGCGGACCAGCACCTCGCCGGGGCCGGGCGTTGGGACGGCGACCTCGCGCACCGCGCAACCGGCGTAGTCGGGGGCCAGATTCTCGACGACCAGGGCGCGCATGTTGGGCGGGATGACGGGGATATGAGGTTTATCCGGCCGATATCGGGTTTTTCCCCGTCCT
>CAYRTE010000001.1:276539-300108 GCA_964427205.1 uncultured Caulobacter sp.
CGGGATGACGGGGATATGAGGTTTATCCGGCCGATATCGGGTTTTTCCCCGTCCTACTTATCGGGTCCCGCCACAAACGCCTCGCGCACCAGCCGCGCCACCTCGCGGCACGCCGCGTCGGCAGCCGGCACCGCCCCGGTGAAAGCCGTGAACCCGTGGGCCAGGCTGTCATAGCAGCGATAGGTCACCGGCACGCCGGCGGCCCGCAGGCGCTTGGCATAGGCCTCGCCCTGGTCGACCAGGGGGTCGAAGCCGGCGGTGATCACCACGGCCGGCGCCAGGCCGGCGAGATCGGCCGCCTTGTCGGGCGACAGGCGCGGATCGGCCGGATCGGCGTCAGGGCCCATATAGTGGCCCATGAACCAGTCCATGATCGGCCGGCTCAGCGGATAGGCGTCGGCATAGGTGGTCATGGACGCGGTCTCGCTGGCCACGTCGACGGCGGGATAGATCAGCAGCTGCAGGGCCGGCTGAGCCTCGCCGGTGCGCCGCATCTCCTGGGGAACGATGGCGGCGAAGTTGCCGCCCATCGAGTCGCCACCGATCGCCGCCGTCCCTGGCAGGGCTCCAAAGCGGGCGGCGTTGTCGCGGCCCCAGCGATAGGCGGCCAGCACGTCGTCCAGACCCGCCGGAAAACGGTGATCCGGCGCCAGACGGTAATCGACCGACAGCACGGCGGTCTTGGCGATGCGGGCCAGGATGCCGCAGAAGGCGTGGCAGGTTTCCAGATCGCCGATCACCCCGCCGCCGAAATGGGCGAAGACGATCAGGGGCGCGCCGCTGTCCTGTTCGGCCGGCCGATAGGCGCGGAGAGGCAAGGGCCCACCCGGCCCGTCAATGGTCAGGGTCTCGGTGCGCACGCCGGGCTCGGGCGGCCCCGACACCGCGACCAGGCCCTTGGCGCTGGCCTCGCGCGCCACGTCGGGCGGCAGGGTCGTGATCGACGGCATCTTCTGGGCCGCATGGGCGAAGAACTGGAAGCGCGGATCCAGGGTGCGGCCGCCGCGATACACCACCCCGCCGCCGGACATGGCCCGCAGGATCGGACTGGGCAGGGACAGGATGGTCTTCAGAATGAACTTCTGGACGTCAGCCATGCGGGCTCCGGGTCAGGATTGGAGTTTCGGAAGGGCGGACAGACCGCCCAGGATCAGTTTGATGGCGAAATCGGCGGCGCCGGCGGTGTCGACGGGCCGGCGCTCCAGCATCTTGTCGCTGACCTCGCGGGCCACGGCGATGCAGGCGGCGGTCAGATAGTCCAGATCGACGGCCGGCGCGTGCTCCAGCGCCAGCACCTTGGCGAAGCCTTCACGGACCTCGTCGAACACCGCCACGATCTCGGGCGTGGCGCGGGCGTGGGGGATCGGCTCACCGGCCGGCCGGTTCAGCCGCCAGGTCTCCTGCTCGGTGGCGACAAACTGGAAATAGGCCAGGATCGCGCCGCTGAGGAAGGACTGGAAATCGACGGCCTTCTCGACCTCGGCCCGCAGCAGGGGCCGGAAACGCCGCGCGCCGTCATCGGCCAGGGCGTCGAACACTTCCTCTTTGGACTTGTAATAGTTGTAGAAAGTGCCCGAGGCGAGGCCCGTGCGGCGGATGATGTCGCGCACCGTGGCGCCGTCATAGCCCAGGTCGCCGAACACTTCCCGCGCCGCGTCGAGGATGGCCTGGCGGTTGGCGACCTTGGTCCGCTCGCGTTTGCCGGGCCTGTCGTCCAGCACCGGCGCCTTGGGGAAATAGGCGATATTCGACATCGAACGCGACTCACGGGCGAGGCGATCGTGACGCCCCGTCATGATTTGAGCCTCATTCCGCCTCACGGGGCAAGACTTTCGCCGCACGCGGACGGATCGGCCATGCCGCTGGCTCCCACAACGCGTCGGTTGAGACAGCGGATTTCCACGGGATCAGAACCCCTTGGTCGGTTGTTCAAGCTCATAGACCGCATCGGTGATGCTCTCGATCTTCTTGGCGAACAGCGCCTGGGCGTCGTGGAGGCCCTGATTGTAATAGTAGGGGCCCAGCCGCTCGGTGATGAAATCGAGCAGGAACTGGGCGTCGAAGCCTTTAACCTCCAGATCCAGCTCGTCCTTCAGATAGCGCGACAGGCCGTCGGTCAGCTTGGCGCGGGTGTCCTTGTCGAGGTCGATCTTGGGCATGGCTCTCTAATTCTCCCTTCCCCCTCTATGGGGGAAGGGCGGGGTTGGGGGTGAAGCGGCGGCGGATAGTGGCAAGGCCTCGCTCTTTTCAGAAGCGGTGGGGTCAGGCAGCGACGGACGCCTTCGCGCCCTCCGCCCGCGCCGCCACCGGCAGCCGGTTCCCCCCGCCTTCGCCCGCTTCTCCCCGCGCGCGATCTCCTTCTTCAAGTCCGCGCAATAGACGTTGAAATCCACCTGAATCGTATGCCGCGCCGAGGCGTAGAACTGGCCCAGATGCCGTTCCTCGTCCTTGGTGGTGATGCGCACCATCTCGTCGGCCGAAGGCGGCGCATAGGTTCCCGCCAGATAGGCCGCCGCCAGCTTGGCCTGCTGGTCGGCGAAGTTCACGAGCGTGGGCAGGGGCTGGGCCAGGCCCATGAAGAACAGGTTGGGGACGTCGGGCTTCATCATCCGCTTGAACAGCGGGAAGCGATGATCGGGGCCGGGGACCAGATCCTTGTCGTCGAAGAACGGGAAGCTGATCTTGTAGCCGGTGGCGAAGATGATGGCGTCCACCTGTTCCACGCTGCCGTCGGTGAAGCGGACGTTCTTTCCCTCCAGCGACTGTATCGCCGGCTTGAACTTGATATCGCCGCAGCCGGCCCGGGTCAGAAACTCGCCGGACACCGAGGGGTGGGCTTCCAGCGGCTCGTGGTCGGGCTTGGGCAGGCCGTAGTCTTCCATCCGGCCGATGCTCTTTTTCAGCACCTTGCGGGTCAGGGCCAAACCCAGCTTGCGCGGCATCCAGGCCGGCAGGGCCGACTTGTCGGCCGGCTTGCCGTTGAGATATTTCGGAAACACCCAGACGCCGCGCCGGGCCGAGACCCACAGGTTCTTGGCGATCGGTCGCTGCGACAGCTCGCTGGCGATATCCATGGCCGAATTGCCCATGCCCACGACCACGACGTTCTTGCCGCGCATGTCGACGGGGTCGAACGGGTCGCTATAGGCGTGGGCGTGGAAGGCGGGGCCGTCGAACTCGCCGGGATAGTCGGGAATGCGCGGGTCCCAGTGGTGGCCGTTGCAGACGAACAGCACGTCATAGAGCCGGGTCTCGCCGGTTCCCAGGGTCACCGCCCACAGGCCATCGCTGGTGCGCCTGGCCGTCTCCACCCGGGTGTTGAAGGTGATGGTCTCGCGCAGGCCGAAATGGTCGACATAGTCCTTGAAATACTGGAACAGCTGGGCGTGGTGGGGGAAGTCTGGCCAGGCGCTCGGAACCGGGAAATCCTCGAAGGCCAGCCGCCATTTGGAGGTGTCGATATGCAGGCTCTCGTAGCAGGCCGACAGTCCGTTGGGGTTCTTGAAGTACCAGTTGCCGCCCACCTCGTCGGACATCTCGAAGCAGTCATAGGGGACGCCCACGTCCTTGAGCCGCTTGGCCGTGGTGAAGCCGCTGCAGCCCGCGCCGATGATGCACGCCTTGGGAAGCTTGCCCGTCATGTCCCGCCCCTGACTTATCGTTGTTCAGAAAAGCGTATCAGCGTTATTCCGGCCGTCAAACGCCTCCCCTGCGTCAAGGACGCTCCACAGCCGCGTGCGGCGGGATTAATCCTCCGCTAGGGTCTGGCGTTCGACACCCACGATCCCATTTGTCCCGACTCGATGCGCATACGAAGGCCAAGACCATGCACCGCCACGAACTGAAGACCTGGCCGCAGTATTTCGCCGCCGTCCGCCTGGGCAAGAAGCGCTTCGAGATTCGCCGCAACGACCGCGACTTCTCAGTGGGCGACATCCTGGTGCTGCGCGAATTCGACCCGGAAAGTGAGGTTTATACGGGCCAGGTCGAAGAGCGGCAGATCACCTTTCTGCTGTCGGAAGAAGACTACGGCGTCATCCACGGCTTCGTCGCCATCGGCTTTGGCGAGGTCATGCCCCATGCCGACGCCTCGCCCGAGGGCAAGCTGACCGCCGAGCAGCTGGCGACCTGGCACGAGACCCAGGCCTCCAACGCCACCCTGCGCGCCCAGGACGCCCGCCGGGTCTCGGCCAGCTACGCCGCGCCCACCACCGGCCGGGCGGCCATGAGCGTCGCCGCCGACCGCCACGCGGGCGTCGCCGCCGCCGCCGAGGCCGAGGCCCACTTCCACGCCGCCGCCGCGCTGATCGTTCGCCAGGGTTAGGGACACGAAAAAGCCGCCGCCCGCTCTCGCGGACGGCGGCTTTTCGAAACTGGAAGAACGGGCGGCTTAGGCCGCTTCGCGGATGACCGCCGGGAACACGTCGTTCATGCGCAGATAGGTGATCAGGCGGTTTTCCATCGAGATGATCGCCTGGATGAAGCGCAGTTCCTCGACGCCCAGGTCCGGGGCCGGCTGCAGATGGTCGCGCGACACGGTGAAGGTCTCGCTGACGGCGTCCACCAGGATACCGGCCAGGCGATCCTGGCACTCGACGACCACGATCACGTGGCGGGTCTCGGGAACGGTGAAGCCCAGGCCCAGGCGGTTGCGCAGGTCGATGACCGGCATGATCGCGCCGCGCAGGTTGATGACGCCGCGCAGATAGGACGGGGCGTGCGGGATCGGCGTCGCCGGAGTCCAGCCGCGGATTTCGCGGACGGTCTTCACGTCGATGCAGAATTCCTGCTCGCCGATGCAGAAAGAGATCAGCTCAAGGGCCGGTTCGGCTTGATCGGTCATGGATAGGTCCCCTGAATGCGGTTCACGGCGTCAGGTCGCGATCGTCACGCGCCCCGGGCCACGCTGACACAAGAGCCGATCCGCTCTTTAGCAACGGTTAACGGTGGGGGAGGAAAGGGCGCGATCGTTTGTCGCGCCCTCCGACTGGCTCACGGTTGCGACAGGCCCTCGTCGCCGTCGTCCGACAGGTTGAACTCGTACCAGACGCCGTTCAGCACGCCGAAGGCGGCGGCCAGACTCACGCCCAGAATCCACGTGAAATACCACATTGTTCGTCTTCCTCAGTAGAGGTCGGGGTTGGTGGTCAGGGCAGCCGTGCTGGTGCGTCCCCACAGCACCTTATAGACCCAGGCAGTGTAGATCAGGACCAGCGGCAGGAAGATCAGCGTGCAGATCAGCATGATGAACAGCGTCAGGTGGCTGGACGAGGCGTTCCACACCGTCAGGCTGGAACGCGGATCGATGCTGCTGGGCAGGATGAACGGGAACATCGACAGGCCAACGGTCGAGATGACGCCCAGGGTCGCAACGGTCGAACCGGTGAACGACAAGGCCGCCTTGTTCGTCCTCAGACCCAACAGGGCGAGAACGGCGCCGACGAAGCCCAGCACCGGGGCCAGGATCATCCAGCTATGGCGCGCATAGTTGTCCAGCCAGGCGCCGGGCGCGGCCACCACGACGGTGCGTAGCGGGTTGGACGGACCGGCCGCATCGGCCAGGCCCTCAAGCCGGAAGCCCAGGCCGCCGAACGCGACATAGAAGCCGCCCGCGGCGAACAGGACGATGCTGGCCAGGCCGGCGATCTCGCCGAAGCGGCGGGCGCGTTCGGTGACCGGTCCCACCTCGGCCTTCACGGTCAGCCAAGCCGCGCCGTGCAGCACCAGCATGGCGACCGACATCAGGCCGCACAGCAGAGAGAACGGCGTGAACAGGGCCAGAAGCGTGCTCAGGAGCGTGCCCGGATAGAAGATCCGCAGATCGCTGTCGAAGCGGAAGGGCGCTCCCAGCAGGACATTGCCGACCGCCACGCCGAACACCAGCACCGGCACGAACCCGCCGATGAACAGCGCCCAGTCCCAGAAGGACCGCCAAGCCGCCTCGGGCCGCTTGGAGCGATATTTGAAGCCGACCGGCCGCAGGATCATCGCCGCCAGCACCAGGAACATGGCCAGATAGAAGCCGGAGAAGCTGACCGCATAGACGAACGGCCAGGCCGCGAAGATCGCGCCGCCGCCCAGGATGAACCACACCTGGTTGCCTTCCCAGGTGGCGCCGACGGTGTTGATCACCATGCGGCGCTCGGCGTCGGTCTTGGCGACGAAGGGCAGCAGGGCGCCGACACCCATGTCGAAGCCGTCGGTGAGGGCGAAGCCGATCAGCAGCACGCCCATCAGCGCCCACCAGATGATCCGCAGGGTCGCGTAGTCGATTGGGAGTTCCATGGCAGGTCCCCTTTAAGCGACGGCCGGTTCGGCGACGGCGGGGGCGGGAAACGCCTCCTGATCGGCGAAGGGGCCCTTCTTGATGTGGCGCAGGATCAGCCCAACCTCGACCACCGCAAGGGCGCCGTAGAGCAGGGTGAAGGCGATGATGGTGGTCCAGAGTTGAGCGACGGTAAGGCTGGAGGCGCCCAGGAAGGTGGGCAGAACACCCTCCACCGCCCAGGGTTGACGCCCGACCTCGGCCAGGATCCAGCCCAGTTCAGTCGAAATCCAGGGCAGCGGGATCGCCGCCACGGCCACAACCAGGAACCACTTGGTGTCATGCTTGCGCAGGGTGACCAGCACAAAGGCCGTGGCGAACAGGGCAATCATCAGGAAGCCGATGCCGGCCATGATGCGGAACGCCCAGAACATCACCGGCACATTGGGCACGGTGTCCCAGGAGGTCTTCTTGATCAGGGCTGCGTCGGCCATGCGAGGGTCGGCGACATAGCGCTTGAGCATCAGGCCATAACCGAGGTCGCGGCGATGCTGCTCGAAGGTGGCGCGGGCGGCTGCGTCCTTGGGATTGACCTTCAGCGTTTCCAGCGCGCCATAGGCGATGACGCCAGATTCGATGCGGTCCTCGGCGGTGGCGACCAGTTCAAAGATGCCCTCAACCGGCTTGTCGATGCTGCGGGTGGCGATCAGGCCCAGCACATAGGGGATCTTGATCTCCGCATGGGTCTTGCGGTCGGCAAGGCTGGGAATGCCAAAGGCGGTCAAGCCGGCCGGGGCGGGCTCGGTTTCCCACATGGCTTCCAGGGCCGCCAGCTTCATTTTCTGGTTGTCGGTGAGGGCGTAGCCGCTCTCGTCGCCCAGAACCACCACCGACAGAGAGGCGGCCAGGCCGAAGGCGGCGGCCACGGTCATCGACCGCTTGGCCAGGTTCACATGCTTCTTCTGGAGCAGGTAGAAGGCCGAGATGCCCAGCACGAAAACCGCGGCGATCACGTAGCCGGCGCTGACGGTGTGGACGAACTTGGCCTGGGCCACAGGGTTGAACACCACCGCGCCGAAATCGCTGACCTCCATCCGCATGGTGTCGGGATTGAAGGCCGAGCCGACCGGGTTCTGCATCCAGCCATTGGCGACCAAGATCCACAGAGCCGAAAGATTGGTGCCAAGGGCGACCATGAAGGTCACGAACAGATGGCCCACCCGCGACAGCTTCTCCCAGCCAAAGAACATCAGGCCGACAAAGGTGGCCTCCAGGAAGAAGGCCATCAGGCCCTCGATCGCCAGCGGCGCGCCGAAGATGTCGCCGACATAGTGCGAGTAGTAGGACCAGTTCATGCCGAACTGGAATTCCATGGTGATGCCGGTGGCGACCCCCAGCACGAAGTTGATGCCGAACAATCCGGCCCAGAACCGCGTGACGGTTCGCCAGATCGGTCGCTTGGTCATTACGTAGATGCTCTCCATAATGACCAGCATGATGGAAAGCCCCAAGGTCAGAGGCACGAAGAGGAAGTGGTACAGCGCGGTCAGCGCGAACTGCAGCCTCGAGAGATCGACGACAGCGGGGTCCATGCACAGCTCCGAAACGGACGGCGAATGATCACGCCGACCGAGAGCATTGCCCTAGGCCGGTCCGGCCACGCGCACCTTGATCGAGATCAAGGCCCGCGGACGGCTCCAGCCTACACTAAAGCCATGCAAGCTCGTCCAGCGCTTATCGCTGGCCCCTCTCCCGTCGCGACAAGATTGAAGGGCCTCGCAGAGGCTGGCGCCAAACCCCTGCGTCACGCTCGCGTGCTGATCCTGCTGGATGGGGCCGCGGCGACCGCCTTCGCCGCCGCCCTCGCCTGCGCCATCGACGCCCTGTCGACAGGGCGGGACTTCCAGGGATGGCTGGCGCTGCTGGCTGTCGCGATGATCGTCCGCGGCGTCATGGCCAAGCTGGCCGGCGAGGCCGGCGCCAGGGCCGCCGCCCAGGTCAAGGCCGCCGCCCGCCGCGACGCCGCCGCCGCGCTGATCGGCCGCAGGCCCGACGGCGCGATCTCGAGCGGCGATGCGACCACCGCCTTGGTCGAGGGCGTCGAGGCGCTGGACGGCCATGTCTCGCGCTTCCTGCCGGCGCGGTTCGCGGCGGCCGCCACGCCGCTGGCCCTGATCGCCATCGCCGCACTCGCCAGCCCGATCGCCGCCGGCATTCTGCTGGGCGCTCTGATCCCCTTCATTCTCGCCATGGCCCTGGCCGGCACGGCGGCGGCGGCCGAATCCCGGGCCCAGTTCGTGGCCCTGGAGCGCCTGTCGGGCCTGTTCCTCGACCGGGTGCGCGCCCTGCCGGTGGTGCTGGCCTTCCAGGCGGAGACCCGGATCACGCGAGACCTGGCGCGCTCGGCCGACGAATTGGCGACCCGCACCATCCGGGTGCTGCGGGTGGCGTTCTTCTCGTCCGGCGCGCTGGAATTCTTCGCCGCCCTGTCGGTGGCCCTGGTGGCGGTCTATTGCGGCTTCAACCTGCTGCGCCTCCTGCCCTTCCCGGTTCCCGAGCAACTGGACCTCAAGCGCGCCTTCTTCGTGCTGGCCCTGGCGCCGGAGATCTACTTGCCGATGCGACGCCTGGCCGCCGCCTATCACGACCGACAAGCGGCCGAGGCCGCGACCGCCAGCCTGATCGCCCTGCCCTGCCCACAGCCCCGCCCGGCCGCCCCGCGCCTGACCGCGCCCCCCGCGATCCGGTTCAGCGGCGTGACCGTCCACTATCCCGAGGCGGACGCGCCCGCGCTGCAGGGCTTTGATCTGGAGGTTCCGGCCGGCAAGATCGTCGCCCTGCTGGGGCCCAGCGGCTCGGGCAAGACCTCCCTTTTGAACCTGCTGCTCGATCTGGCGCCGCTCAGCGCCGGCGCGGTGCTGATCGACGGGCGCCCGCTCGCGGACCTTGGCGCTCTGTCGGGCCAGATCGCCTGGGCCGGCCAGCATCCGCTGATCACGCCCGGCACGCTGGCCGACAATATCGCCCTGGCCCATCGCGACGCGACCCGCCAGCAGATCGAAGCCGCCGCCGAGCGCGTCGGCCTGGCCGGCGCCCTGGCCATGCGGGCCGGCGGTCTGGACGCCTGGCTGGACGAGCGCGGCGGCGGACTGTCGGGCGGCGAGCGGCGGCGCCTGTCCCTGGCTCGCGCCATCCTGAAACCCGCACCGATCCTGCTGATGGACGAGCCCACCGCCAATCTCGACGCCGCGGCCGAGGCCGAGCTGCTGACCGCCCTCCGCGAGGCCGCCTTGGGTCGCACCACCCTGATCGCCACGCACTCGCAGGCCGTGGCAGACCTGGCCGACCACGTGGTGAGACTGACATGAGCGCCTCGCCGCTTCAGGCCCTGATCCGGGCCCAGCGCCGCCGGCATGCCGAGGGCCTGCTGCTGGCGGCCGCGTGCGCCGCGATCGTGGGGGGCGCGTCCACCTTGCTGTTGGGACTTTCCGGCTGGTTCATCACCGCATCGGCCCTGGCGGGGCTGGCGGGACTGGCCAGCGCCCAGGCCTTCAATGTGCTGCTGCCCAGCGCCGCCATCCGCCTGCTGGCCATCCTCCGAACCGGCGCCCGCTATGGCGAGCGCCTCAGCGCCCACGCCGCCGCCCTGCGGTCCCTGGCCGCGATCCGGCCCGTCCTGTTCTCCGCCCTCGCCGCCGCCCCGCCCGCCACGGCCCTGGCCCTCTCGGGCGGCGAGGCTTCGGCCCGGCTGGTGCAGGATGTCGACGCGGTCGAGACCCGGTTCGTGCGGCTTTCGGCGCCGTGGGGCGCGGGCGCCGCCGTCGTCGCGGGGGTGGCGCTGGGCGCGTTGTCTGGCTGGACCACGGCCCTCGCGATCCTGCTGTCGGCCGCCGCCGCGATCCTGGTCGCCCGCGCCCTGGCCCGTCGCTTCTCCGCCCCCGCCGGCCGCGAAGTCCAGACCCGCATGGGCGCCCTGAAGGACGTCGCCGCCAGTCTGTCCGCCGCCGCGCCCGAGCTGCGCGCCTATGGCCTGGAAGCCTGGGCCGGCCAGGTACTGGCGACACATGGCCAGGCCGTCGATCAGGCCCGACTGGACGCCGCCCGGGCCAGAGGGTGGATCGCCGTCTCGCAAGCGACGATCCTGGGCCTGGCGGTCGTGGTCGCCATAGCCCTGGCCGCCCCGGCCGGCGCGGCGCTGGCGGCGCTGGCGGGCCTGGCCGCCGCCATGGCGGTCGAGGGCGTCTCGAACCTGGCCGCCGCCTTCGACCAGGACGGGGCCGCCGACCAGGCGTCCGACCGGCTGGACACCGTGCTGCGGCACGCGCCGACGGCGCCCGCCGGGCTCCGCCTGTCGGAGCCCGGCCTGCGACTTCTGGATCAGGACTTCGCGCCGGGCGATCGCATCGCGATCACCGGCCCCTCGGGCGCCGGCAAGACGACGCTTCTGGAACGCCTGTTGGCCCTGCGCCCCTGCCCGCCCGGAACGATCGCGCTGGGCGGCGAGGACCTGGCCCAGCTCGACCCGGCGGTCGCTCGCGCGGCCTTCGCCCACGCCCCTCAGGACGCGGCCCTGATCGCCGGAACGGTGGCCGACAATCTGCGCCTGGCCGCGCCGGACGCCTCCGACGACGCGCTGTGGGAGGCCCTGCGCGACGCCGCGCTCGACGAGCGCATCCGCGCCGCGCCGGCCGGGCTGAACGCCTGGCTAGGCGACAATGGCGAACGCCTCTCCGGCGGCGAACGGCGGCGACTGTCCCTGGCCCGCGCCCTCCTGCGACCCGCGCCCTGGCTGTTGCTGGACGAGCCGACCGAGGGTCTGGACGCGGGAACGGAGGCCTTGGTTCTGGACAGGCTGGCCGCGCGACTGGACCGCACCGGCCAGGGCGTGGTGCTGGTCAGCCACCGGCCCGCGCCGCTGGCGATCTGTGGGCGGACGCTGAACCTGTCCGCCCCTCTGCCCTAGTCCCGATTGGCGTGGATATAGACGCCAAACAACACCACGGCGAAGGTCGCGAAGGCGACGACGACCAGTGAAAGATATGCGACTTGTCCGCCCGACATGAAGGCTCTCCCTTTGCTGAAATCGCCAAGTTCGCCGGGGCGCGGACCGCACGCCTTGACCTCGATCAAAGGCCCGGAGCGGGCGGTTGGCGATGACGCCTCGCGAAGACCCGCCCCTCGGCTATAAGGACCCAAGGCGCTTCCCGCGCGACAGAGACACGACATGAAGGCGGTTCGGCCGACCCCCTATCCCCTGTTCAGCGACCCGCGCCCCGGCCCCTATCTGGTGGCCGCGGTGGCGATCGCGGCCACCTTCATGGTGCGGCTTTCGCTGGGCGAGGCGTTCACGGCGGCCTCGTCCTTCCTGCTGTTCATCCCTGCCGTGCTGGTCAGCGCGGCGCTGGGCGGCCTGATCTGCGGTCTGTTCGCCACGGTCTGCGCCAGCGTGGCGGTCGGGATGGTAACCCGGGACGACACCCCGACCCTGGTTGGCGCGTTGAGCGGCGTGATCTTCCTGCTGGTCGGCATGGGCATGGCCGTCGGCGGCGGCTGGTTCCACGCGGCGCGGCGACGAGCCGCGGCGACCAATGACCACCTGCAATCGATCCTGGATACCGTGCCTGACGCCGTCGTGGTGATCGACCGCGAGGGCTTGATGACCTCGTTCAGCCCCGCCGCCGAGCGCCTGTTCGGCTGGACGGCCGCCGAGGCCCTGGGCCAGAACGTCAACCTGCTGATGCCCAGCCCCAACCGCGAGGCCCACAATGGCTTCCTGGCGCGCTACGCCCAGACCGGCCAGAAGCGGATCATCGGCGTGGGCCGCGTCGTGGTGGGCCAGCGCAGGGACGGCTCGACCTTCCCGATGGAGCTGGCGGTCGGCGAGACCAAGGGTCCCCGCCCGTCGTTCACCGGCTTCATCCGCGACCTGACCGATCGCCAGCAGACCGAGACCCGCCTCCAGGAGCTGCAGAACGAGCTGGTCCATGTCTCGCGCCTGACGGCGGTGGGTGAAATGGCCTCGGCCCTGGCTCACGAGCTGAACCAGCCGCTGTCGGCGATCGCCAATCTGCTGACCGGTTCGCGCCGACTGATCGACCGGGGCCGCCCCGCCGATCAGGCCAAGGTGCGCGACGCCATCGACCGCGCCGCCGCCCAGGCCCTGCGCGCCGGCGACGTCATCCGCAAGATGCGCGACTTCGTGCGGCGCGGCGCCAGCGAGCGCGAGGTCGAGAGCCTGTCCAAGCTGGTCGAGGAAGCCAGCGCCCTGGCCCTGATCGGCGAGAAGGAACGCCAGGTCGACGTACGGCTGTCGCTGGATCCCCAGGCCGACCAGGTGTTCGCCGACCGGGTGCAGATCCAGCAGGTGCTGCTGAACCTGATCCGCAACGGCATCGACGCCATGGAGAACATGCCCCGTCGCGAGCTGATCATCGCCAGCGACCTGACCGAAGAGGGCTGGGCCCGGGTCAGCGTCACCGACAGCGGGGACGGCATCACCGACGCCGTGCGCGAAAAGCTGTTCCAGCCCTTCATGACCACCAAGCCGCAGGGTATGGGCGTAGGACTTTCCATCTCGCGCTCGATCATCGAAGCCCACGGGGGGCGGATCTGGGCCGAGACCAATCCGGACGGCGGGACGATCTTCCGCTTCACCCTGCCGCCGGCCGACCAGGAGGACGATATCCATGACTGAGGCCGTGGTTCACGTGGTCGACGATGATGAAAGCGCCCGGGAGTCCCTGGCCTTCCTGCTGGAGTCGGCCGATTTCGAGGTCGCCAGCTATGATAGCGCCCCCGCCTTCCTGGACGCCCTGCCGACCGCCAGGCCCGGCTGCGTGATCACCGATGTGCGGATGCCCGAGATGAGCGGCCAGGAGCTGGTCGCGCGGTTGGCGGCGCTGGACGCCCGCATGCCCGTCATCATGATCACCGGCCATGGCGATATCCCGATGGCGGTCGAGGCCATGCGTTCGGGCGTGGTCGACTTCATCGAAAAGCCCTTCTCGGAAAGCCGCATCCTGGACGCCCTGAAGCGGGCGATGAACACCATGGAAGCGCCGGCCATGTCGGGCGATCAGGCCGAGATCCTGCATCGCCTGGAGACTCTCTCCGAACGTGAACGGCAGGTGCTGGACGGCGTGGTCTCCGGCCATCCCAACAAGGTCATCGCCCGCGAACTGGGGATCAGCCCCCGCACCGTCGAGATCTATCGCGCCAAGCTGATGACCAAGATGCACGCCGACAACCTGGCCGCCCTGGTGAGGATGACGCTGTCGATGCGGGGTTAGCCCGTCGCCAGGGCCGCGGCGATCTGGCGGCTGAGGGCGTCGTTCATCAGCGGCTTTTCCACGACCCGGACCCTGGCGCCGGCCGGCTGGCGGCCCGCCCGGCCGGCTGACATCAGGATCACCGGCGCGCGTCGCCGCCGCAGCAGGGCGCGCAGGCGGGGGTCGCAGGCCGCCTCGTCGAGCACGAAACAGGCCGCGCCCAGACAGTTCCAGCACGCCAGCAACGCCTCGGCCTTTCCAAAGACGCTGACCCTGTAGCCCTCGGTCTCCAGCGAGAAACGCAGGGCCTCGCGCAGGGCCTCGTCTTCATCGAGAACCACGATCAAGGGGCGCCGGGCGAGTTCGCCATCCAGAGCGTCGGAAACACCGCACATTGAATCAGTCAAACATGCCAGCTCAGGCCTTGCCTTGATCCAACTCAAGCCTGGCGCCGAAAAGCTCCGCAGCCACGCTTAAGTAACGCCCCTTAGGCGTCGCACCCGAATTTACCCAGCGTCCCCCGCGGCCCAGAACAGCGCCAATAAGGGACCATCACATGTCTTCTCCGCTTCGCCAGCCCGACCCCACACCTCAAATCACCGCGCCGTTCGGCTTCACCGGTCCCTGTCTGCGCCATGCCCGCGACGAGGAGATTTTCGGCGAGGGCGAAACGGCCGACCACATCTATCAGGTCATCTCCGGCTCGGTTCGCACCTGCCGGACCCTGCGGGATGGACGGCGGCAGATCGACGAGTTCCACTTCGCCGGCGACTATTTCGGCATCGAGCCTGGCGATCTGCACCGGGCGTCCGCCGAGGCCATGACCGACACCACCGTGCGGATGGTCCGGCGCGGCGCGCTCGGCCAGCTCGCCACCCAGCGGGCCGACGTGGCCGGGGCGCTGTTTCACCTGACTCTCGAAGGCCTGCGACGCAGCCAGGATCATGTGCTGATGCTGGGCCGCAAGTCGGCGCGCGAGCGGGTGGTAGGCCTGCTGATCGATCTGGCCGATCGCACCGGCGCCGAAGGGGAACTGGACGTCCCGATGTCGCGACAGGACATGGCCGACTATCTGGGCCTGACCATCGAGACGGTGTCGCGCACCCTCACCCAACTGCAGACCGACGGCGTCATCGCCATCCCGACCACGCGCCACATCGTGCTGCGCGATGGCGCGGCCCTGCGCCGGCTGGCGAACTAGATCCTTGTTCTAGCGCGCTTTTCTTCACGCGAACCGGGCTCCACTTGGCTCGGGGGCGCCTTAGCTGCCCTCGTCGCTACGTTCGAGACTGGCCAGGGTCGCCTCTTCCTGCGGGTCGGCGTCGCTGATCTTGCGCAGCGCCGCTTGGCGAAGGGCATAGACCAGCAGGCCCAGCAGGATCACGGCGTTGAGCACGAACGGGCCCCAGCCGATCCAGCGATAGAGCATCACGAACAGCGGGCCGAACACGACGTTGAGGCCGTTGATCGCCGCGATCGCTCCGGCCGCGCCGGCCTGGTCCTTGGCGCCCACCGACAGCGACGCGCCCGCCGTGAAGCCTGGCCGCGCGAAGCCATATCCCAGATTGGCGATGGCGAAGCCGATGGCCACGGCCGCGTAATCCGGCGAGAAGGCCACGATCACATTGCCCACCGCCGCCGCCGCCACGCCCCAGCGCATCAGGTCGCGAGGACGCATGGCGAACATCCGGATCAGACCCCACTGGGCCAGCAGGCCCGCGACCGCCCCGGCCGCCATCGCCAAGGTGATATAGCCCTGGGCCTGCATCGGCGGCAGTTTCAGCTTGTCGATGATCAGGAAGCCCAGGGTCTGGGACTGGGCGGTCTGGCACGAGGCCACCAGGAAGCCGTAGATCAGGAAGGGCTTGAGGCGCGGGTCTTTCCACAGGGCCGCCCCCTCGCCCCTGAACGAAAGGCCAAAACCCCGGCGCGGCGGCGTTTCACCGTGACCCGGCTTGAAGGTTTCGGGCAGGCCGCGCTGGACCACCACCACCATGACGGCCGCCAGGATCGCGAAGGCGAACATCGGCCCGGCCAGACCCACGATGGGGAGCACGAACAGCGGCGCCAGCAGCGGTCCGACCACGGTGCCCAGACCGAAGGCGCCGGCCAGGGTGGCCATGCTCTGGGTGCGCTCCTCGCGGCTGGTGCGCTCGGCCATATAGGCCTGGGTGGCGGGGTTGGAGGCCGAGCCGAACAGGCCAAACAGAGCCCGCGCCGTCAGGAACAGGACGAAGATCACCATGGGCGCGGCGATATGATGCAGGCCGGCGCTGACCACGATGGCGCACAGGGTCATGGACACGCAAAAGCCGGCCAGACCCAGCAGGATCAAGGGCTTGCGGCCATGCAGGTCGGACTGTCGGGCCCAGAACGGCGAACTGATCGCCCACAGCACGGCCGACAGCGAGAAGATCGCCGCCACCAGAACGTCGGGGATGCCGATTTCCCGCCCGATGGCCGGCAGCACCGACCACATGCCGCTGTTGCCCATGGCCGAGACCACCGACACTCCAAAGAGGATCGCGAACGCGCCCCGGTTGCTCCGGGCTTCTTGTGCGGCGGTGGACATCAAACAACTGTTAGGCCGCTCGCCGCCAGGGTGCAACTCGCCGCGAGCCCGCAGCTGAGAACCTTGGCTTAATCATTAATCGCGATGATGCCGCATCAATTCTCGGGGTCGGTCTTCCGTCATGTTCCAGATCATCGGCATCGTCCTGCTTTTCGGCCTCGTGTTCGGCAGCTTCATCATGGCCGGCGGCAAGATGGACGTGATCATCCATGCCGCGCCGCACGAGCTGATGGCCATTCTCGGGGCCGGCGTGGCCGCCTTCCTGATCGCCAATTCCATGACCGTGATCAAGGCCACGGCCGGTGGCTTTGGCAAGATCTTCGCGGGCCCCAAATGGAAGGCCTCGGACTATCGCGACCTGCTCAGCCTGCTGTTCCTGCTGACCAAGACCATGAAGTCCAAGGGCGTCATCGCCCTGGAAGCCCACATCGAAAAGCCGCAAGAGAGCACGATCTTTTCGCGCTATCCCAAGATCACCAAGGACCACTTCGCCGTCGATTTCATCTGCGACACCCTGCGGATGATGACCATGAACCTGGAGGATCCCCACCAGGTCGAAGACGCGATGGAGAAGCAGCTCGAAAAGCACCACCACGAGGCTCATGCTCCGGCCCACGCCCTGACCCAGTTGGCCGACGGCCTGCCCGCTCTGGGCATCGTCGCCGCCGTGCTGGGCATCATCAAGACGATGGGCTCGATCACCGAGCCCCCGGCGGTGCTGGGCGGGATGATCGGCAGCGCCCTGGTCGGCACCTTCCTGGGCGTGTTCATGGCCTATGGCCTGGTCGGCCCGATGGCCACTCGTCTGGCCGCTGTGGTCGATGACGACTACGCCTTCTACAAGATCATCCAGGCCGTTCTCGTCGCTCACCTGCACGGCAACGCCGCCCAGATTTCGGTCGAGATCGGTCGCGGCAGCGTGCCCACCGCTTCCCAGCCCAGCTTCCTGGAACTGGAAGAGACCCTGTCGCAGATCCCCAACGAGGCCTGATCGGCCTCCTGAGGTCTGTCACTCTGGAGTCTGTCTCCGAAGTAATCACGGGCGCGTGACCTGCCGCTTGCGCGCCCGTTCGAACCGGTATTCCCTGCAAACCAAGGACGTCGCCGGACACCGCGAGCGACGCGCCAGAACAACAGCCGCAAGGGATTTCCCATGAGCACCACCGTTCTTCGCACGCTTCTGATCGCCAGCGTCGCCGTATCGGCCCTCTCGCTCGCCGCCTGCGGCAAGAAGGAAGAAGACCACGACGCCTCGACGGCCGCCGCCGAGGCCGCCGCCGCCGGCGCCAGCACGGTGACCGACGCCGCCGCCGCCAAGGACCAGGCCGCCGCCGACGCCAACAAGGCCGCCGCCGACGCCGCCGCCGCTCCGATGACCGAGGACGACACCGTCGCCGCCACGGGCGCGACCGCCGCCGAGGCCCCGGCCTCCGCGGCCAAGGAACCGGCCCAGCCGGCCCATGCCCCGGAAGAGAAAAAGGCCGCTCACTAAGCGCCTTTTCGAGCCTGCCGATCGAAGGGGCCGCCTGACCGGGCGGCCCCTTTTTCGTGGGCGTCTTGACAGGCTCGCGGCCGCGACGGCTCTAACGCGCCATGACAGACGCCTCGCCAGAAGACGCCTCGCCCCTCGTCTGGAACGAGGACGGCCTGCCGCGCTCGCGGCTGTACGGCGATGTCTATTTCTCCAGCGCCGATGGCCTGGCCGAGACCCGCGCGGTGTTCCTGGCCGGCTGCGGCATGCCCGAAAGCTTCGCGGGCCGCGACCGGCTGGTGGTCGGCGAGTTGGGCTTTGGCACGGGCCTCAACATCGCCGCCCTGCTGGACCTGTGGCGCCGCCAAGCCCCGTCCACGGCGCGACTGCACATTTTCTCGGTCGAGGCCCACCCCATCTCTCGCCAGGACGCCGCCCGCGCCCTGGCCGTCTGGCCTGAACTGGGCGAGGCCGCCCAGGTGCTGCTGGACCATTGGCCGGGTCAGGCGCGCGGCTTCCATCGGGTGGACCTGCCGGGGTTCCGCGCCACCCTGGATCTGGCGGTCATGGACGTGCGCCAGGCCCTGGAAAGCTGGGATGGCGCGGCCGACGCCTGGTTCCTCGACGGCTTCTCACCCGCCCTCAATCCGGCGATGTGGAGCGAGGAGATCCTGGCCGCCGTCGCCGCCCGCTCGGCCCCCGGCGCGCGGGCCGCCACCTTCACGGTGGCTGGCGCGGTGCGGCGAGGCCTGGAGGCGGCCGGCTTCGAGATCGCCAAGCGCCCAGGCTTTGGCCGCAAGAAGGATCGGCTGGAAGCCTGGCTGCCGGGCGCCCCACTCGCCCCGCCGCGCCCCTCCAGCCTGGCGATCATCGGCGGCGGGATCGCCGCCGCCGCCCTGGCCCGCGCCGCCGCGTCACAAGGCCTGAGCGCCACGATCGTCGACGCCGGCGAAGCGCCCGCCTCGGGCAACCCCGCCGCCCTCGTCACCCCCGCCCTCGACGCCGGCGGCGGCCCGCGCGCCGCGTTCCCCGCCCAGGCCTTCGCCCGCGCGGTCCAGCTCTATGAAGCCCTGCCCGGGGCGGTGATCGCCCGTGGCGTGCTGCAACTGGCCCAGACCCGGCAGGTCGCCGACCGCTTCGCCGTCATCGCGGGACAGGACATCTTCGAGCCGGAGTCCATGACCCTGCTGGCCTCGGCGTCCGAGCGTCTGGGCGAGGCGGCGGACGCCGCCCTCTGCATGGCCAAGGCCCTGGTGGTCGAGCCGCGAATGATCCTGGACGCCTGGCGCGGCGAGACGATCCCGGCCCGGGTGCGCGGCCTGGATCGCGACGACGGCGGCTGGCGCCTGCTGGACGCGGCGGGCGCGGAGATTCTCCGCGCTGATCTGGTGGTGGTCGCGGCGGGCGCCGGACTGGGCGGGCTTCTGCCCGATCTGCGCTATCGGCCGGTGCGCGGTCAGGCCAGCTGGACCCCCTTGGCCGATGGGCCCGGCCTGACCCCGGCGGCGTTCGGCGGCTATGCCATACCGACCCGCGACGGCGTGCTGTTCGGGGCCACCCACGACCGCGATGTGCTCGACACCGAAGAACGGGCCGAGGACCACGCGCGCAATCTCGAAACCCTGGCCAAGGGCCGGCCGGCGCTGGCGGACCGCCTGGTCGGGGCCTCGCTGTCCGGCCGCGCCGCCACGCGGGTGACCACGGCCGACCACCTGCCGCTGGCGGGCCGCCTGTCGGATGGCCTGTTCGTGCTCGGCGGCCTGGGCGCGCGCGGCTTCTGCCTGGCGCCCTTGCTGGCCGAGCACATCGTGGCCGTGGCGATGGGCGTTCCGTCGCCCCTGCCGCGCGAATTGTCGCGGCTGGTTGCACCGGATCGTTTTGACTCGCCCGTGACGAGAGCTGGCGTATAATCGCCGTCGGAATTGGACCCTGGGTCCGCGTGATCGAGCTTTGCCAGGCCGCAGTGGCCCTGGCGAGGGGTGTCCGCCCTCCAAGACGGCGCCCGGGTACATGTGGCCGACACCCCCGGTCGGTCCATGACGGCGGCTCTTTGCCCTCCGGGCCGCCGACGGCGACGCTCCCGACGCCCCATCGGGAGCGTCTTTCGTTTGGGCTCGCCCCACGAAAAAGGGGCCCGACCTTTCGGTCGAGCCCCAATCTTTTCGTCTGACGTCGATCTTAGAAGTTGATCGAGATCGTCGAACGACGGTTCAGCGGTTCCTTCACGCCATCACCGGTCGCGACGGCAGGAGCGCTTTCGCCCTTCCAGTCGACACCCAGGGTGGTGGCGGGAACGCCCAGACCCACCAGGCCATCGGCGACGGCCTTGGCGCGGCGTTCCGACAGACGGGCGTTGTAGCGATCCGAACCCGACGTATCGGTGTGACCCGTGATCGTCAGCTTGGTCGCCATGCCGGCCTTGGCGTAGTCAGCGGCCTGTTGGACCACGGCCTGGGCTTCCGGCGTCAGCACGTACTGATCGAACGGGAAGTAGACCACGAACTCGCGCGCTTCATAGACCGCGGCCGGAGGTGGCGGCGGGGGAGGAGGCGGCGGGGCCGGGGGAGCCGGGGGAGCAGGCGGCAGCGGGGGCGGCGGGGGCGGGGGCGGGGGCGGCGGCGCGCCGAAGGTGTAGCGCACGCCCAAGGTCACCGAAGCGTCCTTGTATTTGCCTTCATAGACGCCGGTGTCGGTGATCGAGCCAACGCCCGGACCGGCATTCTGCGTCACTTGACCCCACTTGAGGTCCTTGGTGGCCAGATAGCGGCCGGTCAGGTCCATGCTCCAGTTGGGGGCGAAGTCCCAGGCCAGGCCCAGCAGACCCTGATAGGCGAAAGCCTGATCAACGTCGTCGAAGCTGACATTCTGGAACGGCGCGCCGCCGGCGGGAACGCCGCTCAGCTGACCATAGACCTTGTTATGCACCCAGGCCGAACCTGCGCCCGCGCCGATGAACGGATGCAGGCTGGATTCCGGCATGAAGTCATAGATGACATTGGCCATCAGGGTGGTGGCCTTCATCTCGCCGTTCGGCTCGCCGCACTTGGGCGAAGCCGCGGTGCGGACTGGGCCGGCGGTGCAGAGACCGATCGGCTGAGCGCCGGAAAGACCCGTGCCCCGAACGCCGTCGATATCGGCGCCGCGATAGCCATACTCGGCTTCAACGCGCCAGTTGGGCGAGAACTTGTAGCCCATACGGCCAAACGCGGCCCAGTCTTCCTTCTGGGAGAAGTCCCAGTCGTAACCCTTGGACGACGTCGCCTTGACGTCGGTGGGCATGTGGTAGCCGACGTCGCCGGCAACGTACCAACCGCTCGTCGCGCTTTGAGCGGACGCGCTCGTGGCGGCGCAAAGCGCGACCACCGCGACGCCGGCCAACAATTGGAATCTCATGGTTTGCACCCTCGTTAGAATTGTCGTGGAGCCGACCCATAAGGCGGACCCGACAGGACAAACGCGGCTGAGCGGATTTCGTATGTGGCAAAACAGCCACATTTGAGGAAAAGGACGCATTCGGTCCCGGAACCGCATCTTCGGGCGCGTCGAGACGTCGACCGACCAAACTGAAACGCGCTCCAGGCCCAAAAGCCCGCGCGGTCAGAGATCTGATTTTGGGAGAGAAGATGGTGGACGCGACAGGGATTGAACCTGTGACCCCCTCGATGTCAACGAGGTGCTCTCCCGCTGAGCTACGCGTCCGCCGAAGCGGTCCGGATCAGCCTTGAAAGGCGTCCCGGCCGGGAAGGAACGGGGATATAGCGGCGGCGTTTGCGATGCGCAAGCCGCTTGTCGGCCTTTTATGCCGCCATCATCTTTTCGACCTCGGCGACGAGGTCGCGGAGGTGAACGGGCTTGGACAGCACCTTGGCGCCGGCCGGCGCGCGGTCCTGGGCCGAGAGGGCCACGGCGGCGAAACCGGTGATGAACATGATGCGCAGGGCCGGGTCGCGGGCGGCGGCCTGACGGGCCACCTCGATGCCGTCCATGCCGGGCATGACGATGTCTGTCAGCAGCAGATCCCACGGGTGATCGAGATGCTGGACGGCCTCTTCGCCATCGGCGCAGGCCTGGACCTCGAATCCGGCGCGCTCAAGGGCGCGCGCCAGGAAACCCCGGAGGGAATCGTCGTCTTCGGCGAGAAGGATGCGGGCCATGTCGGTCTGTTTTCCGGAGATCGTCGGCGTTGGATGTTCACTGTAACGCGCCGACTGTAAATCGGGGATGAACTCGACGCCCTGCGACAGGAGCGCCCAACTTTCCCAGGGGCGCCGGCCAAAGGGGTTTGACCCCACCCGGCGGGCCTTGCGAATATGGCCCATGAGCGCCTGGGAGCCTATCGCGACGAAAAAGCAGCCGCCGGCGGGCGCGGCGGCGTCCGTCGATCCCCTCGCCGGCCCCGCCCACGAGGTTCTGCGGGCCGCCCCCGAGCCCGCGCCGCCGCCCACCGCCCTGGTCTTCGCCTCGCCGCACTCGGGCAGCATCTATCCCGCCGACATGATGGCCGCCGCGCGCCTGGATCCCGACGCGATCCGGAGTTCGGAAGACGCCTTCGTCGACCAGATCATCGCCGGCGCGCCAGCCCTGGGCGCGGCGGTGATCCGGGCGCGGCTGGCCCGGGCCTATATCGATCTCAACCGCGAGCCCTGGGAACTGGACCCGGCGATGTTCGAGGATGAACTGCCCGACTACGCCAGAAGCCGCTCGGCCCGGGTGGCCGCCGGTCTGGGGGCCATAGCCCGGGTGGCCGCCGAGGGGCGACCCATCTACGCCCGCAAGCTGACCTTCGCCGAAGCCCAGGCCCGGGTGGAGCTGGCCCACCGTCCCTATCACGACGCCCTGGACCGCCTGCTGGCCGCGGCCCGGGCCGCTCATGGCTGCGCGGTGCTGGTGGACTGGCATTCGATGCCGGCCGCCGCGGCCCGGGGCCAGAGGGCGCGGGGCGGAGGTCCGTGCGATATCGTGCTGGGCGACCGGTTCGGCGCGGCCTGCTCGCCCAGGCTGACGGCCCTGGTCGAACGCGAACTGGAATCGATGGGCTACCGCGTGGCCCGCAACGCGCCCTATGCCGGCGGCTACACCACCGAACACTATGGCCGGCCGGCGCGGCGCACCCACGCCCTGCAGATCGAGATCAACCGCGCGCTCTATATGGACGAGGCGACGCGGGAGCCGACCGAGGGGCTGGCCCGGCTGACCGCCGACGCCGGGCGCCTGACGCGGGCGCTGGCCGCGATGGACGTTTCCAGCCTGCGCTAGGTCCCAGGATCACCCTGGGACCGCTACCAGCGTTCAGGCCAAAAAAAAGCCCGGCTCGAAAGCCGGGCAGTTCATTAGGGAGGAAACGCCCAGGAAGGGCAGAGGCGGCAGCGCCGCCTCACAGGTCGTTTATAGGGTGCGGTGCGAAATCGGGCAAGCAGAAAAGTTGGCGTTAATGTCGATTTTTCCGGAGGGGTTTCAGAGAAACCCTTTGCGGGACAGGGATTACAGAACGGCGATTCTCGACTTACGCCCAATTTTGAGGCATGCTGCACTGCACAATTAGTTGCACCTGTAACAACCTTGATCGTCCGAAGCTCTCAAACCCCTCTGAATCAAGGCTTTCGCGCTGACACCGGTTTCCGTCGAATCCTCTTTCGAAAGAGGTGGGGTGGATAAACGCAGCGCAGTCGCGTAAAAGCCGCGCGCCTGACGCGCGCAGCGTCATCTCCCGTTTCTTCCCCGAAAGTCCGCCTTCTCCATGTCCATGCGAAACATCGCCATCATCGCGCACGTCGATCATGGCAAGACCACTCTCGTCGACCAGCTCCTGGCCCAGTCCGGCATCTTCCGCGCGAACGAAGCCACGACCGAGCGCGCCATGGACTCCAATGACCAGGAGCGCGAGCGCGGGATCACCATCCTGGCCAAGTGCACCAGCGTCCTGTGGCACGGCGAGGCGGGCGAAACCCGCATCAACATCATCGACACCCCCGGCCACGCCGACTTCGGCGGCG
>CAYRTE010000002.1:0-172519 GCA_964427205.1 uncultured Caulobacter sp.
GGGCATTGGGGACTGCCGGCCGCCATCGTCGTCTTCACGGTCGCGGCCTTCTTCGGGGCGCCGCAGTTCATTCTGATCGCCGCCTGCGTCGTGGCCTTCGGGCCGTGGTTCGGGTTTCTGTACAGCTGGATCGCCACGGTCGCCTCGGCCGCCGTCACCTATTGGATGGGGCGCGGGCCGACGGCGCGCCTGCTTGAACGGCACGGGGGCAGGACGGTGGGGCGGCTGACCCGGTTCGTGGGTCAGAACGCCTTCTACGCCAGTTTCATGATCCGCAACGTGCCGTCGGCGCCCTTCATCGTCGTCAACATGGCGTTCGGCGCGGCGCGGGCGTCGTTTCCCGGCTTCCTGGCCGGTTGTGCGCTCGGAGTGCTGCCCAAGACGGCCCTGGTGGCCTTCTTCGGCGGATCCTTCATGACGGCGGTCAGCGGCGACGGGATCTGGACCTCGGCCATACTGGCGGGCGTGGCCCTGGCCTGGCTGGCTCTGATGCTGGGTGTTCGCGAATGGGTGAAGCGGCGCGAAGTCGCGCGCGGCGACTGATCCGGCAAGCGAAAGGCAGCATGTTTCACAGGCTGTTTCCCACCCTCATGACGCTAACGTGAACACCCCCAAGCGCGGCTGTTCCACAGGGTTGGGGGTGAACTTGGATACGGTGCGCTAAGGGGGTTGTATTCCCTGTTTCATACGGGCACACGGGCCAACGGTAGACGTGGCGAAGACGATCAGGAAGCTGTCCGACAAGGGGATGTCAGGGCAGCGGGGCGTCGCCAGGTCAACTGCGAAACTGACGCCCTCGGTCAAAGAACAACGGTATCGATTCCCATGAGCTTTTCCCTTTTCGGCGCGATCTCCAACGACATCGCGATGGACCTGGGCACCGCCAACACCCTGATCTACATGAAGGGCAAGGGCATCGTCCTGAACGAGCCTTCGGTCGTGGCCCTGCGCAATGTCGGCGGACGCAAGATCGTCCACGCCGTAGGCATAGAGGCCAAGCAGATGTTGGGCCGCACCCCGGGCCACATGGAAGCCATCCGCCCGATGCGTGACGGCGTCATCGCTGACTTCGAAGTCGCCGAAGAGATGATCAAGCACTTCATCCGCAAGGTGCATAACCGCAAGGGCTTCGTGAACCCGAAGATCATCGTCTGCGTGCCGTCGGGCGCCACGGCGGTCGAGCGTCGCGCCATCAACGACTCCTGCCTGAACGCCTCTGCGCGCCGCGTGGGCCTGATCGACGAGCCGATGGCCGCCGCGATCGGCGCCGGCCTGCCCATCCATGAGCCGACCGGCTCGATGGTCGTCGACATCGGCGGCGGCACCACCGAGGTGGCCGTGCTGTCGCTGTCGGGCATCGTCTATTCGCGCTCGGTCCGCGTCGGCGGCGACAAGATGGACGAGGCGATCATCAGCTACATGCGTCGTCACCATAACCTGCTGATCGGCGAAACGACCGCCGAACGCATCAAGAAGGAAATCGGCACCGCCCGCGCTCCGGCCGACGGCGAAGGCCTGTCGATCGACGTCAAGGGCCGCGACCTGATGCAGGGCGTGCCGCGAGAAGTGCGCATCAGCGAAAAGCAGGCCGCCGACGCCCTGGCCGAACCGGTCGGGCAGATCGTCGAGGCCGTGAAGGTGGCTCTGGAAGCTACCCCGCCGGAACTGGCGTCGGACATCGCCGACAAGGGCATCATGCTGACCGGCGGCGGCGCGCTGCTGCGCGGCCTGGACGCCGAGATCCGCGACCATACCGGCCTGCCGGTCACCGTGGCCGACGATCCGCTGTCGTGCGTGGCGCTGGGCTGCGGCAAGGTGCTCGAGCATCCCAAGTGGATGAAGGGCGTGCTGGAATCCACCCTGGCCTAGGCCTAGAATCCGACAGAGGCGCCGGGGCGGCGCCAGGAGAACGCATTCGTGCCCTTTCGCGAAGGTCCCCTTGGCGACCTGAAAGTGCCGCTCACCTGGACTGCGGCCGTGGCGCTCATCGTCGCGGTCGTGATCGCGGTGGCTTTCCTGCTGGCCGACCGGCGCGAGACGCTTCAGGACCACGCCTATGGCGTGACCCGCCAGACGGTCGACACGGTGGCCAAGCCGGTCAGCGGCGTCATCGCCGCGCCGGGCCGCTGGACCGGTTTGGGCCTGGATTTCGTCCGCAGCTACTTCTTCACCGCCTCTGAGAACCGTCGCCTGAAGGCGGAGATCGCCGAACTGCGCCAATGGCGTGACCGGGCGCTGGCCTTGCAGGACACCAATGACCGCTACAAGTCCCTGCTGGGCCTGAAGACCGATCCACCGATCCCGATGGCGTCGGCCCGCGTGGTCAGCGACAGCCGGGGCCCGTTCGCCAATACCCGCCTGGCCGACGCCGGCTCGGAAAAGGGCGTGCTGGTCGGCAATCCGGTGCTGAACGAGCGGGGTCTGGTCGGCCGCATTGTCGGCGTCTCGCGCGGGGTCAGCCGTGTGCTTCTTTTGACCGACATCGCCTCGCGCACGCCGGTGATGATCGATCGCACCAACGCTCGCGCCATCCTGACTGGCGACGGCGGCCCCAATCCCAAGCTGGAATATCTGCGCGGTGTTGATCCGATCCAGCAGGGCGACCGGGTGGTGACCTCTGGCGATGGCGGCGTCGTGCCGCGTGGCCTGCCGGTGGGCGCCGCGGTCAAGGGCCTGGACGGCCGCTGGCGCGTGGTGCTGTTCGCCGACGACGCCGCGATCGACTTTGTCCGTATCCTGCTCTTCAAGGACTTCGCTCAACTGGCCGACGAAAAGCAGCTGCAGACCCGCAGCCTGCCGCCGGTGACCACCGAGGATCCGCAGACCTCGATCCTCAGCGCGCCAGCCCCCATCGCCAGGCCGCCAGTGGCTTCGGCCACGAAGCCTCCAGCCACGACGTCCCCAGGCGCGACCGCGACGCCAAAGCCGCCGGCGCCGAAACCCGCCGCCCCCAGGCCCGCCGCCGCGGGAGCCCCGCAATGAGCATGCGCGGCGCCAGGCCCCTGCACCCGGCGCGCTGGCTGGGCATTCCGCTGCTCGTCTGCATCGCCGCCACGATCGTGTTCGCGGCCCCGCTGCGCATCTGGGGCCTGCAACTGCCCGAGCCGGTCTTCGCCCTGGTTCCGGCCTTCGCCTGGGCCCTGATCCGCCCCTCGATCCTGGCCCCGTTCGCCACCCTGCTGCTGGGCCTGTTTCTGGACCTGTTCTGGGGCGGCCCTCTTGGCCTGTGGGGTCTGTCGCTGCTGGTCGCCTACGCCATGGTGCTGACGGCCCGCAACATGATGACCGGCCAGAGCCGTCCGATGATGTGGGCCTGGTTCGCGGGTGTCACGGCCGTGACCATGATCGCCGGCTTCCTGTTCTCGATGCTCGACAGCCTGGCCATGCCCAGCCTGCTGGCCGTGTTCTGGCAGTTCCTGGCCACGGCGCTGCTGTTCCCGTTCGCCCATCGTCTGGTCGATCGTTTCGACGACGCCGACGTGCGTTTCCGGTAGGGCGATGAGCGAACCGTCAATCCTGTTCTTCGAGGTCAACGAGCGCCAGGGGGTCTTCCACCGGCGCGCGTTCCTGATGGGCGGTCTGGCGGGCGCGGGCCTGCTGGCCCTGGGCGGCCGCCTGGCCCAGCTGCAGTTGGTCGAAGCCCAGCGCTATCAGAAGCTGTCGGCCGGCAACCAGTTCAACTACCGCCTGGTCCCGCCCCCGCGCGGCCTGATCCTGGACCGCAATGGCGTTCCCCTGGCGTCCAACCGGCCCAATTTCCGGCTGATGATCACCAAGGACAAGGGCATGGACGTCGAGGCGGCCCTCGACGACCTGTCCAAGCTGGTGCCGATCGACGGCTCTCGCCGCGCCCGCCTGATCAAGGATATCGCCCGCGCGCCCCGCAAGGCGCCGGTGGCGATCATGGAAGACATGAGCTGGGAGGAGTTCTCCAGGGTCAATATCCGCGCGCCCGAACTGCCTGGCGTCACCGCCGATATGGGCGAGGTGCGAGTCTATCCGTTCGGCGGCGCCTTCGCCCACGTGATCGGCTATGTCGCCAAGGTTTCGGACCGCGACCTCGTCGCGGCCGAGAAGGATCCGACCCAGGACCAGGACCTGCTGCACCACCCTGGCTTCCGGATCGGCAAGCAGGGCGTGGAAAAGGCCTTCGACACCGCCCTGCGGGGACGCGCCGGAGCCACCAAGGCCGAGGTCGACGCCCAGGGGCGCGTCGTGCGCCTGGACCCCGAAGGCGACATCCGTCCGACGCCGGGCAAGGAAATCCGCCTCACCCTCGACGCCGACATCCAGAACCGCGCCCTTGAGGTGATGGGCGAGGAGAGCGGCGCCATCGTGATGATGGACATCCGCACCGGCGATCTTCTGTGCATGGTCTCGGCGCCCAGCTTCGACGCCAACCGTTTCGTGAAGGGCCTCAGCGGTGCGGAATACAAGGCGCTGGCCGAGTATGAGCGCAAGCCATTGCTCGACAAGGCCATGACCGGCACCTATCCGCCGGGCTCAACCTTCAAGCCAACGGTGGCGCTGGCGGCGCTGGGGGCCGGCGTCGATCCGGAAGTGCGGGTCCACTGCTCGGGCGGCTGGTACTATGGCGGCCGGACCTGGCGCTGCCACAAGCCGGGCGGCCATGGTTCACAGAACATGCACGACGCCATCAAGAACTCGTGCGACATCTATTTCTACCAGACGGCTCTCAAGATCGGACCCGACGTCATCGCCACTGCAGCGCGCGCGGTGGGTTTCGGCGAAATCTTCGATATCGGCATTCCAGGACAGCGTCGCGGCATCGTCCCGGATCGCGCCTGGAAGAAAAAGGCTTTCAAGAAAAACCCTGCCAACCAGATATGGTTTCCCGGTGAAACCCCCAGCTACGGGATCGGGCAGGGGGCCTTGAACGTCAACGCCCTGCAACTGGCGGTGATGACGTCGCGCCTGGCCAACGGCAGGAAGGCCCTGGTGCCGCGCCTGATAAAGTCCGTGGGCGGCGTCGAGCAGCCCAGTGGCGCGGCTGTGCCCGACCTGCCATTCTCGGCCGAGCACCTGGAATATGTACGCGCCGGCATGGCCGCCGTGTCGGCCGCCGGCGGCACCGCCTACACCAACAGCCAGCTGGGCCTGGGCGACATCCAGATGGCCGGCAAGACCGGCACGGCCCAGGTGCGCAGCTTCGACAAGGGTGTGTCGCGCGACAGCAAGGACGTGCGCTGGCGGCTGAAGGACCACAATCTGTTCGTCGCCTTCGCGCCCTATGACGACCCGCGCTACGCCGTCTCGGTCATCATCGAACACGGCGGCCTGGGCGGCGGCACGGCTGGCGCGCCGCGGGCCCGTGAAGTCATGCGCCTGGCCCTGCTGAAGGATCCCGAGATCCGCGCCCGCATTGAAAAGCCGATGCCCATGCCCGACGCGCCCCCCGAGGACGTGATCGAGGGCGCGGCGCCGGAGGATCCGATCGTGGGCGCGCCGCCGCCGACCACGCCGCAGGAGCCGCAGATATGACCCTCAGCGGCGGCCTCAGCCGGCCCGGCGAACGCGACCGGCCGATCATCAAGTTCATGGAGATCGACTGGACCTTCTGTCTGGCGCTGTGCCTGATCGCCGGCGCCGGCGCCCTGATGCTGTTCTCGATCGCCGGCGCGTCGTGGGAGCCCTGGGCCGCCAAGCATCTCGTCCGGTTTGGCATCTATTTCGTGATCATGATCGTGCTGGCCATGGTCGACCTGCGCCTGTGGTTCATGATCGCCTATCCGGTCTATGTGGTGGGATTGCTGTTGCTGATCGCCGTTGAACTGGTGGGCGACACGTCGCTGGGCGCCCAGCGCTGGCTGTCGATCGGCGGTTTCCGCTTCCAGCCGTCGGAAATCATGAAGATCGGCCTGGTCCTGGCCCTGGCCCGCTACTATCACGGCCTGTCCGCCGACAGCGCCCGCCTGTCCTGGCGACTGCTGATCCCGGCGTTCATGATCGGCGCGCCCGTGCTGCTGGTCGCCCACCAGCCTGACCTCGGCACGGCCGTTCTGATCGCCGCCACCGGGCTGTCCATCGTTGTGCTGGCTGGCCTGTCGTGGCGGGTGATCCTGGCCGGCATCGTCGCCCTGCTGGTCGCGATCCCACCCTTCGTGCTGTTCGTGCTGCACGACTATCAGCGCAACCGCATCCTGACCTTCATGAACCCCGAGGCCGATCCGTCGGGCAACGGCTATCACATCATGCAGTCCAAGATCGCCCTGGGCTCGGGCGGCCTGATGGGCAAGGGTTTTGGCCTGGGCTCGCAAAGCCAGCTGAACTTCCTGCCCGAAAAACAGACCGACTTCATCTTCGCCACCCTGGCCGAGGAGTTCGGCTTCGTGGGCTGTTTCAGCGTGCTGTTCCTGTATGGCGTGGTGATCTTCATGGCCCTCCGCATCGCCTCGATCAGCCACAGCCATTTCGGACGGCTGGCCGCGGCTGGCACCACGGCGACCTTCGCGCTCTATGTGCTGATCAATGGAGCGATGGTGATGGGCATGGCGCCGGTGGTGGGCGTGCCGATGCCGATGCTGTCCTATGGCGGCACCGTCATGCTGACCGTCATGATCGGCTTTGGCCTGGTCCAGGCCGTGCGGGTGCACCGCTACACCGAAGTGACCAGCGGCAAGGGCTCGCTGATGTGATGTCGGAGGCGGGTCAGTTGCTGCCCGTCATCCTCACGCGGCGCCTGCGCTTGCGCTGTTTCGAGGCCAGGGATGCGCAGCGCCTCGCCGCCAATCTGACGCCGGCGGTGACCCGCTGGCTTGGAACCTGGCCCGACCCGGTGACCGTTGACGTCGCCGCCCAGCGCATCGAGATCGCCCGGGACGGAGTCAGGGCGGGCCGGCATATCGGCTATGGCGTCGAGCGATTGTCCGATGGCTTGCTGATCGGCGGCTTCGGTGGCGACATCGATGTGACCGGCGAGACTTTCGAAATCGGCTATCACCTCGCCGAACAGGCGCATGGCCAGGGCTATATGACCGAGGCCGGCAGGGCGGCCCTTGCAGTCTTGTGGGAGCTTCTGCCGATCACGCGGGTTGAGGCCGTCGCCCAGCGCGAGAATGCCGCGTCATTCGCGGTCATGAAGCGCCTTGGCATGAGCCCGGCGGGGCAGCGTCTGGTCCATTCCTTGGCGCGTGATCGCTGGGAGTGGTGTGGCGTCTACGGCGTTGATCGCCCTTAGTCCCTGAATTTGAGGCGCGCACCCCCATGGCCCAGGTCGAGCGGTGAAGCGGATCCTAGGAGACCAGAGCCGACTCGGTGGCCCGCACCAGCCCGTCGATGATCCCGGGCTCGGTCGAGGCGTGACCCGCGTCCCAGATGATGTCGAAGCGCGCTTCGGGCCAAGCCTTGTGCAGTGACCAGGCGCTGTCCAGCGGCGTCACCACGTCGAAGCGGCCCTGCACGATCCAGCCGGGGATATGCCTGATCTTGTCGATGTTCTTCAAGATCCACCCATCGTGGTCGAAGAAGCCCTTGTTGGTGAAGAAGTGGCATTCGATCCGCGCGAAGGCGATGGCGAAGTCTTCTTCATTGAACTTCGGCGGTCGGGCCTCGGGCCCGCGCAGGGAGATGGTGTCGCCTTCCCACTGGCTCCAGGCGGCGGCGGCTTCCAGCTGCACGCGGCGGTCTGGCGCGACCAGGCGGCGGTGATAGGCGCTCATCAGGTCGCCGCGCTCGTCTTCCGGGATCGGCGCCAGGAACCGTTCCCAGGCGTCGGGGAACAGCATCGAGGCCCCGTCCTGGTAGAACCAGTTCAGCTCCTTCTGGGTCAGCAGGAAGATGCCGCGCAGCACTAGGCCCTCGACCCGGTCGGGGTGCTTGATGGCGTAGGCCAGGGCCAGGGTCGATCCCCAGGATCCGCCGAACACGGTCCACTTCTCGACGCCCAGATGCTCGCGCAGCCGCTCGATATCCTCGATCAGGCTCCAGGTGGTGTTGTCGTCGAGGCTGGCATTGGGTCGCGAGCGACCGCAGCCACGCTGGTCGAACAGGGCCATGCGCCATTTGGCCGGGTCGAAGAACCGCCGCATGGTCGGATTAACCGCCCCACCGGGGCCGCCGTGCAGGATCACGCAGGGCTTGCCGCGTGGATTGCCGCATTCCTCGTAATAGATCTCGTGCGGGCCGCCGGTGGGCATCCAGCCGAATGAATAGGGTTCGACCTCGCGAAAGAGGCCGCGCCGGCCGGTCGAAGACATGACGATGGAGGAGGCGTTACGATCCATCCCCAGAACCTAACGCGCTTCACCTCGTCCTGTGAACGAAAGATCGACCGAAGGCGTTCGGGGATGCGTCCTGCCGCCGAGTTGCTATGTTCCGCTCATGGACTCGCCTGAAGATCTGACCGACGAAGAACTGCTGGGCATGCTCACCCCACGCCAGCTGGCCGAACTGGACCGCACGATCGGCGAGACCTTCGCCGATGGCGGCGTTGATCGCGTCGAGGCGCTGTTCGCCCTGGCCCAGGTCTATTCGATGCGCGCGGCCCGGCGGGACGAGACCTCGGCCCTGGCCCTCCTGCAGCTGGCGGCGGCGATGCGTCGACGCGCCGAGGCCCTGGCCAGCGGCAGACCCTGACCGGTCAGGCCGGAAAGCGGCGATCCAGCCAGTCCAGCATGGCCGCGTTCACTTCCGCCGGCTTCTCCTGCTGGGTCCAGTGACCGCTGCCCCTGATCAGCACCTTCTCCAGATCCTCGATCTGTTCGCCCATGCGGTCGCAGAGCGACGGCGGAAGGACAACGTCATGCTCGGCCATGATCATCAGGCAGGGAATGGCGTCGATGCGACGGGGCAGATGCTCCGACCGCTCCCAGTTGCGGGTGAAGTTGCGATACCAGTTGATGCCGCCGGTAAAGCCGGTGCGCTCGAAGGTCTCGGTGAACACGGCCAGTTCCTCGGGACGCAGGAACTGCAGCGGGTCACTGGCGGGATCGTAGCGCGCCAGACCTTCCTGAAGCGCCAGACTCTTGCGCTCCGCCGGGCGCGCCTCGAAGGCTTCGACGCTGTCGCCGGGCGCGCGCATGAAGAAGCGGATGGTCTTGCCCGGATCGGCGCCCAGCTGCGCGTCTGCGACGCCGCGCTTCTGGAAGTGGACGATATACATCTCCTCGCCATAGGCGCGGCGGTACATCTCGATCGGGTCCAGGGGCAGGCGAGGCGTGAACGGGGTGTTCAGGCCAATGATCCCGGCGCAGCGGTCGGGATGCAGCAGCGGCATGGCCCAGACGATGATGCCGCCCCAGTCGTGACCGACGAAGACCGCCTTCTCGACGCCCAGATGGTCGAGCAGTCCGACCAAGTCGCCGGTCAGGTGCTCCATGTCATAGGCCTCGACCGGCTTGGGGCGCTCGGTCAGGCCGTAGCCGCGCTGGTCTGGCGCGATTACCCAACGTCCGGCCGCGGCCAGCGCCGCGATCTGGTGTCGCCAGGAATAGGAGAACTCGGGAAAGCCGTGGCACAGCACGACGGGAACACCCTGGCGCGGGCCGGCCTCATAATAGGCCATGCGGATGCCATTGACCGTCGCGAAGGACGGTTGCGGCATCGGCGGGGCGAGCGGACGCTCTTCGGTGCGGCTCATCGATGTCTCCTGCTGCTTTCCTGCCCTGTGTGATTGTTGATCACCGTGACGGCCCAAACCTCGCCCGGCAAGCCGGTTGAGGGGTTCCCGCTGCGTCAAACGGGAGTAGAAGGCCGGCATGACCGTCGCCGCACAGCCTGTCGCAACGCCCTGGAAGCTCGTCCTGCTGCTGGGCGCCCTGACAGCCTTCGCGCCCATGTCGATCGACATGTACCTGTCGAGCCTGCCGTCGATCGGCCGGTCGCTGCACGCCGGGCCGGACCAGACCCAGGCGACCCTGGCCGCGTTTTTCGCGGGCATGGCCATCGGCCAGTTCATCTACGGCCCGGCGTCTGATCGCCTGGGTCGACGGGGTCCGATCCTGTTTGGGGTCGGCGTCTATTTCCTGGCCTCGGTGGCCTGCGCCCTGGCGCCGACGATCGAGGCCCTGATCGCGGCGCGGTTCGTCCAGGCCTTGGGCGGTTGCGCCGGGGCGGTGGTCGCCCGCGCCGTCGTGCGCGACCGTTTCGGTCATGCCGACACCGCGCGCGTCCTGTCGCTGATGACCCTGATCATGGGCCTGGCGCCGGTGCTGGCGCCGCAGTTTGGCGGCCTGATCCAGCTGGTCGCCGGCTGGCGCGGCGTGTTCTGGGTGCTGGCCGGATTTGGCCTGGCGATCGGCCTCTGGGTGGCGCTGGGGCTGAGTGAGTCACGCTCGGCCGAGACCGAGGCCCAGGCGCGTTCGGAAAATCCCTTCAAGGCCTTCGGCGCCCTGCTGCGGATGCGGCGGCTGGTCGGCTATGGCTTGGCCGGCACGCTGAACGGGGCGGTGCTGTTCACCTACATTTCCGGTGGGCCGGATGTGATCATGAGCACCTATGGCCACTCGCCGCTGGTCTTCAACATCATCTTCGCCTTCAACGCGGTGGGCATCATCGGCGCCAGCCAGGTCAACCGCCTGCTGCTGCGCCGGACAACCCCGGACCGGGTGCTGATGCGGGCCAGCATCGCCTCGGTGATCTTCGCCTTTCTGCTGGTCGGCGCGGCGTGGTCGGGTCTGGGCGGACAGTGGACGGTGCTGCCGCTGCTGTTCCTGTCGCTGTCGACCTATGGCCTGATGGGCGGCAACACCATGGCCGGCGCGCTCAGCGTCGATCCCAAGCGGGCAGGCTCCACCTCGGCCCTGATGGGCGCGGCGTCGTTCGGTTCCGGCGCCATCGCCGCTTGGATCAGCGGTCTTCTGCACGACGGCACGGCTAGGCCGATGGCCGGCGTGATGTTCGCCTGCCTGATCGGATCGTCGCTGGCCATCTTCCTGATCGCCCTGCCCGAGGGCGGCGCCAAGACCCAGGCCTGAGGCAGCCCGTCAGGCCCTAACCGATCAGGTTGCGAAGCCAGGCCAGGAAGTTTTCCAAGGCGGTGATGATCTTCATCCACGGGCTTTCGGGCGCCTGCGGACGTGGCGGCGGGGCCGGCACGAACCAGCTGGGCGCGGCGGGCGGCGCGCAGTTCATCCGCATCCCGACGCCCTTCAGATAGCCGCGCCGGATGCCGCCCGAGCGGATGGCGGCCTGGACGGCCCGGTCGTGCCTGGCCGCGCCGGTCAGCTTGCGGATCCAGCCGCGGAACGGCAGCACGTGGGTTGTCTGGTCGCGCACCTCGGCGACCCCGGCCTTCCAGGCGCCGTCGACCACCTTCTTGCCTTTGGAACGATCGTCAGGTGGCGGCGCCTCGTCCAGATCGGGACCCAAGGCCGCGTCTAGCCGGCCGATCTCGGCGGCGATCGGTTCGCAACGCTCCAGGCCCACCACGTCATAGGGATCAGCGACCGCGCGCGTCAGCACCGCCGGGATGTCCTTGCGCTTGAGGTTCAGGTCCTCCAGCGGCGCGGTGACGGCGTCGCGCATCGTGTCGCCCCGCTGGGTCGTGCCGGGATCGGCGGCCAGGGCCGGTCCGGTCAGCAGGGCGCAGGCCAGGGCGAGGGGGATCGAGCGACGCATCCTGGCGAGATCGCCCGGCTTTGCGACCTGGCGCAAGAGGAATGCTTCAGGGGCGGCGATGAACGACGCCGTCCTTGATCACCAGAACGACGGCCTTAGTCGCCTCGATATCCCGGGTCGGATCGCCGGCGACGGCGACGATGTCGGCCAGGTAGCCGGACTTCAGCTGGCCAAGATCGTTCTGCCGCCGCAGCACCCTGGCGTCCACGGCCGTCGCGGCCAGCAGGGCCTGGGTCGGGCTCATGCCGTGGCGGACCATCCACACCAGTTCGCGGGCGTTATCGCCATGGCGGAACACGCCGACGTCGCTGCCCATGCCAATGGTCACGCCGCTCTTCACCGCCAGCCTGAAGGCCCGTTCGGCGGCCTGCATGGCGAGGGTCGGCGGCGTCTTGCCGGCGACATAGCCGCCGAAATAGGTCGAGGTGCTCTCGCTGGCGGTCAGGGTCGGGAAATAGGCCACGCCCTTCTCGGCCATCAGCCTGAAGGTGGCTTCCGAGCCGCCATAGCCATGCTCGATGGTGTCGGCGCCGGCCAGGATCGCGCGGCGCATGCCCTCGTCACTGGCGGCGTGGATGGCCACCGGGCGGCCGCTGGAATGGGCGACGTCGATCATCGCCTTCAGCTCCTCGAGGGTGAAGGTCGGCTGGGTCGAGCCGTCGGGACCGACGCGGTAGTCGGCATAGATCTTGATCCAGTCGGCGCCTGCGCCGGCTTGCTCACGCACCGCCCTGACGCCCTCGTCGATCCCGCTGGCCTCCTGGGCGCCCTGGGGGATCTCGGCTTCGGGATTGTAGTTGCGGCGCGCGGGGCCGTAGGCGCCGGTGGCGACGATCGCGCGCGTGGCCACGAACAGGCGCGGGCCGGGGATCAGCCTGTCGTTGATGGCGCGCTTGATCGAGACGTCCGACACGCCCGCGCCCTCGGCGCCCAGGTCGCGCAGGGTGGTGAAGCCGGCGTCCAGCGTGGCCCTGGCCTGAACCGTCGCGCGGATGACGCGGTAGTCGGGCGCCTCCTTCAGCACCTGATCGTCCCATGAGGCTTCGTTGTAGGGGTGCAGCAGCAGGTGGCTATGCAGGTCCATCAGGCCGGGAATCACCGTCGCTCCGGGCAGGTCGATGACCTCGGCTCCAGTCGCGTCCAGGCCGGCGGCGGGGCCGACGGCGGCGATCCTGTTGTCGCGGATCAGGACGCCCCAGCCCTCATGCGGCGGACCGGCGTCCTCGGCTGTCCAGACGCGGGCGGGCTTAAGCAGGATCGGCTGGGCGGCTTCGGCAAGGCTGGGAGCCAGGACGAGGGCAAGGAGAGCGATCAGAGGGCGCATGGACGACTCGCGGTTGGGAGACGAGCTAACGCCAAAATCGCGGTGGTCCCAAACGAAGGAATGGGCGCGGACGATGAACGTCGCCCGCGCCCGCCCTGCGTTGCCCGTTATGCGGTCGGGCAGCGCCAGCAGATCAACGGGCCGTCCTCTTCGTCGAGGCGCTCGCCTGCTTGAACGAAGCCGTTTCGGCTCAATACGCGCTGCGAGGCCAGGTTCGTCGTGGAGGTCTCGGCGGTCAGGGCCGTCACGTCGGCGCGTTGCTTCGCCCACGCGACGATGTCGCCCACCGCTCGGCCGGCATGGCCCCGGCCTTGCCGGCTGGGCGCGACGCCATAGCCGATATCCGCCACGCCGTGCTCTGGCGGGCGCGTGATGGAGCAGAGCCCCACCACTTCGCCGCTCTCGACGATAAGCCATGAGGCGGGCGAGAAGGTCGTCCAGACGCTATCGGCGACACCGGCCAGCATTTCGATGATGGCAGGCGGCGCGATCGGCGTGTCGGCCAGATCAAGATCTCTTGGCCCGAGGCCGAGCATCAGGCGTGCGTAGTCGTCTTTGGTTGTTTCCAGGATCATGGTGGCTCTCGAAGAAAATGAGGGGACGTCGATGACGTCTGTCCAGGCTTCGTGAGCGGTCAGCGTCCGGGCGTGCTCACACGCGTTCGCGCTGGCCGCTGAAGCGGTCCGAGGCGAGGTCGGTGAGCAAAGGCATTCTCCTGGAACGGGCCCGCCGATCTTGTCGGTGGGCGTTCGCAAACCCTACGAACTGCGCGCTTCGCTGGGAAGCCCTAGATTTCCTGGTTGTATTTCCCGACCCGCTCGCCCAGGCGCGGCTTCACTTCCTGGCGGAAGAGGGCCCGCATGTCGTCCTCGGAGCTGGTGCTCTCGACCACGACCACGATCTCGGGCTTGTTGGACGAGGCGCGGACCAGCACCCACGAACCGTCCTCCAGGTGCACGCGCACGCCGTTGACGGTGATGACCTCGGTGATCCTGCGGCCCAGGATCGAGCCGCCGGCCGCGAACAGGTCCTGGTATTCCTTCACCACGTCATCGACGACGCCGTACTTCACCTCATCGCCGCAGTGCGGGCTCATGGTCAGCGAGGTGAAGGCCACCGGCAGGGCCTTGCGCATGTCCGACAGCTTCAGGCCCGGATTGCGGTCCAGCATGGCCAGGACGGCGGCGGCGGCGGTCAGGCCGCAGTCATAGCCGTAGCCCAGGTCGCCGTTCATGAAGAAGTGGCCGCTCTTCTCGAACCCGGCCAGGGCGCCGACCTCGGCGCTCTTGCGCTTGATATAGCTGTGGCCGGTCTTCCAGTAGATCACCTTGCAGCCATGCTGGGCCAGGATCGGATCGGTGGCGTAGAGGCCGGTCGACTTCACATCGACCACGAAGGTCGCGCCCGGGTTCAGGGGGGCGAGATCGCGGGCCAGCATCAGGCCGATCTTGTCGGCGAAGATCTCCTCGCCCTCGTCGTCGACCACGCCGCAGCGGTCGCCGTCGCCGTCGAAGCCGAAGGCCAGGTCCGCGCCATGCTCCCGGACGGCCGCGGCCATCGAGTGCAGCATTTCGACGTCTTCAGGGTTCGGATTGTATTTGGGGAAGGTGTAGTCGAGCTCGGTGTCCATGCCGATGACATCCCTGACGCCCATGCGCTGCAGGGCGTCGACCGCGAACGCGCCAGCCGTGCCGTTGCCGCAGGCGGCGATGACCTTCAGGGGCCGGGTGATGCTGGCGCGCTTGGCGACGTCGGCGATAAAGCGCTCGGCCTCGCCCTCGACCCGGATCAGCTTGCCGCCGTCACGCTCGACGAACTTGCCGCCCAGCACGATGTCGCGCAGCCGGCCCATCTCGTCGGGACCGAAGGTCAGCGGGCGTTGAGCGCCCATCTTCACGCCGGTCCAGCCGTTCTCGTTATGACTGGCGGTGACCATGGCCACGCAGGGGATGTCCAGATCGAACTGGGCGAAATAGGCCGTCGGCGACAAAGCCAGGCCGATGTCGTGAACCTCGCAGCCGGCCGAGATCAGGCCCAGGATCAGGGCGTTCTTGATCGAGCTGGAATAGGAGCGGAAATCGTGGCCGACCACGATCTTCGACAGGCCCAGTTCCTGGATATAGGTGCCCAGGCCAAGGCCCAGGGCCTGGATGCCCAACAGGTTGATATCGGGCCCAAACAGCCAGCGCGCGTCGTATTCGCGAAAGCCCGTGGCCTTGACTAGGGGCTCGTTCTCATAGGCGGCGGTATTGGGAACGAGGTCGGAGCGCGGGGCAGAGAACATCGGGGCTCGCATCAAGGTTGAGAACGTTGCTTTAGCGACCACGGGCCGGCGCTGCTAGCGTTCTCACATGACATCGATTGTCGAAACGTGACCGCCGCCTAGATAATGCCCGCCCGCAGCAGATCGTGGACATGCAGGATGCCGACCGGGCGATGATCTTCGACGACGAACAGCACCGTGATGCGCCGCTCGTTCATGATCTTCAGGGCCTCGGCGGCCAGGGCCGATGGACCGATGGTCAGGGGCGCGCGGGTCATGACCTCGCCGGCGATGTGGCTCATCAGCCCGTCCATGTGACGGCGCAGGTCGCCGTCGGTGATCAGGCCGACCAGGGCGCCTTGGGTGTCGGTGACGCCGACCGCGCCGAAGCGCTTTTCGCTCATCACCAGAAGAGCTTCGGACATGGCTGTATCGACGTGAGCCAGCGGCAGTTCCTGCTCGCCATGCATCAGGTCGCCGACCGTGCGCAGCATCGAGCCCAGCTTGCCGCCGGGATGGAAGACCCGGAAGTCGCTGGCCGTGAAGCCCCGGCGTTCCAGCAGGGCCACGGCCAGGGCGTCGCCCAGCGCGATCTGCAGGGTGGTCGAGGTGGTTGGCGCGCTGACCTCGGCGGTAGCCTCGGGCGCGTCCGGCAGCAGCAGAAGGACGTCGGCCGCCAGGCCCAGCTGGCTGTCGGCGACGGCGGTCATCGCGATCAACGGGATCGAGAAGCGCTTGGCGTAGACCAGCGTGTCGGACAGTTCACGCCCCGCGCCCGATTTCGACAGGGCCAGCACCACGTCGTCTGGACCGATCATGCCCAAATCGCCATGGCTGGCTTCGGCGGGGTGGACGAACATGGCCGAGGTGCCCGTCGAGGCCAGGGTCGCGGCGATCTTGCGCGCCACGTGGCCTGACTTGCCCATGCCGGTGCAGACCACCCGGCCCTTGGCGTGGAATACGGTCTCCACGGCCCTGGCGAAGGTCTCGCCCAGATCGTCGGACAGGGCGCGCAGCGCTTCGGCCTCGCCCAGAATGACCCGCTGGCCGACCGATACGGCGTCGAAGGCGCTCACTGCACGGTTCCGCCGGCGGCCTTGACGGCCCGGACGGCTTCTTCGGCCCGGCGACGGGCGCCTTCCTTCTCGCGCTCGATCCTGGCCCGCATTTCCGGCGTCTGCTGGATCGGCGTGGATCCGAACGGATCAGGCGAACGCGCGCCATAGCCTTGCGGCCAGACCAGGGCGAGGGCGATCATCGCAAGCGCGATCAGCGCCATCAGAGGCATGAAAAAGCGATCGGACATGCGCCTGCCTATAGCATGTGTCGCGCGGACGGGGAGGGGGCGCTTGACGGAACGCGTCGCTGGGCCTAGCCCGCCCGTGACATCTCGCAAGGAGGCCCGATGCCAACCCTCGTCCTGCTCCGCCACGGCCAGAGCCAGTGGAATCTCGAGAACCGCTTCACCGGCTGGGTGGACGTCGACCTGACCGCCGAGGGCGAGGCCCAGGCCCGAAAGGGCGGCGAGCTGATCAAGGCCGCCGGCATCGATCTGGACGAGGCCTATACCTCGGTCCAGACCCGCGCGATCCGCACCTGCAACCTGGCGCTGGACGCGGCCGGCCAGAGCTTCGTGCCCGTGACCAAGGACTGGCGCCTGAACGAGCGCCACTATGGCGGGCTGACGGGCCTCAACAAGGCCGAGACCGCCGTCCTGCACGGCGAGGAGCAGGTCACCATCTGGCGCCGGTCCTATGACATTCCGCCGCCGGAACTGGCGGCCGGGAGCGAGTACGACTTCAGCAAGGACCGCCGCTATGCCGGCAAGGACCTGCCGAGCACCGAGAGCCTGGCGACGACCCTGGTCCGCGTGCTGCCCTACTGGGAAGCCGAGATCGCTCCCAAGCTGGCCGCGGGCGAAACCATCCTGGTGGCCGCCCACGGCAACTCGCTGCGCGCCATCGTCAAGCACCTGTTCCAGGTGCCGGACGCGGACATCGTCCATGTCGAGATCCCGACGGGCAATCCGCTGGTCATCGAGCTGGACAGCGCTCTCAAGCCGGTCGCGGTTCGCTACCTCGACGAGAGTCGCGCTCAAAAGCTGCCCGCCATCGCCTGACCGCGGCGGAAACGCTTGGAAACTCAGCGTTAATGCACGGGCGGGCATGGTCGCGGTCCATCCAGTCGGGATAGATCGCAAGCACCATGACCGCCCCAGTGGCGACAGGCCAAGAGTACCGGCGCCTGACGCAATATGACGTGGACGTTATCTGCGCCAAGCACGACCGCCTGTGGGCGGCTCGGCTGGGCGGCGCGCGCGCGGTCTTCGCCTTCTGCGACCTGTCGGGTCTGTCGGTCACCGGGCGCAATCTCTGCGACGCCGATTTCACCGGCGCCTTGCTGGTCGGTTGCGACCTGCGCAAGGCCAAGCTGGACAACGCCAACATGTACGGCGCCGACATGCAGGGCGCCGACCTGACCGACGCCTCGATGCGTCGCGTGGATCTGCGGGGCTCCAGCCTGCGCGGCGCCAACCTGACGGGGGCCGACCTGTTCGAGGCGGACCTTCGCGAAGGCTCGATCGCCTCGGCCGACCGCAAGGAAGGCTACAAGATCATCGAGCCGGTGCATCGGGAAGCCTATGCCACGGGCGCCATCCTGGCCGGGGCGAACCTGGAGCGGTCGCGCCTGTCAGGCATCGTGGCGACCAAGGCCGACTTCAGCGACGCGATCCTGAAGGACGCGAAACTGGTCCGGGCCAACCTCAAACAGGCCAATTTCAATGGCGCCAACCTGGCGGGGGCCGATCTTTCGGGCGCCAATCTCGCGGGCGCCGACCTGCGAAACACCGTGCTGGTGGGCGCCAAGACCCAGCAGTGGAACGTCAACGACACCAATATGGACGGCGCCCTGACCGACAAGCCGTCGGGCACCAGCGTCTCGGATCTGCCCTATGAGCAGATGATCGCCGACCACGCGCGTTGGTGCGAGACCGGCGGGGCCGAGGGCAAGCCATCGGCGTTCGACAAGGCCGACCTGCGCAATCTGAAATCCGTCCGCGGCTTCAACCTGACCGCCCTGTCGGCCAAGGGCGCGGTATTTTACGGCCTCGACATGGAGGGCGTTCAGCTTCAGGGCGCCCAGCTGGAAGGCGCGGACCTGCGCGCCTGCAATCTACGCCATGCCGATCTGCGCGGCGCGCGGCTTCGCGGCGCCAAGCTTTCCGGTTCGGATCTCCGAGACGCGCAGTTGGGACCCTTGCTGATCGGGCGCGACCGGTTGCTGCCGTCGGACTTGACCGGCGTACTGCTGGCCAATGCCGACTTGGCGCGGGCCGACCTGCGGCAGGCCTGTCTCAGCGGCGCCGACCTGTCGCGAGCCAACTTCACCAACGCGCTCCTCAAGGAGATCGACATCACTGGAGCCATTCGCCTGGGGGCGAGGGGTCTGGAAGACGTCATCTAGTCAGGCGCGACATTTCCGCGCGGTCTTAACCGTTCGCTCGTCGATCGTCGGTACTGTCGCGCGTTCGACAAACCACTTTCATGGGGAGATAGCAGGGCATGACCGCCGCGCTGAGCATGGCTGGCAGACGACGCCTAAGCCAGGCCGAGCTCGACATGATCGTGATGGCCCACGAGAAATTCGTGACGGGCAAGCAGGGCGGCAAACGCGCTTCCCTGAAATTCATGAATCTGTCCGGTCTGGACATGTCTTTCCGCAATCTCATCGATGCTGATTTTTCCGGCTCGGTCCTCGACAGCTGCCGCATGGTCCGCACAAAGCTGGACCGCTCCAACCTCTTTGGCTGCGATCTTCGCAAGGCCGATCTGCGCCAGGCCATGCTGGTTCGCGCCGATCTGCGCGGCGCCTGCCTGCGCGGCGCCAACCTCGCCCAGGCCGACCTGACCCAGGCCGACTTTCGCGAAGGCCAGATCGCCATTCCTCATCCTCGCAAAGGCCTGGACACGCTGCGCCATGAGATGCGCCAGGGCGAGGTCGACGAGGTCAACTTCTCTGGCGCCACCCTGGACGGTTCGCAATTCGAAGGCGTTTCGGCGTTCAAGGCCGATTTCAGCGATTGCTCGCTGCGCGGCGCCAAGCTGGCGGGCGCGAATCTGAAGGAGGCTAACCTTTCCGGCGCCATCCTCGACGGGGCTGATGTGAAGGGCGCCAATCTCGAAGGCGCGAACCTGCAGGGCTCGGTGATGACCGGGGTCGACACCTCGACCGCCCGCACCTCGGGCTCGAACATGACTGGCGCTCTTGTCAACGTTACGGCCCAGGCCCAGGCCAAGGCCAAGGAGCTGTACCAGCGCGCCCTCGACAACCAGCGCTGGTGCCAGACGGGCGGCAAGGAAGGCCAGTGCGCTCGCCTCGACGGCGAAGACATGCGTCCGCTGGGCGATCGTCTCAAGGGTCTGCGCCTGACGGCGATGAGCGCCAAGGGCGCCTGCATGGTGGGCCTGGATCTGTCGGGCGCCCAGCTGCAGGGCGCCAATCTTCAGAACGCCGACCTGCGGGCCGCCAATCTGCGCGGCGCCGACCTGCGCGGCGCCAAGCTGACCGGCGCCAACCTGACCAAGGCCGACCTCCGTCAGGCCTTTCTGACCGCGTTGCCCCTGGGTCCCGGGCGTTGCACCCTGACCAATCTGGCCTCGGCTCGGCTGCGTTACGTCATGGCCCAGATGGCCGATCTGTCCGAGGCGGTGTTCGACGGCGCCGATCTGCGCGGCGCCGATTTCACCGGCGCCCGGGCCTTCAAGGCCAGCTTCCGCGAGTGCGACCTTAGCCAGGTGCAGGGTCTGGACCTCTCGGCGCCCGAGTAGCCCATACGAAAAAGGCGGCGCATCGCTGCGCCGCCAAAGTCGAGGGGGAGGGATCTTAGAAGATGGTGTTCAGGGCCGCCGGTCAGGCGGCCTTGTCGCTCTTGACCTTCTTGCCTTCGATCAGCGGCGCGGCGTCCGACTTGATCTCGATGGTGCGGGGCTTGAGGGCTTCGGGCAGCTCGCGTTTCAGCGAGATCGACAGCAGACCGTCGGCCAGGGCCGCGTCGGTGACGATCACATAGTCGGCCAGCTGGAAGCGGCGCTCGAAATTGCGCTCGGCCAGGCCGCGATGCAGGTAGCGCTTCACATCGTCATTGGCCGTCTTGCGACCCGTGACGGTGAGAAGGCCTTCCTTCACCTCGATGCTCAGTTCGTCCTGCTTGAAGCCGGCGACGGCGATCTCGATACGGTAGGAATTCTCGTCGGTCCGCTCGATATTGTAGGGCGGATAGCCCGAAGCGGCTTCGTTGCTGGCGGCGGCGTCGAGCTGCGCGGCCAGACGGTCAAAGCCGACGAGCGAGCGGTACAGGGGGGAAAGGTCGATCGTACGCATGGTGACATCCTTCTTATCAAGCAAGGTTGCGGTGTGTTCGTCCCGTCGATGACCCGAAATCGGCGTCGTCTGTGGTCCGGAAGGCCCGGGGATCCAGCGCCTTCGAATAGACAGGTGGGGAGCAGGTTTTCGACTTCAAGAGGTTGAATTGAACCTCGGTCGCTAAACGCTTGATCGGCTCCAGCCCCCGGTTAAGGTCGCCGCTCCTGACGCGGAAGAGACCCGAAGATGACCCACCGTCGCCATGTCCTGATGCTGGCCGCCGCCGTCTGCCTGGCCGCGCCTCCCGCCTTCGCCGCCGACGCGGCGCTCAAGGCCGCCGTCGCCGCGCCTCATCGCCCGGCCGCCGATGTCGCCCGCGATGGCGCGCGCCATCCCTATGAGAGCCTTTCGTTCTGGGGACTGAAGCCCAAGCTGACGGTGATCGAAATCTCGCCGGGCAACGGCTACTGGACCGAGATTCTCGCGCCCTACGCCAAGGCCACCGGCGGAACCTACATCGCCGGCGTCGCCGATCTGGCCAACCCCAAGCTGTCCGAGGGCGCGCGGAAGGGGCGGGAGGCTTTCGAGGCCCGCTTCGCCGACGAAGCCCGCTACGGAAAGGTGCGGTACGCCAATTTCGGAGCCGTGTCCGGGCCGCTTGGCGCGCCAGGCTCGGCCGATCTGGTGCTGACCGCCCGCAATGTCCACAACTGGACCGTCCAGCCCGGCGTCGCCGACAAGGTGTTCGCCGACTTCTTCGCCGTGCTGAAGCCCGGCGGCCTCCTGGCTGTCGAGGACCACCGCGCCGATCCGAAATCGGAAACCAGCGCCGGCGCCGATGGCTATCTGGCCACCGCCACCGTGGTGGCCCTGGCGGAGAAGGCCGGCTTCAAGCTGGACGCCACGTCCGAAATCAACGCCAACCCCAAGGACACCAAGGATCACCCCTTCGGCGTCTGGACCCTGCCGCCCGTCAAGCGCACCGCGCCCGGCGGCCAGCCCGCCGATCCGACCTTTGATCGCAGCAAGTACGACGCGATCGGCGAGAGCGACCGGATGACCCTGCGCTTCCGCAAGCCTTCGTGAATTGGCGCCTTTTGGCCAAGGTCGCGAAATAGTCTGGCGGCGTTCGTAAGGGGGAATGATGCTTCCGGATATTTCCTGGTCCAGGCGAGGCCTGATCGTCGGCGGGGTGGCGACGGGCCTTGTCGGCTGCGGACGCAAGAAGGCTGACGAAGCGCCCAAGGCGCTGGCCAAGGCGGCAAGCGAAACCATCGAGACGGCGGTTGGCGGTGATTGGCGATCATCGGCCGACCGCGCTCGCGACATGTGGCGCCACCCTGCCGAGAGCCTGAAGTTCTGGGAGCTCAAGCCAGGACAGACCGTCGTCGAGTTCTGGCCCGGGGCGGGCTGGTACACCGAGATCCTGGCCCCGTTTCTGGCCTCGACCAAGGGCAAGCTGTACGCGCCAACCCTGCAGGCCGACGCCAGCGATCCCGCGGCCGCCGAGGTGGCCGAGGCCTATCGGCGCAAGCTGTCGGAGAAGTCCAAGCTGTATGGCGCGGTGGAGATCACCGCCTTCGGGCCCACCAGCGGCCCGGTCGCGCCGGCCGGCTCGGCCGACCTCGTGCTGTTTCTGCGCAACGTTCATAACTGGATGGCCGCGGGGATCGCCGAGAAGGCCTTCAGGGACGCCCTGGCGGCGTTGAAGCCCGGCGGCGTGCTCGGCGTCGAAGAGCATCGCGGCGAGGCCGGGCGGATCCAGGACGTGCTGGCGGCCGACGGCTACGTGCAGGAGGCTTATGTCGTTCAGATGGCCCAGGAAGCCGGTTTCATCTTGGCGGGCTCCAGCGAGATCAACGCCAATCCCAAGGATACCAAGGATCATCCCTTCGGCGTGTGGACCCTGCCTCCGACCCGGCTTTCGGCCCCGCGCGGCGAGCCGGCCGAGCCTGGCTTCGACCACTCAAAATACGACGCGATCGGCGAGAGCGACCGCATGACCCTCAAGTTCATGAAACCCAAATGAGCCCTCTCAGGATCGGTCTCGTCGCGGCGGCCCTGATGGTCGCGATCGCCTCGCCCGCCCTGGCCGAAAAGGTGGGGCCGGCGGGGAAGGCTTTCCCCTATCTCGAGAAGTTCCTGAAGGTGCCGGCAGGCGAGCGGGCCCGGGTGCGGCTCGGTTATACGCTCAGCCTCGATGACAAGCCGCTGGCCAATCTGAAGGCGACGCTGATCGAGGCGAATGGCGCGCGCACGCCGTTACCGGTCAACGCCTCCGGAGCTTTCGAGCGCCTGCCGACCCTGGCGCAGCTCGAAGGCGGGGCCAGGCTGTCGCTGGACCTGCCAGAGGACGCCAAGGTGGGCACGACGCTGAATTTCGCGACGCAACTGAACCCGGCGACCGAGTATGACGCGCGCGACCTGACGGCTACGGTGACTCAGGCCAATACGGTGATCGGCAAGGCAGCGGGGCCGATGGGTATGTTGATGCCCAAGATGACCGGGATCGCCTTCGTCAAGGCCGCTGGCGGCGTCGCCGTCTACGCCGATGGCCGCACCCAGCCGCTGCCCCAGATCAAGGAAACCCCTTATTTCCGCCCGGAAGACTTCAAGGGCGCCGCAAGGGTAAAGTTGACAAAAAGCCCAACTAAGGTCGGGTTCTACGACCGGAAGAAATAAGCTGGAACGGGTCTGAACGGTGTTTACTTGTTGTCGCCGCCCGGTCTAGCTATCGCCAATCAACACGCGAAACACAGGGAGATCGCGCTCATGGCCACGCTGCAAGAAATCACCGACCGTATCAAAGGCGCCGTGGGCGACGACAGCGGTCTGGGCAAAAGCCTGAAATTCGACCTCAAGGACGCTGGCGTCGTGCACATCGACGGCGGTTCGGTCACCAACGAAGACAAGCCCGCCGACCTGACCATGACCCTGGCCATGGACGATCTGCTGGCCATCGGCGCCGGTTCGCTGGATCCCACCATGGCGGTGATGACCGGCAAGCTGAAGCTTTCGGACATGGGCGCCGCCATGGCGCTGCAGTCCAAGATGGCGACGCTCTTCGCGAAGATGCGCTGATCCCATGCCGGAACGGGCGCCTCTGGTATCGATTCCCGAGGCGCCCGTTCCAGACCATGGAACGGCGGAATGGTTTGTCGGCGCGGACGGGGCGACCCTCCGCGCCGCTTCCTTTTTCCCCGAGGGGAAACCGCGCGGCTCGGTGATCGTCAGCCCGGGCCGAAGCGAACCGATCGAGAAATATTACGAGGTCGTCGAGGACCTGCTGGCCCGCGGCTTCGCGGTGCTGGTCCACGACTGGCGAGGGCAGGGGCTGTCGGTCCGCGCTCTGCCTGACCGGCTCAGGGGGCATGCCAGGGGCTTCAAGCCCTTCCTGGGTGACTACACGGCCCTGCTGAACATCTTCGAGAATCGCCTGCCCAAGCCCTGGATCGCCTTGGGGCATTCGATGGGCGGTTGCCTGACCACCCTGGCCCTGGCCCATGGCGAAAGCCGCTTTGCCGCCTGCGTGCTGTCGGCGCCGATGCTGGGCGTGGACACCGGGCGTCGGCCGCCCCGCGCGTCCCGGGCCCTGGCCTGGCTGATGGCGCGCACCGGCCGGGCTGGCGACTATACGCCCGGCGAAATCAGCGATCCGTTCGCAGACACCTTCACCACCGACGCCCTGACCCACGACAAGACGCGCTACGAGCGCTATCGGTCCCAGCTTCTGGCCAACCGCGATCTTGCCCTGGGCGGCGCGACCTGGGGCTGGGTGGACTTCGCCTTTTCCGCCTGCGCCTGGCTGCGTCGCTCGCCGGGTGTCGAGGCAATCTCGATCCCGGTGACCATCGTCGGAGCCGGCGGGGACACCCGTGTGCTGAACGCGGACCTGAAGTCTGTCGCGCGGCGCATACCCCAGGGGCGCTATCTGGAGATCGACGGCGCCTTCCACGAGATCCTGATCGAGATCGACGAGCACCGGGCGCGGTTTTGGGCTGCGTTTGACGAGACGGTAGACGCTCTAATCTAGCTTGATTGTTGGATCATATATGGTACGCTTTTGGGCCAGACCCCTTAGCCCGGAGAGACATATGACCAGATCTGACAAGAGGCCTCTGCCAAATGTTCACGGTTCGCTTCTACGAAACAGCCGCTGGAAATAAGGTTCTAAGGGACTGGCTTCGCGACTTTGCGAAGGAAGATCGCGCCGTTCTCGGCGAGGACCTGAAGACGGTCCAGATCGGTTTCCCGATGGGTCTGCCGCTGTGCAGGTCGCTGGGCAACGGTCTCTGGGAAGTGCGTAGCACTCTGCCGATGATGCGGGCCGAGGCGCGGATGATCTTCTTTCAGGACAGCGGTGCTCACGCCCTCGTGGTCGTTCATGGCTTCATCAAGAAGACCCAGAAGACGCCCAAGCGGGACATCGAGATCGCGCTGCGTCGCAAGGCGGAGGTTGGCTCCGGATAGGAGACGTCATGACAGACAACATCATCAAAAGCCGCGTGGCCGCGTTCGACACCCTCGATGACTTCCTCGACGAGGAGGGGATTCGCGAGGAGGTCACGGCTCGCGCTATCAAGCGCGTAATCGCGCTACAGCTTCAGGAAGCCATGCGGGATCGCAAACTGACCAAGGCCGCCATGGCGGAACTCATGGACACCAGCCGCGCCCAACTGGCGCGCGTACTCGATCCTGAGGAATTCAACGTCACCCTGGAGACGCTGACCCGCGCCGCCAAGGTGGTCGGACGCAAGCTGCGGGTAGAGCTGGTCTGACTACTTCGCCGATCGCCTGAGCGACACCAGAGCCTCGTCCAGCGGCCTGCGGTCGCCCGAGATCACCATCTGTCCACCGTTCTGACCGATCGGTTCGCCGCGCCAGTCGGTGACGAGGCCGCCGGCGCCTTCGATCACCGGGATGGCGGCTTCGATGTCCCAGGATTTCAGGCCAGCTTCGATGACCATGTCCATCTTGCCCATGGCGACCATGGCGTAGGCATAGGCGTCGCAGCCCAGGCGGGCCAGCTTGGCGGCGGCGCGCACCTGCAACCAGGCGCCGCGTTCAGCCCCGTCGAAACACGCGTCGGGATCGGTGGTGGAGATCACGGCGTCGGTCAGGTTCGCACAGTCGCGGACCTTGATCGGCGTGCTCTGACCGCGGGCGATCAGGCGCGAACCGCTGGCGTGGCCAATGAAGATCTCGTCCATGTAAGGCTGGCCGATCGAGCCCAGCACGGGGCGGCCCTGGTGGCGAAGACCGATCAGGGTGGTCCACAGGGGCAGGCCGGAGATGAAAGCCCGGGTGCCGTCGATGGGATCGAGCACCCAGACGAACTCGGCGTCGGGGCGATCTTCGCCATATTCCTCGCCGATCACGCCATGCTCGGGAAAACGCTCCGAGATCAGGGCGCGGATGGCCGCCTCGGCGCCGCGATCGGCCTCGGTGACCGGATCGAAGGCGGCGTGGCTATCGCGCGGCAGGTTTTTGCCGGCGCCCTTGTCCTCCAGCCCGTGATCAGCCCGGAACAGGGGCAGGATAACCTCAGCCGAAGCGCGATTCAGGTCGATGATGAAGGCGTCGAGCGCCGTTAGCCGGTCAGCGGAAAGCGTCATGGGCGGGGTTTAACGCCCCCGCCGCACGTACGCTACCGGAGACTATGCGTCGGCGTGTTCGCCGCCGTTCAGCGACTTGGCCAGATCCAGCAGGCGACGACGCGGACGCTCGCCCAGCAGGTAGTAGGCGCGGATCAGATCCAGCGTCTCCTTGCGGGCGAACATCTCGCCGCCTTCGGCTTCGCCAGCGGCTTCGCGGCGAACCTGATCGGAGAGGCCGTCATAGAAATAGCCGACCGGAACCTCCAGCGCCTCGGACAGCTGCCAGAGGCGAGCGGCCGAGATGCGATTGGCGCCGCACTCGTACTTTTGAATCTGCTGGAATCGAACGCCCACCGTGCCCGCCAGTTGCTGCTGGGTCAGACCCAGAAGACGGCGACGACGGCGCAGACGCTTGCCCAAATGCACGTCGATGTCGTTACCCATGGAAGCCAAGCCCCCCCGCTAGAGTATCGAGCGTCCCGAAACGGAACGGTCGTGCTTGTTGGTCGCAAGTCGCGTGCCGGGCGAAGTGGCGTTGCGCGCGGCGTGCAAGCCAGCCTACTAAGAAGGCATGTCGGATAAGCGTCGGCCTTGGGCCCAGGATCTGCTCTGGCGCTGTGAGGCGCTGGGCTTTGACCTCTTTATCGCCCTGTTTCGCCTGTTGGGCGTGGACGCGGCGTCCAGTTTTGGCGGCTGGCTTGGCCGCACCTTCGGTCCGCTCAGCGGGGCGCACAAGGTGGCCGAGCGCAATCTGAAGCTGGCTTTCCCGGAAAAGGACGAGGTCTGGCGCGCGGAGACTCTCGTCGCGCAATGGGACGGGCTTGGCCGCTCGTTCGCTGAATTCCCGCTGATGGACAAGATCCTGCCGTCCACCGGCCGGGTCGAGGTTGTCAACAAGGAGCGGCTGACCGAGATCGCCGAGAAGAAGATTCCGGTGGTGTTCGTCTCGGGCCATCTCTCCAACTGGGAGGTGATGCCGGCCGCGATCGTCGACAGCGGCGTGACCTGCGAGATGACCTATCGCGCCGCCAACAATCCCTATGTCGACAAGCGCATCAAGGAGAGCCGTTTTCGCTATGGCGTGCGGTTGTTCGCCCCCAAGGGCGGCGATGGCGCGCGGGAGTTGCTGGAAGGGATGAAGGAAGGCCGGTCCGTCGCCCTGATGAACGACCAGAAGTTCAACAATGGCGTGGCCGCTCCGTTCTTCGGCCATGACGCGCGCACCGCGCCGGGGCCGACACGGCTGGCGATCCGCTTTGGCACGGTGCTGCAGCCGATGTCGGTTCAGCGCATCAAGGGCGCGCGCTTCCGGGCGGTGGTCCACGATCCCATCATCGTCCCTTCGAGCGGGGATCGCACGGCCGACATCGAGGCCGGCGTGCGCCTGATCAACGCCTTCATGGAAGAGCGGATCCGAGAGCGCCCGGCGGAGTGGTTCTGGGTGCACCGGCGCTGGCCCAACGAGGTCTATGCGGCCCTGGCTCGCGGGGAAGCCAAGGCGATTGAGGACTAGATTTCCTTCGGGTCGGCGCTGCGCCGATAGGGGCCCGCAAAGTTGGGCTCGTCGCGGCGGCGGCGGCAAGGGCCGAAATAGTCGCCCGAGCGGATGAATGGCCGAGGCTTGAAGATCACCATGTTGATGCGGTCCAGCAGCGACCGCGCCGTCACCGGTTTGACCACGATCTCGGTGACGCCCGCGTCGCGCGCCTCAAAGACGCGGTTCCGCTCGGCGAAGCCCGTCAGCATGATAATCGGCAGAAACGGGTCGACGCTGTCGGGCGAGTTGCGGACCAGCTGCGTGAACTGCACCCCGTCCAGCGGCGACATCTTGAAATCGACGATGGCGATGTCGATCAGGCCTTCCCGCATCGCCTGCAGGGCTTCCGCGCCGTCCATGGCTTCGCGCACGTGCTTTACGCCCACGCCCTTGAGGATGGCGCTGACGATAGCCCGCATGTGGTGGTTATCGTCCACCAGCAGAAAGCGCAGATTGGCGTACTCCGCTGACATGCGGTGCCTGTCTCCTTGTCAGACCGGGAAGCCGAGCCGCGAGTAAGCACATGGCCCAGTCTCTGAATAGAGAGATCAAGGCTAATGAAGGGTTTATTTTCGCGTTACAGGCGAGGGGCGCGGGCGGCGACCATCAGGGATGGGTCCAGGTTGCGGCCGCGCCATTTCATGCGCCAGCACAGGTGCGGACCGGTGGCGCGTCCTTCCTTGCCGACGGCGCCGATGATCTGGCCCTGCCTGACCAAATCTCCCGGCGCCACAAGGGCTTTTGACAGATGCAGATAGGCGGTGATCAGGCCCTGGCCATGATCGATCAGCACCAGTCCGCCCTCGAAATGCAGGCCGGTCTCGGAGAAAACGACCTGTCCTCCGGCCGGAGCGCGCACGGCGGTCCCCACCGGCGCGGCCAGGTCAACCCCATAGTGGGGACGCTTGGGCTCGCCGTTAAGTATGCGTTGCCCCCCGAAGCGCGCCGAGCGTCTGCCGCCCTCGACGGGCATGATGAAGCCGCTGTTGAAGGCGTCCAGGTCCACGACGCTGTTGAAGCCCGCGGCCTTGCGCTCGCCCTCGGCGGCGATGCGGGCCAACAGGACGGGATCGGTGGGCGCGACCTGATTGGCGGGCAGGCCGTCGATGCGCTGGATATCGAAGGTCCCCGGCGCGATGGCGGCCTCATGGCTGGCCGAGCCATCGGCGGTGGTGACGGTGACGATCGCGACCGGCGGGGCGTCGCGGTCAAAGCCGACCACGAACCATCCCTCGGTTGAGGCCAGACCAACGACCTCTCCGTCCAGGTCGATGGTGGCGTATGGCGCGGTTCGGCCGATGGCGTAGCCGCCCTGCACGAACTTTCCCGACAGCGTCAGCCCGGGCGCCGAGGCCCAGGCCGCGTGAGCCACGCCGCTGACGGCGAGGCCCGTCAGGAGCGTGCGACGGTTCAGGCGATCTTCTCTTGCCAGCGCTTCAGCGCGTCGGCGGGGTTTGCGTAGGCTTCCTGCAGCTCGGGGCTCCAGTAGCGCAGGGCGTCCAGCGACACCTTGGCCCCGGTGACGGCGCACAGCACGAAACGGCCTGGCGCCATTACGGCGAATTCGCCGTCGCCATAGTGCAGCACGGCCAGGCCGTCGGATTTTCCAAGGTCGCGATCATAAGCGTTCATGAGAGCATTCTACGCCACGGCGACGCCTCAGAACAGGTCGCCCTGATCAGGTTTTGGTGTTGTTGGCTTCGGGCGAGCCGGTTTGGGCGGAGCGGCGGTCAGGGCGGGCGCAGGCGCCACAGCCGGCGGCGCGCTGTCATCGATCAGCGCGTTGCGCTCTCCATCGCCGAACTGCAGGCTGACCCAGTCGCCGGGACCCAAATGCGCGGCCGAGCGGACGATCGAGTGATCGGCCTTGCGGACCAGGGCAAAGCCCAGATCCAGCGGTCGCCGGGGATTGAGCGACTGGCGCAGCTTTTCCAGGCTGGACAGCCGGTCGGCGTCGCGCTGCAGACGGCGCTTGCCGGCGGCGTTGAGGCGGCTCCACAGGGCGGGCAGGCGGGCGTTCTGGGCGATGCGTTCCGGCGCGCGGCGGGCGGCCAGATCCATGCGGCGACGCAGGTCGCCGAGGCGGTCGGCCTTGACCCTGTGCTGGCGGCCCAGCGCCTCGGGCGACAGGCGGGCGGTGATCCGCAGAAGGTCCTGGGCGTGGACGGCGGTGTTGCGGCCCAGGGCGGCGTCCAGACGTCCCGCGGCGATGTCGAAGCGCTGCTGGGCCAGGGCCAGCAGGTCGGCCGGGCGGGGCAGGGCGCGGGCGGCGCTGACCAGGCGGGTGCGGCGCTCTTCCAGCACCCGCGAGCCGCAGCGATTGAGGCGGCGGTCATAGTCGGAGACCAGGGCCCGCAGCTCGCCGAGCACCGGCGTGGCGATCTCGGCGGCGGCCGTGGGGGTGGGCGCGCGGCGGTCGGAGACGAAGTCGATCAGGGTGGTGTCGGTCTCGTGGCCGACGGCCGAGATCAGCGGGATGTCGCTGGCCGCCACGGTGCGCGCCAGGGTCTCGTCGTTGAAGGCCCAGAGGTCTTCCACCGAGCCGCCGCCCCGGGCGACGATGATGATGTCGGGGCGCGGCACGCGTCCGCCAGGGGTGATGGCGTTGAAGCCGCGGATGGCCCCGGCCACCTGTGCGGCGGCCTGGTCGCCCTGCACCACCACGGGCCAGACCAGCACATGGCACGGCCAGCGGTCGCGGATGCGGTGCAGGATGTCGCGGATCACCGCTCCGGTCGGGCTGGTGATGACGCCGACCACGGCCGGCATCGAGGGCAGGGGGCGTTTGCGCGAGGCCTCGAACAGGCCCTCGCCCTGCAGCCTGGCCTTCAGGCGCTCCAGCTGGGCCAGCAGCGCCCCGACCCCGGCGGCCTCCATGCTCTCGATGACGATCTGGTAGCGCGAGCCGGCGGGATAGGTGGTGATCTTGCCGGTGACGATCACTTCCAGGCCGTGCTCGGGCCGCACGCCCAGGCCCCGCACCGAGCCTTTCCAGACCACGCCGTCGATCGCCGACTTGTCGTCCTTGATGGTCAGATAGACGTGGCCGTTACCGTGATGGGTGACCTTGCTGAGCTCGCCGCGCAGCCGCACATGGGAATAGCTGGTTTCCAGCGTGCGCTTCAGCGCGAAGGCCAGTTCCGAGACGGAATAGGCGGGCGCGTTGGAATCAGGAGCGGCGACGTCGGTCATGCGCACAGCATAAGGCCCTCCCCGACGAACGGGGAGGGCCGCATGAGAGACTTGTTCTTATGGGTAGGTTTTTAGATGTAGCGGCGCAGCGAGCGGGCCAGCTCGGTGGGGCCAGCCTTCTTCTTGGATTGTTGCGGCTGGTAGGCCACCCGGGCGTGTTCGCCGCAATAGGGGCCTTCCGACGAGCGACGGCCGCAGAAGGTGAAGCCGTCCGACGAGGGATCGCCGATTGGCCACTTGCACATGTGGGCGCCCAGGGTCAGCACGGTGGCCGAGCCGGGTTGCTCGTCGCGATAGACGGGCAGGGTCGGAGGGGCGACGCCGGAAGACACCACGGCTTGCGTCGGGGCGTGCTCGGGCGTGACGACCCGGCGCGGCGCGGACGGCATGGTCTGCGCGGCGGGACGGGCGGGACGCGGGGCCTTGAAGGCCGGACGCGCCGGTTGCGAGGGGGCTGCCCGGCCCGAAAGGCCCAGGCGGTGCACCTTGCCGATGACGGCGTTACGCGTGACGCCGCCCAATTGCTTGGCGATCTGACTGGCCGAAAGCCCGTCAAGCCAGAGCTTCTTCAAGGTCGTGACCCGATCGTCGGTCCAGCTCATACCCATCTCCCGCCATTTCAATGATGATCACGGCTTCCCCAAGCCACGACCCCCACATCTGGTAATGTGACCACCCCGCCGGCGGTCGTCCTACTACATATCGTAAAGAAAACGTTAAATCACACAATGGGCGCCAATCGGTCTGTCCACAGAAACTAGATATTGATTCGGAATGGGCTGGCCTTGCGCCTTGAGAGCTCAAAGCGCACATGCGTAAGGGAATTTTGGGACTCGGGCTCATGAGAGACATGGCAGACAGCGTCGTTCCGCCGCAGCCGCGCGATTATCACGGCTGGAACTGGAGCGGGTTCTTCACCCTGTACCAGCGCGAGATCCGCCGCTTCTGGAAGGTGGGCACCCAGACGGTGGCCGCTCCGGTGGTGACCACCTTGCTCTACATGATGGTCTTCGTGGTCGCCGTCGGCCCCGCGCGGCAGGCCGTGGACGGCGTCAGCTTCGGCCATTTCGTGGCCCCGGGCCTGATCATGATGGCCATCCTCAACAACGCCTTCGCCAATTCGTCCTCGTCGCTGATCCAGGCCAAGATGATGGGTCTGACGCCCGACTTCCTGACCCCGCCGTTGTCGCCGCTGGAGCAGGTCTCGGCCTTCGCGCTCGGGGCGGCGACGCGCGGCGTGGTGGTCGGGGCGGTGACGGCCATCGTCATCGGCCTGTTGCCGGGCGCGGGGCTGGGCGTGGCCCACATCTGGCCGATCTTCTATTTCGGGATCGGCGCCTCGTTGATCCTGGGCCTGGCCGGCATTCTGGCGGGACTGTGGGCCGAGAAGTTCGACCAGCTGTCGGCCGTGACCAATTTCCTGATCATGCCGATGACCTTCCTGTCTGGCACCTTCTATCTGGTCGACAAGCTGCCCGAGCCGTTCCGATCGGCCAGCCACTACAACCCGTTCTTCTATCTGATCGACGGGTTCCGCTACGGATTCATCGGCCACGCCGATGGCTCGATCCTGATTGGCGTGGTCATCACGGCGGTTCTGACGATCGTGCTGTTCCTGTGGTGCTGGCATCTGTTCCGCACCGGATATCGCCTCAAGACCTGAGGGGGTCACCCGGGCGCAACAGACTGGCGATTTCACAGCAGTTTCATTGACAGAGCGTCGTTCCACGGCGACAACCTGCGGCCTTCCGGTCCCCGTGCGAATAGCGCGGGGGCTTCTTTCCTTTCTAGGGAGGCTGTCTTGAGCAGTCAGGCGTCGTCGATCCCCTCGCAACACCACATCATGGGCGTCTACAACCGCGCCCCGCTGGCGTTTGAACGAGGCCGAGGCGCGCGACTGTTTTCGACCGATGGCGATGAATATCTGGACTGCGTGGCGGGCATCGCCACCGACGGTCTGGGTCACGCCCACCCCGTGCTGGTTGAGGCGCTGAAGACCCAGGGCGAGAAGCTCTGGCACGTCTCCAACATCTATCGCATCCCCGAGCAGGAAGAGCTGGCCGACAAGCTGTGCGCCCACAGCTTCGCCGACGTGGTGTTCTTCACCAATTCGGGCACCGAGGCGATCGAGTGCGCGCTGAAGACCGCTCGCAAGTATCACACCGCCAATGGCCAGCCCGAGCGCACCGAGATCTTCGGCTTCGACGGCTCGTTCCACGGCCGTTCGTACGCGGCGGTCAACGCCTCGGGCAATCCCAGCTATGTCGAGGGTTTCGGCCCCCGCCTGCCGGGCTACAGCCAGCTGACCTTCGGCGATCATGACGCTCTGAAGGCCGCCATCGCGCAGCCGACGACGGCGGCGATCATTGTCGAGCCCGTGCAGGGCGAGGGCGGCGCGCGTTCGATCCCCGAGCACTGCCTGGTCAGCCTGCGTTCGCTGTGTGACGAGCACGGCGTCCTGCTGATCTATGACGAAGTGCAGTGCGGCATGGGCCGGACCGGCAAGCTGTTCGCCTATGAGTGGGCCCCCGGCGGCGAGCCGCACATCATGGCCGTGGCCAAGGCCCTGGGCGGCGGCTTCCCGGTCGGCGCCTGCCTGGCCACCACCGAGGCGGCCAAGGGCATGACCGTGGGCGTCCACGGCTCGACCTTCGGCGGCAACCCGCTGGCCATGGCCGTGGGCAAGGCGGCTTTCGACACGATCAACACGCCCGAGATCCTCGACAACGTGAAGACCGTGGCCGGCTACTTCGTGCAGCAGCTGAACGGCCTGAAGGACCGCTTCCCGGACGTCATCGTCGACATTCGCGGCAAGGGCTTCCTGATCGGCGTCAAGCTGATCCCCAACAACCGCGAGTTCATGGTCCTGGCGCGCGACGAGAAGCTGCTGATCGCCGGTGGCGGCGACAACTGCGTGCGCCTGCTGCCCCCGCTGAACCTGACCATCGAGGAAGCCAGCGAAGCGATCGCCAAACTCGAGAAGGCCTGCGAGGCCGCTCGCGCCAAACTGGCGGCCGCCTAACGCTTCACACTGTAAACGACCCGCTCCGGCGATAGCCGGGGCGGGCTCTGGGACTTGGCCGATATGACCACCCCCCGGCACTTCATCGATCTGTGGAAGCTGGACGGCGCCACGCTGCGCCTGATGCTTGAGGACGCCAAGGCCCGCAAGATCGCGCGCAAGGGCTGGGGCCAGGGCAAGGTCGACGCCGCCGCGCCGGCCGATGGCCGCGTGCTGGCGATGATCTTCCAGAAGAACTCGACCCGCACTCGTTTCTCGTTCGACGCGGCGATCCGCCAGTTGGGCGGCAGCGGGATCATCTCGACCTCCAACGACATGCAGCTGGGCCGTGGCGAGACCATCGAGGACACCGCCCGGGTGCTGTCGCGCATGGTCGACGCGGTGATGATCCGCGCCAACAGCCACGCCGACGTCGAGCGCTTCGCCCAGGTCTCGACCGTGCCGGTGATCAACGGCCTGACCGACAAGAGCCATCCGTGCCAGATCATGGCCGACCTCTTGACCATCGAAGAGCATCGCGGCGACGTGGGCGGCAAGACCATCGCCTGGGTCGGCGACGGCAACAATGTCTGCTCCAGCTTCATCCACGCCGCGCCGCTGCTGGGCTTCAAGCTGAAGATCGCCTGCCCGGCGGTCTACCACCCCGACCTCGTCGATCTGGCGCGGGCCGCCGACCTGCAGGGCCAGGTGACCATGACCGACGACCCCAAGGAGGCCGTACGCGGCGCCGATGTGGTCGTGGCCGACACCTGGGTCTCGATGGGCGACACCGACCATGACCAGCGCCTGGCGGCTCTGGAGCCCTATCAGGTCGATGAGGCTCTGATGGACCTGTCGGCCTCCGACGGCGTCTTCCTGCACTGCCTGCCGGCCCACCGGGGCGAGGAGGTCACCGACGCCGTGCTGGACGGTCCGCGCTCCCTGGCCTGGGACGAGGCCGAGAACCGCATTCATGCGCAGAAGTCGGTCCTGGCCTGGGCGTTCGGCGCGATCGGCTAGGGCCGAGGGCGCCGGCCAGCGCCCTATGGGGTTGGAGCGCTGACCAGCTTTGCCACCGCGTATGGGCAAAAGCGGTGACCTTGCTGGCGTGCTCCGACTCTTCACGCTCGACAATGGGGCCGACCCCGGTTCGTACCCATATCGGATATGGGTCCGGCTGCCCGGCCAGGCATCTAGGGGCTCGCATTTTCGTGGGAAGCTCCTATCTAGCCTCCCCATGACCGACACCACCGCCATTCCCGTCCTCGACGACGTCGTTTCCGCCTTTCAGATCGAAGGCCTGCCCGTGCGCGGCCGCGTTGTGCGTCTGGGCGCCGCCGTCGATGAGGTGCTGACTCGTCACGACTATCCCGAGCCTGTCGCCAACCTGCTGGGCGAGGCCTGCGCCCTGGCCGCCCTGGTCGGCTCCAGCCTGAAGTTCGAGGGCCGGCTGATCGTCCAGGCCCAGGGCGACGGCCCGGTGCGCTATGTCGTGGTCGACTATGACACCAGCGGCGGCCTGCGCGGCTATTGCCGGTTCGACCCCGAGGAAGTGGCCAAGGCCTCGGAGGGCTTCGTGCGTCCGGGCGCCAAGACCCTGCTGGGCGGCGGCGTGTTCATCATGACCCTGGACCAGGGCGCGGACATGGATCGCTACCAGGGCGTCACCCCGATCGAGGGCGAGACCCTGGCCCTGTGCGCCGAGCAGTATTTCCAGCAGTCGGAACAGACCCCGACCCGCGTGCGCCTGGCCGTCGGTCAGGCTGACACCGGCGAGGGCCTGAAATGGCGCGCGGGCGGCATCCTGATCCAGTCGATCGCTGGCGACGAAACGCGCGGCGAGACGAAGGAGGCCTGGAACCACGCCCAGGCCTTCTTCGAGACCACCGGCGAGGACGAGCTGATCGATCCGACGATCGACTCGCCCACTCTGCTGTGGCGGCTGTTCAACGAGGATGGCGTGCGTCTGATCGAGGAAAAGCCCCTGCGCTCGTTCTGCCGCTGTTCGGACGACCGCATCGCGGTGGTCATCCAGTCGTTCACCGAGGCGGAAAAGGCCGAGATGGTCGAGCCCGACGGCAAGATCCATGTGACCTGCGAATATTGCTCGCGGGTCTATGCGGTGGCGCCGGACGCCTTCGACTAATTATAGCGCCGCGCGGCGCCCGGCATGTGCAGCGAGAATTCGGGGATCTCCGCCTCGAACACCTCGCCGCCCTCGGTCATCATCTGGTAGCTGCCGCGCATCGCGCCCGAGGAGGTGGGCAGGGGACAACTGGAGACATAGCGGAACGCCTCCCGCGACTTCAGTTCCGGCTGTTCGCCGACCACGCCGGAGCCTTCCACTTCGTTGCAGCGGTTGAGGGCGTCGGTGATGGCCCAGCGACGGGCGACCAGATGCACGGTCTCGGGGCCGTGGTTCTCGATCTCCACCGTGTAGGACCACAGATAGAGGCCCTCTTCGGGAGCGGATTCTTCCGGAAGATAGACCGGCGCCACGCGCACGACGATGTCGCGCGTGCGGGCTTCATAGATGCCGCCATCGGCGCCGCGACGCCGACGAATCCGCTGCAACGGCGGGGAGGTTTCACGCCTGGTCGAGCGCACGGGTCACATCTCGCGTCAGATCATCGAGGCTTTCCAGGCCGACCGACAGGCGCACGCCGCCCTCGACCACGCCCAGCGACGGGCGTTCGGCCTCGGGCACCGAGCGGTGGGTGGTGGTCGGCGGGTGGGTGGCCATCGACTTGGCGTCGCCCAGATTGTTGGAGATGTCGACGATCTCCAGCGCGTTCAGGAACTTGAACGCGGCCTCGCGGCTGCCCAGGTCCAGCGCCACCACGGTGCCGCCGCCGCTCATCTGCGACCTGGCGACATTGTGGCCCGGGTGGTCGTGGCGGAAGGGATAGAGCACCGACTTGGTCTTCTTGTGCTCGGCCATCACATTGGCCAGGGCAAACGCGGTTTCGGCTTGGCGGCGCACGCGCAGATCCAGCGTCTCCAGGCCCTTGACCAGCACCCAGGCGTTGAACGGCGACAGCGACGGGCCGGTGTGGCGCAGCATGTCGCGGTAGCATTCCTCGGCGATCGCCTCGCTGGTCAGGATGGCCCCGCCCAGCACGCGGCCCTGGCCGTCGATGTGCTTGGTGGCCGAATAGACCACGATGTCGGCGCCCAGCTTCAGCGGTTGCTGGAAGATCGGTGTGGCGAAGACGTTGTCGACAATGACCTTGGCGCCGACGGCGTGGGCGATCTCGGAGACAGCGCGGATGTCGGTGATCTCCAGCACCGGATTGGACGGCGTCTCGATCAGCACGGCCTTGGTGTTGGGCCGCATGGCCGCTTCCCAGGCCTTCAGGTCGGTGGCGTCGACGAAGGTGGTCTCGACCCCAAAGCGCGGCAGCCACTCGGAGATCAGCCAGCGGCATGAGCCGAACAGGGCGCGGCCGGCCACCACGTGGTCGCCGGCCTTGACCAGGCCCATCAGCGACGCATTGATCGAGGCCATGCCCGTGGCCTGGGCGCGACAGACTTCCGCGCCTTCCAGCAGGGCCAGACGGTCCTCGAACATCTTCACGGTCGGGTTGTTGAACCGCGAATAGACGAAACCCGGATCCTCGCCGGAGAACCGGCGGTCGGCGCCCTCGGCGCTGTCATAGGTGAAGCCCTGGGTCAGGTAGAGCGCCTCGGCGGTCTCCATATATTGCGACCGGGCCAGCCCCCCGCGGATCAGCTTGGTCGCGATGTCCCAGTCTTTCGGGTCCTCGGCCACGGGGTGTTCCTTCTTCGGCGCGGAAAAGGCCGGCATAAGGGGTTTAGCGGCGCGCAGGGTCAAGGCTGGGTGGGCTGATTTCAACATCGAAATTGCTTGAGGCGAGCTGGCCGCGCTCCAGCCTTGCCTTCCAGGCGAGCTTTAGCGACTGTCGCGCCAATGACCGACGCCCATTCCGCAGGGATTCTGCCCTGCCAAAACATCGAAGACCTCATCGCCCAGGAGGCGATCACCTCGGCGACGCCGTTCGACGTCGATCAGGTGCAGCCCGCCAGCCTGGATCTGCGGCTGGGCGCGCGCGCCTGGCGGGTCCGCGCCTCGTTCCTGCCAGGCCTGGGCCGTCGCGTGACGCAGCGCCTCAAGGACGTTGCGATGCACGAGCTGGACCTGACCCGGGGCGCGGTGCTGGAAAAGGGCTGCGTCTATATCGCCGAGCTTCAGGAGAGCCTGGCCCTGCCGGCCAATATCTCGGCGCGCGGCAATCCCAAGAGCTCGACCGGCCGGGTGGACGTCTTCGTGCGCCTGCTGACCGATCACAGCCGCGCCTTCGACGATGTCGACGCCGGCTATGAGGGGCCGCTCTATATGGAGATCGCGCCCCAGACCTTCTCGGTGCTGGTGCGTTCGGGCACGCGCCTCAACCAGCTGCGCCTGAAGCGGGGAGATCCCGCCAAGCTGTCGATTCGCAGCGTCGGCGTCGACCTGTCGCCCGGCATGGGGGGCATTGTCGGCTTCCGCGGTCGTCGCCATGCGGGCGTCGTCGACCTGGACCACGAGGACGGCCACGATCCGCGCGACTTCTGGGAGCCGCTGGAAACCCGCCATGGCGAGCTGCTGCTGGATCCGGGCGAGTTCTACATCCTGGCCTCCAAGGACAATATCGAGATCCCGGTGATGGAAGCGGCCGAGATGACGCCGATCGATCCGTCGGTCGGCGAGTTCCGCGTCCACTATGCCGGCTTCTTCGATCCGGGCTTCGGCACCGAGGAAGCCGCCGCCGTCGGCTCCAAGGGCGTGCTGGAAGTGCGCAGCCACGAGACGCCGTTCCTGCTGGAGGACGGCCAGACCGTGGCCCGGCTCGTCTATGAGCCCCTGACCTCGCGCCCGGCGCGGCTGTACGGGGAGGGCGGGTCGCACTATCAGCGCCAGGGCCTGAAACTGTCCAAGCACTTCAAGGCCTGGTCCTGACGGGGCGGTCGGCGAGGCGGGATTCCGCGCGGCTGTAAAGGCGTTTTCGGGCCGCGTCGGTGTCGCAGAGGCCGCCGCGCGACACGGCGTCACACTACATCTGGTGTCTCTTTTCTCGGCAATCTCAAGTGCTAGCTTGAGGGGGTGGCGGGCTGGTGGCTCAAGTCGAGCGCCGATTTTGACCCGTTCCGCTGGAGCACCGACCTTGGCCCGATCGCGTCCTGATCCCTTCGCCATCCTTTCTAGGCGCATCCAGGCTTGGGAATCCTGTTCCTTCATCCCGGGTTGCGACAAGGCGATCTGGCGGCAGGACGCCGCCGGACGCGTGATCCGCTGGTCCGATTTTGGCGACCGTTTCTCGCGCTACGGCTGGGAAATGCGTGAGCGCGCCGCGACGGGGGTGCTGGGGCGAGCCCTGGGTCGTCGACTGCTCCAGGCCATCCACTGGCGCGGCGTTCTGGGCGAGGCTCGCGACCTGTTCGAGATTCCCAAGGCCGCCTGATCGCTCCGCAATGACTGGTCTTTAGTCGCTAACGCCATACAAAAAGACAACTACGCTTGACATTTTCGCGCCTCTGCATGACAAGCATCCTTGTCAAATTGAGAGGGGGTGCTTGTCATGACGAATACCACGCCGACGTGGCTCAAATGGTCGCTCTACTGGGCCGTATTCACGGCCTTCATCGCCGCGATTTTCAGCATGAGTGTCCTTCACAAGCTTGAGGGGCCCGTGGGTTATGCGGCCGTATTCATCTGGTTCGTGCTGTTCCTGGCCTTCAACTATTTCGCCAGCGCTAGGTTGAAGACCGACCGCATCGGTCCGGTCATGAAGCGTTATCGCCGCCGGCTCGCGGTGGCGATGATCAGCTATTGCGTCGCCCTGCTGGGCTCGCTGGCGCTGCTGAAAAGCGGAGGCCTGACCGGACCGCTGCTGTGGATCGTGGCCGCCGCGCCGGCCGTCCCGATCCTGGGCGTGCTGGCCGTGATGGGTCTGTACCTGAGGGAAGAGCCCGATGAGTTCGAGCGCGCCATCCACGTGGAGGCGATGCTCTGGGGGCTGGGCATGGTGCTGGCGGTCTCGACCGTATGGGGTTTCCTGAGCAACGCCGAGGTCGCGCCCGCGCCGCCCCTGTTCCTGATCTTCCCGCTGTTCTGCGCCTCCTGGGGTGTCGGCCAGGCCTTCATCCGGAGGCGCTACCAGTGAAGAACCGCCTCAGGGTGCTGCGCGCCGAGCGCGACTGGAGCCAGGCCGATCTGGCCGAACGGCTGGAGGTCTCGCGCCAGACCATAAACGCCCTGGAGACGGGCAAGTACGATCCCAGCCTGCCTCTGGCCTTCCGGATCGCCCGCCTCTTTGCCCAACCGATCGAAGCCATCTTCCAGGACGAGGCCTAGCCTCTCCCGAGCGCGGCGGGGACACCCCGCCGCCATCCTCCCTCGAACAAGGATTGTCGCCATGTGTAACCGCCTCTCGGCGCGCGCTTTCGCGTGCCTGATCGCCATTCTCGCCGCCATCGGCGTCTTTGGCGGAAACCACGCCCACGCGGCCCCCGCCGCGCCCGATCGCATCGCTGTGACGGTGAGCGGGCAGGGGCCTGACGTTGTGCTGATCCCGGGCCTGGCCTCGTCTGGCGCGGTGTGGGACGACACCGTCAAGCAGCTGTCGGGCCGCTATCGCGTCCATGTCGTTCAGGTCGGCGGTTTCGCCGGCGCGCCGGTCGGCGGCAATGCCGAGGGGCCGGTTCTTGAGCCGCTGGTCGAGGCGGTCGACGCCTATATCCGGTCGGCAGGGCTGAAGTCGCCGGCGGTGATCGGCCATTCGATGGGCGGGCTGACCGGCCTGATGCTGGCCCGCCGCCATCCCGAGGACCTCAGCCGCCTGATGATCGTCGACAGCCTGCCGTTCTATGCGGTGCTGTTCTCGCCGGCCGCTACGGTCGAGGCGGTCAGGCCGCAGGCCACCGCCATGCGCGACGGCATGACCGCCATGTCGCCCGAGACCTTCGCCGCCCAGCAGGCCATGACCATGCCCCGCCTGGTCAAGTCGCCGGAGGGCCTGAAAGCCGCGCTGGACTGGTCGAAGACCTCGTCGCAATCGGTCGTGGCGCGCGCGCTGTACGATGTGTTGACCACCGACATGCGCGGCGAACTGGCCGCCGTCACCACCCCGACCACCATGCTCTATCCTCATGATCCGGCCATGGGCGCGCCCCAGGCCGTTGTCGACCAGACCTATGCTGGCGCCTATGCCGCCCTGACCGGGGTCAGGCTGGAGCGTGTCGACGGCGCCTTTCACTTCATCATGCTGGACCAGCCAGCCGCCTTCGCCGCCGAGGTGGAGCGCTTCCTGAAATAGCCGCTTTCGCCGGGCCTGATTGCGCCCGGCGAGGGTTCTCCCCTAACTCGCCTCTGCGTTCGTTCAGAGAATCACATGTTCCGACCCGTCTTCCAGTTCGCCCGTCGCGCGGTCCTTGGCCTGGTTTCCGTACTGGCCCTGGGGCTGGCCGCCCCGGCCACGGCCGAGCCCGCCCTGTGGGCGATCCGGGACCAGGACTCGACGATCTACCTGTTCGGGACGATCCATGTGCTGAAGCCGGCCACGCGGTGGCGCTCGCCCCGGATCGATCAGGCCCTGAAGGCCAGCGACGATCTGGTGATCGAGGTTCTGGGCGCCGACGATCCGGCGGTCATGCAGCCGCTGGTCATGCAGTACGGCCTGGATCGCGCCACGCCGCTGTCTCAGAAGCTGTCGCCGCAGGACTTCAAGCGCGCCCAGGGCCTGGCCCAGGCGGCGGGCATGCCGCCCCAGGCCATGGAGGTCATGCGACCCTGGCTGGCCTCGATCTCCCTGGCCATGCTGCCGGTGATCAAGGCCGGCTACGATCCGCGCAGCGGGGTCGAACAGGTGGTTTCCGCCGAGATGAAGGCGGCGGGCAAGCCGGCGTCATCGCTCGAGACCGCCGAACAGCAGATCCGCTTCTTCGCCGACATGCCCACCAGGACCGAGGTCGAGATGCTGCAGGCCACGCTGGATGACGCCGAGGCCGGCCCGGCCAAGATCGACACCATGGTGGCCGCCTGGGCGGACGGGGACATCCAGGCCCTCGAGGAGCAGTTCATCACCGAGATGAAGACCAACTATGCCGAGGTCTATGCCGTGCTGCTGACCGACCGCAATCGCGACTGGGCCCGTCAGCTGAAGGGCAAGCTCGGCGGGGCGGGCGTCAGTTTCGTCGCCGTCGGCGCCGGCCACCTTGTGGGCCCCGACAGCCTGCAGGCTCAACTGGCGACCCTGGGCGTTCAGGCCGAGCGCGTGAACTAGCCGCGAGGGGAGCGGGTGCGCCGGTCGGTCGCATCCGTCGGCGCAGGCGATGGTTGAGCCGGGGGGCGAGACCCGTTACGCAAATCAGACCACGGTGAAGATCGCGCCGCAGAGACCCGCCATGTCCGCCCAAACCGCCGCCAAGAAACACACAGCGCTTCGCATCCTGGTGACGGGCGGGGCCGGCTTCGTCGGCTCTCACCTGTGCGACCGGCTGATCGCCCGCGGCGATCGGGTGGTGTGCCTGGACAACCTGTTCACGGGCAGCAAGGACAATATCGCCCACCTGATGGATCACCCGAACTTCGAGTTCGTGAACCATGACGTGAACCATCCGATCTTCATTCCGGTCGACCAGATCTACAATCTGGCCTGCCCGGCCTCGCCGATCCACTATCAGTACGACCCGGTGATGACCGTGCGCACCAATGTCATGGGCGCCATCAACATGCTGGACCTGGCCAAGCGCACGGGCGCGCGGGTGATGCAGGCCTCGACCAGCGAGGTCTATGGCGATCCCGAGATCCATCCGCAGGTCGAAAGCTACTGGGGCCGGGTCAATCCGATCGGCCCGCGCGCCTGCTACGACGAAGGCAAGCGCTGCGCCGAAACCCTGTTCTTCGACAGCTTCCGGCAGGACAGCATCGACATCAAGGTCGTGCGGATCTTCAACACCTACGGCCCGCGCATGGCGATCAATGACGGTCGTGTGGTCAGTAATTTCATCGTTCAGGCCCTGACCAACCAGCCGATCACCATCTATGGCGAAGGCCAGCAGACCCGCAGCTTCTGCTATGTCGACGATCTGGTCGAAGGCTTCATCCGCATGATGGCCACGCCCACCGGCTTCACCGGTCCGGTCAATATCGGCAATCCCAACGAGTTCACGATCCTGGAACTGGCCCAGCAGACCATCGCCCAGATCGGCTCGTCCTCGGTGATCGAACGCAGGCCCCTGCCGCAGGATGACCCGCGTCAGCGCCAGCCCGACATCACCCTGGCCAGGTCGGCGCTGGACTGGGAGCCCAGGACCCAGCTGAAGGAAGGCCTGGGTAAAACCATCGCCCACTTCGCCGCGCTGCTGGGCAAGGGTCTGGTGGAAGACGAGAGCCGGGGCTAGCCGGTTTCACCGTCCGCGGCTCTTGAGAACGCCGCCCAGACCCGCTAGACGACCCAGACGCCTCGCGGGCGTAGCTCAGAGGTAGAGCGTCTGCTTCCCAAGCAGAATGTCGTGGGTTCGATTCCCATCGCCCGCTCCAAGGCTTTTCCCTGACGCCCGGCCTTCGCCTTCACGAGACGACCGATCGCGTGGTGGCTAGGCGGTTGGACCGGCCGGTCTCCCCCAGCGGTCGCGAACGCCGTCGGGCCGCGGCGGGCGGCTTTCCCCTTCGTCGGGCCCGGCGTCCGATTGCAGGATCGCCCTGGATTTCGGACCCAGATGGCCGCCCAGGGCCTGGCGCGATGACGTGGTCAGCGCCCCATAGGACGCCTGGAGACGGGCCAGACGCCAGGCCCGATAGGCATTGGGTCGATAGTCAAAGGTGACGCCCTGGTCGGTGTGGCGGGTGCGGCTCGCCCCCGCGCTCACCGCCGCCTGATTGGCGGCCATTTCAGGGAGAAAGCGCTGCTCGATCAGGTTCATCAGCGGCGCCAGGTCGTCCGGGATGCGGGTCACCAGGGCGGCCGAGCGTGCGGGGGTCGGCTTCAGGGCCCATAGTCGCGCCACCCAGGCGGCCACCGACGGCGCGCGCTCGCGCATGATGGCCGCGGGCGTCGGGTCACAGGCGAAGTGTCGGAAGAGAGGGCCAAACAGGCCGATGTCTGCGCGTGTCGGCGCGTCGCCCAGCAGCCAGTCCCGCGAAGTGAAGATCGTGTCCAGCGCGTCGAGCATGTCGAGATAGTCCGCTTCGATCCGCGCCCGATTGCCACGGTTCACCCCCTCCTGGCCGAGATAGACGGACCTTTGCCGCAGAAGGGCGACCTGGCGGCGCAGGGGGCGGGGCAGGGCGATGTCCCGGAACATGCCGTCCGCGAGTCGGCCACTCATCAGCCGGGCGTCCGCCGGATAGGCCCAGCGATAATAGAGCGCGGGCCGCCAAAGGTGCTCGTCGCCATAGGTTTCAATCAGGTCCGCGAGGAACCTCAGGGCGGGGTCTGGCGGGGTGAGCGAGTTTTGCGGATACAGCGTCTCCAGATGGTCGATAATCACCGGCGTATCGGTCATCCAGCTGCCGTCGGGCAGCTCCAACTGGGGCATTTGGCGAACGCCGGTCTTGCGGCCCAGGGCTCGAAACGCGGCCGTGTCCATTTCCTGCAGGCGATACCGCAGGCCCTTGGCGCGCAGATACCCTTCCAGCTTGCCCGTGAAATAGGACAGATCCAGTCCGTGTACGATCAGCACCGGTGTCGCCTTCGCCACTGCGGAGTCACAGCGGCGCCCTTGTTATGGCATTTGCCGTGCCGATAGTAGGGGCGACGTGCGACCCGCGTGCGCTATCGCCTCAAAGCGGCTTCAGCTCCCCCAGCATCGTCGGGATCAGTTCCGACACCGTCGGGTGGATATGCACCGCCCGCTGCAAGGTGGTGCAGGGAGCCTTTGCGTACATGATGTCGAGAATGCCGTGGATGGCCTCGTCGCCGCCCACGCCCAGGATCGCGGCTCCAAGGATCAGGCGGGTCTCGGCGTCGACCAACACCTTCATGAAGCCCTTCGTCTCGCCCTTCTCGACCGCGCGGCCGACGCGGGTCATCGGCCGGGTCCCGATCAGGGCCGGACGCCCCGTGGCGCGGACCTCGGCCTCGCTCATGCCCACCCGGGCCAAAGGCGGGTCGATATAGAGGGCGTAGGCGGTGATGCGGTCGCTGACCTTGCGCGCATCATCGTCCAGAAGGTTGGCGGCGACGATCTCGAAGTCATTGTAGGCGGTGTGGGTGAAGGCGCCCTTGCCGTTGCAGTCGCCCATGGCCCAGACGCCGGGCACACTGGTGCGCAACTGGTCGTCGACGACGATGTAGCCGCGCTTGTCGACCGCGATACCGGCCGCTTCGAGGCCAAGGTCGTCGGTATTGGGCTTGCGGCCAACGGCCAGCAGTACGTGCGATCCGGTCACCTGGGGCGCGCCGGCCTCGCAGGTGACATGGACGCAGACGCCCGCCTTGTCGGGTGCGAAGCTGATGCACTCGGCGTTGAGGCGCACGGCGACGCCTTCGGCTTCCAGGATATCCTGCACGGCCTGCGAGACCTCGGGATCCTCGCGCCCGATCAGGCGTGGCCCCATCTCGACCACCGTGACCTCCGCGCCGAAGCGCCGGTACATCTGGGCGAACTCCAGGCCGATATAGCTGCCGCCGATGATCACCAGATGGTCCGGCAGGACGTCGATCTGCATCATGTCGGTGTTGGTCAGGTAGGAAATCTGATCGACGCCCGGCATGTCGGGAATGTTGGCGCGGCCGCCGACATTGATGAAGATCTGCGGGGCGCTCAGCAGGGCGTCGCCAACCCGCACCGTCGTTGCGGACTCGAAGCGGGCGTGGCCCTCGAACGTCGCGCAGCCCTTCATGCCCGCGAGCCAGCTCTCTACGCCGTGGCGGGCGTTGCGCACGACGGTCTGCTGCCGTTCCTTGACCCGCTTCATGTCGATCCCGACCGGGCCGTCCTGGGTGACGCCGTACTCGGCGGCGCGGCGGGCCAGATGGGCGGCATAGGCGCTGGCGATCAGGGTCTTGGTCGGCATGCAGCCGGTGTTGACGCAGGTGCCGCCAAACAGCTTGCGCTCGATCACGGCCACGGTCTTTCCGGCCGCCGTCACTCGTCCGGCCAGGGCGGGACCGGCCTGACCGGCGCCGATGATGATGGCGTCGAAGGTCTGGTTCATGAGAGCGCCGTGACGATCAGGACCGCGCCGCCGATCGCGACGGCGTCTTCCAGCAGGGCGGCGGGCAGGTCCTTGCCCAGGGCCTTGGCCAGCCGGCCGCGGATCTCGGCGCCGCCCAGCGTGCCGATCACGGCGCCGATGACGCCCGCGACGGCGCCGCCGATCCAGGCGCCCGAAGCCATGCCGATCGCCGCGCCGCAGAGGGCGCCGCTGACGAGGCGCGTGCCGAACTGGATCGGAACCTTGCGGCTGGGGGTCCTGGGAAGCTGGTCAGCCACCAGCTCCAGCAGGGCCAGGACGGTGAAGATCCACGGCGTGAAGCTCGCGCCAAGCCAGCCCAGGGGCGTGCCGGCCAGGGGCAGCCAGCCCAGATGCGCGGCCCAGCTGACCGCGGCTGGAGCGGTCATGGCGCGAAGGCCGGCGATGACGCCGATCAGCAGGGCGAGGAGATAGAAGACCATGCCAGGCTCCAGTGCGATCGAGCGCTCCGTGATCTGGCGCCCGGTTGGAGCAAATCGCAAGCGCCGCCGCAGGTCTTGGACGTTTTGATCGTCCAGGGCCGTGATATCCGGCAGACGCGATCCGGCGGACTAGGCCGCGGCCTCCACGCACTGTGAAAGGGTTGACGCCAGGGCCGAGGCCTCGATCGGCTTGGGCAGGACGCCGTCCATTCCCGCCTGCATGTAGCTTTCCACCTCGTGGGTCAGCACGCTGGCGGTGACGGCGATGATCGGGGTGCGGCGGGCGCCGGCCAGGGCCTCTTCCCGACGGATGGCCCGGGTGGCTTCCACGCCGTCCATGTCGGGCATGTGCACGTCCATGAAGATCGCGTCCCAGGGCTGGGCGCGCCAGGCCGCCACCGCTTCGCGACCGCTGACGGCGAAGCCGCAGGTGACGCCGAAGGGTTCGACCAGGGCGGCGAGGATGCGCCGGTTGACCGGGTTGTCGTCCACCACCAGAAGCGAAGCGGGCGCCTCGCCGGCGTACTCGTCGACCTCGTCCTCGACCTGGACCTCGGAAGACACGACCGCCGGGATCGGCGCCTCGAAATCGAACCGCGCGCCGATGCCCAGGGCCGATTTGACGGTCAGCGAGCCGCCCATCCGTTCGGAAATCTCGCGGCAGATGGCCAGGCCCAGCCCGATCCCTCCGACCTGGCGGGTCGACGAATTGTCGACCTGAACGAAGCGCTCGAAGATGGTCTCGTGGTCTTTCGCGGCGATGCCTATCCCGGTGTCGATCACCGCGATCTGCAACCGCTGATCGTCGCCGCTGATCTTGACCGTGACGCCGCCCTGCCGGGTGAATTTCAGCGCGTTGCCGATCAGATTGGCGATGATCTGGGCCAGCCTGTCGCCATCGCCGCGTCGAAAGCGGGCCAGATCGGGTTGCAGGGCGATGGTCAGGGACACGCCCCGCTCCCGGGCCAGGGGCTGGTGGAGTTCCCGGATATCGCTGACCAGGGTTTCCAGCGAGAACACGTTCAAGCGCAACTGCAGGCCGCCAGCCTCGATCTGGGAAATGTCGAGGATGTCGTCGATCAGTTGCCGCATGACCCGGGAGGCGGTCGTGATCACGCCCAGTCGCTCGCGTTGCGGCGGGGCCAGGGCCTCGCGGGCCAGCAACTGGCTCTCGCCCAGGATGGCGTTGAGCGGGGTGCGCATCTCGTGGCTCACCGTGGCCAGGAACTGCGACTTGGCGCGGTTGGCGACCTGGGCCTCTTCCGAAAGTCGCTCGAGTTGCTCTGTGCGGGCCCGCACCCGGCTTTCCAGGTCGCGGTTGAGCAGGCTGGTGTCGTGATTGCGCCGCTGGATGTCCTCCAGCAGTTCGCGGTTCTCGTCGCGCAGCCGCAGGCAGTCGACCAGCAGGCTGTGATTGTTGCGATGTCCGACGATCATCACGACCCAGAACACAACGCCCAGGGCGCCCAGGGTCGCGTCCACGCCGCCCAGGGTGATCAAGGTCACGGACGCGGGTATCAGGATCAAACAGATATAGACGCGACCGGTCCACTTCTGGGGCGACAGAACGCCGACCGCTCCGCCCGCCAGCGCCGACAGCACGACGATCAGGGCATAGCGCGTAATGGGGCTGTCGAGCGGAATGCGGATACAGGCGAGCAGGGCCCACAGCCCCGCGCTGACGATCAGGCCCGCGCTGTGAAGACGCGCCAGCGACCACAGTCGGTCGGCCAGGAACCGCCCCGCCAAGGCCGCGCCCAGCAGGCGGTCAACCACCACGCGGCCAGCCAGCAGGGCCAGGACGACGACCAGCCAGGCCACGTGGAAGGGGCGTTCGGCGGGTTGCGAGATCAGGGTGAGGCCGATCGCCGAGGTGGCCTGCACCACCATGGTGGCCAGGCTGTTGCGATGGGCGTGCCCCAGCAGGGCGCGCCCTAGGGCGTCGCCCCGTGGCCTGTCCTCTGCTCTCTCAGATCGCATTCGCGCGCGTGTCCCTGCACAATCGTTTGCGGAAATAGAGGCGCAAAGGTGAACGATGATATCCCAAAGCCAAGCGGCAAAGTGTCGCGCGGGGCTGCGCTCAGCGCGACCTGGCCAGGAAACGCAGGCGCGGCTGGTCGTCGTCGGCGATCACCCGGGTGTCGGCGTCGATGATCAGTTTGCGGGCGTCGCCCTCGGGCTCATAGACGGGCCATGCCGGCAGGCCCGGGCCATTGGGATCGCCCGTCTTCACGAAGTTGGCCCAATAGGATGACATCACGTCCGCCACCCGCCGATCGGTGTCATCGACGGTCCAGGCGCCGCCATTGTCCGGGTGATTGAACACATAGACGATCTCGGCCGAGTGAAATGCGCCCAGCGACTTGCCGCGATTGCCGTCGCCAAACCAGCCCTCGGGCGTCCTTGGCGCGTGGTCGAAGCGGAAGGCATGGACCGGCGCCTTGCCGGTCCGCGTCTGGGCCACGGCCCACGACCAGGTCGGCAGGCCCATCCAGGCGTCACCGGCGAAGTTGATTCGTGAGCGGACCATCTGGTCGGGCGTGTCGTGGGGATAGAACGTCGCGGCCTCGACCGCACGGTCGCCGAAGCTCTTCAACGCCTCGGGCAAGGTGCGGCCGGCGAACACGCCGCCCTCGATCAGGCTGCCCTCGTCGCGGTTCCAGCCCACCAGCAGCGGCACGTCGCTTTGCTGGCCGGCCGCGAAGATCTGGGCCGCGCCCCTGGGCAGGATCCAGCCGTCCAGGATCGGACGGAAGGGCAGGCCCAGGCTCGGCGCGGTCCATGTCGCCAGGACCTCCTCGGTGGAGCGGCCGCGCATGGCCGCCAGGCTGGCGTCGCCCAGGGCGCGACCGAAGGCCAGGCCGTTAGCCTCGCCCATCGCCAGGGTGTCGTCCTTGCCCAGGGTTCCGAAGGCAGAGCCGCTCTCGCCTATGGCCTGCTGGAACAGGCCCTTGGCCTGGGGCGAGGCCATCAGCCGGCTGACGGCGTCGGAGCCCGCCGACTCGCCGGCGATGGTCACCCGGTCGGGATCGCCGCCCAGCAGGGCGATATTGGCCTGCACCCAGCGCAGGGCCGCGATCATGTCGGCCAGGGCCTGGTCGCCGCTGGCCCGGTTGGGCGACTCCCGGGTCAGTTCGGGATGGGCCAGGAAACCGAAGGCGCCCAGGCGATAGTTGATGGTCACCACCACCACGCCCTTTTTGGCCAGGGCGACGCCGTCGTGGCGCGGCTCGGCGCCCGAGCCCGCGCCATAGCCGCCGCCATGGATCCAGAAGAACACCGGCAGGGCCTCGCCCGCCTTGGCCGGGCTCCAGACGTTCAGATAGAGGCAGTCTTCCGACATCGACGGGGTGTAGGGATCGATGTCGTTATAGACCTTGGGCTGGGCGCAGTTGGGTCCGAACCTGTCGGTCGCCCGCTCGCCCTTCCAGGCCACGACCGGCGCCGGCGGCTTCCAGCGCAGGTCGCCGACCGGTGGGGCGGCGTAGGGCAGGCCCTTCCAGGCCCTGATCCCGAAGGCGTCGGCCGGGGCGGCGACAAGCTTGCCGCCGGTGACGTGCTGAGCCTGGGCGGGAACCGCCAGCGCTGTCAGGCTGAGGGCGAGAAGGACGGCGCGAAGGAACATGCGGACGCTCACGGTTTGCGAGCGCGCAGATGAGCAGGCAGCGGGGGGGGCTGTCACCCCTCCTTTGGTCGCGGTCAGACCCGCTCGACCACCATCGAAATGCCCTGGCCGACGCCGATGCACATGGTCGCCAGCCCATAGCGACCCTGCCGCCGATGCAGTTCCTCGACCGCCGTCAGGGCCAGGCGCGCGCCGCTCATGCCCAGCGGATGACCCAGAGCGATAGCCCCGCCATTGGGGTTCACGTGCTCGCCGTCGTCGGGAAGGCCCAGGGCGCGCAGCACCGCCAGCCCCTGGGCGGCGAAGGCTTCGTTCAGCTCGACCACGTCCATCTGACCAATGGTCAGGCCCAGGCGGGCCAGCAGCTTCTGGGTCGAGGGGGCGGGGCCAAAGCCCATGACCCTCGGGGCGACACCGGCGGCGGCCGAGCCGACGATGCGGGCGCGGGGCGTCAGGCCATGGCGCTTGATGGCGTCTTCGGAGGCGATGATCAGCGCCGCCGCGCCGTCATTGACGCCCGAGGCGTTGCCGGCGGTGATCGTGCCGTCCGGGCGGACGATGGGCTTGAGGGCCGACAGCGCTTCGATCGTGGTGGCGCGGGGGTGTTCGTCCTTGCTGACCACGATGGGGTCGCCCTTGCGCTGGGCGATGCTGACCGGAACGATCTCGGCGTCGAAGCGGCCACTGGCCTGGGCGGCGGCCGCGCGGGCCTGGCTGCGCAGGGCGAAGGCGTCCTGGTCGGCGCGGTTGATCCCATGATCGTCGGCGACGTTCTCGGCAGTCTCGGGCATCGAGTCGACGCCGTAGGCCTTACGCATGGCCGGGTTGACGAAGCGCCAGCCGATGGTGGTGTCGAAGATCTCGGCGTTGCGGGAAAAGGCGCTGTCGGCCTTGCCCATCACGAACGGCGCGCGGCTCATGCTCTCGACGCCGCCGGCGATCATCAGCTGGGCCTCGCCCGACTTGATGGCGCGGGCGGCCACGCCCACGGCGTCCAGGCCCGAGCCGCACAGGCGATTGATGGTCGAGCCGGACACGTCGGTTGGCAGGCCGGCCAGCAGGGCGGCCATGCGGGCGACGTTGCGATTGTCCTCGCCGGCTTGGTTGGCGCAGCCCAGCACCACGTCATCCACCAGGCTCCAGTCGACGCCCGCATTGCGCGCGGCCAGGGCCTTCAGCGTGATCGCCGCCAGATCGTCGGCCCGCACCGACGACAGCGCCCCGGCATAGCGGCCGATGGGGGTGCGGATCGCGTCGCAGATGAAGGCTTCGGCCATGGCGGATCTCTCAAACGATTGTTCGCGCACCCTAGCGGCCGGCGGCGCGCGATCAAGTCGGCGAATGGCTGGACACCGGTGTCAGATCGCCTAGACCTGACCGTAAAGAGACCTCCCGGGAGAAACGCCATGATCAGTCGGCGCGAAGTAATGGGCGCCGCCGTGGGCGGCGCGGCGCTGCTGGCCGCCAGTGGCGCGCGCGCGGCCGGTGACGACGCGGCGCTGAAGGCGCTGCTGGACAGGCTGGCCAAGGGCGGCCCAGCCGACCAGAAGCTGGCGACCCTGACAGCCTTTTCCCCGACCACGCTGAGCCCGGCCGCGCGCCTGGACTATGACGCGGTGCTGTCGGCTTTGGCGATCGAGGACGAAATCGTCCGCCGCTTCCCGTTCGGCGCGGGCGCGACCTCGCCCTATGTGGTGACCACCCGCGCGGGCGCCTGGCTTAAGGCCGCTGAAGCCGCGAAGTCGGGCGACGCGACCGCTGACACCGTCAAGCGACTGGACGCCGAGACCGCGAGGATCGCTGAAGACGCCGCCAGGGGCGTGGTCCTGCCGGCGTTTGTGATCGACAAGGTTGCCGCAGGTCTCGACGAAACCGCCACGGCCGTCACCGCCGCGCCCGATCTCGCCGCCGCCCTGGGCCGCCAGCGCGACGCCCTGATCGCCTTGCGCACCAAGGCCGGCAAGGGGATCGGCGTCGGACGCTTCAAGGATGGCGAGGCCTATTACGCCCTGCTGCTGAAAGCGGCGATGGGCGCCGAGATCACCCCCGCCCAGGCCTGGGATCGCGCCGAGGCCGCCGCCAGGTCCCTGACCGCTCGCGCCGACACGCTGCTGAAAGCTCAGGGGCTCAGCAAGGGGACGGTCGGCGCGCGTCTGGCCGCCCTGAGCCGCGGCGAGCGCTGGCTCTACAGCGATGACGACGCCGGCCGCGACCGGCTGACGGCCCACATGAACGCCTGGCTGGCCCGGGCCGTCTCGCGCCTGCCGGTCTCGTTCGCCACGGTCGCGCCGGGCAGTCGCGCGGTCAGCATGCGCCGCATGACCCCCGCCGACGAGGCCGCCCGCCGCCAGGGCTATCGCGAGGCGCCGTCCTTCGACGGCTCAAAGCCGGGCGTTTATTACGCCGACCTCAACACCATCCGCACCCGCCCCAGCTGGACCCTGCCCAGCGTCGTTCATCACGAGAGCGTGGCGGGCCACATGGTGCAGATGCCGCTGGAGGAACGCTCCGGCGCGCACCCGCTGCGCACCCGACTGGCTTTCCCGGGGTTCTCGGAAGGCTGGGCCATCTATGCCGAACAGCTGGCCGACGAGGAGGGCGCTTTCGCGGGCGATCCATTGGCGCAACTGGGCTACATCCAGTGGATGCTGTTTCGCGTCGGCCGACTGCTGGCTGATCTTGGAATCCACCTGAAGGGCTGGAGCGTGGACAAGACCACGGCCTTCCTCGACGACCTGCAGGGCCCGCCGCCGGTGTTCTCGCCCGTGTCGCAAGGCATCGAGCGCATCGCCATCGGCCCGGCCGCGTCGGCGGGGCAAGGGCTGGCCTGGTTGGAACTGGTTCGCCTGCGCGAAGACGCTCGAAAACTGCGGGGGGCGGGTTTTGATATCCGGGGTTTCCACGACGCGGTGCTGGCGTCGGGGACATTGCCGCTCTCGATGCTGCGGGCAAGGGTGTTGGGGGCGTCGGCGCGGGGATAGCGATCGCGCCGTCCCCCGATGGGCATGGGTATTGACGCCTCAAGTCCTCCCCCTGAAGGGGGAGGCGGCCGGAGGCCGGTGGGGGGACACGGCATTGATTCAGCAGGACTTCCCCCTCCGATCGCTGCGCGATCGCCTCCCCCGCTAGGGGGAGGACTTGTACGGGCGTCCAGACAATCGACGCAGCCCCCGTAAAACCTCCCGTATTCTGTCCCCACCTCGTCGCGAGGAAAGGGCGCAAGGCCAGCGACCATTGCGGCGGCGGGGTGTGATCGAGCGGGACTGGGGTCGAGGGGGATACTCGACCGGTCCGGGGATCCCGGCGTTGCGGGACCCGCCCGCCGTTGGCGTGGACGGAGAGACCCACGGGAGACGCTTCGAGCCCTCGTGCTTCGACCGCCGAATGGCTTCGGAAACGGAGCGGTTCGGGTCCTGCTAAGGCCTCAACAGGGCCACCCGGCGGGACGCTGATGGATAACGACCACGCGGAGCGGACGGCTTCGTCGAAACGGTTACTTCTATTCAATTCCGGGCGAGCCCGGACGCTCCGCGCCCCTTTCCATCAGCCTCGCAGCGACAGCGCGAGGTCGCGGAACCGCGCCTCAGTGCTTGCCGCGATCGCGCCCGAAGTTCGGCTCGGCGCTCTCCTGGCCGGCCGCGACGATGCCCCGACGAATGGCGCGAGTGCGGGTGAAGTGGCTGTGCAGGGTGTCTGCGTCGCCCCAGCGGATGGCGCGGCTCATCGCCTGCAGGTCCTCGGTGAAGCGGCCCAGCATCTCCAGCACCGCGTCCTTGTTGGCGATGAAGATATCGCGCCACATCGTCGGATCGCTGGCGGCGATGCGGGTGAAGTCGCGGAAGCCCGAGGCCGAGAACTTGATGACCTCGCTCTCGGTGACGTTCTCCAGATCGGCCGCGCTGCCCACGATGGTGTAGGCGATCAGGTGGGGCAGGTGGCTGACGACGGCCAGCACCAGGTCATGGTGCTTTTCGTCCATCAGTTCGACCTGGGCCCCGAAGGCGCGCCAGAAGGCCGACAGCTTGGCCACGGCGGCGGCATAGGCCTCATCCTCGCTGTCCAGCGGGGTCAGGATCGTCCAGCGGTTTTCGAACAGCTCGGCGAAACCGGCGTCCGGGCCCGACTGCTCGGTGCCGGCGATCGGGTGGCCGGGGATGGCGAAGATCTTGCCGCAGTCCTGGGCGCGAAAGGCCTCGGCGACATTGGCCTTGGTCGAGCCGACATCGGTCAGGGTGGCGCCGGGCTTCATGGCCGGGATCACCAGGCCGGCCAGTTCGGGGACCGACAGCACCGGAGTGGCGATGACGACCAGATCGGCGTCGCGCACCGCCTCGACGATGTCGCCCGTCACATGGTCGGCGATGCCCAGCTCGACCACGCGGGCCCGGTGGGCCTCGCTGGCGTCGGCCACGGTGATCTCGCTGACCACGCCGTGGGCGCGGGCCGCGCGGATCACCGAACCGCCGATCAGGCCGCAGCCGATCACGGTCATCTTGGGATAGAGGATACCGGGGTGTGACATCAGCGACCCATGAACTCGGTCAGCAGCTCGACCACGGCGCGGTTGTGCTCTTCCAGACCGATGGTGATCCGGATGGCGTCTGGCAGGCCGTAATTGCCGACGGCGCGGACCAGATAGCCTTTGCTGGCCAGGAATTCCTCGGCTTCGGGGGCCGTCTTGCCTGCGACCTTGGGGAAATTGACCAGCACGAAATTGGCCGCCGACGGCGTGACCTCAAGGCCCAGTCCACCCAGCTGCTGGGTCAGGAACGGCCGCCACTGCTCGACCAGCGCCACCGAACGGGCCTGGAATTCAAGGTCGGCGAGGGCTGCGACGGCGGCTTCCTGGCCGGGGATCGAGGTGTTGAACGGCGGACGGATGCGCTCGATCGGCTCGATGATCCCGGCCGGTCCATAGCCCCAGCCGACGCGCAGGGAGGCCAGGCCGTGGATCTTGGAGAAGGTGCGGGTGACGATGACGTTCTGCGCCGTGCGGGCCAGGTCCAGCCCATCCTCGAAGCGCGGATCGGTGGCGAATTCGGCATAGGCGCCGTCCAGCACCAGCACCACCGACGGCGGGATCGCGGCGTGCAGGGCGCGGATTTCCTCGCCCGTCAGCCAGGTGCCGGTCGGGTTGGCGGGATTGGCGATGAACACCAGCCGCGTGCGCTCGTCGATTTGCTTGACCACCTCATCGGCGTCGATGCGCTGGTTCGGCTCGCGGGCCATCCGCACCTCGCCCTGGCAGGCGCGGGCCCCGATGGCGTAGGCGGCGAAGCCATGCTCGCCCTGGACGATGTTGTCGCCCGGCTCCAGATAGACTTGGCACAGCAGGGCGAAGATCTCGTCGCTGCCGTCGCCGAAGGTCAGGCGCTCGGGCTCCAGGCCATAGTGCTGGGCCACGGCGGCGCGCAGGATATTGGCCTTGCCGTCGGGATAGATGTGCAGGCGGTCGACGGCATTGCGATAGGCTTCCTTGGCCGCCTCGCTGCAGCCCAGGACGTTCTCGTTGCTGGACAGCTTCACCGGATGGGCGACGCCCTCGATCTTCGACTTGCCGCCGACATAGGCATGGATGTCCATCAGGCCCGGCTTGGGCATGGGGCGCGGCGCGGCGAAGCGGTCGGAGGCGGGAGCGGTCATCTCGGCTACTCGTTGAAACTCGAGGCGGTCTTACACGTCGAAAGGGGTGGGCGCAGCCCCGATGACGCCGGTCAGCTTGCCGGGGGCCTGGGCCAGGCGTTCGTCGTTGGGCATGAAGAAGCCCGACAGCGAGAACAGCTTCAGCCCGCCAGACTCGGCCAGGGGCTCGGCGGCCACACCGCTGGGGCTCAGGGCCTCGACAATGGCGGCGGCGCTCTTGCCCGAGTCGGTGACCCAGAAGGTCTGGTCACCGCCGGTGGGCTCGACCTCGACCTCGGCCACGGCCAGGGCGGCCTGTGGGCCCCAGCGGTTCAGGCAGGGCAGGGCGGCGAAGATCTTCAGCTTCGGCTCGGCCAGCAGGCGGCCCCACCAGTTGCTGTCAGGCGTCAGGGCCAGTACGCCGACGCCCCACGGCGTCCTGGCGGCGGCCAGCACGTCCTTGGCTTCGCTCAGGATCTGCATCCTGGGCGCGGTTCCGAAGCGCAGACGGGTCAGCTCGACCGTGCGGGTCGCATCCTTCCCGCCCCACACAGCCAGGTGATAGGGACCCTGCCGGGCCAGGTTGTCGCTCATCACCTCGCGCCAGACGCGGATGATCAGGGCGTCATTGGCGGCGGTGCGCGGCGCGGCCAGCAGCTTGCGGATGATCAGGGCCTCGCGGCCGGGACGCAGGCCAAAGCCCGTATCCCCCGACGCGCGCTTGGCCGCCGCCACCGAACTGGCGAGAGCCGCCCGCTCGTCCAGCAGCTTCAGCAGTTCGCCATCAATGGCGTCCAGTCGCCATCGGACCTCGTCGAGAGACGGAGGCGCGCCGGCCGCGTCGGTACCCATGTTTATCCCCGAAATTGGAGGCCGGACCATAGTCCTTGCCGCCGCCGGTGCAATAGCTGGCGTTCACGGCAAGAAACTTGCGCGCCTCCCGCCAGAGGCGCGGCGGTCGGACGCTCAATAAACGCGCGGCGAGGGACCCGTATCGATGGTTCCAAGGCGGGTGCGGCCTTCCTGCAGGATCAGGCTGGCCTCGATGACCGGTTCGCGGCCCAGGGCCTGGGCCGCGGCCGCGAGCATCTGTTCGGGCGTCCGGGCGGCCCTGGGATCGACGCGCTCCTTCAGGGCGACCTCCAGCTTGCCCTGCAGGCGGCCATTGGCGTCGACGGTCAGGGCGCCGGACTTGGCCGTGCCCTCGGCTTCACCGGCGGTGATCCGGGCGTTTTCCATGGTGATCGCGCCCCCGGCCGCGGTCCAATCGCGAACGGCGTCAGCCCAGTTGTCGCCGCGCAGGGTCGAGGCGCGGGTCAGGCGGGCGTCGAGGATCATGTCGGCGCTGTTCTCCTGGGCGATGCGGCCCAGCAGTCCCGTGAAGTTGACGCGCGCGGCGTCGGCCTTGAACAGGATCGCGGCCTGATCGTCGGGGCCGGGGCGCAGATGCAGCTGCATCGCCTGAGCCGAGCGCAGCGGGAAGGGCGCGGCCTCCGGCGCCGTAGAGAACACCAGGCCCGCGCCTTCGATCGAGACGCGGGGCGGGTGCTGCTTCAGGCCCGCCAGGCTGGCGCGCAGGGCCTGGCCGGCGATGGCGACATCGCCGCCATTGGGCCGGGTCAGCAGGGCGCCGCGCGGGGCGGTGGCCACCCAGTGGTCGAGGCCATAGATCATCGCCTCGGCCTTGAGTTCGGGAATGCGCAGGGCCCAGCCGGACGGCTCGGCGACGCGGGCGTCGGCCAGGGTCACGTCGAGGCGGAACGGGAAGCCCGAGAAGGTGCGGCCGCTCCACGACAGGTCATAGCCGCGCGACTTCAGGGACGCCGAGGCCGCATCCATCCGCTGCTCGGCCTGAATGCGCAGCCAGAACCAGCCGGCGCACCAGGCCGCCGCGAAGATCAGCGCGATGATGAAAGGCGCCAGCAAGCCCCGTCGGCGGACTTTGCGCGGCGGCGCGGCGTCGGTATGGGTCATGATGGGCGCGTCCAGTCGGGATTGAAGATGAGCGTAGAGAGCGGAGACCGTTGGGTGTTCGGATACGGATCGCTTATGTGGCGTCCCGGGTTCCCGTTTGTAGAGCGAAGGCGCGCGGTTCTCCACGGTCGTCGTCGCGCCTTCTGCATCTATTCGGTCCATCACCGGGGCACCTACGAGCGTCCTGGCCTGGTTCTGGGCCTCGCGCCCGGCGGTTCGGTGCGCGGCGCGGCCTATCGGGTGGCGGCGGCGGCGTGGGAAGAGGTCTACGCTTACCTGCGCGAGCGCGAGCAGCCGACCGAGACCTATTTCGAGGCCTGGGCCGACGTGCGGCTGGATGGCGAGACGGGCAAGGCGCCGGCCCTGGTCTTCCTGTCGGACTTCAAGCACAGCCAGTGGGCGGGGGCCCTGACACTGGAGCAGCAGGCCGAGCTGATCGCCGGCGCCCAGGGCCTCTCGGGCCGCAACATCGACTACCTGTCCGACCTCGTTGGCCATCTGCGCGAGGACGGCGTGCGCGATCACGCGATGGAAAAGCTGCTGAAGCTGGTCGAGGCGCGGGAGGGCGTCTAGACCCCCTCGTCCTCCAGCGCCTTGGTCGCGGTGTCGATGCGGGTCTGAAGTTCGCGCATGAATTCGCCGCGCTTCAGGCCGGCGGGGATCGGCGGCAGGTAGTGGAAAACGATGGTCCCCGGCTTGCACAGGAAGCCCTTGCCCCAATGCGCGCCGCAGTTCAGCGCCAGAGGCGTCACCGGCAGGTCGAGCTCGCGATACAAGGCCGCGATGCCGGGCTTGTAGTCGCCGGGAACCCCGACCTTGCCGCGGGTGCCTTCGGGGAAGATCACCACCTGGCGAACCTCCTTCATCTTCTCCAGCGTGTCCCGGACCAGCTTCTTCAGGGCCGCCGAATGGCCGGCGCGGTCAACGACGACCATGCCCGCCTTCAGACCGTGCCAGCCGAACAGCGGCACGTTCAGCAGTTCCTTCTTCATCACGAAACAGGCGTCGGGCAGCAGGCCAAACTGGCTGAAGACGTCGAACATCGACTGGTGCTTGGCGGCGACCAGGGCGGGGCCGGTTGGCAGATATTCGCGACCGCGAACCTCGACCTTGATGTCGGCGATCCAGCGCAGGCCAAAGAACAGCCCCTTGGACCAGAAGGTCAGGGCGGCGACCGCGAAGCGGCGCGGGAGGGGCAGCAGGGCCACCATCCAGGTCGCGGTGAAGATCGACCAGACCCAGAAATAGAGCTGGAACAGAAACGAACGCAGATAGATCAAGATGCTTCCTTCGCCGGTTCGCCGGCCTTCTCCTTCGGCCCCAATCCAAGGAACGCTTCACGGCCCAGGATCGCCAGGTACTTGCAGTATTCCACGACCATCCTCCGCGCGGTGGCGTTCTGCTTCCACCAGCGATGGGCGTCCAGGCCCTCGGTGGCCACCGGATAGGGGTAGAGCACGGTGTCAGGCATGGTGGCGCGCAGCTCAAGCATCGAGCGGGGCATGTGATAGTCGGCGGTGACCACGATCAGGCTGCGATAGCCCTTGGCCTTGGCCCACTCGGCCGTCTCCTTGGCGTTGCCAAGGGTGTTGGCGGCGGCGAAACCCAGGTCGACGCAGCAGTCATAGATCGGCTTGACCGCCTTGGTGACGCTCTGCACGTCCTCGCGGGTGGCTTCGCGATTGACGCCGGAGATCAGCAGACGCTTGCCCTTGCCGGCTTCCAGCAGCTTGGTCGCCGCTTCCAGCCGAATGTTCGAGGCGCCGGTCAGCACCACGACACCGTCGGCGACGGGCGGTTCCCTGGCGGGGATCGACTGCTCGACCCGGCCGGAAAAGGCCAGCAGACCCACGGCCCAGACCATCACCAGGATCAACAGCGCGGCGAGGCTTTTCACGGCATGCTCCTCAAGAGCCTCAGGGCGGCGAGGCGGGCGGTGAAGCCCGCGACTAGGGCGGCGATCAGGGGGCAGGGCAGGGGCGCCAGCAGGTCGATCCAGGCCAGGGGCAGGATCGGGGCCAGGCCCGAACCGCCGCCCAGGGTCCGGATCGCCGCGCCGATGATGGTCGCCCCGGCCCCGCCCAGCAAGCCCGCTATGGCGGCCATGCCCGCGAACCGCCACTGGAACAGACCCGCGATGAAGCTGGCCTCGGCGCCAGACAGGTGAAGAACCTCGATCACATCGGCGCGCGCCGCCAGTCCGGCCCGCGTGGCGAACGCGATCACCGAGGCCGCCGCCGCGGCGATCAGGGCGAAGACGCCCAGCGCCGCCCAGCGGGCCAGGCCCGCGCCGCGCTCGATATCGGCGATCCAGCGGCTGTGATCGTCGACGACCGCATCGACCCCGGCCGCCTTCAGCGCCTGGTCCAGCGCCGTGGCGGTGGCCGGCAGCTTGGGATCGAGGTCGAGGGTGACCAGACGAGGCGTGGGCAGGTCGTCGACCAGGGCCTCCTTGCCGATCCAGGGGACCAGCAGCTCCTCGGCCTTGTCTTTGGTCAGGGCTCGCGCCTCGACCACGCCCTTGACCCCGGCCAGGGCCTCGGCGGCGCGGGCGGCGGCGGAGTCGGGGGTCTCGTTGGGGCGAGCGCGGACCACCACGGTGGCCGAGCCCGTGAGCTGACTGGTCCAGCCCTCGGCGGCGCGGTTGGCGGCCAGGGCGGCCAGGGCGGTCAGGCAGGCCAGGAAGCACAATACGGCCACCACGAAAACCAGCGAGCCGTCGCGGGCGTCGCGGGGCGGCAGCAGCGGACCCGGCCGCCAGCGCTCGACCTGGAAGACCTCGCTCATTGGTCGCCCCCCTCGACCAGGCGGCCATGTTCCAGATGCAGGGTGGGACGACCGGCGCGGGCGACCAGGTCCTCGTCATGGGTGGCGATCAGCACCGTGGTGCCCAGGCGGTTGAGCTCGACGAACAGCCGTAGCAGCCGCAGCGACATGGCCGGATCGACATTGCCGGTCGGCTCGTCGGCCAGCAGCACGTCGGGTCGGTCGACCACGGCGCGGGCGATGGCCAGGCGCTGCTTCTCGCCGCCCGACAGAGTGGCGGGCAGGGCGTGCATCCGCTCGCCCAGGCCGACCCAGGTCAGCAGTTCGGCGACGTCGTCGCGATAGGTGGCGGGCTTGCGCTGCAGGATGCGGAGCGGAAGGGCGGCGTTGTCGAAAACCGACAGGTGCTCCAGCAGCCGGAATTCCTGGAAAACCACCCCGATCCGGCGGCGCAGGAACGGCAGGTCGCCGATCGGCAAGAGGCTGACATCCCGGCCGAAAAGCTCCACGCGACCCCGTGACGCACGATGGGCCAGATAGATCAGCTTGAGCAGGGAACTCTTGCCCGCGCCCGAGGCGCCGGTCAGGAAGTGAAACGACCCGGGAGCCAGAGAAAACCCAATGTCTCTTAGCGTTTCCGGCGCGCGGCCGTAGCGCATCGACACGCCCTCGAAGCGAACCACGGGGAGGGCGTCATCGCCCTGATCTGCCTCGATCCGCAAGGAGCTGTCGCCGGGCTTTCTGGACATCAGGGACAAAATCGGCGACCCCATTTGTTAATGCGGGGAGCCTACGATTCGCGGCCATGATACTGACCTGTCCGGAGTGCGCCAGCCGCTATTTCGTCGATGACTCCAAGGTCGGCTCGGCTGGTCGTGTCGTGCGGTGCGCCTCGTGCGGCCACCGCTGGACCGCCCGTAACGAGGAGCCCACGGACCTTTTCGACGAGCCCTCCGCCGCCGCCATGGCCGGCGATCCCGCGATGGCGGCGCTTGACGCCGCGTCGACCACCGGCGCCGCTTCCGAGCCTGAACCCGAACCGCCCGTCAGCGCCCTGCCGGGCGAGGAACTGCCCAAGGTCTTCCGGGCCCGCGCCGACGCCGAGCGTCGCCTGCGCGAGGCGACGACCACGGGTGTGGTCTGGGCCGGCATGGCCGCCGCGATGGCCTCGATGGTGGTCGGGGCCCTGATCTTCCGCATCGACATGGTGCGCCTGTGGCCCGCCACGGCCGGGGCCTATGCCAGCGTCGGCCTGCCGGTGAACACGGTCGGTCTGGTGATCGAGAACATCAAGGCCGAGCCCTCGCTGGAAGACGGCCATGCCGCTGTCACCATCACCGGCGTCATGCGCAACATCACCGATCACGCGGTTATCGCCCCGCCGCTGCGCGTCGAATTGCGCAACGCCAAGGACAAGCGTGTGGCCGGCCGCATCGCCGCCGCCGCCGATCCGAAAATTCCGCCCAGTGAGATCCGCCACTTCGCCATCACCATCCTGGACCCGCCGCGCACGGCCAAGGATCTGGTCATCGACTTCGCCGTCGAGCCCGGCGCGGCCAAGGCCGTGAAGGCGGCCCTGAAGACTCCCGCCGCTCACGCGGACCCGGAACTGTCCCTGCGCGGGGCCCAGGACGCGCCCGCCGAGGCAGATGCGGCTGGACATGAACCCTCGGGACATGAGACCGGAGCACCTCCTCCCTCCGACTCTCACGAACCCGCGCATCATGAATGACACCACCAAACCCGAAGTCTTGATTTCGGAAGCCGATATCGCCCAGCGCGTTCAGGCCCTGGCCAACGCCATCGCTCCGCGCATTGACGACGACACCGTCTGCGTCTGCCTGCTGACCGGCGGCCTGTGGTTCGCCGCGGACCTGACCCGGGCGCTATGGAAGGCCGGACGCAATGTCCGCTTCGACGCCCTGTGGCTGGCCTCCTATCATGACGAGCGCAAGAGCACGGGCCGCTGCGAGGTCCGCGCCGACCTGCAGCGTCCTCTGGTCGGCCGCCGGGCCCTGGTGGTGGATGACGTGTTCGACAGCGGCCTGTCGCTTAGCGAGGCCTCGCGCCTGGTGAAGGACGCCGGCGCCAGCGAAGTGCTGACCGCCGTCTTCGCCCGCAAGCCCTGGCCGACCAATCGCGGCATGGAGCCCGACTTTGTCGCATGGGAAGCCCCGGCGCGGTATCTCGTGGGCTACGGACTGGACGACGAGGGAAAGTCGCGCGGACTGCCCTATATCGGAGCCATGGACTAGTCCTGATCTAGGCGGCCCGTTTCGCGCCCTCCGCGGCCGGGCTGCTACGTCCGATGTCGAAGAGGTCGACCCGCGCGGTCAGTTCCTCGGACTCTGACTTGAGCGCATGAGCGGCGGCGGTGGTCTCCTCGACCATGGCCGCGTTCTGCTGCACCACGCGGTCCATCTCGCCCATGGTGGTGTTGACTTCGCCCAGGCCCTGCGCCTGTTCTCGCGCCGACGCGGCGATAGCGGTGACCCGGGAGTCGATCTCGGCCACGCGGGCGACGATCCGCTGCAGAGCTTCGCGCGTCCGTCCCACCCGCTCGACGCCCGCGCCGACCTGCTGGCCGGAAATGTTGATCAGGTCCTTGATCTCGCGCGCGGCGTCGGCTGAGCGCTGGGCCAGGGCCCGAACCTCCTGGGCCACCACGGCGAAGCCGCGGCCGGCGTCGCCCGCCCGGGCGGCCTCGACCCCGGCGTTCAGCGCCAGAAGGTTGGTCTGGAAAGCGATCTCGTCGATCACGCCAATGATCTTGCCGATCTGGCCCGACGAGGTCTCAATCAGGGTCATGGCTTCGACCGCCTCGGTGACGACTGGATCGGAGCGCTCGGCTTCCTGACGCGCGCCGGCGGCCGCGGCGTTGGCCTGACGCGCGCTTTCGGCGGTCTGGTTGACGGCGGCTGTGATCTGATCGAGCGCGGTCGCGGTCTGGACCAGGGCCGCGGCCTGATGTTCGGTCCGGCGCGCCAGTTCGTCGGAGGCGCGGCTCATGTCTGCGACGCCCGCGGACATGCTGGAAGCATTGTTCGAAATCTCGCCCATCGCCGCCTGCAGGCGGGTCATGGCGTCGTTGAAGTCGGCGCGCAGGGTTTCGTATCGGTCGGCGAAGGCATGGCTCAAGCGCCAGGTCAGGTCGCCGGCCGAAAGGCGGGTCAAGGCGTGGGCGAGCTGCTCGACGACATGCGTCTGTTCGGCCTCCAACGAGGCCTTCTGGGCGGCCTGCTCGGCGTTGGCCGCGTCGTGGGCGGCGCGTTCAGCCGCCGTCGCCGCGTTGGCGGCGTCCGCGCGGGACGCTGCTTCCAGGGCCTTGTCGGTGCGGGCGTTGACGGTGACGAACAGTCGCGACACCCCCGCCGTGAGCCAGATCAGCGACCAGGCGGAGGTCAGGGTGATCCCCGCGATGAAGGCGATGCGGAGCGGTGTGACCTCGCCAGGCAAAAGCAGGTCCGGCGCGAGGAAGCCGGCGCCCACGTCGGCCAGGAGCACGCTGGCCGCGCCCACGGCGACCACCCGCCAATCGCCATAGGCGACCAGCAGGGCCAGAGCCGCCAGATAGGCCATGCGCGCGTCGCTCTGCCAAGCGTGGCCGGAAAAGGCGGCGATGAACAGGCTGACCTGTCCGATCAGGGTTACGGCGGTGGAGATCCGTTGCGCGGCGCTGTCGCGCCATATGGCGTAGCCGCCCCAGGCCAGGGCCGCGAAGATCGCCGCGCCGAGCGTCAGGACCAGAAAAGGCTGACCGGCGAAGGCGCATGCGGCGGGCACCACCGCCACCATCGCCGCCACGCAGAGCCGCACCAGCTGCCCGCCCACGCGGCGTTGAGCCTCGATGCTGTCAAACTCGATCATGATCCGCTCCGGCCCGCCCCGACAAGCTGTCGCGGTCGTCACAAGGTCGGTGACAGCGGTTAACTCGCGGTGACGGAATTCGATCTAGGAGCGCCGCAGCGCATCCGTATGAATACCTAAACCCAATCTGGGGTCAGGTCCCGGGCCAGGATTTCCTCATAGGTTGGCCGAGCGCGAATGACCGCGAACCGGTCACCATCGACCAGCACCTCGGGCACGAGCGGCCGGGTGTTGTATTCGCTGGCCATGGCCGCGCCATAGGCGCCCGCCGACATAAAGGTCACCAGGTCGCCTGCCGCCAGGGGCGGCAACAGACGGTCACGTGTAAATGTGTCGCCGGTCTCGCAGATCGGGCCGACCACATCATGGGGACTGGCCTCACCATCGGGCTTCACCACCGGGCGGATGTCGTGGAAGGCGTCGTACATGGCGGGGCGCAGCAGGTCGTTCATGGCCGCGTCGATGACCAGGAACTTGCGACCTTCGGGGCGCTGGTGAACGTGGATAACCTCGCTGACCAGGACTCCGGCATTGGCGGCGATCACCCGGCCCGGCTCGAAGGCCAGCTTCACGGGCAGGCCGACCATCACCTCGCCGACCATCGCCGCGAACTCGGCGGGAGAGGGCGGTTCGGGCATGTTGAAATAGGGCACGCCCAAGCCGCCGCCTAGGTCGAGGCGCTCGACCGACAGACCTTCGTTCAGCAGTTGCTCGACCAGGCCTCGCATCTTGGTGAAGGCCTCGCGCATGGGAGCCAGATCGGTGATCTGACTGCCGATGTGGCAGGCCACGCCTATGGGTTCGAGGGCGGAATTGTTGCTGGCGTTGGCGTAGAGGCGGGCGGCCTCGGCGAAGGAGACGCCGAACTTGTTCTCGGCCTTGCCGGTGGCGATCTTGGCGTGACCGCCAGCCGCCACGTCCGGATTGACCCGGAAAGCGATCTTGGCGCGGACGCCCAGTTCGGCGGCGACCGCCGCGACCAGGTTCATCTCGGGCTCGGATTCGACATTGATCTCGGCGACGCCGGCCCGCAGGGCTAACTCGACCTCGCGCCGGGTCTTGCCGACACCGGAAAATACGATGCGCTCGCCGGGAATACCGGCGGCCAGGGCGCGGCGGACCTCGCCCTCCGAGACGGTGTCGGCGCCTGCGCCCAGATTGCCCAGCACTTTCAGCACCGCGACGTTGGAATTGGCCTTCACCGCATAGGCGATCAGCGGATCGGCGATGCCCGACAGTTCCAGTGCGTCTCGAAACACGGTGAAGTGCCGCTCGAGCGTGGCGCGGGAATAGACATAGACCGGCGTGCCGACCTCGGCCGCGATACGCGCCAGCGGGACGCCCTCGCAGGCCAGGCCCTCTGGGCCGTACTCGAAGTGGTTCACGTCAAAGCCTAGTTTGGGGTCGCGCCGGGGAAGCCCGCCGCCGACGGGCCGCCGAACGGGTTGGGAGCCGTGCCGGCCAGCGGCGCGGCGCGGACGGTGCGGTTGCTGGATGCCGGGTCCATGATTTCCCGCGTGCCGCCAATGCGAGCCGGCTGGTTGGCGTTCCCGGACGCCGCGCGACGCTCGGCCTCCCAGGCGGCCTTCTTCTGGGCGTCCCACATCGGCGCGGGACGTTCCAGTTCGGCCTGCTTGCCGCAGGAGGCCAAGCCCGCGCTGGAAAGAGCGAGAGCCGCGAGGGTCAGAAGAGCGAGGGGGCGCAGGGTCATCCGAGCAGTTCCTTCCAACGCGCGATCTGGGCGCGGACCTGGGCGGGAGCGGTCCCGCCATAGCTGATGCGGCTGGCCGCAGAGGCGGCCGGGGTGAGGACGGCATAGACCTCGGCGGTGATCTTCGGTTCGATCGCCTGGAACTGTTCCAGGGAAAGGTCCGCCAGATCGACGCCAAGCCCTTCCGCCGTCTTTACGGCGGAGCCTGTCACGTGGTGGGCGTCGCGGAAAGGCATGTTCAGGGTCCGCACCAGCCAATCGGCCAGATCGGTGGCGGTCGAGAAGCCCGCGCCGGCGGCGGCGGCCATCTTGTCGGTGTTGGGCGTCAGGTCGGCGATCATGCCGGCCATGGCCAGCAGGGACAGCTCCAGCGCGTCAAAGGCCTCGAAGGTCGGGACCTTGTCTTCCTGCATGTCCTTGGAATAGGCCAGCGGCAGGCCTTTCATGACCACGGTCAGGGTGGTGAGCGAGCCCAGGATGCGGCCGACCTTGGCGCGGATCAGCTCGGCGGCGTCGGGGTTCTTCTTCTGCGGCATGATCGAGCTGCCGGTCGTGAAGGCGTCGGTTAGCTTGATGAAGCCGAACATCGGCGTCGTCCACAATACGATCTCCTCGGCCAGGCGCGACAGGTGCGTGGCGGTGATCGAGGCGGCCGACAGGGCCTCCAGCGCGAAGTCGCGGGCCGAGACGCTGTCCAGCGAATTGGCGGTAGGACGATCGAAATCCAGCGCTTTGGCGGTAGCGTGGCGGTCGATCGGGAAGGGCGAGCCGGCCAGGGCGGCGGCGCCCAGCGGGCACTCGTTCATCCGGGCGCGGGCGTCGCGGAAGCGGCTGGCGTCGCGGCCGAACATCTCGACATAGGCCATCAGGTGGTGGCCGAAGGTCACCGGCTGGGCCGGTTGCAGGTGCGTGAAGCCCGGCATCAGGGCGTCTGCGTACGTCTCGGCCTGGGCCAGCAAGGCGCGCTGCAGGGCGTCGAGCTGGGCGGCCGATCGGTCGCAGGCCTCGCGAACCCACAGGCGGAAGTCCAGCGCCACCTGGTCATTGCGCGAACGGGCGGTATGCAGGCGGCCGGCCACAGGGCCGATCAGCTCGCGCAGCCGGGCCTCGATGTTCATGTGGATGTCTTCGTACTCGTCGCGGAACGGGAAGGTTCCGGTCAGCAGTTCGTCCTCGACCTTGGCGAGGCCTTCGAGGATTTCCTCGCCATCACCACTTGCAATGACGCCTTGGCTGATCAACATCCGGGCATGGGCGCGGGAGCCCGCCAGATCCTGCGCCCACAGGCGCTTGTCGAAGCCGATGCTGACATTGATCGCCTGCATCAGCTCCGCCGGTTTGGCCGAGAACCTGCCGCCCCACATGGCTTGACCCTCTCCGCCCTGAGCGGCGGCGGGTTTTTTGGAGGCGTCGTCGGTCATATGAGCGAAATCCAGTCAGGCGAGAACGGAACGGGCGCAAAGCGCAGTCCGCTGAAGTGGGCGATCGGCGCCGCCATGCTCGTCGGCGTCGCGGCGGTTCTATACGTCATCGCCGCCGCTTCGTTCAAACCCTCAGGGCCGGCCAGCCTCAATGAATTCAAGCGGGCCTCATTGGCCAAGCTGGACGTGCCATCGTCACCCCGCGTGGCGCCCGGCACAACCTTCTTCGACGAGACTGGAAAGCCGGTGACTCTTGCCGATTTCAAGGGACAGGTCGTGGTGATGAACCTCTGGGCCACATGGTGCGCGCCCTGCAAGAAAGAGATGCCGACCCTGGCCAAGCTGGCCGCCGTCTATGCGGCCCAGCCGATGAAGGTCTTGCCGGTCAGCGTTGACCGGGATTCGGATCTCAACCTGGCCCAGGCCGAGATGGCCGCCAATGCGCCGCTCAAGCTCTATCGCGACCCGTCCTACAAGATGTCGTTCGAGATGGAGCCGCGCGCGGCCGGCTATCCGACCACGGTGGTCTACGACAAGCAGGGTCGTGAGCGCGCTCGCCTGTCGGGCGATGCCGACTGGTCCAGTCCCGAGGCGCGAGGTCTGGTCGAGGCGCTGCTGGCCGAGCGCTAGGCGGTTGGAGGTCGACCCCACCGTTCTCGAGCCGATCGCCGATCGAGCCTGGCCGGCGCGCGAGCGGTCGGCGTTGGGCGGCTGGCGGTTGAACGCCGCCGAGGGTTGGTCGATGCGAACCAATTCGTGCTGGCCCCTGGGTGAGCCAGACCGCGAGATCGAGGCTGCGATCGACGCGGCGGAAGCCTGGTTCGAGACGCGAGGCTTGCCGTCGCGCTTCAAGCTGACCGACGGGGCGACAACGCCGGATGACTTGCCGCAACGCCTTTCGCGACGAGGCTATGCCGACTGCAAGCAGACCTTGGTGATGATCGGCCCGACCTTGGGACGGCCCGATCCGGACGTGATCCTTTCCGCCGCGCCGGACCGCAGCTTCGAGGCGGTGTTCACGGCGTCGGCGAGCGGCAATCTCGAGGACGCGCGGGAGCGGCTGGAAACCCTGGCCCGCATCCCGGCTCCGGCGCGTTTCGCGCGCCTGGTTTTCGATGGGCGACCTGCGGCTCTGGGCGCTTGCGCCATAGAGGGCGAGTGGGTCGGGGTGTTTGGCATGCGCACGTCGCCCGAGCATCGCCGCAAAGGACTTGCACGACGGGTGTTCGGCGCGCTCCTGGCTGAGGCGGCCCAGATGGGCGCCGGTCGCGCCTATCTGCAGGTCGAGGCGGACAATGCGCCGGCTATCGCGCTCTATGAGCGGGATGGGTTTGGAGCCGCCTACGCCTACCGCTACTGGGTCCGCTAGACGTCCATCTCCGCGCGCAAGGTCGCTGGCGTGACGCCAGCCGCCCGGAGTTCGCGCAGGGTCTGGACCTTGTCACGCTTGGCGTAGCGCTTGCCGTCAGGACCGACGAGCAGGCGGTGATGGCGGTAGATCGGGGTCGGTAGACCCAGCAGCGCCTGCAACAGGCGCTGGATGTGCGCCGCCTCGAACAGGTCCTCGCCCCGGATGACGTGGGTGACGCCTTGCAGGGCGTCGTCGAGAACGACGGCCAGATGGTAGGCGACGCCGACGTCCTTGCGCGCCATCACGATGTCGCCGACGGTTTCAGGTCGAGCGGTGATCAGGCCTGTCTCGCCATCTGGCCCGAAGCCTTCCTCGACGAACGTCAAGGCCTCGAAGCCGCCAAGCGCCTTCCTGGCCGCCGCCACGGACAGCCGCCAGGCGAACGCCTCGCCGCGCGCCAGCCGTTCAGCTTCCTCGGCGGAGGGCATGGGGCCGCCCGTGAATGGCGTCTGCGGCTGGTGAGGCGCGCGGCCGATATCCAGCTCCTTGCGCGTCCGGAAGCAGCGATAGACGAGGCCGCGCTCGCGCAGGGACTCGATGGCGGCATGGTAGTCAGTCAGATGCTCGGATTGGCGACGGACGGGTTGGTCCCACGTCAGGCCCAGCCAGGCCAGGTCCTCCAGGATCGCCACTTCGTATTCGGGCCGGCTGCGCGTGGTGTCGATGTCCTCGATGCGCAGGATGAATCGGCCGTTGGCGGCCCGCGCCGCCTCGAAAGCCGTCAGGGCGGAAAAGGCGTGGCCGCGATGCAGGTAACCCGTCGGTGACGGCGCGAACCGGGTGGTGAAGCCCAAGGGGTCAGCCCCGATCGAACTTCGCGAACATGCCCAGGTGTTCGAAGACGGCCCGCAGGAAGGCGTCTTCGCCACCCAGCAGTTCCTTGAGCGGGGCGAACTGCTTGAAGCTGATCATCTCGGCCAGTCCATGGCCGGCGCACCAGGCGGCGATGGTGGCCAGTTCCAGATCGATGTCGGTGACCCCGCCGCCGGACTGCTCGGAGATAGTGTCGCGCACCTGGCAGTAGGCGCCTTCCTCCTTCATCCGCTCGGGCAGGGCGTCCTTGTCGCGCGAGCAGTCGTACATCAGACGGTAGAGGGCGGGATTGTTGCGCGCGAACTGCACATAGGTCACGCCGATGCCGGTCATCCGTTCGCGAGCATCCGCGGCCGAGGCGCGGGCCTCGGTCAGAGCGGCGTCCAGCGCGAGCCAACCCTCGTGTGCGACGGCTTCCAGCAGTTCGCCCTTGTCCTTGAAGTGGTGATAGGGCGCGGCGGGGCTGACGCCAGCCTCACGCGCCACGGCGCGCAGGGACAGCGCTGCGGGGCCGTCCTTTTCGAGAATACGGCACGCGGCGTCGACCAGCGCCCGGCTGAGGTCGCCGTGGTGATAAGGGCGGGATTCGGTAGCTGCGCTGGTCATCGGCCTCACTCTAGCGGCTCCTTTTTAAAATTTCATCCAAACGATGTAAAGATTATCTTGACGTCGTTTAGATCGATGGTATCTAAGCATCGTCCAGATTGGACAAGGCTCTGACCGGCAACCGGCTGAGCTCAACGATCAAGAGGGTTTTGCATCATGTTCCGCTCTCTCAGCGCTTTTGAAACCGCCTTCGACCGTCTGGCCGGTGGCTATTTCCTTGTGCTCGCCCTGGCCGTGGCTGGCGCCGTCGCGGGCGTCGTTCTGTAAGACCGCTTTGTCCGCGAACGGCGGGGCAGGTTCCGCAAAGGCCGTCCCGCCGTCGCGTTCGTTGTCAGCGCACCTGGCGCCCGCGCTTGAAACACGTCGCGCCGGGGGCTAGCACAAGAGGCCGACGCGCCTGGGACCTTTGGCCCGCGCCGGGAACATCCCGCCGGCCTTCGGATTTCCAGCTTATGTCGATTTCAACCCAGATCATCCGCCAATGAGCGTCGCCTTCACCAAGGAAGGCGACAGCGAGGCGTTTGCCGCCGACCTGCTTGATCGGCCTATCTCCCCCAATCCAAATCTGGTGACCGCCAGGGGCCTTGCTCAACTTGAGGCTTGGCTTGCCGAGGCGCGCGCGGCCTATAGCGCCGCCCAGGCCACCGGCGGCGTCGCCGAGGACCGTACGGCCATGGCTCGGGCCACCCGCGATCTGCGCTACTACGCCGCGCGAAGGGCCAGCGCCCAGCTGACCGAACCTACGGGCCCCGCCGACGTCGTGCACTTCGGCCAGGCCGTCACCTTTGACCGCGAGGACGGTCGTCGTCAGACGTTCCGCATTGTCGGCGAGGACGAGGCTGATCCGGCCGACGGGTCGGTTTCCTATGTTTCGCCCCTGGCCAGGGCTCTGCTTGGCAAGACCATCGGCGACACGGCCATGGTCGCCGGCGGCGAGGTCGAGATCGTCTCTATCGCCTAGCGCAAGGATCGGGTTGCCGCCGCCGCGCGCCGATGGTCTGGTCGTGCGGTGACCGCAGACCTTTCACCGACCGCCGAGCAGATCCGGGACGCTCGCGCCCATCTCGCTTCCATCGATCCCGCGCTTGCGATGATCGAGGCGGTAACGCCCGTATTCCCCTGGCGAACCGCCGAGCCGGGTTTCGCCGGCCTTCTGAAATTGATCGTCTATCAGCAGGTGTCGCTGGCCTCGGCCGCGGCCATCTGGAACCGGGTGGAGGTCGGGCTAGGGGAGGTGTCGCCCGCGGCCGTGCTGGTGCTTGAAGATGTCGATCTGCAGGGCCTGGGCCTGTCGCGGCCCAAGGTTCGCTACGCCCGCGCTATTGCGGAAGCGCATGTCTCGGGTCTCTGCGATCTGAACGCCCTGCGGCACATGTCTGATGAGCAAGCCTCTGCGGCCCTGATGGCGGTCAAGGGCATCGGCAGCTGGACGGCCGAGACCTATCTGATGTTCTGCGAGGGACGGCTGGACGTTTTCCCCGGCGGCGATGTCGCGCTGCAGGAAGCCATGCGCTGGGCGGACCGCGCCGAGATCCGGCCCAACGAGAAGCAGGCCTATGCCCGGGCCGAGGCCTGGAAACCCTATCGGGCGGTCGCGGCCCATTTGCTCTGGCGGTGCTATGGCGCGGTCAAAAAGGGTGAAATTCCACCATTCTGATCGCTTGCTGACAGATGTCTTGGTTCCGTCGCGGAGTTGGATCATCCTTTGGATGCGTTCGGGAATGAATGGCGATTCCCTTTGAATGCGTAGGAAGGAGGCCCGTCTTCAGTCCGATCGCGTATCCGCTTCACAGGAGCCTTTGTGGCTCCAGAGGGAGATCCTGATGCAGGTTCTCTCCCGACCGCCGTCCGGCATGCCGGCGCTGGTGCTGAATGCCGACTATCGGCCCCTCAGCTATTATCCGCTGTCCCTCTGGCCATGGCAGGAGGTGATCAAGGCGGTGTTCCTTGAGCGTGTCGAGGTCGTATCGACCTATGATCACATTGTGCATTCGCCGTCTTTCGAGATGAAACTGCCCAGCGTCGTCTCGCTGAAGCAATACGTCCCGCAAGACCGGCCGCCGGCCTTTACGCGTTTCAACCTGTTCCTGCGCGACGCGTTTACGTGCCAATATTGCTCTTCGCCCGACGATCTGACGTTCGACCACGTCATCCCTCGCTCCCGCGGGGGGCGCACGACCTGGGAGAATATCATCACGGCCTGCGCGCCCTGCAATCTGCGCAAGGGCGGACGGACGCCGCGCGAAGCGGGCATGCACCCATTCCACACGGCGCGCCGGCCCAGCATGCACGAACTGCAGGATCGCGGTCGACGCTTCCCCCCCGGACACCTGCACGCCAGCTGGCTCGACTATCTCTACTGGGATATCGAACTGGAGGCGTGAGGCTCCGGAAAGCAGCCCGAGGCGTCAGGTGATGCGCTTGACGCTGACGGGGTCACTGGCCGGGAAGCTTTCTTCCAGGCCCTCGTCCAGAAGGGCTTCCTGGCGGTCCTCGGCTTCGTCGACATGCTCGGCCAGTTGGTCGTGCTTTTCGCCTTCCGGCATGGGCTCGACCTGTCGGCTGGTGGGCGTGTCTTCCTTCTGGAAGGCTTCTTTGACGTCGCTTTCGCTGACGCGATCCTCCGGGTGACCGGTTTGGCCGAGGTCCTGGGCCTGGGACCAGTCGCCAAGCACGCCGGGAGCGGAGTCGTCTTGTCTCTGCTTGGTGTCAGTCATGGTCATGTCCTCTGATGAGAGCTGACCAACGTTTCCTGGCCACGCTTGTTCCTGCTTGGCCAAAAGAACAACACCTCGCGGTCGGGGGCCGTCTCCTGTACGGTAACTTATGACCAATAGACCCACCACTCTCGAACGCGCCTTCCAGCTGGCGCGGTCTGGCGAATATTCGACCATCTCCGACATCCGGCGCCAGCTGAAGATCGAGGGCTTCTCCGACGCGCCCAGCCAGATCAGCGGCCCTTCCATGCTCAAGCAATTGCGCAAGCTGTGCGAGGCCGCTCGTCCCGAGGACGCGACGGTCGAACCGGCGCTGGACGCTCAATAGATGGCTTTGTCCGAAGGCCAGATGCTGGCGTTGAAAAATCTCGCTCGCAAGCAGGCGGGAGAGGATGTCGACTGGATCAATATCAGTGACGCTCGCGCCCTGACCGACCTGGGCTACGCACAGCGTGATCGCGTGGGCTGGAAGATCACACCGGAAGGGCTGGAAGCGCTGGCCGCGGCGACCTGATCTAGACGGATTCCCGGCGAGGGAACCGTCGTGTCGCGCGATCAGCGAAGCGGGCTGGTGGTTCGCCCTCGCTTGCCACGATGGGCGGCATCACGGCCTTGCCCGTTTTGCGCGCTCTGCGGCGATCCATCGCTGTGATGGTCGAGAATGGCAGGGCGCCATGGTCACGCGCCATCTTCCGTGCGCTCTCGATCAGGCTGGACCCATAGACCGTCCCGATACCGGCGGCGTCGGCGGCCCAGTCGGCCAGGCTGGCGCTGCGACCGCCAAACATCTGGGCGACTTCAGCGGCTCCCCCCAGGATCAGTGCGGCTCGAGCCAGATCCGAGCGACGCATGCGCGGGAATGCAGCGAAGGACACGGCGGTCAGGCCGCCGAAGGCGATGGCGTGAGCGCTCTTGTCCGTCAGGCCGAAGACCGCCTCCGCTCCCTGAAATGGTCCCAGCATCAAGGTCGCGGCGGTCGCGGCGCCAATCACCAGCACGGCGCGGGCGGCGATCACGACATGGTTTGGCGTCAGCATGGATGGGCTCTCGGTGAGACCGTTTTCATAGCCACGGCCTCACCCCCATTCAGTGAACGAACATCGTCAACCGCGGATGAATTCTCATTCTCGGACGGCTGTCGGCGCCTTGCCGCCAGGGTTAGGCGGGGGCGTCGCGAACGCCAGACAGATCAGATCTTCTCGCTGATCTTGATCGCGGCCCGACACCCAGCCTGGATCACAGCGGTCAGCAGGGGGTAGGCGAGGGCTTCATGGGCGCCCTCCTCGATGGCGAGGTCGCGATGGGCCAGTTCGTCGTCGCGAAACTGCGAGAGCTCGGCGGCCAATTCTGGATCGCGGTCGACAAGCTCCTCGATCTGGCCGGCATAGTGTTTCTCGATAACGGTCTCGACCGCTTCGGTGCAGGCGTGGGCGGCCTTCTCGCCGAGCAGGGCGGTGCCGGCGCCCAGCGCGAACGCCGCCGCGCGCCAGAGTGGCGACATCAGGGTGGGGCGCACGCCATGTTCTGTCAGCAGTTGATCAAAGCGGTTCAGGTGGACCTGTTCGTGGCCCTCCATCTCTTGCAGCTGACTAGCCAGGCGCTCTCGGCCGGGGCTGGCGCGCATCACCGCCGCCTGACCGCGATAGATGTTCACGGCGGCCAGTTCGCCGGCTTGATCGACGCGCAGGATTTCAGCCAGGCGCGTCCGGGCGGCGCCGGCTCCAGGGCGGCGAGGCGCGGGGCCGCTCATCGGGCTGCCTCGGTCTTGCGCAGGCCCGCCGTCAGCGCCGCGATGGCGAGGCCCAGCGAGATCAAGGCGTTCCAGCCGGCCATCGAGATGCCCAGGAAAATCCAGGCGGCCTTGTCGCAGGCCGGGGGCTTGATCTTGTCGCCCTTCAACATGGCAACCAGATCGCCCGCCGCCGCTGAGGCTCCCCCCGTGCAGGTGGTCGGACCCGGCCACCACTTCCACTCGACCCCCGCGTGATAGGCCGCCAAGCCCGCCCCATACAGGAAGATCGCGCCCAGCAGCAGGTCGAATGGCCGTCGCAGCCGTGCGGCCCAAGGACTGTAGCGAGCGCCAAGGGCCATCAGGGCCACGGTTCCCGCCACCCAGAACACCTCACGTTGCTTCAGGCAGAGGGTGCAGGGATACAGCTTGCCGAACGTCTCGAAGGCGTGAGCCGCGGCCAGCATGGCGGCGCTGGCCAGAAAGGCGACGACCGGCCACCACTCCATGGCGAGATCGACGAACGAAGCCTTGGCCGGGATGGCGGCTTCCATCGACGCCAAGCCGCGCACTGGCGCCAACGCTGGCGCTTCGATGGGCGCTGGCCCGGTGTTGGTCGCCTTGGGATCCTTGATATCGCTGGTCATACCGCGCAGGCGCCTCCGCTTTCGCCGCCCAGGAAATGGCTCGCCGTCAGGCCGATAACAAGAAGCAGGAACAGGCCGCCGGCAAACAAGGCCAGGCGGCGTTCGATGACCGGCAGCAGGGCGGGGCCGAATTTCTTCACTACCCAGGCGACCAGGAAGAACCGCGCGCCGCGCGTCAGAACCGAGGCGATGATGAACATGGGAAAGCTGAAAGCGGCCAGGCCCGAAGCAATGGTCACCAGCTTATAGGGGATGGGGGTCAGGCCCTTGGCCAGGATCACCCAGACGCCGTACTTGCCGTACCAGCACTGGAACTCGGCCAGACCGCCGGCATGGCCGGTAACGGCCATCATCCAGATGCCAAAATCCTGCAGGAAGAAGCCGATCGCATAGCCCAGGATCCCGCCCAGCACCGAGGCCGCGGTGCAGATCGCCGCGTAGCGCCAGGCCTGATCCGGCCGCGCCAGCACCATGGGGGCCAGCATCACATCCGGCGGAATGGGAAAGAAGGAACTCTCGGCGAACGAGATGGCGAAAAGGCTCTTCGAGGCGTGGCGCGAGGCGGCCAATCCCATGACCCAGTCGTACAGGCGACGCAGCATGCGAGCTCCAGCTATGTGACGCCTGTTGCTAGCAGGGGCCGAGGCCGTTGTCCCCAGCGATGATCGGCGACGCGGTCTCCAGGCCGCGCCGCCTGTCATTCTGGCTAGAACTTCACCGCCAGAGCGACACTGAAGTTTCGGCCGGGCTGGCTGTAGCCCTCGGTGACGGTCGAGTTGGCGGCGAGCCCGCGCGCGTCGCTCCACCACCAATAGGTCTTGTCGGTCAGGTTGAAGACGCCAGCGCGAAGGGTGATCGCGTCGGTGACGTTCCACCAGCCGGTGACGTCGAGCACGGTGAACGACGGCGGGGTGAAGCAGTAGTAGGGCGAGGGCGTCGCCACGCCGGTGGTTGTGCAGCTCAGGCCCGAACGCCCCGCGTCCTTCCGCTCGGAATGGACCGCGCTCAGCTGGCCACCGAAAACACCCGATGGCGCGCGATAGTCCAGACCACCCACGAGTTTGACCGGATCGATCGAGGTCAGGGGCGTATTGAGACCATTGGTCCGCGAAGCGCCTCGGGCATAGGAAGCCGCGGCCCGCGCCGTGAAGCCGGCGCCCAGATCCACCGTCGTGGTCAGTTCCGCGCCACTGATCTTCACGCCCGACAGATTCACGAACTGATAGAGAGCGGGATTGGCCGCGGTGAAGTTGCCACCGACCTGAACCTGCTCGATGAAGTCGTCATACTCGCCAGTGAAGCTGGTGACCGAGGCCCGGAACCAATCATTGCTTAGGCGAAAGCCCGCCTCGAACGTGCGGCTCGTCTCGGGCTTAAGGTCGGGGTTGGAAACCGATTTGTAGTTTGAGACCAGATTGGCGAAGCCGGTATTGACCTGGGACGGCGAGGGGGCCCTGAAGCCGGCGGCGGCGTTGGCGAAGACGGTGACCAGCTCAGTCGCCTTCCAAACCACGCCCAGCTTGGGGCTGACCTTGGAGTCGCTCTGGCCGACAGGCGTAGTGGCCGTGAACAGGGCGTCTGCCTTGGGATCCAGCTTGTAGTGGTCGTAGCGCACGGCCGGGAAGAAGGTCACCGGGCCGACCGCGAATTCGTCCTGCACGAACAGGCCGGCCAGGGTGTAGTCGGTGGTCGGGAAGGCGCGGGACGGGAAGACCTCGCCCGCTGGCGGCACGGTCCCGCCGCGCACGCCTTCTTGGCGGGTCCTGGAGGCGTCGCCGCCCCAGACGATGGCGTGCTCCACACCACCCATTTTCATCTGGCTGCGTAGCTCCAGCGCAGCGCCGAAGACCTCATTGTCGAAGGTGGCGTCGCGTGTGCGATCGACGGCGGTGTTGCGATCCTCGGCCGAGAACTGACGGGTCTGGCTGTTCTGGTAGTAGAGCGTGGTGTGAGCCGAGCGGACCAGGCCATCGCCGCCCGTGAAGTTGTGGTCCAGGCTCAGGCGGTCGCGGCGCACCTTGTCGAAGGCCGTCAAGCCAACAACGCTGGTCGAGGCCAGGGGCGGCTTGGCTATGGCGCTGAGCACCAACCAGTCGACCTGGTGATCCAGGTGATCCAGCGACAGGCGGAACCTGTGCTGGTCATTGGGCGTGTAGATCAACTTGGCCAGGCCCGCGTTGGATCGATTGTCCTCGGGATTGGCTGTGGTGCGATCGGTATTGGCCGAATTGTTCGTGCCGGCCGTTTCCTGACCTTCGCCGTCGCGGCGGGTGTAGGCGAACAAGGCTTCCCAATTGCCGGTCTTTCCCGCGACGCTCAGGCTTTTACTCCAGCTCTCGTCGGCCGAGGCGTAAGAGGTCTTGGCGCGAACCGCGAAGCTCCGGTCCTTGGCGATGATGTCCGATGGATCCTTGGTGATGAAGCTGACCGCGCCAGCCAGGCCATCGCTGCCATAGAGCGCCGAGGAGGGGCCGCGCACGATCTCGACCGACTGCAGGATGTCCAGATCGACATAGTCGCCGCGCCCCGTCGACTGGGCGCCGAAGGCGAAGCCGTCGGGCACGCGCACGCCATCGACGGCGATCAGGACGCGGTTGCCCTCCAGGCCGCGAATATTGAAGCCGGCGTTGCCATCGCGGCCCGTCGAGGACCCCGCGGCGGAGAAGCGGGCAGGGGCGTTGCGCACCGAGACGCCGGGCTCGAAGCGGATCAGGTCCTTGATGTCCTTGACCAGGCCGTCCTCGATCTCGGTCGACGAGATGACGCTGACGGTGACGGGCGCGTCATCCAGCGCCTTTTCCGAGCGCGTGGCCGTGACCGTGACCTTGTCGACCTCATTCTCGACAATGGGCGCCGCATCGGCCGCGAAAGCCGGGCAGGCGGCCAGCAGAGCGGCGGTCGAGGCGGCGGCGAGGCAGGCGAGCTTGGTCCTAGACATGGAACCCCCGTGTTGAGCGACTAGATGCGAATTGATCGCAGATGAGGATCGCCGAGCTAGGCCCCCGTCCGGGAGTGGTCAAGTTAAATGCAATTGATTCTCAGATTCATTCGCAATAAATACGCGGCACCAACGCTTCCAGCCGTCTCCGGAGAACCCGCATGCATCGATCCACCCGCACGGCGCTGGTCGCCGGCGTGACCCTCGCTGGTCTTCTGCTGGGCGCCGCCGCCCAGGCCCATTCGCCTTACATGCTGCCCAGCGCCTTCGATGTGTCCGACCGCAAGGTCGTGACCGTGCAGGGCGCGTTTACCGAGGCCTTCTTCAGTCCCGAAGTGGTGATGAAGTCCGACGCCTATGCGGTGGTCGGTCCCGACGGCAGGCGGGCGCCTCTGACCCCGACCTATCTCCGCGAACTGGCCTTGGTGGAGGTTCCCACCGAGACGGCGGGCACCTATCGTATCACCACCGGCCAGCGCCTTGGCCGCACGGCCAAGGCCGCGCTGATCAAGGGCGAGTGGGTGTTTCTGGAGGACCCCGCCGCCGCGCCGACCGGCGCCCAGGTCATCGATATGACCAGCATCACCACAGCCGATGTCTACGTGACCAAGGGCGCCCCCAGTGGCGCGGCCGTCGCGGCTATCGGCAAGGGTCTGGAATTCGTCGCCGTCACCCATCCCAGCAGTATCTTCACCGGTCAGGACGCCGTGTTCGAGGTGCTGTTCGACGGCAAACCGGTCGCCAGCCAGGACATCACTCTGCATGCCGGCGACGATCGCTACGCCGACGTGAAGACGCCGCCCAAGGCGCTGAAGAGCGACGCCAGGGGCCGCTTCGCTGTCAAGGTCGAGCGTTCGGGCGTCTACCAGATCCAGGCGCGCTACCGCGTGGCGCCGACAGCCGGCGGCCAGGCCGGCCAGAGCCACACCTACGCCCTGACCTTCGAATCCCTGCGCTGATCTTTCAAGGATATCCGATCATGAAGACCCGTTCGATTCTCGCCGCCGCCATCCTGGCCGCCTCCACTGTCGCCACCGGCGCCATGGCCGCCTCCCACGCCCGCGACACCTTCATCAAGGAGCAGGACCAGAACGGCGACGGCGTCGTCAGCAAGGAAGAGTTCGTCGCCACCCGCCAGATCCAGTTCGAGCGCACCGACGCCGACAGGAACGGCGCGATGTCGCGCCAGGAATATGTCGGCGAGTTCAAGGCGCGCCTCGACAAGAACCTCGCCGCCTCGGCTCAGACGCCCGAGAAGAAGGAAGAGGAGCGCGTGCGCCAGATGCGTCAGGCCGATGTGCGCTTCGGCGTGCTCGACAGCGACAAGAGCGGCGCGATCACCCCGGCCGAGTTTGCCTACACCGGCTGGGGCATGTTCATGACTCACGACAGCAACAAGGACGGCGTCGTCTCGGCCGCCGATCCCGTCAAAGAAGAGACCAACTAGGCCGCAGGGGAGGGGACGCGACGTCGCGGCGCTTGGATTTCCGACTGCGGGTGGCTATCACCCCCGTCCAAGGGCTCATGCCCACGAAAAATTCGAAAGCCGATCCGATGAGCGACACTCCTCCCGACCGCCTGGCTACCAATCCCGGCAGCCCCTTCTACAATGCCGAGCTTCTGGAGCGCGGCGTGGGTATCCGCTTCAAGGGGGTCGAGAAGACCAATGTCGACGAATACTGCGTCAGCGAGGGCTGGGTGCGCGTGACCGCGGGCAAGACGATGGATCGCAAGGGCAATCCGATGACGATCAAGCTGCAGGGCGAGGTCGTTCCCTACTTCCGCGACATCGCCGAGTCCTGATCGTGACCCTGCGCCGCCTGATCGATCTGCCCGGCTTCGCCGACCTGGAGCACCGGGCGCTGATGAAGCCGGCCTTCGCCGATCCGGAGGCGCGGCGTGAGTTTCCCGAAATCGATCAACTGGCGCGCGACACCTTCGGCCTGACGGCCGACGAAGCCGCCGTCATCCCCGATCCCGATGGCTGGGACGGTATCGATATCAAGTCGGCGCGCGAGCAGGCCGACCAGTTCGAAATGGAAGGCTGGGACGTCACCGACGACAAGCGTCGGCCGCTGCGGATTTTGGGCCATTTCAGCCATCCGCTGTGGCTGGCCCTGCGCGGTGTGGCTGGCAGCCTGCCGTTCTTCCCCGAGCCGGAAGAGACTGAACACACGACCTCATCCCTAGCGGCGGAGGCGAAAGCCTTCCAACGGGACAAGCGCTAGCGCTTCTTCCCAAGCTCGGTGGCGATATCCTTGATAGAATTGCCGGCCGAGCGGTGCGCCGCGATCAGTTGATCCTTGGTCACACCCCAGCGCTTCATCCAGTATTCGAGCTGGTGGCGTTCGCGGGGATCGAGCCGGTCTTCGTCGCGAAAGTCGCGCTTGCCCTTGGGAATGCCCATGATCATCTCCTGCGTTCGTTCGCGACCTATCCTGCGCTTCGGCCGTTGTCGAGGCGACGCCCAGAGCTCACCATCGTTCCCGGTAACTTGAAACAAGAAGCACGCCTGTCGATGAGCGATCCCGATCTTGAAGCCATGGCGGCCGATGAGCTGTCGCGCGGCATGACCCTGACCTGGCGCGACCTGTCCAAGGTGATTCCCTGGGGCGACACGTTCGACGGCATCTCGCCAGGCGGTCGCGACGTCGAGGTCGAGAGAAATTATCTGTGGGCCGCTGACGAGGGGGGCGACATCCTTTGTGAAGTCGCTGTCTATGGCGGTCCGTCGCGATACGATCAGGGTGCGAGAGCCAGGGGCGTGATTTCCCGCAGAGGGTGACAACCTTCGCCGTGCAAGTGGTCTCGGGTTGCGTTAACCATAGCTCGCGCCATCATGGCGCGGCGGCAGTGTGGGGAGGGGTTGGTGTACCAGTCAGAGTTTCCGGTCGATCAGCCCATCCCGATCTTCGATCCGACCCTGTTGATCGGTCTGATCCTGGCGGCCCTGGTGATTGCCGCGCTGGCCTTTGCCGCAGGCCGTCTTTTGGGTCGCAAGGACAATAGCGAGCGCTATCGCGACGTCGCCAAGACCATCCACGAAGCCATCAAGGCCAAATGCGTCGCCGCCAGCAGCGCGCCGTCTGGCGAACTGGTGTCGAAGACCCAGGAACTGGTCGAGGAAGTTCAACGGCGGATCGGTCCTGTCATCCAGTTCGGTGGCCCCTGCGCCAAGGCAATGAAGGGGCTGGCCGAAGCCCTCAAGGGCGAGCCGGTCGAGGAAAAGGACAAGGGCGGCAAGGATGCGCATGGCCACGGCGGCGGCCACGGCCACGGTGAGCATGGTGGTCACGGCGGACATGGCGCGGGCGGCCACAGTGCTCACGGTGGCGGTCACGGCGGCCACGACCCTAGCTGCCAGTGCGACCGTTGCGTGGTGGCGGTGGTTGAGGCCGCGGCGCCCAACGTAACGATCCTTGGGCCTCGCATCGGCGGTCAGACCGTTGTCATCGCCAACCCCGCCAAACCCGCCGATGACCACCATGATCAACCTCCGGAGGTCAAGGTCCTGGATCACAAGGACTTTTCCAAACAAGTCCGAATGGCTGTGATCGAGTTTTCGGATTTCTGGAGCCGGGGCGACTGTGTCCGCGAACTGGAGCGCTGCCAGGCCGTGCTGATCAGCACCGCGCCCTTTCCCGACCTGAAGGCGCTCAAGCTGAAAGCGTCTTCACGCCACTAGAATTTCCCCGGCGCCCATGTGGCGGGCGCGGAGCGCTCCGCCTGCACAACCGTCGCGCGAAATTTGAGGTTTCTGTCGAAGTCGGGGCTGGACGATTGAGGCGATAGGGCGCAAGGGGCCACATCGACCCAGCGCGGAACGAACCGGTCTCCGACTGGGTGATGTGACGATGCAAGGATTGGCGAAAGGTCGTCTCCCCAATGGCGGCCACGCCCGGGAGGACGGAAGGAACGGGTCATGACCGCCACGGTCTCTCCCTTGACGACAGCGACGCACGAAACGCCTGAAGAGGCGTTGAGTCTCGCCGACTATGTCCCTTATCGATTGGTGACCGCCGCCGCAGCGGTCAGCCGGCTGATCGCGCGCGCCTATGAAGACCGGTTCGGCCTGACCATCCCGCAATGGCGGCTGATGTCGGTGCTGGCGGAGGGGGGGCTGACCCCGCACGCCGCCGTGACCCGCACCGCCATGGACAAGGTGCGCGTCAGTCGCGCCGCCCAGGATCTTGTTGAGCGCAGGCTGGTGAACCGCACCACGGTTCGGGCCGACCGCCGCTCCCATCGGCTGGAATTGACCGCCGCCGGTCGACGCCTGTTCGCCGAGATCGCACCCATGGCTCTTGCCTATGAGGCGGCGCTGCTGTCGGGCCTGGCGCCCAGCGAGGTGGTGACGCTGAAGCGGTTGCTGGGACGCCTTGAAGTCACCGCGACGCAGTTGGCGGGCGGCGAGACTATGATTCCCTGAAATTCCGGGCCTCGTAGACCGCGCGGGCGATCGCGCGGGCCAGGCAGTCGGCCGCCGCTGACCCCAGGCGCGAGACCTCAACAGGGCGGGTCGCTGGATCAGACCCCAGGGCCACTGCGCCTGAGGCCAGGGCGAAGACCACATCGCCGTCAAAGGCGGTGTGGGCCGGCCGCACCGCGCGGCCCATTCCGTCATGCGCCATCATCGCCACGCGTTTGGCCTCGGCGGTCGAAAGGTCGGCCGTGACGGCGATGACGGCCAGGGTTGTGTTGGCGCCCGCGCGCAAACGGCCCGCCGCGCCGAGCTTCGACTCGTCGGGGAGGGGCTCGGTGGCCGAAACCCGGCTTTTCGGGACATGTCCGCCGTATTCGCCGTCGATCTCGAAAGGCCAGGCCCAGAAGGTCTCGCCGTCAGGCATGAACACCGAACCGATGGGGTTGGCCGCGACCAGGGCGCCGACGATCAGGCCGCCGCCCAGGTCGATCGACGCCGAGCCCAGGCCGCCCTTGATGAGACCCGCCTTCGCGCCGCGTCCCGCGCCGACGGCGCCAAGCGCGAAGGTCAGGCCGGCGGCGGCTACTGCGGCCATCCCGAGGGCGCGATAGGGCGGGTCCAGTCCCCAGCCCTTGTCGCCGCCGTTGGCGAGATCGTGCAATACCGCGCCGGGAACGATGGGGATGGCGAGCGAGCCGGGAGCAAGGTGAACTCCAATATCTCGGACCGAAAGAGCGCTGGCCACCCCATCGGCTGCCCCAAGACCGAAGACCGACCCGCCGGACAGGCAGATGGCGTGCGCCCGGCTGAAGCTGTTCTCGGGCGACAGGGTGTCGGTCTCGCGCACTCCGGGGCCGCCGCCGCGTACGTCGACGGCCGCGTTCCAGCCTTCAGGACAGAGAATCACCGTGACGCCGGTGCGAACGGCCTCGTCCTGGGCGCATCCAACGGTGAGGCCTGGAACGTCCGTGATCAGGTTGTGGGGGCCGGGGCGCGGCATGGCGAGAATCTCCTGTGCGCGACGACCCTAGACCTGCGGCCTCGCCACTGGAATTCGTGTCCGACGCCTGCTAGAGAGACGGCCCTTCGCGATGAGCGAAGTCTGCGGGCGTGGTGAAACTGGTAGACGCGCCGGACTCAAAATCCGGTTCCGAAAGGAGTGTCGGTTCGACCCCGACCGCCCGCACCATAATCTTTTCAAAGACTTAGAGCGATTTTCGCCGAATCTGAGGCGCAATTGCCGCTCAATGCGGCGTGCGTTGATTTTCTACAGTTTTCCCGGCTTTTCCGGCTCTGTCCAAAAGCTCCGAGCGCATAATCAGCGCACAGTGGTTCTCTTGATGTTCTGGCGCCAGCGCCTCCGGGGGGGCTCGAATCTCAGGATTCGGGGGGCAGAAGACGGCAAATACGCCATCGGCGGACATCCCTTTGTCGTTTCGTTTTTTGTATTTGGGAGGCCTTTGGCAACATGGGCTGTGGCCCAGTCTGGCCCTATCGTTCAATGCGTCCGCTACCCACTCGGTTTGCGGCGATACATCCAACGCTATCGTGCGCGTGAGACCAAAGCCTCGCTGTTTAGGGCAGGGTGGTCTCACTTGCGCTGATGATCCGACCGGTACTCTGCGCCGACGACGCTGAGCGCGTACGAAGCGATCAGGCCGCCGTATGAGGAGAGCTCCATCGATCTAATCCCCCCGTTCCTTCATTGCCGCCTCCGATGCCCGCTCACGGGGAGAACGAGTGTGGGCGGTGCTTTTCCGAAGGGAATATTTTCACCGGCGGCTTCGAAAAAGGCGCGTAGCCCACCTACCGGGAGAGGGGATCTGAACGTCGTATTTCTGGAAGCGCGCCATAGTCTGCAATTGGCGCTGCGCGGCTGGCTGAGGGCGCGCGAATGGACACCCGTGCCGACGGAGCGTTGCCGGGTGCACGCCGTTCTGTCCGGGAGGCTACTCCAGAAACAGGCCGGCCCAGAGGCGTCGTGGGCCGCGACGTCCGGCCTCGGCGCGACCGACCCATCAGACATCGATCTGCTGCATCACATCGGGTTCAGCGGAGCTTAAGCCGGTCAAGGCATCGGGATTTAACCGCTAGCCACAAGCGCGGAGCCGCCGGTTCGGTTATATTGACGATATCTAATATGCGCATATATGAAATATATAACTAACAGGAGTGATTGCCATGTGCCGAGCGGTTCGTTGCGGGAAATGCGGCAAGATGGGTTGGGTCGGTTGCGGTCGCCACGTCGAAGAAGTGCTGCGCGGCGTGCCAAAGGCAGAGCGCTGTGAAGGTCACGCCGGTGAGTCCGGCGGTGGGTTCTTCGCAAGGATGCTTCGGCGCTAGGCCCCACGCCGCCCACTCTGCCCAGGATAAATGCATGCTCAAGCTCGTCGCCGCCATACTCGCAGGAATGATCGTAGGGGCCGGCGGCTTGGCCCTGTCTCTCCCGCACCTCATGTTTACAGAAACCGCTAGTCCAAGGTCGGTGGACGACACCGTGACGCAGCTTTCAGCTGAAGCCAGGGCACGCGGCTGGGTCGTGTCGGGCGTCCGCAAGCTGGACAACAGCGTCCAGTCAAACGGCGGTCCTGATCTGCCGACAATTCGCTTGGTGGAACTCTGTCACGCCCGTCATGCGGGCGAGATCCTCGATGCCGACAGCGACCGTCGCATGGCCGTGATGATGCCTTGCACGATTGCTGTCTATGAAACAGCGAAGGGCACGCGTGTCGCAGCTTTGAACGCGGCGCTTATGGGTCCTGTGTTCGGCGGCGATGTCGGGCGTGTGATGGGCCATGCCGTGGCGCGTGACCAGACCGCGATCATCGCTTCGGCAGTCGCGCCCGCCAAAAGGCCATAGCTGGCGAGATGTAGAGCGGCGGCAGGTTCACTGCCGCGACGAAAGGAAAAGCCTTGGAAACCGCCTCCGCTCGCCAGTTTTGGGATAGCCGCTACGACCGCGAAGACTATTTGTTTGGCGAGGCTCCCAACGTCTTTCTCGCCGGGCAAGTTGATCTGCTGAAGGCCGGCATGAGCGCCCTGGCGGTCGCCGATGGTGAGGGCCGCAACGGTGTGTGGCTCGCGCAAATGGGGCTGACCGTCACGACCACCGACATCGCCCCTCGCGCTGTCCACAAAGCGCTCGCCCTGGCCGCCCGCCGCGGTGTGTCCCTTGACGCCCAACTCGCTGACCTGGATCAGTGGGCCTGGCCGCGAGGCGCCTATGATGTGATCGTCGCCATCTTCATTCAGTTCGCGCCGCCGGATGCGCGCCAGCGGCTGTTCGCGAACATGAAGGCGGCGGTGCGGTCGGGAGGCTTGATCCTCTTGCAAGGTTATCGGCCCGAGCAGCTGACCCATGGCACGGGTGGCCCAGCGCAGATCGAGAACCTCTATACTGAAGCCTTGCTGCGCGATGCGTTCGCCGACTTCGATATCCTGCATCTTGAAAGCCACGACAGCGACGTGTCGGAAGGCGCCGGCCATCATGGCCGATCCGCACTCATCGATCTCGTGGCTCGCCGGCCATGATGGCCCTCAGCTAAACCCGGAGCTTGCCATGCGCTTTCGCCCGCTGATCGTTCCAGCGATCCTCGCCTTCGCCTTCGCCGCGCCAGCTCAGGCGCAACAGCCCAACCGGCTGATCACCATATTGACCGCCCCAGAGCCGCAGACCCAACTGATGGCCATGATCCTGACCTTGAACGCCGTCGTCGCGGGCGCCAAAGCGGAAATCCTTCTGTGCGGCCCCGCCGGCGATATCGCCCTGGCTGCGGCGCCCGAAGCCGCGACGGCGGGTCAACCGCCGCGCGGGGCCAGCCCGCAGGCCATGATGAAAATGCTGATGGGCGAGCGCGGCGTCAGGGTCCAGGTCTGCGCGCTCTACCTACCCAGCAAAGGCTCCAACGCCTCGATACTGGTTGAGGGCGTCACGCCGGCGGCGCCGGACGCGATGGGGGCGTCGATCGTTGCGCCTGGCGTCACGGTGATGAGCTTCTGAACGCCAGCGCCTTGTCGGCAAAACCTGTTGGGTAGAGAACCCCTACCGCCCAGAGGCCGCCATGTGCCTGTTTAAGATCTGTAGCCAGGTGGGACAATTGCGCCCGGCAGCGGCCGCACTGTGGACTTTCGGGGCTAAAATGCTAGTCAGCGGTGCAATGACGGGCTCGGGCATGAGGGGAGATAGGGCGCCAGCCTTCGCGGTGCTGCTGGCCTGCGTGGCAATCGCTCTGCGCGTGCTCATCCCGCAGGGCTACATGGTGGCCGCGAGCCCGCAAGCTGGCTCATTTCCGATCGTGCTCTGCACATCGCAGGGCGCCCGGACCATAAATTTTGAAGCGGCGGGCTATAGCGCCCAACTCCCCTCAGACGCTCCGGTCGAGCATCCAGACGATCAGAAGAGCGACCTCTCTTGCGCCTTCTCGGTCTTCAACGCCGGCGTTGCGGCCGAAGCTCCCATACTCGCTGTCATGGTGGACTGGCGCTGGGCGCGGCGATCCATTCCTGTTGCACCGCATATAACGCCAGGCCGCGGGCTCGCTGCGCCGCCGCCGCCGTCCACCGGACCACCCTCGCAGATCTGATCTTTACGGCCTTTCTCAAGCGCGCCGCAGATAGCGGTCGCGCGCCTGCACATCAGATCAAAGGTTCACCGATGTCTCGTTCGCACAACGGCCGCATGGCCGTCCTTATGGCTGGCGTCTGTTTCGCCGCCCTCGCTGCCCCGCTTCTCGCTCAGGCTCAGACCACCACGGCGCTGCCCCCTGTTGAGGCTAATATTGCGCCGGAGGCCGTCAGTTCGGCCGGTTCCCCCAGTCAGATCCAGGTGACCGGCGAGATCCTTGCGCGCCGCGCGACAGGTTCGGCCGATACCATGTCGCTGGTCGCAGGTGAGCCGGGTATGGCCATCTATGCCAATGGCGGCATCTCCAGCCTCCCGGTGATGCGGGGACTGGCCGACAGTCGGGTTCTGGTCACCGTGGATGGCGTCGAGATCACCACCTTCTGCCCCAACAACATGAATCCGCCAGGCTCCTATGTTCTGCCTGGACGGGTGGAGGCCATTTCAATTCTACCGACGTTGTCGCCAGTCAGCGCTGGCGGAGACAATATCGCCGGGGTGATCGCTGTGACCACCAGGCCTGCGACCTTCGCCGCTCCCGGGGAGGGCTTGCGTGTGACCGGTGAGGTCGGGGCAAGCTATCGCAGTGTCGCTGATGGGGTCGGGGCCACCCTTGAGGTCTCCGCCGCGGGAGAGCGGTTCAGCCTCGGCTATGAGGCAGCCTGGAACCGCGCCGAGAACTATCGGACGGGCGATGGCCGACGGGTGCGCTCAACCCTCTTCGAAGCCTACGACCAGGCGCTGACCCTGGCGCTGCTGACCAACCATGGCGTGGTCAGCCTGCGCGCCGGCAAGCACTTTTCACCCTATCAGGGCTTTCCCACCCAACGCATGGACCTGACGGAAAATGACAGCACCTTCGCTGATCTGCGTTACGAAGGGACCCACGGCTGGGGCGAGGTAACAGCCAAGGCGTCGTGGCGCTCGGTGGATCACGAGATGAACTTCCTGGCTGACAAGGGCGGCTCCGCAACAGGCGGGATGCCGATGAACACCCAGGGGCGGGATCTTAGGGCCTCGCTGGCGGTGAGCGTGCCGCAGAAGGATGGCGGGGCCATACGCGCCGGGGTCGAGGCCCACCGCGCCGACATCGACGATTGGTGGCCGCCTGTGGCGGGCAGCATGATGATGGGGCCGCAAACCTACTGGAATATCAATAATGGTCGCCGGGAGAGAACCGGGCTGTGGGCGGAATGGGAGGCCAAGCCCTCGGCGGCGTGGACGACCTTGCTCGGCGCGCGGATCGAGCATGTCGAGACTGACGCAGGTATGGTTCAGCCCTATGCTTGGACCGGTATGATGAACATGCCTGACGCCATGGCCGCGCGCGCCTTCAACGTCCGCGACAGGGGCCGCGCCGACGACAATGTGGACATCACCGCCAAGGCGGTTTGGCGAGCGAACACCACGACGAGAGTCGAGTTCGGCTACGCCCGCAAGACCCGCTCGCCCACACTCTATGAACGTTACGCCTGGGGCGTGGGGTCGATGTCGAGCTCAATGACCTCCTTCGCCGGCGACGCCAACGCCTATGTCGGCGATCCGGATCTGTCGCCCGAAGTCGCGCACAATCTGGCGGCCACACTGAAATACGCCAGCCTGGATGGGAAGCGCGGCCTGACATTGAGCGCCTACCATTCCCGGGTCGATGATTTTATCGACGCAGAAAAATTGGCCGACCTGACCAAGGGCTTTGTTCAACTGCGCTTCGCCAATGTGGACGCCCGCCTGCACGGCTTCGACGCCAGCGGCTACGCTCAGGTTTGGGAAACCGCCGGGCTGGGCCAAGGGACCTTGAAGGGCGTCCTGTCCTGGGTTGAGGGCGAGAACCGAGACAGCGGAAACAATCTCTATCATATGACGCCGCTGACCATGCGCCTGGGTCTGGAGCAAACAAAGGGTCGCTGGACCAACCAGGCCGAGGTGGAGCTGGTCGGCGACAAGAATTCGGTCGACGCCCTGCGCCACGAGCCGAAGACGGCCGCCTATGCCCTGTTTAGCCTGCGCTCCAGCTGGAAAGGTGAGCGGGTCCGCATCAATCTGGCGGCGGAGAACCTGTTCGACACCGCCTACGATCTGCCGCTGGGCGGGGTGTCGTTCGGCGACTTCAAAGCCAGCGGCTCTGTCCCGCCGATCCATCCGCTGCCAGGACCGGGGCGGTCGATCAATCTGGGCCTCACCTACACGTTCTGAACATGAAGCGGCGGCGCATTCGGTTTGATCAGGTTGTGGCGGCTGCCGTGGCGGTCGCTATTCACGCCCTTCCGATCTGGGGGCTGGCTTTGCACAAACAGGCTCCGGCGTTTGCGCCGGAGCCTGCGATGACCGTCAGTCTGGTCGAGGCGCCGCCGCGCCAAAATCCGCAGTCGCCGCCGCCGATCATCCTGCCAGGCTCACGTCACCCTCTGGAGGCTCCGGCGGAAATTGCGCAGACCAAAGCATCCGCGCTCTCCACCGGCGCCAAGCCCGAGCCGGTTGGCGAGTTAACTTCGCTGGAGCCGCGTTCCCAGCAGCCTACGGTAGGGCGGACGATGGTTCCCTTGCAGACAATGATCAGCAAGCCTGAAGATGATTTGCACTCCGACTATGGACAACGCGTCTGGGCCCATCTGGCGGCCCACGCCCCGTCCGCGCCCCTCAGCTCAGGCACGGCCTGGGTTCAGTTTAGTCTCGATGAGTCCGGGGCGCTTCTCTCCGTGCGCCTCGGCCGTTCAAGCGGGCGCCCTGTGTTTGATAGAGCGTGTCTGGCTTCCATCCGCGCCGCACAGCCTTTCCCTCAGCCACCGCCGGGTATAAGCCGCGCCGGCCTCATTTTTGAGGTTCCCATCACGGCCCCGGTGCGTACGGGAGGGGCGCTTAAGATCGGTCCGCGCTAAGCCGTATTCCTAATAGGGCTATTGCTGAGGATGAACCGCAACGCTGCGCGCGATCGACAAGGGCTTAGTGAATTCACGCGTCGGCATCGTTTTGGTGACCCCGGCTATGTTACGCCGCCTCCCGGCGGAAGGCATCGCAGACAAAGAACTTTCAGCTCTCCTTCGACGTGAGCGGTTCATCCCGATTGTTCACGGTACCACCTATGAGGAGCTTGAGAAGGTCAGCCTCCTGCTGGCCCCTCGAGCTGGGTTGAACACTGCCGATGCGTCGATGGCGGATGTCGCGGCCAAGATTGCCGAATTGGTCGCAACTTAGTTCTGTCACTGACATCCTAGAAATCGGGGCTGGCAGCCCAGCTGCCGTGACGACGATGCTAAACGTTGCGTTCCTGGAGGCGCGCCAACGGCAGCTAATGGCGCTGCCCGGACCGCGTCGAGCAGACGCAGTCCGCAACGGCCTGCCTGCCCGCGCGACACTTCTTGCCTTACCGGTGGTCGTCAGCGCGGAGAAGGCAAGATGCCGAGCCCCACGAACCATTTCTCGACCAGTGCCGGCCAGGCGCCCACCGGCTCATCCGGATGCCGAAGGCCGAAGTTGTGTTCGCCCGTGGCGAACAGGTGGAGTTCTGTAGAGACCTTCGCCCTGTCCAGAGCCTTGGCGTAGATGAGACTGTTGCAGACCGGATCTACGGGGTCGTTCCAAGCTTGAGCGATGAAGGTCGGCGGAGCCCGGCTGGTGACCCGGAGACCCGGATCGAGCGTATCGCCCGAGCGGCACAGGTGGCCAGGATACACCGCGACTGCAAAGTTCGGGCGACTGCTGATCGCATCGATGGCGTCGACGGGCGCATAAGCCGGCTCGAAGATGTTGCTGACCTGCGCGACCAGATAGCCGCCGGCCGAAAATCCAATCACTCCGATCTTGTCAGGATCGATCTTCAGCTCGCTCGCCCTCGATCGGACGAGTCGGATCGTCCTCTGCGCATCCTGGAGGGCCCGCGGGATGTCGGGCGTGACCGCGCACCGGCATTCCTCACTCCAATAGTGATTGGTGCCTGGGACTCGATATTTCGACAGGATGCAGGTGATCCCCTTTGCCGTCAGCCAATCGCAGATTTCGGTGCCCCCGACGGTGAGGACGACCGCCCGAAAGCCGCCGCCAGGGAAGACGATCACGGCCGCACCAGTGCTGACGCCTTTGGGCGGGAACACGGTCATGGTCGGCGAAGCGATATTGAACACGGCCTCGGAGTAGCGGCCGCCGACCGCCTCCGGTGTCTCCGCGACCAAGACGCTTTCAGGCTGGTGATTCCAGCCATCCATATCCGGAGCTGTCCCGGGCCAGATCGGGGTTTGCTGGAGCCCCGGCGGCGCTTGCCAGACGCGATCTGTCCTGCCCACGGGGCGTGCGGGAGACGCCCGCGAAGGGGACGGCGCCTGAGTCGATGGCCGAACGGACTCCGCCTTCTCAGGCACTGACCTCGCTCCGCAGCCGCCGAGGAGCAACGCAGTAGCAAGCGCAACAAAAAGCGACGTTCGAAGCACGGTCGGCTCCCTTGGACTTAGCGTCGGCGTTGCAGGGTAGGTAAAGGATTGCTCGTTGGCCACCACGCGTCGTTGATGGTGAACAGGCGCGGCTAGCGCGGCCACCTGGCTAAGAGCTCTGGAACTTGCGCGCCGGCGCCGCCATGGCGCCGGTGTTTAAGGTCCGGAGTCTGGAGAGGTACGAACTTCTGCTACTGGCGCTGCCACGCCACCACATTGGCTCTTGGCGCCGCTTCACATCGCTTTTTCGAGCCTGAACATTCCCGCGTCTTCGGCGTCGGGTTCGTCATGAGGGTCATGCGGATCGGGATGTCGCGTGTTGTAAAATTCCACAATCTTGAAGCCGCACCGGTTCACGTAGAAGTGGATATTCCGCCGTTCGAAGTATGGCGTGCGGGTCTCCCATAGGCGCGTCTTGGGGTAGCGCCGCTCGATGGCTTGCCAAGCCTTTTGCCCTATCCCGCGAGAGTGCTCGCGCGCGAGGACGAACAGGAAATCGAGGCCGTTGCGACCTGTCACCTCATCAATGGCCACGATCGCTCCGCCAACCAACCTTCCATCGGCGCGGATATCCAGGGCCACCGCGCCAGGCGCGTCGAGAGACCGCGCGATGTCGTCGTCAGACGGAATGGGATCGCCAATTTCGCCGAACGCGTCGACAGCGGCCGATGAGAAGGTCGCCTGCAAATCAGCCTTGAAGCGCCCCCGTTCGGCGTCGGTGAGGGCGTGAAGCGTGACGCAGGCGTTGGGCTGTTCGTCCATGCGGACCTCTTCATCAGGATGGTCGATGACCAGCGTCAGTGCGATCAGGTTGTTGGCGGGGTCAGGGAAAAAGGGGGCGTGGCTTTTCTACGCCGCGACGCCGGATGACCCCTGGGACGTGAGCGAGAGCGGAACCAACAAGGGCAGGGCGATCTCGAAGATGGAGCCGCCATTTGGCGCAGGCCGGCAACGCGCTTCGCCGCCATGGGCTTCGGCGATCGCCTTGACCACGGCCAGGCCCAGCCCCGAACCGAGCGTGTTGGTCGAAGCGCGTCGGAAGCGGTCGAAGATCTTGGTGGCCAACTCGGGATCCACACCAGGCCCGACGTCTATGACACGCAGCACTGCCACGTCGCCGTCGGTCGCGGCTTCGCAGACGAGCAGCCCGCGCGAGGCGTGTCGCCGGGCGTTCTCCAGGAGGGCCAGCAGCGCCTGGTGCAGCCGGGCTTGATCGGCCCGGACCATGGTGCTGGAAGTCATCCATTCGGGAGCAAAGCCGGCGTCGCGGAGCGGCGCGTCCATGCTCAGGCGAACGGTGTCGACCACCTGAGCTAGGTCAAGGGGCGCGTGCTCGATCATCAGGTGGCCGCTCTCGGCCAGGCTGACAACGCGCAGGTCCTCGATCAGCTTGGCCAGGGCATCGACCTGAGCCATGAGGGCCGACAGCAGGCGGTCGTCCAGGCTGAAGACGCCGTCCATGGCCCCCTGAAGGCGGCCGCGCAGGACGGTGACAGGGGTTCGCAGCTCGTGGGCGATGGCCGCGTTCCAGAACCGCTCGTCGTCGGCCGCCAGTTGAAGCCGTTCGGCCATGGCGTTGAAATCGTCGGCCAGACTGACCAACTCGGTTGGGGTATTGGCTTCGACGTTGGCGCGGGCGGACTGTTCGCCTGCGGAGATGCGACGCGCGGCGGCGGCCACGGCGGTGATCGGCGCGACGAGACGACGGCTGAGGCTGCGCGCCGCCCCGGCCGCCAGCACGACGCTGCAGGCGCCGAACACGACCATCGCCGCGTAATCGATCGGCAGGAAGGCGCCGTCTTGCTGCTGCTTCTGCGCGTCGGCGGTGACGAACAGGGCATAGACCACCACCCAGCCAATCACCGAGATGGCCAGGCCACCCAGTCCGACCAGGCTCATATAGAGCATCACCTTGCGCTGGAGACCCGTGGGCTTGCTCATCGGCTGGTCATCAGCTTGTAGCCGACGCCGCGCACGCCCTGCACAAGGCCGTCCGCACCCGCGTCCGCCAACTTCTTGCGCAGTTTGCTCAGGTGGCTGTCGATGGTCCGCTCCAGCACGTTGTCGCCGGTCAGGCAGGCGTCCAGCAGGTCAGCGCGCGTAAATACCCGCGAGGGCTGGCGGGCCATGAACGACAGTAGCCGGAACTCCGTCAGCGTCACGTCGAGCGGTCGCCTGAGGCCCGCGGCCGTTATCGTCACCGTGTAGTCCTGGGGATCGATCTCCAGCGGACCGACCCGCAGGATCTTGTCGTCGCCGCGACCGGCCGTCCGCCGCAGGACCGCGTGGGTCCGCGCCACCACCTCGACCGGATTGAACGGCTTGATGACATAGTCGTCGGCGCCGGAGCGCAGGGCCTGGATCTTGTCGAGGTCCTGATCTAGCGCCGTCACCATGATCACCGGCGTCGCGCCGCGCGAGCGCAGCTCCCGCAGCACCGACCAGCCGTCGAGGCGAGGCATGGTGACGTCAAGGATCACGACGTCGGGCTTGAGCGCCGCGTGCAGTTCCAGCGCCGTCACGCCGTCGGCGGCCCATACCGTGCGGAAGGCCTCGCGTTTGAAATAGCCGTCGAGAATCTCGGCGATGTCGCGATCATCCTCGGCGATGAGAACCAGCTCGTTCATGCCGTTGAGCTTAGGCGGTTTTGGCCGCGAGCCAACCGCCCGCCGCCCGTTTGAACGGCGCCTACACACAGCCTCCATCGTGGCTCCATTTCTACACGCCGCCTCCACGCTATCGCGATCCCGCGTCCGCGGGAGCGTGTGAAGAGCCGCTGCTTCGCGTCTGGACCGGCGCGCGTGCAGTGGAGAGTCGAATGTCGTCGTCCCTACGGATCCTTGTTGCAGCTGGCGTCGCGGCCACGCTGTCGGCGTGCGGCGGTAAGGTCGGGGAGGCCGATCAGGTCGGATCACGACCCGAGGTCGCCGTCGCGCCGGTGGTCATGGGGCCGGTGAGTCTGACCGACGACCTGCCGGGCCGTGTACTGGCGGTGCGCACCGCCGAGATCCGTCCGCAGGTGGGCGGCATCGTCCTGCGCCGTCTTTTCACCGAGGGCGGGGAGGTGAGGGCTGGCCAGCCGCTGTTCCAGATCAACCCGGCGCCGTTCCGCGCCGACGCCGACAGCGCCCGGGCCGTCATGCAACGCGCCGAGGCGACCCGCGATCAGGCCCGGGTCCAGGCCGAGCGTCTGAAGCCACTGATCGACGTCGACGCCGTCAGCCGCCAGACCTACGACAACGCCGTGGCAGGGCTTCAGCAGGCCGAGGCCGATGTCGCCGCCGCCCGGGCGGCGCTTGCTCACCGGCGCCTTGACCTGGACTTCGCCACCATCCGCGCGCCGATCGCCGGCCGCATCGGGGCGGCGGCGATCACCGAGGGCGCGCTGGTCAGCGCCGGTGACGCCACGGCCCTGGCGGTCGTCCAACAGTTGGATCAGGTGCATGTCGATGTCCGGCTGCCTGTTGAGCGCCAGCAAGCCCTGCAGGCGGCCGGCCCGGCGCGGGTCGAAATCCTGAGCGGCAACGGCGCGCCGATGGGCTTGAGCGGACGCGTGCTCTTCTCTGAACTGCTGGTCGACTCCGGCACCGGCGATGTCCGGGTCCGGGTGCTGGTCGACAATCCCGCCAAGAGGCTGCTGCCGGGGCTGTTCGTGCGCGTACGCCTGCCGCGGGGGGGCGAACGGATCATGGCGCGCGTGCCGCAACAGGCGGTCGCCTTCGCGGACGGGCGGGCGCAGGTCTTGGTGATCGACCCCCGCGGCGTCGCCACGCTCCGCCCGGTCACCGTCGGTTCCGTTATCGATGGCCAGTACGTGGTCACCAGCGGCCTCGCCCGAGGTCAGTCGGTCGTCGTCGAAGGCCGTGACCGCGTCATGCCCGGCCAGGCCGTGAAGGCCACGGCTTGGGCGCGCCCCGCCGCCGCGCGCTGATCAAGAGGATCTTCGATGCCCCAGTTCTTCATCCAGCGCCCGGTCTTTGCCTGGGTCCTGGCGCTCTTCATCATCCTGGCCGGCCTCTTGGCCCTGCCACGCCTGCCGATCGCCCGCTTTCCGTCTGTCGGGCCGCCCAGCGTCTCGATCATGGCCAGCTATCCGGGCGCGACCACCCAGACCCTGACCGACAGCGTCATCGCGCCGATCGAGCGCGAGCTCTCCAGCGTCAAGAACCTGCTCTATTTCGAGAGCTCGGCCGACACCTCCGGATCGGCGAGCATCACCGCCACCTTCCGCTCGGGGACGCGCACCGACATGGCGCAGGTGGACGTGCAGAACCGCCTAAAGGCGATCGAGCCGCGACTGCCTCAGGCCGTTCGCCAAGCGGGCGTGGACGTCGAGTCCTCTTCGGCCGGCTTCCTGCAGATCGTCGGCCTGGTGTCGGATAGCGGCGCGCACGACGAGGCCGAGCTGGGCGACGTCATGGCCCGCAACCTCGTCGAGGAGCTCAAGCGCGTGCCGGGCGTCGGCCGCGTGCAGAACTTCTCGGCCGAGCGCGCCATGCGCGTCTGGATCGATCCCCAGAAGCTGAGCGCCTTCAATGTCAGCATGGCCGAGGTCACTGCGGCCATCGCCGTCCAGAACACGCCGATCGCGCCGGGCCGCCTGGGCGATCAGCCCGCGATCAAGGGCCAGATGGTCACCGTGCCCCTGACCGCCTCGGGCCAGCTCCAGAGCGCCGAGGAATTCGCCGCCGTCACACTGCGCGCCAATGCCGACGGATCGCGCCTGACGCTGGGCGATGTCGCCCGCGTCGAATTGGGTCAGCAGAGCTATTCGTCCAAGTCGCTGTTCAACGGCAAACCCGCCGCGCTGGCGGCGATCCAGCTGGCGCCCGGCGCCAACGCCGTGGCCACCGCCGACGGCGTGCGCAAGCGCCTGGCCGAGTTACAGGCGAGCCTGCCGTCGGGCGTGAAGCCGATCGTCGCCTACGACACCGCGCCGTTCGTGAAGGTGTCGATTGAAAAGGTGCTGCACACCCTGGTCGAGGCCATGGTGCTGGTGTTCCTGGTGATGTTCGTCTTCCTACAGAACGTTCGCTACACGCTGATCCCGGCCATCGTCGCGCCGATCGCGCTTCTGGGCACGCTGGCGGTCATGCTGGTCGCCGGCTTCTCGATCAACGTCCTGACCATGTTCGGCATGGTGCTGGCGATCGGCATCATCGTCGACGACGCCATCGTCGTGGTCGAGAACGTCGAGCGGATCATGGCGACCGAGGGGCTCTCGCCCAAGGCCGCGACCCAGAAGGCGATGAAGGAGATCACCGGCGCGGTGATCGCCATAACCCTGGTGCTGGCGGCGGTGTTCATCCCGATGGCGTTCGCGACGGGGGTGGTCGGCGGCATCTATCGCCAGTTCAGCCTGGCCATGGCGGTGTCGATCCTGTTCTCGGCCCTGCTGGCCCTGTCGCTGACGCCAGCCCTGTGCGCGACCCTGCTGAAACCCGTCGACCCGGGGCGCCATCAGAAGGGCGGCGTCTTCGGCTGGTTCAATCGCCGCTTCGAGCGCTTCACCGAGGGCTATGCCGGCTGGGTCGGAAAGCTGGTGCGGCGCACGGGACGGACGATGGCGGTTTTCGCCGCCGTGCTCGCCCTGCTGGCGGTGCTGTTCGTGCGCCTGCCAGGCGCGTTCCTGCCCGACGAGGACCAAGGCAGCTTCATGACCATGGTCACCTTGCCGGCCGACGCGACGGTCGAGCGGACCCAGGCCGTGCTGGATAGCTTCGAGGCGCACCTGAAATCGCGCCCGGGCATCCTGGACAACACCTCGATCATCGGCTTCGGCTTCAGCGGTTCCGGCCAGAACGCGGCCATGGCCTTCACCAACCTAGTCGACTGGAAAGAACGAAAGGGCGCGACCGTCCAGCAGGAGCTGGAGGCCGCTAACGGCGCGATGGCCAACGTCAAGGACGGGACCGTCATGGCCCTGAACCCGCCGACCATGGAGGACCTGGACTCGACCTCGGGCTTCGCCATGCGCCTGCAAGACATCCGCAACCAAGGACCCGCCGCTCTGGCGGCCGCGCAGGCCAAGCTGCTGAAGCTGGCGGCCGCCAGCACCAAGGTGGTTGGCGTCTATGCCGACGGCCTGCCCGACGGCGCCAGCATCGATCTGAAGATCGATCGCCAGAAGGCCGAAGCGATGGGCGTCTCGTTCGAGGAGATCAACAACACCCTGAGCGCCGCCATGGGCTCGTCCTACGTCAACGACTTCCCCAACGAGGGGCGCCTGCAACAGGTGATCGTCCAGGCCGACCCCAAGGCGCGGATGCAGATCGACGACGTGCTGGGGCTCTATGTCCGCGGCCGGGCGGGCGATATGGTCCGGCTGTCGACCTTCGTCACGCCGCAATGGGCGCAGGTCTCGCTGCAGATGGTCCGTTACAATGGCTATCCGGCGGTGCGGATCGCCGGCTCGGCCGCGCCGGGCGTGTCCAGCGGCGTGGCCATGGTCGAGATGGAGCGGCTGGCCGCCCAACTGCCGCCGGGGTTCTCGGTGGCCTGGACCGGCCAGTCGATGGAGGAACGCCAGAGCGGCGCCCAGGCGCCGATGCTGCTGGCATTGTCGATGCTGGTCGTCTTCCTGGTCCTGGCCGCCCTCTATGAGAGTTGGTCGATCCCGCTGTCGGTCATGCTGGCCGTGCCCCTTGGCGTGATCGGCGCGGTGGCGGCGACCATGCTGCGCGGCCTGCCCAACGACGTGTTCTTCAATGTGGGACTGATCACCATCATCGGCCTGTCGGCCAAGAACGCTATCCTGATCGTGGAGTTCGCCAAGATGCTGCGCGAACAGGGGCAGGGGCTGCTGGAGGCGACGATCACGGCCGCGCGCCTTCGCCTGCGCCCGATCATCATGACGTCGCTGGCCTTCACCCTGGGCGTCGTGCCGCTGGTTGTCGCCCGGGGCGCCAGCGCGGCCACCCAGCACTCGATCGGCACGGGCGTCTTCGGCGGCATGATCGCCGCGACCTTCCTGGCGATCTTCTTCGTCCCGGTCTTCTTCGTCTTCGTCCTGACGGGCGTGGAGAAGCTGGCCGATCGCATCCGTGGCCCGCGCGGCGCCACGGCGTCGAGCCAGGAGGCTTGAGCATGACCCGACCCCCTCTGATCATCGCCCTGGCCCTGGGACTGACGGTTTCCGCCTGCGCTTCGTCGCCGACCTGCGAGCCCGACTGGACCATCGTTCCCGAGCGCCACGATCACGCCCGGGCGACCGACCGCGCCAACGGCGCCGACCTGGCCTGGAAGACCGTGCTGCGCGATCCTCGCCTTCAGGCCTTGGTCGAGCAGGCGCTGGTCCAGAGCCGCGACCTGCGCTCGGCCCTGCTGGACGCCCAGGCCGCCCGTGCTCAGCTAGGCATGCAGAACGCCGATCGCTTCCCTCAGGTCCAGGCCGGCGTCGAGAACGCCCGCTCCCGGACGGCCGCAGCGGGGAGCGTCGACCAGGCCGCCGCCGGCCTGTCCCTGACCGCGTTTGAGCTGGACCTGTTCGGACGTCTGCGCGCCCAGTCCAAGAGCGCCATGGACAGCTACCTGGCGGCGAAGGAGGGGGCGCGGGCGGCCCGCATCACCCTGATCGCCACCGTCGCCGAGGCCTATCTGGCCGAGCGCGCCGGCGCCGAACGCCTGGCGCTGGTCCAGACGACCCTGGCCGACTGGAATGCCCAGCTGCACCTGACCCGGCGGCTGAAGTTCGCGGGGCAGGCCAGCGCCCTGGATATCGCCCAGGCCGAGGCCCAGGTCCAAGGCGCTCAGGCCGACCTGGCGGCGGCCGAACGCGCCCTCGCCTTGGGGGTCAATGCGCTGACCCTGGCGGTGGGCGGGCCGCCGGCAGCGAACCTGCCCGCGCCGATGGCCCTGGCCGACGGACCGGTCGTGACGGCGCTGCCGGCGGGTCTGCCTTCGGATCTTCTGCAGCGCCGGCCCGATCTGCTTCAGGCCGAAAGGCGGCTGATGGCGGCCCAGGCCGACGTCCAGGCTGCGCGGGCCGCGTTTTTCCCGCGTCTCAGCCTGACGGGCGCCTTGGGTCTGGCCTCCCCCGGGCTAGGCCAGCTGTTCAATGGCGGGACCAGGACCTGGTCGTTCACGCCCCAGATCACCCAGCCCATCTTCCAGGGCGGACGCCTGAAGGGGCAATACGACCTGGCCAAGGTGCGTGGGGAGAGCGCCGTGGCGGCCTACGAGAAGGCCGTCCAGACGGCGTTTCGCGAGGTGAATGACGGCCTGGCGGGGCGTGAGACCTTCGGCCGCCAGGTCCAGGCCCAGGAAGCCGTCGTGGCGACGGCGCGGACGCGGGCAAGACTGTCGTCGCTACGCTTCAAAAGCGGCTTGGACAGCCGTCTGGAGCTGCTCGATGCACAACGAAGCCTTTATGCCGCCGACCAGGCATTGATCCTGCTTCGCCAGGAGCAGGCCGTCGAAGCAGCGAAGCTCTATCACGCGCTGGGTGGCGGGATCGACATCCCGGCCGCAGCGGAATTGCACTAGCTGGACGTGTGCGCATCTCCAGCGTGTGACTTTCTGTTCTGCAGCTACTCCAGCGCTGAATGTCCAGCTTCTGGAGGTGACATTGCGGCAGCTTGTGGCGCATCGGACTAATCGCCGGCGGCAGACAGGTTGTCTTCTTCAGCTCAGAGCGGCTTTCTCTTTGAGAAAGGGGAGACTGGCATAGCGAGAGCACCAAGAGGGCAAACGCTCGAGCGTTGGGAGGTTGGGCTGATCAAGGCCATGCTGGCGCGCGGCGGCGCAACGACCAGGAGATATTGGCGCACTTTACGCGGCCGACCCGCACTTTGAATCATCGCCTCATCGGCGAGGTGCGGCAGGAGGCGCGGTACTGAATGGTGCGCGCGGCGGCAGAAAGCGACCTTTAGGAATTTCTCGCCAACTGGCCGGAAATCGATCCCAAAACGGGGTTAAGTCTTCGCGGCGATGAACTCCTGATCAAAGCTCGGGGCGCCTCAAACCGAACCCATAAGCCCATGTTGGGGCCATCTGACGGGTTGATGGAGGGTATTGTTTCTGGAGCCGCTCGAGAGTCCGCTTCTGGCGCGGACCGACCAGGGCCCGCCTTCACCGATGGCGGGTCGTTGATCCGAGCCGCTACAACAGCACTCGACCGTCCACGCGTTCGATAGCGATCACAGAAGGGCGAGGCGGCTGGCCGGGTATGAAATCGGGCCAGCGGGTCGTGGCTTCGTTCAGCGAGGGCGAGCGTTCGGCAGGATGTTGGACCGAAAGGAACATCGCCCTGCCGTCCCGTGTGAAGGCGGGACTACAGCATTCCGCGCCGGAGGGCGGCGAATAGAAAAGCCTCGGCCAGGCCCTGCGCGGACCCGAGGTCGGCATCACCCACAGGCCGTCATGTCGTCGGGCGCCCGGACCATCGGTACAGATCCACATCCGGCCGGCCGCATCGAAGCTCAGATTGTCGGGGGCCTCGAACCAGTCCTCGGGGCCGGCGTCAGGATGGAAGCGCGCGCCCGAGCCGGGAACGGCGGGATCACCGCACAGGGCCAAGACGCTCCAGGCGAAGCGGTCGGCGGCATGGTCGGCGCCGCGCCCGTCGTCGGGTGGAACCAGTTCCAAAATATGCCCCCCCGAATTGGCGTGGCGCGGGTTGGCGGCGTTCGCGGGCTTGGCGCGCTCGTCGACGCCGGTCAGCGCGATATAGACCCGTCCGGTCTTCGGATTGGGCTGGTAGCCTTCTGGCGAGTCCATCGGCGTGGCGCCCAGCAGATCGGCGGCGCGGCGGGTTTCCAGCAGAACGTCACCCTGACTGGCGAAGCCGTTGGCGGGCGTTAGCGGGCCGGTTCCAAACACCAGCGGCGCCCACTCCAGCGTTCCATTCTCGGCGAACCGCGCGACGCTCAGCACACCCTCGTCGAGCAGGTCGCGATTGGCGGCCCGATCATGCGGGTCGAAGGCGTCGCGGCTGACGAAGCGGTAGCAATATTCGTATTCCCAATCGTCGCCCAGATAGACCACCACCCGGCCGTCCGGCGCCACCACGCTGTGGGCCCCTTCGTGGGCGAAGCGTCCGAGCGCCGTGCGTTTGACCGGTGGCGCGGTCGGGTCGAGCGGATCGATCTCGACCACCCATTCGAAGCGGTTTGGCTCGTTGGGCTCGTGGCCAAGGTCGAAGCGTTTATCGACCCGGCTCCAGCCGTAGCGGCCGTCCGGCTCCAGATCGGTGAAGTAGCCTCGCGTCATGCGCGCCGGGTCGGGATGGCCTCGCCAGTCGCCGCCGAAGAACTCCGCCGAGCCTTCCTCCCCCGACAGCACGGTGCCCCAGGGCGTGACGCCGCCGTTGCAGTTGTCGTGCGTGCCCAGCACCAGCCGGCCCGTTGGATCGGCGGCCGTTCGCAGCTTGGGATGGCCGGCGGCGGGGCCGGAAATCCGGATCGGCGTGGTGGCCGTGATGCGGCGATTGTAGGGGCTGTCCACGACGGCGCGCCAGACGCCGCCGGTGCGGCGCACCTCGGCGACGGTCAAGCCACAGGCGGCCATGCAAACCCTCAGCTGCTCGTCGGTCAGCGTCCTGGCCTCGTCCGCCGGCGCGACGGCGGGGAACATCAGGAACGGGGTTGGATATTCGTGATTGACCACCAGCAGTCCGCCATTGGGATCGCCCGACGGCAACGGCAGGATGGCGGTGAAGTCATTGTTGTAGCCGAACTGCCGTTCCTGCCCTGCTGCGGTGAGGTCGGCAGGATCGAAGGCCGGCGCGTCCGACCACAGAGGGTCGCCCCAGCGCAGCACGACCGTGCGCTTGAACCCTTCGGGCAGCGCCTCGACGGGACCGATCGAGGGCGACAAGGGTTTAAAGCCGATGGGTTGGTCGGTCGCCGCGGCGCGGGACAGCGGCGGCGAGAGGCCGGCGGCGACGCCGGCCGCCAGCAGGCGGCGCCGATCGATCAGGGTCGAGATCGGCGCCGCGCCCCACGCCCGGCCGGGCGCCGCGCGCCCCTTGTCGTTGTGAACGCGCGACGGCCAGGTCCAGGTCATCTCGGCCTCAGAAGCTCAGATTGAGGCCAAGGGTGACGGTGCGGCCGCTATAGGTCGCGCCCTCCAGATAGCGCGATCCCGCGCCGTAGCGCTCATCGACGATGGCCTTGTCGCCGTCGTTGAGGATATCGACGGCGTTGACGAAAATCTTGGCCCTCGGATGGACGGCGTAGCGCAGTTGGCCGTCGAGCGAGCCATAGGCCTCTTCGACGATCCGCGTCCCGTAGCTGGAGAACCGCACCGCCTGTCGGTCGCGCCAGCCGTAGGCCAGCGTGCCTTCCAAGCCGTATTTCTGATAGGTGGCCGCCGCCGTGTAGATCTGCCTCGGCGCGTTGAAGACGTCGCCCTTGGCGATGTCGTCGACGCCGGGGTCGGCCTTGCTGCGCTGGATCGTGGCGTTGGCATAGACGCCCAGGCCGCCCCAGGCGCCGGGCAGGTCGTTGAACTGGCGCACCAGGTTCAGCTCCAGGCCATAGACGCTGGCGCGCTTGCCGTTGGTGTATGTGGTGACGTCATCGATGGTCTTGCCCACGAGGCGCGGATCGTTCTCGAACCGGGCGCGGTCGGCCTCGGTCTCGCCGGCCACGCCGCTGAAGATGAAGCGGTCGATGCGCTTGTAGTAGACGCCCGCCGAGACCATGCCGATCGAGCCGAAATAGCGCTCGACGCCCAGGTCGAAATTGTAGGCGTAGGCCGGCTTGAGGCCCGGATTGCCGACGGTGACATCGACTTCGCCGTCCTCCTCCTCGATCGTCGTCGCGCCGGAAATGAACAACGGCTCGGGCCGGGCGATCGAGGTGAACATCGCGCCGCGCACCACCAGGTCGTCGCTGGCCCGGTAGTTGATCTGCAGGCGCGGCAGCCAGCTGGTGTAGTTGGCCTTGCCGGTCACCGCCGTGAAGGTGGGGTCCTGGCCCTCCAGTTCGACGGCTTCCCAGTTGTCGGACGCGATGCGGGTGTGGTCCACCCGCAGGCCGCCGATCGCCTCCCAGCGCCCCCACACGCCCTTGGCCATCAGATAGCTGGCGAAGATGTCCTCGCGGCTTTGATAGCTGTCCTCATCGCGCGGAACGACGCCGTCCTCGGCATAGGCGTTCTCGAACGCCGGGTTGGTGGCGACCAGGTTTTGCGAATAGGTGCGCCAGGCCTTCACCTGGGCGATGTCGAGCGACAGGAAGGCTGGATAGGGCGCGCCGGTCTTGGACACATCCACCAGCGGTCCGACGCCGAACTGTTGCAGCGTCAGCGGGCCTTCCAGCTCCATGACGTTACCCTCGACCAGTTGGCGCTTGGAGCGTTCGGCCTTGGCCCCGAACTTCACCGACCGCAGCCAGCTGGAGCCTGGCTCATAGGTCACGTTGAAGTGGGCCGCCGTGCGAGCGTTCTTCTGGTCGTCGATATCGATGTCGTTGTAGCCAAGCTCGTACCGCGACGGATCGGCGATGCGCGCCCGATCGGCGGCCGTCAGGTTGGGCTGGGGGAACTTGCCGCTAACGTCATAGCCGAACAGGTTGCTGTCGAGATCGACCTTGAAGGCCACTTCGTTGTCGAACGGCTCGTTGCGGACGCCGGCCGAATGGCCAAGCCCGTAGTCGAAGGTGAAGGCGCCGCTGCGGGTCTTGCCTGTCAGGACATAGGACTGCTGGGTCAGCTCGGTCTCTTCGTACTGATTGAAGATCTGGGCGTTGCCCTGCTCGGTGAGGATCAGCTTGCCGTCGTCGTACTCATCCGTGCCGCCTTCGAAATAGATTTCGCGGCTGAGCTCCTGATCATAGAGCCGGTTGTAGCTGCCCTTGAAGGTCAGTTCGGTATTGTCCGAGACGGCCCAGTTCAGCGCCAGGTTGGCCGAGATGTTCTCGCGCTTGTCCTCGTACTGGGCGACGTGAAACTGCAGGGGCGTGACGCCGCTGACCGGGTCGTCCTCGACGAAGCTCAGATAGTCCTCGTCCTGGTAGAAGACGAAGCCCTTGGTCTGGCGCTTGGAATAGCCGCCCGACACCAGGACGCCGAACTGGCCGTGGTCGCCAAACCGGCGCGCCGCCGTACCCTGGAACATCGGACTGGTCTTGCCCGCCAGGTCATGATGGAAGCCGCTGACCGTCAGGTCCAGCACCGGCTTGGCGAAGTCGAAGGCCGTGGCCGTTTCCAGCACCACGGCGCCGCCGATGCCGTCGGCGTCCTGGTCGGGCAGCAGGGTCTTGTGGACGGTGATCGACGACAGGGCGGCGGTCTGGATCATGTCCAGCGGCACCCGGCGGCTTTCCTTCTCGGGTTGGGCGGCGTTCATGCCGTTGATCTGTGTGTTGTTGAGGCCGCTGTCCAAGCCGCGGATCGAGACATAGCGGCCCTCGCCGGCGACCACTTCGCGTTGCACCGAAACGCCGGGCATGCGGCGCAGGGCCTCGGCGGCGTTCAGGTCGGGGAAGCGGCCGGCCTGGTCGGCGGCGACGATATTGCTGAGATTGTCGGCGTTGCGCTGACGGCTGAGCGCGCGGGCCTGGGCGGCGCGCTGGCCGGTGACGACGAGTTCGGAAACCTGCGCCGCGCCCATGGTCGACACGCGTTGCGGGTTCTCGCCGGGCGCGATCTCGATGCTCTCGTTGAGGTCGGGCAGACCCAGATACTGAAAGGTCAGGGTGTGGGCGCCGGCGGGCAGGGCGCCGAAACGGTAGCGGCCTTCGGAGTCGGTGACGGCGGTCTGGCCCGTCGTGTCGACGCGCACCAGCACACCGGCGAGAGGGGCCTCGCCGTCGATCTGGCGCACCGAGCCCGAGATCTGGCCCTGACCTTGACGCCGCGCGACCACCAGGCCAATCGTGCGGCCGTTGTCGCTGTCGATGATCAGTGGTCCGCCCGTCAGCAGCAGGTTCAAGGCGTTGCGTGTTGTGTAGCGCCCTTGCAAGGGCTTGCTGCTGCGGCCCTCGATCGCGTCATAGGGAAACAGGATCTGTACGCCGGCCTGGCGTGAGAAGGCGTTGAGCGCCGAGGCCAGGCCTTGGGCGGGAATGTCGAACGTGGTTTCGGCCGCCGCCGTCCTGGCGGCTTGGGCCCAGGCGGCGGGCGCGGAAACGGCGCAGGTGGTCGCCAGCAGCGCCGCCATCAGGCGGGCGCGCGAAGAACGCTTGAAGGGCATTGGGTCGCTCCGGTCAGCCGCTCAACCCCCGAATGGGCAGGCTGCGCCATAGAGACGCTTGGGATTTGACCGGGCTCTATGCCGAGCGCCGAAATTTATTCGGCGCGGGTCAGAACGATGGTGTTGTCGCCCGCATCGACCACCTGCACGCCGAAGCTCGCCTTCAGGGTTTCCAGGAAATCGGTGGGGTCGGAATTGGTGAACCGTCCGCCCAGGCGCAGCTTGCTCAGCTCTGGATCGGCGATAACCAACTTCTTGGTCAGGTAGCGATTATAGTCCTCGATGACCGCGCCCAGCGGCGCGCCCTGAAAGACGATCTCGCCTCGTCGCCAGGCCGACACCTCGTCCACCGCCTCCGTCGAGGCCTTCTGCACGATGGCGTCCGAAGCGGTGGCCACAACGCTTTGGCCACGCTCGAAGCGGGCGGCGGGTGCATGACCAGCCTCCGATGGGCGCAGTGTCCCGGTCCCGCTCAGCACCAGCAAGTTCAAGGAATCGCCTCGGAGGCGAGCGTTGAACTCGCCGGCGCCGAGATCGGCCGTCACATCGCCGCCCCTCAGAACGCAGGGCGCGGCCGTCGCCACCGTCACGACCGCCTCGCCGCGATCCAGCCAGACGCAGGGCGCGCCCTTGATCCAGCGCCATGACACCTTGCTGTCGGTGTTGAGATCGACGGTCACGCCTTCGCCCAGGGTTACGCGCCGCCGCTCGCCCGGACGCGTGCTGGCGGTGGATTTGGCGAAGGTCCTGGTTGAGATCGCGCCGGCGCCGATCACGAAAGCCCCGCCGATCACCCCCGCTGCGCGCAGGAAGGCGCGACGGGACGGCGGCGCGGGGGCGACGGCTGCCGGGACATCCAAAGAGACCCCGGTCTCGCCCAGCCTCGACCACAGCCGCGAAGCCTTGGCGAAGGCGGCCGCATGGGCCGGATCGGCGTTGCGCCAGCGTTCGAAGGCCTCAAGTTCAGCTGAACCGGAGTCGAGGCGCGCCAGCCAGAGACTGGCTTGGTCCCTTATCGCCTTGTGGTCGACTTGGTCCTGCGGCTCCATCCGGTCTCACGTTCTCCAGCGACGGGTTCCTCCGCCATTTCCGCAGCGTCCAGCATTTCCGCCAACAGGCTCAAGCCCTTGGCCAGATGCTTCTCCATAGTAGAGACGCTTATGCCAAGCCGCGCCGCTACGTCCTTGGGCGACATCTCGTCGAAACGTCGCATGATCACGACCCGACGAGCCTGCGGCGGAAGCGTCTGGATCGCAATGATCAGACGTCGCAATTCATCGCGATCGGAGAGCTGGCCGAAGGCGTCAACCGCCAGATCAGCTTGTTGCAAGTCCTCCACGGCGGCGATGGCCTCGATGGAGACGATGCGGGCCCGGCGAATTTTCTGGATGCCCAGGTTGCGGACGATCTGCAGCACATAGGCGCGAGGATTGGCCACCTGCCGAGCGCCCTCGTGCGAGAATACCCGGGCATAGGCGTCATGGACAAGATCGGCGGCCTCGTCAAAATCGCCCGTCAGCCGCCGCGCCAGTTTCAGATATTGCCGCTCGTACGGCAGGATCTGATCGACGAACCAATGATCGAACTCGCGGAGCCACATCATCGGATCACAACTCGCCTGGCGGGTGGTGGACTAGGCCGTCTGCTTAGAAGCTCCCGAAGACAGTTTCACGACATCGGTCCGGCGGGGCAGGCGAACTTGGCTATCGCCCGCCAAGCCGCCGTTGAGATCAGTCGACGCCGGCGGCGTCCAATAGGCGCGAGAAGGTCCGGCGCGCTAGCGAAGGGCGCTGTTCCGTCGGTGCGGTCGACAGGTCCCGTCCCAGGCCCTGAGCCACTGTGGAGAACAGCGCCGCCGCTTGCGGGGTTAGGGCCCCCCGCGCGCGGGGAAGTCGGGCGAGGCGGAGGTGGCTGCTCTGGCCCCGGCTATAGCGGATCATGGCGCCCATGTTGCCCAAGGCGTCGTCGCGCGCGGCCTGGGACAGCAGGGCCTCCATCGCCAGCACGTCGGGCCTCTGGGCCTCGCCGCCGCCATAGGTCACGAGACTCTCGATGTAGGTCTCGCGGTCCAGCGGGCCGGTCTCGGTGGCTTGGTGCGGCCGAAGAAGGCGCAGGTAGATGTGTTCCCAAGCGGCGGTCATCAACGCGGCGCGGGTGGGGAAGTGATAGGTCGCCGCGCCAAGGTTCAGGCCGGCGGTCTGGGCGACGGCCCGGTGGGTCACCGCCGCCGGACCAGCCTTGCCGATCAGGTCGGCGGCGGCTTCCGAAAGGCGCGCGGAGGCCGATCCGGCGACGAGCACCGGCGCGGCGAAGCGACGGGTTTCCGTGCGCGCGAAGTCCCGCAACGGACCGGCGCCACAGTCGCCGCGCATCAGCAGATTGGCCCAGCCGGCGCAGGTCTCCGCGAGGCAGGCGCGATCAAAGGGGGCGCGCCAGACGATGCGGTGCAGGAACGCTTCGCCCGTGAAGAAGGCCAGGGTCAGGTCGGCGTGGCGGCCAAGGCCAAGTTGCTCGCAGGCCTCGTTCCAGAACGCGCTCCAGACCTCGCGCCACCGCGCCGCCGCCTGGGCGTAGTCGGGGTGGCGGGGCGCCAGCATCTGGCATTCCGCCCAGGCGAAGGCCAGATCGGTCTGGTCGCGACACCAGCTGTCGATCACCGAAGCGATCACTTGGCCGGCGGCCTCCGCGTCATCGGCGGCCAGGTTCAGGCCCGAGAAATCCGCGAGCGTTCGCGCGCACCAGGCGCGCGCCGCAGCGATGGCCACACCCTGGCTGGAACATAACAACTGTTCAAGTCCGCCAAAGTAGTAGTTGATCTGAGAGGCTTGGGCGTTTGCGGTCTGGCTGACCTGGCGCGCGCTCATCTCCGCTCGGCCGTGGGTGCGCCACATCCCCGCAGCCGCCGCAACGAGTCGGTCGGCGGCTGCATCGGGAATAGTGTCAGCACCGGGCCGATTCATGAGTGTCGCGCGCCTTGTCAGCTGTGGGTCGTGTTCGATGGTCCTGACCTCGATGTAGCGCGATCGGGCGCTGATGGCCAAGGGGCGGTGATCGGGCGGCTGTGATCGAACGGTCATAGAAGTGTTCAAAATTGGCAGCACAAGCGTTCTAATTGCTGCGCCCATCAGTCTTGATTTTCAAGCTTTGGGGCAAAGCATGTTCATGAGCCGTCGAAACGATCTGCGCCGCGCCACCCTGGCCGGCCTGTCCCTTCTGGCGCTGTCGGCCGGTGCGGCCCGCGCGCAGGTTCAGGGCGCCGCCCCGACCGAGGATCCGGAGGCCCCGGTGGTCAGCGGAGAAGTGGTCGTCTTCGCGCCGCTGCGCGACTCCCAGGTGGCGGCGCTGCGCGAACAGCGTCTGGCCGACAATCTGGTCAATGTGATCGCTTCGGACACCGTCGGGCGCTTCCCCGACCAGAACTCGGCGGCGGCCCTTTCGCGCCTGCCGGCCGTCGCGGTCCAGCGCGACCAGGGCCAGGAGCGTTACATCCAGGTGCGCGGCGCGCCCAACCGCTGGACCAGCGTCTCGTTCGACGGCGTGCCGGTGATTGGGGTCGACGAGGGCGGCGCCGGGCGCGCCTTCCGCTTTGACGCCGTGCCCGCCGTCATCCTGCGCTCGCTGGCGGTCAACAAGTCGCTGACCCCGGACCTGCCCGCCGAGGCGGTTGTCGCCCAGATCGACCTGCGCACCTATTCGCCGTTTGATCGGCGCGGAACGGACCTGCAGGGCGAGCTGGGCCTGGGTCAAATGGATCTGGGCGGCGGCGAGCAGCGTCAGGGCTCGCTGCGCGGCGCCTGGTCGGACGACACCTTCGGCGTCATGGCCGCCGTTTCGCACTATCGCCGCGAACAGGTCACCGACAACCGCGAGTTCGCCTACGACGCCAACCGGATCATCTCGTCGTTCGACGCCCGCAACTATCGCCTTGAGCGCGAGAACAACGGCGCTTCGCTGGGCCTCGCCTGGCGGCCGGCGGACGACCACGAGATCTTCCTCAAGTGGGTCTATTCGGAGTTCAACGACGACGAGGAGCGCAACCACTACACCTTCCAGCTGGGCAACGCCCTGTCGGGGACGCGCGGCGCCACGAGCGGCGATCTGGTCGGCGTCCCGGTGCGTTCGACCGCCGAGTTCGGCGAGTACCGCACCAAGAACGCCCTCACCACCCTGGGCGGCGAACACGGCTTTGACGATGGCTGGCGGTTCAGCTGGCGGCTGAACAACACCAGGATGAACAACGACACCTATCTGCCGCTGCTGCTGCAGAACCAGCAGTTCAACCGCCTGCTGCGTCCGTCGCTGAGCTATCGGCTGGATGATCCCAATTTCCCGATCGTGAGCCTCTACAAGACCGTCAATGGCCCGACGGCCGGGACCTATGCGCGGGGCGAGGCCCTGACGACGCTGGACCAGGGCGCATTCGACTTCAATATCGGCCTGCCGATCATCTCTAAGATCGAGGGCGACAGCTGGACTGCCAAGGGCGACCTGAGCCGCCAGAGCGATCGCTGGACCTTCAAGGCGGGCTATCAGTACGACCAGCGCGAGATCGACGGCAATACGATGGGACAGCCGACCGTGCTGCTCTCGGCGCTGCTGCCGGCCATAGGCCAAGCCGACCTGAAGGCCGCCGACTATGTCACCAGCAAGGCCTGGGACACCGGCTATCCGCTGGGGGTGACCCTGAACTACCTGGACAATCGCCGTCTGCGGACCGATCTGGAGACCAAGCTGGCGGCCCTGGCGGCGGCCGGGCGCTACAACCCGTCCTCCCTGATCGCCCCCACCGACCTTTATGACATCAGCGAAAAACTGACGGCCGGCTACGGCATGGCCAAGCTGGGCTTCGAGGGCGGCCAGGTGGTGTTCGGCGCCCGCGTCGAAAACATGAAGCAGAAGATCGCCGGCTTTACCAAGTCCGGAACCACCGTGACGCCGCTGGTGGTCGAGAACGACGACACCGACATCTTCCCCAGCGTGAACGCCAAGTTCGACCTGGGTGACGACATGGTGCTGCGCGGCGCCGTGCAGCGCGGCGTCGCCCGGCCCTCCTTTGGCGCGATCCGCACCGGCGCCTCGATCAACGACACCAGCACGCCGGGCACGATCACGGGCGGCAACCCCCGCCTGAAACCCGAATATACCTGGGGCGCGGACGTCTCGTTCGAATACTACCTGTCCAGCGATAGCGTGCTCTCGGTTGGCGGGTTCTATCGTGACGTCGATAACGTGCTCTATGACGCGCGCACCAAGGTGGCCGATGACACCTATGACGCTGGCGGCGTCGATCGCACGGGCTATGACTTCGTCTCGACCTTGAACGGCAGCAACGGCAAGCTCTATGGCGTTGAGCTGAACTACCAGCAGAGCTTCCGCGATCTGCCGACGCCGTTCGATGGCCTGGGCGTCAGCGGCAATCTGGCCCTGCTGGACGGCCAGTTCGATACGCCCGCCCGCAAGGGCGCGCCGTTCCCAGGCACCTCGAAGACCGTGATCAACACCGCGATCTCCTATGAGAAGTACGGTGTGTCAGCGCGCCTCAGCTATCAGTGGCGGGACGACTGGGCCGATACCCTGGGCGGGCTTGGCCTCGGCTCGGGCGGCGATGAATTCCGCAAGGCCTACGGCAATCTCGACCTGACCCTGCGCTACGCGCTGACCACGAACCTGACCCTGTTCGCGGACGCCTCCAACCTGACCGACGAGACCTACATCGCTTACGAGGGCGACACCAACCATCCCTCGGAAGTGGAACAGATCGGCCGCCGCTTCATGGCCGGCCTGCGCTTCAACTTCTGACCCGGAGATCCTCGGTGAAAAAGCTACTGCTAGGCTTCGCGTTCTCGGCCGTTCTGGCCACCGCGACCTTCCCCGCCGCGACGCCCGTCCTGGCCCAGGCCAAGCCAGCAATCGCCAGGGTCGAGAACGGCCATGTCCTGCTGATCGACGGCGGCGTGAACTTCCGCGACCTGGGCGGCTATCGCACCATCGATGGCCGCACCTTACGATCAGGCCTGGTCTATCGCTCCGCCGAGTTGAGCCACATCACGCCGGAGGGCTTTGAGCAGCTCAAGTCGCTGGGCATCCGGTCCAATGTGGATTTGCGTTCGACCGACGAACGCGCCCAGCAGCCGATCAACTGGCCGGCGGGCCTGGGCGTGAAGGTCCACCAGACCGACTACCCCATGGACATGGCTCCGTTCATGGCTCTGTTCAGCAAGGGAACGGCGACCGCTGAAGAAACCCGGGCGCTGATGGCCGGCTTTTACAAGGATGTGCCGTTCACCTTCGCGCCGCAGTACGCCAATCTGGTGCGGCAGATCCTCGACGACGGGGCGCCCGTGGTCTTCAACTGTTCGGCGGGCAAGGATCGCACGGGAGTGGCCGCCGCCCTGATCCTGACCCTGGTCGGCGTCCCGCGCGAGACGGTGACCCAGGACTACCTGCTGTCGAACGCCTATTATCGACCGATTGCCAAGCCCGGCGCCGAAGACCCCGCCGCCGCCATGTTCCGTCGCCTGCCGCCGGACGTGATCCAGGCCCTGATGGGTGTGGATGCGCGATATCTCGACGCGGCCTTCGCGGCCATCGAAGCGCGCGAGGGCGGCTGGAAGCGTTATGTCGAGCAGGATCTTGGCCTGACGCCTGTCGATGTGGCCCGTCTCAAGGTGAAGCTGTTGAGCTGATGGGAGGCCGGCGCCCCGACTCTGACGGCCGGGCGCCGGCCTCCCGTCAGGATCAGACGGTGGCCAAGCCGCATCAACGGTTTCAGGCGCGGCAGTCTTCGCGGAAAGGCGACGCCACGTCCGCTTTCCGGTCTGATCTTGAGGTCCACACATGGCGCGGATAGGTAGGGCGGGCTCAGCCCGGTCGCTTGGACGGCTTTTGCAGAATGTTGCCCGTTCTTGAACGAACGGGGCTCGGTGGGCGCCACCTGCGAGAGGCTCCCATTCCCGCCTTCACCATCGTCACCACCAGCGCGACCCACGACAGCGATGCGGTGGAGGTGAGCACACTGAGCGACGATTTCACCAACGACAGCGAAGCCCTGGGCTATTCGCGTCAATCGCCATCTGGCTCAGACCCGTGGCGAGGACGCCGCGACGTGAAGCGTGGGCGTCGTCTAACTCATTGTGATTCATCGAATATCCCATCTGCGATCGACTGACGGTTTGCCGATCGTAACCTGATAGTTGTGGATGTTCGTCCGAGCTCGCCGCGTCACAGATGGCGCTCGACTTGGCGTCGGACATCGTCGGCAAGGGGGTGGAGCATCGCCGAGGGTGTCGGGCCCACCAAGCTGTAGCCGATCCCATCCGTAGCCCAGGAGACGCCGCTAAGCCCGTCCTCCGCGTGTTCGGACATGGCGGTGTTTTTCTCCACCCGCATGGGGCGGACCATGACCGCCAGCCTGAGGCCTTGAGCGTCGTCATAGATGAACAGGGCCGCTGGGCCGTGCGGCGTGGAGACAAGGCGGCCGCCGAGGAAGCGATAACCCGCCGCCTGGAGATCCGGCACTTCGACCGAGCTGCTGACACGGTTGGAGACCCAACGCACCAGTTCGGCTTTTTGGGCGGGGCCGATCTCGACGGGGCGATGAACGTCCGAAGCATAGACCCGGTAGTTGTCGGCCGCCTCGCGCGACAGGGCGCCAACCCCGTTGATCGGCGGGGCGACGACGCCCCTGGCCGTCCATCCGGCCAGTCCGCCGATCACCAGCACGGCCGCCGCGGCGATCGCGGGCCGCCAGTAGGCTTGGCGAGTGCGACGAGTCTCGATCAAGGCGCGCAAGCCTAGCTCCGACGGGATCGGCGCCTCGGCGATCGCGCCCAGGGCGGCGCGCAAGGCGGCGCGATCGGCGACAAAGCCCCCGATCCTCTCGGCTTCTTCGGGGTGTGCGTCGAGATAGGCCTCCACCTCCTCGCGACGCGTCGTGGAGAGAGCCTCATCGACATAAGCCTGCAGGTCGTCTTCGCTGATGGGGCGCGGGGCGCTCATTTGATCCTCCGCAGATGGGGCGTTTGAACTTGGGTGGCCGAACCATTGGCCATGATCTGGGCAAGGCGCGCGCGACCGCGCGACAGCCGCGACATCACCGTACCGATCGGCACGTCCAGCACCTTGGCGGCCTGGGCGTAGGAAAGGTCCTCGACCCCGACCAACAGGAGCACGGAGCGGTACTCCTGCGGCAAGGCCGCGAGGGACCTGAGGATGTCGCTCTGGTTCACGCTGTCCTGCTGGGTGGCGCGCTCGGCCAGATCCGCCTCGTTGGCCTCGTCCAAGGACACTTCTCGCCCGCGACGGCCCAGACGGCGCCAACGGCTGATCGCCAGATTGTGCAGGATCGAGAAGAGCCAACTTCGCGCGTCGCTGGCCTCTTTGCGCTGGCTCCAGCGGCCTATCGCCCGTTCCAGGCAGTCCTGCACGAGGTCGTCAGCCTCGGTGGCGTCCCGGACGAGCGCGCGCGCGTAGCGTCGCAGGCTCGGGATTGAGGGTTCGATCAGGCGGATCATGTCGTCCACGGCGGGTCTCCGGGGCGCGCCCTAGCGGGCCTGAACCTGAACGGGCGTGCCGAACTGGTCGGGGGTTCCCGGCGCGATCACCAGATAGCGCCTGTCCGTCGTACTCGCTGCCTGCACCCTCTGCCGGATCGGTCCGATCGCATTGACGATCGCCGCGCCGGCCGGATTGGTCATGAAGCTGGCCAGCGGTTCGAGCGGGCCAGAGCCGTCAGCTTGCCGCGCCAAGGCCAGGACATAGGCTTGCTTGGGCGTCAGGCCGGTGACCGACGCCTGTAGCACCTGGAGCAGCCCCTGGTCGAACAGGCTCACGCTTGTGGGTTCCTCGCCGCCGCCGGTTGGACTCAACACCAGATGCGCGCTGGCGCCGGCCTTGCCGAGTAGCTGCAGGTTCTGCGTTCCAGGACCTTCCCGAACCGCGTTGGGCACGTAGCTCAGCGCCTGAGGAGCCTGGCCGATCGGCACGTTGGCGACGACCTTGTTGGTCGCCGTATCGATCACGGCGAGCGCGTCGGCGTTCTCCAGCCCGACATAGATCCGTGCGCCATCCCCCGAAGGCCACAGGCCGTGCGGCAGCTTGCCGACAGGGATGGTCGCCACCTGGGTGAAGTCGTCGGTTCGAAACACCTGCACCTCGTTCTTGCCCCCAACGGTGATGTAGGCGAACTGGCCCTTGGCGGTGCGGACGAAGTTCACGTGGTTGGTGATCGGGCCGATGTCCAAGGTCTTTAGCACGTTGAACGGCGGACGTGCGTCGAAGGCTACGGCCTTGCCGAGGTCCTTCAGCGTGAACCAAACCTGCGCGCCGTCCGGCGTCGCGGCGATGTTGGGACAGAAGGGGCTTGGTTGGGTGACGCGGCCGACGATCTCGCGGGTGGCGACCTCGATGACCACGGTCTCGGGATTGAACGACGAGCACACATAACCGTAGCGGCCGTCCGGCGAGAAGATCGTCATGCCGGGGCCTGCGGGCGTGACGATCCGAGCGATCTCGGCATAGGTCCGCGCGTCGATCACCGAGATGTAGTTTTCGCCCCGCACCGTGACCCAGACCTCCTTGCCGTCCGGCGTGAAGAACGCCTCGTGGGGCGAGCGTCCGACATAGGTGGTGTGCTTGACGGTGTTGGTGGCCGTATCGATGAAGGTGACGGCGTTCGAGCCGATCGACACCACGGCCAGGGTCTTGTGGTCGGGCGAGGCGCCAAGGCCGTGGACGAGCAATTGGCCCCTGTAGAGCGGACTGAGATTGCCCGGCGCCGGATCGCCCAGCTTGATGAAGCCCAGGAGACGGTTGTCGACTGGATCGGTCACCGAGACAGTGTTGGAGAACTGCTCGGCGGCATAGACTCGATCGCGATGGGAGATGGCGATGTCCGGGTCGCGCGCGGGCCTGGGCGCCTGGCCAGCGGATGCGGGAATGACGGCCAAGAGCGTCAGGGCCGAGCTCAACAGGAGGGCGATCTTCATCTCAGTGCTCGTGGCTATGGGGGGCAGCGGTTGTCGAGCCGTGACGCGCTGGCGTCGTCGGTGAGGGACTGGAGGGCGGCAGAGGCTGGCCGACGGCCAGGCGCATGGCCGCGATCTCCTGCTGCTGGGCGACGATGATCTCCTGGGCCAGCCGGCGCAGTTGCTCGTTCTTGCCGTAGCGCAGTTCGGCGATGGCCATGTCGATGCCGCCCTGATGGTGAGGGATCATCATGTTCACGAAGTCACGGTCCACGTCGCCTGACGGCTTGATGTCCATGTCCGCCATCATCTTGATCATGGCCGCATCGTTGGCGCTCATGAACTCCCTATGCGGCGTGCTGGCCGCCAGCGGCGTGGCGGCCAGCGCCGCGGCGAGGGCTAGGGACCATCCTCCCGAGCGTTTCGAAGGCGTTTGACGCGAGGACATGGAAGGTCTCCGGACGGCGAGGCGATCGAGCGCCCCGACCATGAGACGCTCTCGGGGCGTCGATTATTCCCGCGACATCGGCGGCAAGGAAAAAAACGCGAGCTCGGAATAATCGGCGTCTTGGGGGCGTCTAACGGTTCAGGTCGATCCCGACCGTCGGAGTTGCATCATGCCAAGACCCTTCATCGTTGGAACCTTGGTCGGCCTGTGCCTCGTCGCCGCCGAAAGCGCCGGCGCCCAGACATCGGCGCCGCCCCCCAAGATCGGCCAGACCATCAAGGGGCCGTCTCTGGTCGACGAAGCCGACATGACCCTTTACGTCTTCTCAAACGACAGACGCGGCAAGTCGGTGTGCAAAGATCAATGCGCGCGCAACTGGCCGCCGCTGGAGGCCAAGGTCACCGCGGTCGCTATCGGCGACTATGCCCCGATCACGCGAGACGATGGGTCCAAGCAATGGGCCTTCAAGGGCCGCGCCCTTTACCGCTTCGCCCGGGATCAGGCGCCTGGCGACATCAATGGTGACGGGGTCCTGAACGGCGCCTGGTCGATCGCCAAGCCCAAATAGTCTGACTGCCGGGCGCTTCGCCCGGTCTGCCTCCCACCTCGCGTCAATCCAACAACGCGGCTCGCCCGCCGCGCGCGTCTCCGCGCGCCTGTCTCGCTACGCCCATCAACATCGAAAAGCCGAGAGTCTCTCCCCATGCCCATCTCGAACATGTCCCGTGCCCGCCTTCTGACGATGGCGCTGCTGGGTTCAGTGATCGCCTCCAGCGCCGCCCGAGCCCAGGCCGTCATCGACAAGGCCGGCGACTTTATTCCCAGCTATACCGGACCCAAGAACGCTGACCTCGATGTGGTCGCCGCCAAGGCCAGCTATAACGGTGCGATCTTCCGGCTCGACGCCACGACCGCCGGGCCGATCGGTCAGACCGCGGGCGGCGTTTATGTCTGGGGCTTCAATCGCGGCGCGGGGACCGCGCGCTTTGGCGCCATCGCCCCGAACGTCACCTTCGACTCGGTGATCATCATCGACCCGAAGGGAACGGTGACGGTGCGCGACCTCGTCACCGGCGCCGCCACCGTGCTGCCGACCGGCTCGGTCATCGTATCGGGCAACTCGATCAGCGTGTCCGTGCCGGTCCACCTCCTGGGTCCCCAAGGCCTCAAGACCGCGCAGTTCCTGGCCAATCTCTGGCCGCGCAGCGGGCTCGTCGGCAACGAGACGATCTCGGACTTCGCGCCGGACAACACCGACACTCGCTTGGTGCTCGACTTCCCCCTGCCCGTTGAGGCATCCGCCCAAACTGAACTGGTCATCGACGGCGCGTCGGAACATTTCAATCAGGTGCAGGGGCGCCTCTCGGCGCGGCGTGATGGCGACGCGCCGCGCTATGGCGGCTTCATCAGCGCCGGCGGCCGGTTCGGCGATCACGGCTTGGGAGACTCTGCCATCGGCGACCAGGACACCTCGATCCTGTCGGCCGGCGTCGACTACGCCTTCACGCCCAATCTCGTCCTGGGCCTGGCGCTGTCGGCCGACCACGCCGATGTCGATCTGGCGTCCGGCGGCAAGCTCAAGGTCAAGAGCTACTCGCCGGCGGCGTATGGCGCCTGGAACAGCGGCGCTTTCCATCTGGATGGCTATGCCGCCTACACCACCGTCGACTACGAATCGCGGCGTAACCTGCGGATCGGCGGTGCGACGCTTTCCGCCACGGCTAACCCCGATGGCAAGGCCTATACCGGCGCGATCGGCGCCGGCTATCGCCTTGGCTCCGGGGCCTTCACCTTCGGGCCCATCGCCGATCTGGTGGTGACCAGGGTAAAGGTCGACGGCTATGTCGAGACCAACGCCCAAGACTTCGGCTCGACCATTCAGTCTCGCGATCGCGACAGCGTCCGCCTGGGGCTGGGTGTTAGCGGACGCTATGAGATGGAGAGGGCGTGGGGCGTGATGGTGCTGACCGGCAAGGCCCGCGCCGTGCAAGAACTCGCTGACAAGCGCGATATCTTTCAGGCCGCCTTCAGCGCCCAACCCGACGCTCCCTTCGATGTGCGCGGTCCGAAAACCGGCGTCACCTATGGGGCGTTCGATCTTGGCCTGACGGCGGTCACCAAGGCGGGGCTGCGCATCGGCGTCACCTATGCGCCGCGACTCGATGGCGACGGCCTTGTCGATCAGTCAGCGCTGCTATCGATCGCCAAGAGTTTCTAAGGAAGGGTCCGGCCGCCCCAGCGCGGCTTGCGGTCCAGAGCGTCCATGGCCCGTTTCAACCGCCCATCAGTGACGCGCAGCTTGATCTCGTCCGACACCAGGGACGCGAGGTTGGTCAGGATGGCCTGCTCGGTGTCGTTCAGGCTGCGCGGCTGCGTGTCGATCACACAGAGCGAACCCAGCGTGAAGCCGTCGGGATCGACGATCGGGCAACCGGCGTAGAACCGAAAGTGCGGCGCGTCGATGACCGCCGGATTGTCGCTGAAGCGCGGATCGGCGGACAGATCCTCCGACACCATACAGCGCTGCTGCAGGATGGTGTGGTTGCAGAAAGCCCAGCTGCGGGGCGTGTCCGCCATGTCCAGGCCCTGGCGCGACTTGAACCATTGGCGGGTGGGGGTCAGCAGGGTGATCAGCGAGATTGGCATGCCGAGCGTCTGAGCGGCCAGCCAGGTAAGCCTGTCGAAGGCGTCCTCGGGGGGCGTTTCGACCAAGCCCGAGCGCTCGAGCGCCAGGAGGCGTTGGGCTTCGTTGCCGGGCAGCGGGAACAGCGACCCGGCTTCAGGTCCCGCATGGATCGCCCCCGGTCCTCGCACCGCCATCTCGGCGGCCTCGGCCAGGGCGTCCAGATCCTCGACAAAGCTGACCCTGCCCTTGGCCAGTCCGGCGAAAGCCGAGGTTTCAACCTTGGGGCCGACGAGCAGGATCGCCGTCTGCGACAGCGCCGAATCCGACGCCAGGGCCCGCAGCAGGTCGGAGGCCATGGGCAAGGAGGCCGCGTCGATGACCACGGCGGCCGGCGAGCGGCCGCCGATGTTCAGGAGGGCGGAAAACGGCTCCGGATAGGCGTCGACGAAGCAGGAGGGGGCGTTGGCCAGTCGCGCCGTCACCGCCGGCAAGGCCTCGGGACCGGCGATGACGATCACCCGCGCCGACACCGGCAGGGTGCTCAGGGCCTCATGCGGCACCAGCGCCAGCACGGCGGATCGATAAACGCGGCGATGGCCGCCCGGAGTCTTCCAGGACGGGATCGATCCGCCCTCGATCAGCAACTGCGCCGTGCGCACCGACACGCCCAGGATCTTCGCCACGTCCGTGGTGGTCAGGATGTCCTTGTCGGCCGTGTCCATCGTCTCTCCAAGCCCTCGGGCCGCATCGCACAGATGCCCACACCGCCTTGCCTTGACAAGCTCCAAATTCGATGTATTTGCAGAAATTGATAGATTTGATACTTCATTCTGAGTTTGGAGCATGACCATGAACGACTATCCCAGCGACCATCCCGATTTCGCCGCCCGGGTTGCGGCCAACCAGGCCGAGCGGGCGGCGCACCTCAAGTCGACCTACGATTTCATCGTCTGCGGGGCCGGAAGCGCCGGCTCGGTGCTGGCCCGGCGGTTGGCGGAGAACCCCGCCGTGCAGGTGCTGCTGATCGAAGCGGGCGGCAGCGACGAACGCCCCAGCGTGATGGAGCCGGCGGCCTGGCCGACCAATCTGGGCAGCGACAGCGACTGGGGCTTCGTGGCCGAGCCCAATCCGGAGCTGAACGGACGATCGATGCCGATGTCGATGGGCAAGGTCTGCGGCGGCGGCTCCAGCATCAACGTCATGGTCTGGGCGCGCGGCCACCGCAGCGACTGGGACCATTTCGCCGCGGAAAGCGGCGACGCGTCCTGGGGGTATGACGCCGTCCTCGGGCTCTACCGGGAGATCGAGAACTGGCAGGGACCGGCCGATCCCCTGCGGCGCGGCACGGGCGGTCCGGTCTATGTGCAATCGGCCCCCAATCCCGGACCGGCGGCCTACGCCATGGTCGACGCCGCCCACGAGCTGGGCATTCCGACCTACGCCTCGCCGAACGGCGAGATGATGGAGGGCGTGGGCGGCTGCGCGATCAGCGACGTGCTGATCCGCGACGGCAAGCGCCATTCCATCTTCCGCGCCTTCACCTATCCGTTCCTCGACCGACCCAATCTGACGCTGCTGACCGACACCCAGGTCAACCGGGTGCTGATCCAGCAGGGGCGAGCCGTCGGCGTCGAGGTGGTTCGCAACGGCGCGACGCACTGGTTCGGTGTCGCCCACGAGGTCATTCTCTGCCTCGGCGCGATCCAGACGCCGACCGTTCTGATGCGGTCGGGCATCGGCGACGAGGCGGAACTGCGCGCCCACGACATCAAGGTGGTGCAAAGCCTTCCGGGCGTCGGCGCGAACCTCCAGGACCACGTGTCGTTCGGCTGCATCTGGGAGTATCGCGAGCCGATCGCGCCGCGAAACAGCGGCAGCGAAGCGACCCTCTATTGGAAATCGGAGGCGGCCCTCACCGAGCCGGACCTGCTGTTCTGCCAGGTCGAATTTCCGGTTCCGAGCCCCGAGACCGCCGCCCGCGGCGTGCCCGAGCACGGTTGGACCATGTTCGCGGGCCTCGCCCATCCCAAGAGCCGCGGCAGGGTGCGCCTGGCGTCGGCCGATCCGACGATCGCCCCGCGGATCGACCTGAACACCTTCAGCCACCCGGACGACCTGAAGGCGGCGATCGCCTGCGTGGAGCTCTGCCGCGACCTGGGCAACACCCAGGCCTTCGCGCCCCTGGTCACCCGCGAAGCCATGCCGGGTCCGCTGAACAAGGCGGACATGGAGCAATATGTGCGGGACGCCGCGGTGACCTACTGGCACCAGACCTGCTCGGCCAAGATGGGGCGTGACGCGATGTCGGTGGTCGACGCCAGCCTGCGCGTCTACGGCGTCGAGGGGCTGCGCGTCGCAGACGGCTCGATCATGCCCAAGGTCGCCACGGGCAACACCATGGCCCCGTGCGTGATCATCGGGGAAAAGGCCTCCCGGTACCTCCGCGCGACCCACGGCCTCTGAGCGCGATGAGATGACGCGGCCGCGCCATGAGGCGCGGCCGCGTCGAAGGCTTTGTAAGTAAAGGCCGGCATGCTCTTTGGCGCAGGCTGGTGATCGAAAAGAGGGATCGCGCATGACGAAAGTCTCGCTGCATTCACGTGCCCGATCGGGCGCTCTCCTGGTCGGGGGACTTCTCTGGCTGGCGTGGCCCGGAAATGGGCTGGCCCAGGGGGGCGCGCCGCTCGCGACCATCGTCGACGACCAGACCGCGGCGGCCCTGCGTGCGCGGATCGGACCGCCGCATGATGAGACCGTGAAGGCCTATGTCGAGGCGGGCGCTACGGATACCAAGCCTCATGTCCTCACCGATCGTGAATGGAGGCTGGTCGAAAGCGCCATCGCCGATCTTCCCGCGCAGTATCGACAGGTCCTAGAGCGCCGACTTGGGCGGCTAAGCTTCATCGACGCGCCGTCCAGCATGGGAACCGCGCTGACGCGGGCCTTCGACGGCCCGAACGGCGAGCCGATGTCTGACATCACCATACGCTCGGAGGTGCTCGACAAATCGCTGTCGGACTTCCTGACCCAGAAGGAAGCGATGCTCTTTGCCGATGACGGATCGGGCTACAGCGTGCGGGTGTCGGCCGGCAAGATGTCCGCCCTGACCTACATTCTGCTGCATGAGACGGCGCACGTGATGGACCGCGCGCTCGAAATCACCCTGAAAAGCCCTCCGTTCAGGACAGTCTGGGCGGACTATCGCGGCTTGGCGCAGCCCTATGCGGCCGATCCGATCAGCCATACGACCTATCGACGCGAACCCAAGCTTCCCGCGTCGCGAGCGCCCGCGCTCTATCGAGCGTTGGGCCAGGCGCCGTTCGTGTCGCTTTATTCCACTGCGTCAGCGGGCGAGGATTTCGCCGAACTCTTGGCCTGGCGCGAGCTCTCCACCCGTTTCGAGACGCCGTTGAAGATCCAGGTTCTAGATGGGCGCGGCGCCGAGGTCGTTTCGGTCGAGCCGCTCAAGTCTCCCGCCGTGCGGTCGCGTATCGAGGCGGCGCAAGCTGCTTTGGCCAAAGCCAGTGCGGCGGGGCCGAACAAGACCTGAAAGACGTGCGCCTCTAGCTCCCGCGGCTTTGGCGGCGTAGCAGTGCTCGAGCGCCGAGGGCGAAGAAGCCCGCCGTCAGGCCCCAGAATGCCGAACCGATGCCCAGCAATGACAGCCCCGATGCCGTGGCCAGGAAGGTGACGATGGCCGGATCGCGGTCGGCGGCCGGCGCCAGCATGCCTTCCAGCGCGCCCAGCAGAGCGGGGATGAGGGCAAGGCCGGTCAAGGCGGCGATTACCGCGTGAGGCAGCGCCAGGAAGACGCCGACCAGGAACGGCGAGAACAGCGCCAACAGCAGGTAGAAGCCCGCATAGATCACGCCGACCACCCATCGCCGCGCTGCGTCGGGGTGGGCTTCCGGGTTGGTGCAGATGGCCGCGGTAATGGCTGCCAGGTTCACCCCATGGGCCCCGAACGGCGCGGCCAGCAAGGAGGCCAGGCCGACTCCGACCAGGAGCGGACGGGGGGGCGGGCGATAGCCGGCCGTGCGCAGCACCACCAGGCCGGGCAGGTTCTGCGAAACCAGCGTGACCAGGAAGAGGGGCACGGCGAGGCTGACGATCGCCGCGGGCTGGAAGATCGGCAGTTGGGGCGTCAGGGTTCCCAGCACCTGACCGGAGGACGGCAAGGAAAGGCCGTCACGCGCCAGCGTCAGCGCCACCCCGGCCGTCAGGGCCAGAAGCAGCGCATAGAGCGGCGCACGCTGGCGGGCCATCAGGAAGACCGCCAGGAGCACGCTGACCAGAAGCGGGTCGACTTCGGCCTTTCGAAAGAGCGTCAGGCAAAACGGCAGCAGGACGCCGGCCAGCATGGCGGAGGCGACGGCGCTCGGGATCTTCTGGGCCAACCGGCCCAGGGCCGGGACGAGGCCGAGCACGATGGCCAGCAAGGCCGCCGCGATGAAGACGCCGACGGCGACGGGCCAGGAAATCCCAGAGGTCGTTCCCGCCAACAGGGCCGCGCCCGGCGTCGACCAGGCCAGCACGACGGGCATCCGCAGGCCCAGTGACAGCGCGCCGCCGGCTAGGCCGATCCCCAGGCACAGGGCGGTGACGGCCGATCCGGTCTGTTCAGGGCTCGCGCCCAGGACGCGCATGGCTTGCACGACTAGCGCCACCGTACCGCCAAACCCTATCAGGGCGGCGATCATGGCGGCCGACCAAGCCGTGATGGGAGGCGTTTTGAAGGTCATGAGCCTTGTCGCATAGCAGGATAGCCGCCGCCGTTTCCAGTCGCGTTCACGAAACCCAACCGCCGGCGCGTCTAGCGCGCCGGCGGTTGGCCCATTGGTGGTCTGTGACCGGGCTTGGTCCTACTTCGCCTTGGACGCGGCGCCCTTGGCGGCCCTGTCGATCACGTCGGCCACCGCTTGCGGACGGCTGAGGAAGACGACGTGGCTGCCCTTGATCTCTACGGCTTCGGCGCCGATGCGGGTGGCGGTCTTGCGCAGCAACTTGGGGTCGATGGCGCCGTCCTCGGTCGCGACGACGAACCAGCTGGGCTTGGCGCGCCAGGCGGCGCGCGTGACCTTGTCGCCGAAGGCCGACATGGCGATCGGCACCTGCGAGTCGCGCATGAAGGCGGCGTCGGCGTCGTTGATGTCGGCGGCGAAGCCAGCCTTGAACTTGGCCAGGTTGACGAAGCCGAAGCCGTCCGATTGCGGCTCGATCACAAAGCCGGGAGGGGCGGGGATCTCGGCGAACTGGTCGCCGGTCGACTCGCCGGTGTCCGGCGCCAGGGCGGCGACATAGACCAGACCTGCGACCTTGGGGTCGTTGCCGGCCTCGGTGATGACCGTGCCGCCGTACGAGTGGCCGACCAGGATGGTGGGGCCGTCCTGCCGAGCCAGGACGCGACGCGTGGCGGCGACGTCGTCGGCCAGCGAGGTCAGCGGGTTCTGGACGATGCTGACCTTGTAGCCCTGGGCGGTCAGCCGGTCATAGACCCCGCGCCAGCCCGAGCCGTCGGCGAAGGCGCCGTGGACCAGAACGACATTGCGGACGCCGGCGCTCGGCGCGGGCGCGGCGGGTTGGGCGTGAGCCGCGCTGGCCAGGCCGGTCACGGCGGCGGCGGCGACGAGGATGTTGCGAACTTGGCGGATCATGGGGCTCTCCTGAAGGTATGAATCACATATTGCGATAAAGATTATCGCGATATGTGATTCATAGATCGGGCTTTCTCGGCTGTCCAGGAAAATTATCGCGATATATATTATCGCGTATATTGCGCTTTACGTGTGGGACGGGAGACAGCCATGAACGCCATGTCGCAGCCTCGGGCCGGTTGCCCGAAGCCCCCAACGACCTGAACCAAAGGGTCAGGGCGTTGAGGAACGACCTCTACGGCGATGGCGGTTGGGGTGCGTCCGCCTCCCAGGCCGAAGAGCGAACCCAGGGCCCCTGGGGCTAGACTGTGGGTATCGTGCCGCCGTCGATGACATACTCGGCGCCGTGAATGGCCGAAGCGCGGTCCGACACCAGGAACGCGATCAACTCGGCCACGTCTTCGGGCCTGGCCGGTCTGCCAAGCGGTATGCCGCCGAGCCCATCGAGGATGCTCTGCTTCGCCTCTTCGAGGGTTCCACCCGTGCTCGCGGCGATCCGGCGCATCAGATCGTTGGCCGCCTCGGTATGAATCCATCCAGGCGACACGACGTTTACGCGTACGCCCTTGGGGCCAGTCTCCTTGGACAGCGACTTGCTGTAGGTGGTGAGGGCGGCCTTGGCGGCGGCGTAGGCCGTCGTGGACTCCGGCAGCGGCAGGGTTCGCTGGATGGACGAGACGTGGACGACCGCGCCGCGGCCGCGCTCCAGCATTTGCGGCAGCAGGGCCCGGTCCAGACGCACCGCTGGCATCAGGTTGAGGTCGAGCTCCGCGGCCCAGTGCGCGTCGCCGAGCGCCGCGAAGCCGCCGCCAGGCGACGATGAGCCGCCCAGAACGTGAACGAGCACGTCGACGCCGCCAAGGTGCTTGATCGCGGCCTGCGCCAGCTGTTCGGCGCCCTCCGGCCGGATCAGGTCGATTTCCAGGACATGGGCGCCGACGGGCCCGTTGGCCGCGCTGCGCGCGGCGGTGACGACGCTGGCGCCGCCGCGCAGCAGGCGCTCGACCGTTGCACGGCCGGCGCCCTTGGTTCCGGCGGTGACCACGGCGCGGACGCCTTCGAAGTCGCGCTGATCGCCGGACATCAGACGATCTCCAGGGCGGAAATGGCCCCGCCCGTCAGCCGGAAGCGGAAGGCGAACGGCAGGGGGCTTCCCGGGAAGTCGCCGACAGTGGTCCCATCGACAATGACTGCGCCATCGTCCTCGCGCCAGGCTTCGGGCGTGAAGACCGCGCGAGCGGCGATGGTCGCCGACTGGATCCAGGGCCTGATCTCGGCGTGGCCATGATGCTCGCGCGCCTCGTCCCTTACGACGGCGTCGGGGGCGAAGGCGGCAAGCATGCCGTCCACGTCCAGGCGGGCATTCGCGTCAACATAGTCGGCGATCGGGCGGGGGAGGTTGGTGGACACCGATGTTCTCCGGCACAAGGTTGCTGTCCGCCGGAATCTGTGAACATCCTCCCGAAATGACAAGAACGGACGAAAAAGTAAGGTACGCACCAGAAAGTAAGCGCGTGTCTTACACGGCGGATCTGGCGTCCCTGAGCATCCAGAATGTTATCCGGGTGCTGGAAGGCCGGTGGAAGCTGGTGATCCTGTTTCAGCTGTTCGGCGGCCAGGTGCGTCGGTTCTCGGACCTGGAGCGCGCCATCCCTGGCGTGTCCCAGAAGATGCTGATCCAGCAGTTGCGGCAACTCGAGGCCGATGGCGTGGTGACCCGGATCGTCCATCCGCAGGTGCCGCCGAAGGTGGAGTACCACCTCACGGCCTGGGGGCAGTCCCTGTGCCCCGCCCTGGACGCCCTGCTGGTCTGGGCCGAGCACGCGCCCGCCGAGCAGCGTTCAATGTTGATCCCTGAACCTCAGTAGATGGTCGTCGCCTCCAACGGTCGTAGCGACGCGATCGTTCGCCACGCCCAATCGGCGAACGTCGTTTCTTGAGGGGCGCCAATGTCCGGTACTGGCGCTTCCCCGCTCTTTGTAGGCGATCGTGCTAGGCTGGCGTCGTATGGTCTTTTCGCATGAGGCGGTGAAGTTGTTCTGTCACAGGACCCGCTTACGATGTGGCTAGAACGAGTGAGAAGGGCGCCGCATGCTGGCTTCCTAGTCGCGCCCAAAGCGCCGCCGCACTTCTCTGGCCTCCGCCGCGCTATCGCCGGCATGCACGGCGCAGAGGTCGCCTTGGCGCGTCTTCCATTGCGCAGAAGAAAGCTGGACGTGACCGCTGACGGCGCTTCGGCAGCGCGCGCCCGAGATCGTCACCGGCGCTGCGCCTCGCGATTGACCAATCCTAAGAGGAGACTCACCTCACCATTCCCCCGGCCTGCGGCCCATGGGGATCTTACGCGCTGGATTTGCGGCAGCCTGATGCCGAGTTCGGCCTTCTCCGGATCAAGGAAGGCGCCAATGGACTGGAATCTAGTCCACCAGGCGCCGGCGGAGCCGAACCGATATCTGGTCTAGCGCGACGACCAGCAGAAATATCGCCAGCAAGATCGTCGCGACATGGCCGTAATTATACATGTCGTAACGCCCCTTGAGCTCCTGGCCAATGCCGCCAGCCCCAACCAGACCAATGACGGTGGCCATTCTGACGTTACGATCAAGAACATACAGGGTATAGGCTATGTATTGCGGGGCGACCTGCGGCAGGATCGCATAGATCAGAATCTTAAGCCGACTTGCGCCGATGGCGGCGAGCGCTTCCTGAGCCCGCGGGTCCGCATTCTCGATATCTTCGGCATAGAATTTTCCCAAAAATCCCGCGGCATGGAAGGCGAGAGCCAGCACGCCGGCGATGGGGCCAAAGCCATAGGCCAGCACAAGAAAGAGCGCGCTGATCAATTCGGGGATCGACCGGAAGAAGCTGACCACCGTGCGAGTGGCGACGTAGACCACGGGATGCGGCGTCAAGTTGCGGGCGCCCAGGACAGCCAGCGGCGCGGCGAGGATTACAGCCAGCACCGTTCCCCAGAGGGCGATCTCGAGCGTCTCGACCAGCTTCAAGGCGACATGGCGCAGATAGCCGAAGGGTTGCGTCAGGTATTGCACCCGCTCGATGGAACGGTCGGTCTGGAGCGTGTCGGGATTGAGCGTTTCCACCTCGCGTTCGACGGTTTCCAGACGGGCGAAGAGTGGAAGGTGGGCGGGGTCGAAATTCTCGATGCGGCTGGTTTCGGTGCGGTCGGCGATCACCAAGGGAAACATCTGCTCCCCGATGGTGGCAAACCCCTTGGCCACCTGGGAGTCATCCTTCAGGCCCGCGGCCGCCAGCAGGCCGTCTGCTGAAAGCACGAGCATCCTGTCGATTTCGACACGCGCGCCAGTGAACAGCAACACCAACACCGCGATCAGCGCGAGGCCGAGACCGCGGGCGTCGTAGGGCGGAGGAAATCGCCATTGGCTAGGCAGGGTCTGGGGGGAAGGGGGGCTCACGCGACCGCCTCCGGCTCAGGGCGCTTGGCGGTCGGGCGCGCGCCAGGCGTCGGGATCTCTCCATAGATCCTGGCGAGATGTTCCGTCGTCAGCTTGTCAGGGGGGCCATCGAAAACCACGCGCCCGCCGCCCAGGGCGATGATCCGATCCGAGAAGGCGCGGGCCAGATCGATCTGGTGCAGGCTGCACAGCACGGTGGCTCCACGCGACTTGGCCTGGTCCTTCAGCAGAAGCAGCACCTCGGCGCTGATCTTGGGATCTAGGCTGGCCACCGGCTCGTCAGCCAGCACCACGCTGGGGTCGAGCATAAAGGCGCGGGCGATGCCGACCCGCTGCTGCTGTCCTCCTGACATGTCCCTGACCCGGCGCCGCAGATGCTCGGGGCCAAGCCCGACCGCCGCCGTCAGTTCGCACGCTTTGCGACGGTGGCGCTCGGGAAACAGGCCCAGCGCCGCCCGCGCCAGCGAAATCGCCGGCAGGGCGCCACAGACAACGTTGGTGGCGGCGGACAATCGATCCACCAGGCCAAAGTGCTGGTGGATCATGCCGATCGCTGGTCGCAGGACTGGTAGCGTCTTTCGCTCCACCCTCAGGCCGCCAATGCATACTCTGCCCGAGGTCGGAGTCACCAGGCCGTTGACGGTGCGGAGTAGTGTGGATTTGCCCGATCCGGAGGGGCCAAGGATCACGCAGAACTGTCCCCGCGGCACCCGGAAGCTGACACCGGCCAGCGCGATGCAGCCGTCCGGATAACGCACGTGCACGTCATCAAATTCGATCATCGCTAGCGCTGCGCCGACTTTTTGAGGATCTCGCCTTTGAGTTCGTCTGTCAGCCGGCTCATCTTCCTGGCCGCCACCTCGAACTTGGCGACGGGAAAATCGGAGTCGTACCGGTCCACCTTTCCGCCGCCATAGCCGCGGATCATGTCCGGCGTCACGCCCGGCGCGAGGTGAACGGTCTTGAATGCCAACTTCAGCTTGGCCTTCAGCGGCGCGGCCAGTCTGGCGTTCATGATGATGGGCGGGTACGGGATGGCGTCGCTGCGCGCCAGAACCTTGACGCTCCTTGCCTTGACCGCGCCCTGGCGCACGGCCTTGTCAAAGGAATCGAAGGAAAGGGCGGCGACGTCGACCTGGCCTTGAGTAAGCGCCGCGAGGCTATTGGCGTGACTGCCAGTCATGCGAACCTCCTTGAGGTCGCGAATGGGATCCAGCCCCGCGTCAAGGGTCATCACCATCGGGTAGACGAAGGACGAGGTGGAGTTCACATCGCCAAACGCGACGCGCTTTCCTTTCATGCCCCTGACGGAGATGATCGGAGAGTCGGTCTTGGTGAAGAAGCCTGCATAGTAAGTCGACTGGCCCTTCTCGACCGCGACCGCCAGCAACTCGGCGCATCGGCGCTGGTGGGCCTGGATGTAGGTTACGGGCCCGACAAAGGCGATGTCGGCCGTGCCGTTGCACAGCGCCTCGACCACGGCGCCATAGGACTGGCCGACGCGAATCTCGAACCGCAGCCCGCTGGTGCGAGAAATGGCGTTGAACAGCGGTTGGTAGTCGGCCTTGGTGCCAGCTTCCGTGCCGCCGTCGGCGGGGATCAGGATCACATTCAGCGCGCGCTGGACCGAAGCCATCGCGGCCGTGGGGGCCAAAGCCGCCAGAAGGAGCACCAGTATCATGCGTCGCATGGCCGTATCTCCAAGCCGGCTGAACCGGGGGAGGCTTAGCGCGGGCATATGACGGCGCGATGAAGCTGTCTCAGCTTTCCTGTTCTCGGTAATGAGTATATCTCAGGCTTCACTCTCCCGGCGCGGGCGCCCTCTCGCGACCGAACCTGGACTTGTCGTGCATGATGGGAACGGGCGACTCGTCTGGTCGGGTATTCTCTCTGTCCAAGGTTGCGACTCCCCGCGGGGTCCAGCCTACCGTGTCACCTCTACTTGGTTGAAAGCAGGCGTCCGTGTCCGATCCGAGCCCCAACCCAGCAAAGTCGCGTCCGCGAAGCACCAGTCACACGCCGGTTCACAATGTGATCGCTCGCATTCAGTCGACCTATAAAACCCTGGGGCCCACCTCCCGTCTGATCGCCGATTTCATCCTGGGCCAGCCGGACGCGGTCATGCGCATGTCGGTCACGGAACTCGCCGAGCAAACCGGCTCAAGCCAGGGCAGCGTGGTCAATTTCTGCCAGAATCTCGGGTTGTCCGGCTTCCAGCAACTGAAGCTCTCGCTCGCCCAGGCGGTGGTCCAGCCGGTGCAATATATCCAGGAGGACCTGGCCAGAACCGACGATGTCGAGACCATCTGCCGCAAGATGTTCCATGCCGGGATCCAGGCCTTGCGCGACTCGATGAGTGTTCTCGATCCCAAGTCCGTCGCCGCGGCCGTCGAAGCGATCCGAAGGGCCAAGCGTATAGAGATCTATGGGATCGGGTCTTCAGCTCCCATCGCCGAGGACGCCCACTATCGAATGCTGCGCATCGGGCTGGACGCCAAGGCCGTGACCGATAGTCATATCCAGGCCATCAGCGCGTCGCGCACTGGGCCCGAGGTCGCTGTTCTGACCATCTCCCACACCGGATCGACCCGCGAGACGGTGGTGGCGACGCAGTTGGCCAAGGAGGCTGGCGCCACAACCATTGTGCTGACCAACTATGCCCGATCGCCTATCCAGTCCCACGCCGACGTTACCCTCTTCACCATGGCTCGCGAGACAATGTTCCGCACCGAAGCCATGACCAGTCGGATCGCTCAGCTCTGCGTCATCGACACGCTGATCGCCGCGTTGGCCTTGGCGGACTATGAACGCGCGACCACCACGCTGCGTGAAACCTTTGACGTCCTCTCGCTCAAGCGGTTTTGATCCCGCGCTGATCAGCAGAGATCATCCAGACCGAGCGTCGAGCCGGGGCTGACGAGCAGGGCTGGCATGCCAAGCCGGCGCGCGCCTTCGATATCGGTGAGCGGATTGTCGCCGATCATCAGAACCTGAGACGGTTGAAGGCCCAGGGCCTGGCAGGCCGTGTGGAACATCGGGGCGTTGGGCTTGCCGAGCACCTCGATCGAGATCTGGTCCAGCGGCACACAGGCGCCGAAGGCCGCCAGGAGGGCGCCGGTTTCTGGCACCGTGGCGCCCTTTGGGCCGGGGTGGGTAAGGTCGGGGTTGGCGACAATCAGGCGCGCGCCCTGGGTCAGCGCATTGACCGCGAACCTCAGCCGCGAATAGGTGAATCTGGTATCGCGCAGCAATACGATGATGGCCGGATCCTCAGTGACCTGGTGAACGCCAAGTCGCCGCGCCAGGGCCCTCATGTGCGCGTTGCCAAGCACCGTCGTGGCCAATCCGAGGCGCGCCGCCAACAGCAGGGCATGGTGTCCCGCCAGGACAATCCGTTCGGCGGGGATCGTGACCCCCAAGCTCGCCAGCACGTCCTGAATGTCACTTGGCCACAGGGTTGAGCTGTTGGAGATGATCGCGATCTTGTCGGCATAGCGGCGAAGGAAGGCCAGGCCCGCCGCATGGGGAGCGTCGGCGTGCGCCACGCATCCGTCCCAGTCCAGCAGGATTCCCGCCGCGCCTTCCACCAGCCTTCTGGGGTCAGAAACAGATGGCGCGCTCGCGGCGGGCGTGAGGCGCAGGGTGGGTCGAGTCATGGGTCCGCAGCCCTAGGATATGGGATGGACGGTCCTCATACACGCGCGCCAGTGAAATGAAACATATTCATTAACTCCCCACAAACTTTTCATCGTTTCGTCATTGGCCGCTCCTAAATCCACAAGGGCGAGGGGTTTGGCCTGCCGGGGGTGCGCCGCCTGTCTCGACGTTCATATTGACGCTGAAAATATTTCAGAGACCCAAGGGGACACATCATGGCGGGACCTACGACCAAACATATCAGGGCGCGCCTATTGCCGCTGCTTCTGCTGTCGAGCGCGATACCGAGCTTTGCACTGGCCCAGGACGCCAGCGTCGCGAGCACCGGCGATGCGCGACCGGTTTCATCGAACGAAACCCAGGTTTCGGCCGTGACCGTGAACAGCGAACGCAAGTCTGCTCAGGCCACGGTCGTCGCCAAGGAATTGGCTCAGTTCGGCACCGACGTGCAGGTGATCAGCGGCGAGCGCGTCGAGCAGAGCGGGGCGATCAACTTCGCCGAGGCCCTGCAGTTTCTCGTCAAGGGGGTGAACATTGGCTATTCGCCCGATGAAGGCGAATACACGATCCGCCTGGATGGCGGCGGCGACCGTGACACCTTGGTGGCGGTTGACGGAGTGCCTCTCTACGATCGTGGCCCTGTGCTCGAAAACATCTGGGGCGCCACGACCATCGACAATCACATGGTCGAGAACATCGAAGTCTTCCGCGGCGGCAACAGCCTCTATTTCGGGTCCAATGGCGGCATTGGCGTCGTCAACGTCATCACCAAGAAGCCCGACGGCACGCGGAAAGGCGACTTCGGGGTGTCCTATGGTTCATTCCAGACCCGAGAGGTTTGGGGCAACTACAGCTTCCCCCTCGATGAGGACGGCAAGCATTCGCTGATGGTCTACGGATCGATGCTGGCCACCGACGGCCCGCGCATCTTTGATCCCGCCTTGTTTACCGACAATGTCGCCCTGTCAGGCGGGGTTCAGGACTACCCGCTGAACAAAAATCATATCGGGATCAAGTATCTGTGGAAGATCGACGACGATACCGAGTTGCGGGCTAACGCCATCTATACGGAGAGCTGGTTCCAGGACCCGTTCCCCTCGGGTGAATCCTACTCGCCCAACACGCTGCGCTATCCGATCATGGACGCGTCGTTCAGCAAGCGCTGGAGCGACAACATACTGACCGAGGCGTCGGCCTATTATTCAAATCCACAACTGTGGAACGCGGAACTCTATCCCGTGGTCTGCCGGATTCGCGCCGGCTGTCCCGCAGCCAACGTCGTCAACGCGGCCGGAGTGTCCACGCGAACCGTGCCCCTGGGCGCCTATACGGGCACCGTTGAGCCCGGCTTTGCTCACGGCTTTGGCAAGAGCAACCAGTTCAAGAGCGGCTTTGTCGAAATGGGCGCCACCGCGCGCGCAACGGTGAAGTTCAATCAGTATCTGGAGGCCGTCGGCGGTGTTCAATGGGTGTCGTACAAGGACGACTCCGACGCTCGCTTCGCTGTGCCGAACAACGACTCGGCCACCACCGGCGTGTTCGTCGATGTTCACCCGAGCCTGCCCTTTAGCCCCAACACCAAGATTTCGCTCGCCGTACGGACTGATTTCTCCGACGCTTTCGACAGCAAATCGATCTGGAAGTTTGGGGTCAAGCACCCCTTCCTGACCGACTACTATGTGCGGGCGAACGGTGGCACGTCCTACAGCCTGCCGCAGACCAACGAGTTGTATATCAACAATCCGCGCCCGCCCACGGCGGTTTCCGGCGCGGCCTTCACCGTTGTCGGCAATGCGGCCCTGCTGCCCGAGGAGACGGAAACCTACAACGCCGCGTTCGGCTACAATCACGATTTCGGCTTCGCTCAGGTGTTCGCCGAGGTCGGAGCGTTCAAGACCGAGGTCACCAACCGTATTTCGACGACCTCGGGTCGCCCCCTCATCGTGTCCGACAATGGCGTCAACGTGCCGGTCGACACGTACTTCAACAACAGCGCGATCAACCAGATCAACGGTTGGACGGCCGAGCTTGACCTGCGGCTCGGCGATCAGTGGCATGCCAATATCGGCTACACCAACCAGGACTCATCCCTGACGGAAGGCTCGCGCAAGGGCGTGCAACTGAGCGAAACACCGGTGTGGTTCGCGACAGCCTCGCTCGATTGGACCTCGAAGGACAAGCGCCTGAAGTTCCAGGTTCTGCCGCGCTTCCAGGGCCCGGAATACGCGACCGGCGGTCCGGCCATCCCGGGCACCACCAAGCCGGCCGTCAACGGTCGCGGCGCCGATACGGGCGTCCCGCGCTATCGCTACAACTTCGGCGACTACACGGTCGTCAACGCCACGGTCACCTATCTGGCCGGCGCCGAGTTGCAGCACCGGTTCCAGTTCCGTGTCGTCAACCTGCTCGACACGAAGTACGCCGAGCGGTGGGGCTACGGTAACAACTTCTATGGCGCGGCGTTTAATCGCGGCGAATACACCAACCAGGACGACCGTTACTTCTACGGCTACCCGTTCGAGGGTAAGCCGCGCAGCTTTTATGCAACGGTTGCAACCAAGTTCTAAGGCGTTGTGCGGTCCGAGGCGGATCCCCGCCTCGGACCTTGTGGTTCACCGAATTGAGGTAAATTCTCATGCTCTCGCGTCGCGACTCGCTTCTTGCCCTGATGGCCTTGCCGCTTTTGACGCCGCGCGACGTTTTCGCGGCCGGTGGCGCCAATCCCTTTACGCTCGGCATCGCCTCAGGAACCCCACGCGCCGACAGCGTGGTGCTCTGGACCCGCCTCGCCCCTGAACCGCTCCGCGGCGGGGGTATGCCGCGGGGGAGGGCGGAGGTTCGCTGGACGGTCTGGCTGGACGCGGAGCAGCGTCGCGTGTTCCGCGAGGGCCGGGCCTGGACCTCCGACGCCGACGCCCACAGCATCCATGTCAAGCTGGACGGGCTCCAGCCGGGGCGCGAATACTGGTATCAGTTCAGCTTCGGCGACGCGCAAAGCGCGGTGGGGCGCACCCGCACCTCGAGCGCCGCGGATCGTACGGCCAAGCTCGCGCTCGCCAGCTGCAACGCCTGGGAGTCGGGCTATTTCGCGGCCTACGCCGACATGGCCCAGTGGACGCCCGACTGCGTGATCCACGTGGGCGACTATATCTACGAAGGCGGCATCGGACGCCTCGGGATCAATACCCGCAAGGTGGACGGCCGAGACTTCACATCGGAAACCGTGCGCCTGCACAACAGCCCCGAGATCAAGTCGCTCTGGGACTACCGCAACCGCTACGCCCTCTACAAAGGCGACCCCAGTCTGCAGGCCGCCCACGCCGCCGCGCCCTGGATCGTGGCGATGGACGACCACGAGGTCGACAACAACTGGGCGGGGGACATGCCGGAAGATCCGGACCAGCAGACTCTGCTGGAATTCAAGGTCCGCAAGCTTGCGGCCCTGAAAGCCTACTACGAACATATGCCGATCGACAGGCCCCCGGCGATCGAAGGGCTGGAGGCCAGTCTGCAGATGTATGGCGCCTTCCGCTTCGGCCCGGCGCTCGTCCACCTTCTGGACACCCGTCAGTTCCGTTCCGACCAGCCATGCGGCCAGGGATTCCCCGGCGACGCCGCGTGCGACGCGATGAATGATCCATCCCTGACCATGACCGGGGGGCCTCAGGAGCGTTGGCTGCTCGACAGCCTCAAGCGCTCGGACGCTTCCTTTAACGTCCTGGCCTCGCAGACCTGGTTCGCGCCGTATCGCTACAATGCGCCCCCTGAGGCGCCGAAGGTCAATATGGACCAGTGGGACGGCTATGGCGTTCAGCGCCAGCGCATCATCGACGCCCTGGCCGATGGGGTTTCCAACCCCGTGGTGCTCAGCGGCGACTGGCATGCGGCGGCGGCCATGCGCATCCATCAGCGGCCGTTCGACCCGCGATCGGCCCGGGTGGGGCATAATTTCTGCGGCACTTCGGTGTCGTCGAGTTGCCCCTGGGCGGGGGCTCTGGACGACGCCAAGTCCTTCAATCCGCATGTCGACTATGTCGATGGGACCAAGCGCGGCTATATTCGGTCGACCGTCGGGGCGGGAGACTGGATCGCCGAGTACAGGACGGTTGATCTCCCCACCGACCCGGCCTCGCGCTGCAGCACCGCCATCGAAATGCGCACGCGCGATCTCTGATCCGGCTCGCCTGCCGCCATGACCCCTGTCGAGGCCGCCGCACCGTGAGCGGCGGTCTCCGCCGTGGCGGCGGCGACCCGCGGGCGAAAAGCCGACGCGGGCTTACTCCGAGCGCAGGGCGTCGATGGGATTGAGCGCCGCCGCGCGGCGCGCTGGAAAATAGCCGAACACCACGCCGATCAGCGCGGAAATGAAAAAGCTGAGCAGGTTGATCTGGATATTGAACAGGAAGGGAAGTCCCATCAAAGGGGCCGCGATGGCGCAGGTGATGAACGCTAGGCCGATCGCGATCACGCCGCCCAGGCAGGACAGCGCGACGGATTCGACGAGGAACTGCAGCAGGACCTCACGACCCAGGGCGCCGATGGCCAGTCGGATCCCGATCTCGCGTGTTCTCTCCGTTACGCTGACCAGCATGATGTTCATGATGCCAATGCCGCCCACCAGCAGGCTTATGCCGGCGACCGCGCCGATCAACAGGGTCAGAATGTTGACGATGCCGGAAATCGTATCGGCGATCTGCTTGGCGTCGAGCACGCTGAAATCGTCGTCGACGGACGGCGCTAGACCCCGGCGTTCGCGCAGCAACGCGGTCAGGGAATTCTTGATGCCGGCGCTGTCATAGGTCGGGTCCGTGCCGACCATGATCGCGCGCACATCCTGATTGCCGGTGATCTGGCGCTGCACCGCCTTGATCGGCATGACGACGGTGTCGTCCTGGTCGTTTCCGAAGCTGCCCTGGCCGCGGGGCGCCAGTACGCCGACCACCTCGCAGCTCACCCCTTTGATCCTGAACACCTGTCCCACCGGATCGACGGTCTGGAACAGGTTTTGCTCGATCGTGTGGCCGATAACGCAGACGCTCTTGCCGGCCTGCTCTTCCTGCGGAGTGAATTGCCGGCCCCGGACCACGGCCCATTTCTGCGCCTTGAAGAAGTCGTTGGTGGTGCCGTTTATCGTGGTGGACCAGTTCTGGGCGTTGCGAACCGCCACGCCAGTGGCTTGCGCCTGACCCGCCACCGCTGTCACGCCGCCAATCTGCTCGCGAATGGCGTCGAGGTCGGACAGCTTGAAGGGCGGGGGCGCCTCGCCGCCGCCACCGCCGCCCGGTCCCGCGCTCTGACCGGGGCGAATCTGGAGGATGTCCGACCCGAGCGCGCTGATCGACGTCTTCACGGCCGAGGTCGCGCCGTTGCCCAGGGTCACCATGGTGATGACCGAAAAGACGCCGATCACCACGCCAAGGATCGTCAGGAACGACCGCATCATGTGCCGCTGGATCTCGCGAAGGGCGAGCATGAGGGTCGTGATGAGCATTATCCGGCCTGCCGCTCCGCGACCGGCGCGGCGGATTGGCCTTCCCCGGCTTCGGTCCGTTCGACCAATCCGTCCTTGAAGTGAACGATCGTGCGCGCGAACCGCGCCATGTCGGGCTCGTGCGTGATCATCACCACGGTCATGCCGAGGTCCTTCCTAAGCTGAGTCAGGAGTTCCATGATCTCGATCGATTTCTCGCTGTCGAGATTGCCGGTCGGTTCGTCGGCCAGCAGGACGTTCGGTTCGGTCACGATCGCGCGGGCGATCGCCACGCGCTGCTGCTGGCCGCCCGAAAGCTCGTTGGGCGTGTGCGTCGCCCATTGGGTCAGACCCACCTTGTCGAGGGCCGCCATGGCGGTGGCGCGCCGCGTGCTGGTCTTTTCGCCACGGTAGAGCAGGGGCAGTTCAACGTTCTCGAGCGCTGTCGTGCGCGCGAGCAGATTGTATCCCTGAAACACGAAGCCAAGATAACGCCGTCGCAGCAAGGCCCGCTGATCCTGGCTGAGCCTCTCGACCGCGACCCCCTTGAACCAGTAGCGACCGGTGGTTGGCGTATCCAGGCAGCCCAGGATGTTCATCATCGTTGATTTTCCCGATCCGCTGGCGCCCATGACCGCGACGAAGTCGCCGGCCATGATCGACAGATCGACACCCCGGAGCGCCTGGAACGCCGCAGGCCCTTCGCCGAAGGTCTTGGTGATCCTTTCCAGTCGGATGAGGGGCTCAGCCAACGGCGTCCGCCTTCTGGCCGGTGACCACGGCCGTGCCGGGCTTCAGTTCGGAGGATGTCACTTCGGTGTTGCGGCCATCCGTCTGACCGGTGACCACCACGACCGGTCGCAACACCTTTCCGGTCTCAAGAACATAGACGATCTGGTTGCTGCCGACGCCGATGCCCCGTTCCTGCTGGGACGTTTCGGCCGCGGGCCGCCTGACCGAGATGATGCTCTTTTTGGGCTTCGCCAGATTGGTTGGCGGCGTGAATCGCAAAGCCGCATTGGGCACGATCATCACGTTCTTGGCCCCTGCCGTATAGATCGTCGCGGTCGCCGTCATGCCGGGCCGCAAGGTCAGGTCGGCGTTCGCCAGGGTCAGGTTGGCGAGATACGACACGACGTTTGAAGAGGTGGTCGTCGTGCTGCTGCTCGACGAGCCGCCCGACAGGTTCTTCGATCCGAGATTGACGCGCGAAATCGTCGCGGGAAAGGTCCGTCCCGGATAGGCGTCGACCGTGAACGACGCGCGCTGCCCCTCATGGACCTGCCCGACATCGGCCTCGTCGACCGAGACCTCCAGCTTCATCTTGGTCAGATCCTCGGCGATCAGGAACAGCGAAGGCGTACTGAACGACGCCTGGACGGTTTGTCCGGGATCGATCGTGCGCTTCAGCACAACGCCGGTGACCGGAGACCGGATCACCGCCTTGGAGACCTGGGTCTGGTCCGATGAGAGCTGGGCGCGGGCCGAAACGACATTGGCCTCGGCCGAGTTCAGCGCGGCCACCGCGCGGTCACTGGCCGCCGCCTGGGCCGCCAGTTCGGTCTTCGACGGAACCCGCCCCCCCGAGAGGCGGCTGACCTCGCGCAGCCGTTCGAGCTGGGCCTTGCTCTCGGTCACGGTGGCGCGCGCCTGAGCCACATTGGCTTCACTGGCGCCGAGCGCCGCCCGCGACTTGGTGACCGCGTCGGCGAGGCGCGAGGTGTCGATGATGGCGATGGGTTGCCCCTTGGCCACATGGTCATTGACGTCGACCAGGACCTTGTCGACGATCCCCGAGATTTCAGACCCAACATCGACCAGATTGGTCGGCGCCAGATTGCCGGTCGCCGTCACCTTCACGGCGATGTCGCCCCGCTTGACCTCGCTGGTGAGGTACTCGACCTTCGGCCCACGCCCGGAAAACAGGAAGATCAGCAGCGCCAGCACCACGATCCCGGCGACGGCCGCCGCCCACTTCCAGTAGCGACCGATCAGAGTCGGCTTGGGCGGGTTGAGCAAGGCGTCGAGCGCTGGATCGGTGGGGGTGTTGGCCATGGTCATTCGCCTTCAACGTATCGTCGCGATTGGGGCGTCGGGCGTCCAACCGCCGCCAAGCGCCAGATACAGCTGGATCACCGCTGTCGCCTCGTCCCCCTTGGCGCCCGCCAGGCCATCCCGGGCCGCGAGCAGCGACCGCTCCGCCTCGAGCAAGGTGCGGAAATCGGTCAGACCCGCGCGATAGTTGCTGCGCGCCAGAAGCGCTGCATTGTTCGACGCCTCGGCCTGGATCGCCAGTTGGCCCGCGCGAGCGTTCGCCGCGTTGAGCGAGGTCAAGGCGTTCTCGATATCCTCCAGCGCGCGCAGCACCGCCGATTTGTAGGCGGCGAAAGACTCGTCGGCCGCCGCACGCCTCTCGCGCACCAGCGATCGTCTGTCGCCGCCGTCGAAAATCGTATGCGCCAGCGAAGCGAAAACGCCGCCGGTGACGAAATCGGTCAGGCCGTTCAGCGAGGTGGCCGACGAGCCGACATTGCCGGTGATCGTGAGCGAGGGATAGAGCCGCGCCTGGGCGACGCCGATACGCGCCGTCGCCGCGGCCAGGTTGCGCTCGGCGGCGCGCACATCGGGTCTTTGGCGCAAGGTGTCGGCGGGGATCCCGACCGCCAGGGTCAGGGGCGGCGCCGGAATGGGCGCCTCGTCCGCCAATAGCGCGTCGACCGCGCCGGGCGCCTGCCCCGTCAACACCGAAAGGCGGTTGCGGGCCGCCGCTTGCGATTTGACCAGGGTGGGAATCGTCGCGGCGGTCTGGGCGCGCTGGGCGCGGGCCTGCTCCACGTCGATCGACGACACCAGGCCAGCCTGGACGCGAAAGCCGGCGATCTCGAGGTTGTCGTCCTGTGTCCCAAGCGTGTCGCGTGCAATGACGATGCGCGCGTTCAGGGACCGAGCCTCGACATAGTTGCGCGCCACTTCGGCGGCGATCGCCGTGCGGACATCCGCCAAGCCATAGCCTGAGGCTTCGAGCGTCGCGCGCGAGGCCTCGGCCCCGCGCCTCAGTCCGCCAAAAAGGTCGGCGCTCCACTGGGCGTCGATCTGGTCGGAGAACCTGTCTGCGTCGGGGGCGGCATGGTTGAAGTCGCGCCCCGCGCCACCGCTCAAGCCCAAGATCGGCAACTGTTGGGCCCTGGACTGAACCATCGATTCTCGGGCCTGCCTCAGCCGCGCCGCCGCCTGCGCGATGTCCAGATTGTCGACCAGCGCCCGCCTCGTCAGTTCGGTAAGGACGGGATCGGAAAACCGCTCCCACCACATCGCCAGGTCTGGGGCTGGCGAGGCCGAGCTCGACACGAAGCTGTCGGGAACGCCTAGTTGAACGGCCGTCGCGGGTCGATAGTCGGGCCCGACGGCGCAGGCGGCAAGCGCCGACAGGGCGACCGGTCCCATGGCGCGGGCGAGCCTGGGCATCGTCTTCATCGGTCGACCTTGCTTTGAATTCTCGATGCGTCGCGTTGCGCGTCTGCGCGAGGATCGCTTGCGAGACCAGGTCTGTCCATGGCGGGCGTTCGCGATCACGCCAAATGCGGGACTGCGGATCGCCATTGACCCCCGGTCTGCCGTGGAGCGAGGCGCCGCGCGCCGCCATGATAGGCCGCCCGGTGACGCCCGCTCGGCCAAGGCTCGGCCCGTCCGGCGTGATGGTCGACGATGGGCCGCGCGTGACCTGTGATGCGCATCCGTGCAAATGATGCCTAGAACTCGGGCGAAAGCAGCATGGAAAATGAGCGTTGACGCGGGTTGCTCTAGTCGGTCTCGAACATGGGCTCCCGATGAGGGCCGATCGGTCATACCGGCAGGCTTATGCGCGTGCTTGTCATAGACCCCGATCCCGCGAGGGCCGCTCTAGTGGCCGAAGGTCTCGTGGGCGTGCATCCGCTTGAGGTGCGGCAGGCGGCCACCTTCGACGAGGCCGAAGCCGCGCGGTTCTCTCCCGACGTCGTGGTCATCGCATCCGACAGCCCTGATCGAGACACGCTGGAGAGCCTGCGCGAGGCCAGCCACACCAATCCGCGTCCGGTGGTGATGTTCGTCGACCGCTCTGAACCGGGTCTGGCCGAGCAGGCCGTGAGGGCTGGCGTTGCGGCCTACATCGTCGATGGCCTGGCCCCAAGCCGCGTTCGATCGATCCTCGACGTGGCCATGAGCCGTTTCGCCCTGACGCAGCAGTTGCGCGGCGATCTGGCCAAGGCCAAGGCCGATCTGGAATCCCGCAAGGTGGTCGACCGCGCCAAGGGGCTGCTGATGAAGGAGCGGGGCCTCGACGAGGACGGGGCCTATCGGCTGCTGCGCAAGCTGGCCATGGATCGCGGCAAGCCCATTGGCGCCATCGCCGCCGATCTCCTGGCCTTCGCGGGGATACTGAAGGGGGACGCTTCGTGAGCGGGCTGGTCGATCTGCGTCTGGGCTTCATCCCGCTGACCGACTGCGCGCCGCTGGTGGTGGCCAAGACGCTGGGATTCTTCGCGGAGGAGGGGCTGGACGTCGAGCTCAGCCGCGAGGTTTCGTGGGCGACCCTTCGCGACAAGGTGACGGTGGGCGCGCTGGATGGCGCGCATATGCTGGCCCCCATGGCCCTGGCCTCGACGCTGGGGGCGGGTGGTTCGGGCGATGTGGTTCCGATGATCGCGCCTCTGGCGCTCAATCTGAATGGCAGCGCGATCACGGTCTCGGCCAGCCTGGCCGCCATGCTCCGCGAAATCGATCCCGAGGGCATGGCCCAGCGTCCGATCACGGCGCGGCCGCTGGCGCGGCTGGTCGAGCGGCGCAAGGCGCGGGGCGAGCCGCTCCTGACCTTCGCCGTGGTCTTCACCTATTCGATGCACGCCTATGAACTGCGCTACTGGATGGCGGAGGCGGGAATAGATCCGGACCACGATATCCGGCTGGTGGTGACGCCGCCGCCGCGCATGGTCGAGCAATTGCGCCTTGGCGGCATTGACGGCTTTTGCGTCGGCGCGCCCTGGAACGCGGTGGCCGTCCAGGAAGGGCTCGGCGAGATCCTGATCAAGGCCTCGGAATTCTGGCCCGGCTCGCCTGACAAGGTGTTCGGCGTCAAGGCCGAATGGGCCCGGACCTATCCTGACGAACTGCGCGCGGCCCTGCGAGCCCTGATCAGGGCCTCTGCCTGGGCTGATGACCCCGCGAACCGCCTGGCCCTGGTCGAACTCCTGGCGCGCCCGGAGCATGTCGGCGCGCCGACCGAGGCCATTGCCTGGGCCCTGGAGAGCGAGATCGTTTTCCACGCCAACGCCGCGGGGCTGCCCCGACGCGAACACGCCCTGTGGTTCCTCTCGCAGATGGCTCGTTGGGGGCAGATCCTCGGGACGCAGGATCTCGCCGCCGTCGCTGACGCCGTCTATCGACCTGATCTCTTCCATGCGGCCGCCGGGTCGCTCGGACCGGTCATTGATGCGGCGATGACCTTCGCGGGGGCGGCAAAGACGGGTCCGGCGGCGCTGTTCGACGGCCTGTCTTTCGATCCTGACCGGCCCTCGGCTTACGCGGCGGGCTTCCAGATTGGCCGCCTGAAGCCTTGAGCCTCAGGGGCTTGCGCGCCCCGGACGTGCATCTGAACGCGTGAAATACGTGCAGTGACCCTGAACATCCTGCTTTGCCGCTGTGCAATACAGCACTGATTTCGCCGGATCGATCTGGATAACGCGGTTTTCCAATTGCCGCTTTCCCCGCCCCGATCCCTCCTCATGGGGACACGCGGGACAACGAAGTTCCGCGCGGGCCCGAGAGGGCCGCCCGATGGCGCCACGCCGTCGAGATGGATTGGACAACGACGTCCGGAGAGGCCGCTCAGCGGCTTCGCCGGGCGTTTTTTTTTGGCCTTGGGGGATTGAGGCATGAAAAGAACGAAGATCGCATGGGCCTTGGGCTCGGGGGCCGCGGCCCTGCTCTGGTCGGGAATGGCGTCCGCGCAAGTCGCGCCGGAACCGCAGCCGCCGGCCTCGCTGGAGCCGGCTGCAGAAGCTCCGGCCGTCGAGCCTGTGGAGGCTGTCGAACCGCCGCCGCCGCCCGCGCCGCCGCCGACGGTCAGCGACCAGATCGGCGCCGGAAAGCTGATCCTGGAGGTCCGCGCCCGCTACGAAAGCGTCGACCAGACCCGAACGGCGACACTGCGGGATCAGGCCTCGGCCTTCACCGTCCGCACGCGGATGGGCTGGGAGACCGGTGAGTTCAGGGGCGTGAAGGGCCTGATCGAGTTCGAGGACGTCCGCCAGGCCGGACCCGAGCACTATGCCGTCAACGTGCCTGGAGCCGCCACGCCGCCGCTGAACGGCGCCGACAAGGCGCGCTATCCGGTGGTCAATGATCCGGATGTCACCGAACTGAACCGCGCCCAGCTGACCTGGACGCCCAGCGCCGCCCTGCAGGTGACCGCCGGTCGCCAACGCATCCTGCTGGATGACCAGCGCTTCGTCGGCAATGTCGGCTGGCGACAGGACGAACAGACCTTCGATGGCGTACGGGCCGACTTCGCCCTGGGCCGGGTGAAGGGAACCTACGCCTATATAGGCCACGTCAACCGCATCCTCGGCGAGCTGCGCGACTGGGACAGCGACAGCCACCTCTTGAACGTCACCTGGTCGCCGGCCGAGGTCCTGCGCCTGCAGGGCTTCGTCTATGCGCTGGACTTCGGAAATTCGGCGATCAACTCCTCGATCACCAGGGGCGGCAAGGCCTCGGGCAAGACCTGGGTGGGTCTCTGCCAGCTGGCCTACAACGCCACGTACGCCCGCCAGAGCGAGCACCACGGCAACACGGCCGCCTTTGACCTCGACTACTTCGGTGGCGACATCGCCGGGACCTTCGACATCTACACCGCCAAGGTTTCCTACGAGTCGCTTGAGGGCAACGGGACTCGCGGCTTCACCACGCCGCTGGCGACCGTCCACGCCTTCAACGGCTGGTCGGACGCCTTCGTCTCGGCGGGCGGCAACAAGAGCTTCGCCGACGGGATCGAAGACCTCAATTTCAGCTTCAACATCAAGCCGCGCCTGAAGCGGACCTACTTCTTCAACAGCGACATCCTGGTCCGCTACCACGACTTCAACGACCAGAAGACGGGGGCGGATTTGGGCCATGAGTGGGGCGTGCAGCTGACGGCGGCCCTGACCACCAGGCTGTCGGTCCAGTTCAAATATGCCGACTTCCAGCGCGAGGCGCGCGTGCCTGTGGGCACGCTGACGCCGCCGGCCTCGCGCTCGAAGGCCTGGTTCACCCTCGAATACAAATTCTGATCAGAGACGGGATCCACGATCATGTCCAAGACCGACAAGACCCCCGCCGAGGCCCTGAGCTCGGCCGGACTGACCCGCCGCAACGCCATCATGGCTACCGCCGCCACGCTGGCCGCCGTCAAGGCCGCCTTTCCGGGCGGGGCGCACGCCGCTGGCGCGGGACCGGAAGTCGCCAAGGCCCGGATGGGCTTCATCGCCCTGACCGATTGCTCACCGCTGATCATAGCCAAGGAGCGAGGCTTCTTCGCCAAGCACGGCCTGCCGGATGTCGAGGTGGTCAAGCAGGCCTCGTGGGCCGCCACGCGCGACAATCTGGTGCTGGGCTCGAACGGCGGCGGTATCGACGGCGCGCACATTCTGTCGCCCATGCCGCTGCAGTTCAGCGTTGGCGTCCAGACCGGCGGCAAGCCGTTGCCGATGTATATTCTGGCTCGGCTGAACACGAACGGGCAGGCGATCTCGGTCGGCAATGACCTGAAAGCAGTGAAGGTTGGTCTGAACGCCGCGGGGGCCAAGGCCAAGTTCGCCCAGCTGAAGGCCTCGGGCAACATCGCCAAGGTCGCCATGACCTTCCGGGGCGGGACCCACGACCTGTGGATCCGCTATTGGCTGGCGGCAGCCGGCATCAACCCCGAGACCGACGTCTCGACCATCGTCATCCCGCCGCCCCAGATGGTGGCCAACCTCAAAGCCGGCACCCAGGACGCCTTCTGTGTGGGCGAGCCGTGGAACGGCCAGGCCGTCAACCAGAAGATTGGCTACACGGCCACGACCACCAGCGAACTGTGGATGAACCACCCGGAGAAGGCGCTGGGCATGCGGGCCGACTGGGTGGACCGCTATCCGCGCGCCGCCCAGGCCCTGACCGCCGCCGTGCTGGAAGCCCAGATGTGGTGCGACAAGCCGGGCAACAAGCCGGCCATGTGCTCGATCGTCTCGGGACGGCAATACATCAACGTGCCGATGGGCGACATCCTGCCTCGCCAGCAGGGGGGCATCGACTATGGCGACGGCCGCAAGGTGTCGGGTTCCCCGCACGTCATGAAGTTCTGGGCCGACAATGCCAGCTTCCCGTTCAAGTCGCACGACCTGTGGTTCGTGACCGAGAACGTGCGCTGGGGCCTGATCGGCCAGGGCGTCAACAAGCAGGCCCTGGTCAACAAGGTCAACCGTTCCGACATCTGGCGCGCCGCCGCCAAGTCCATCGGTCAGGCGGGGCCGGCGGGCGACAGCCGGGGCGTGGAGCGGTTCTTTGACGGCAAGACCTTCGATCCCGCCAACCCCGGCGCCTATCTGGCCAGCCAGCCGATCAAGAAGCTGGTCTAGGGGAGGGCGCGATCATGACCTTTCCCAAGCCGAGTTTCTCGAAGGCCGAACCGGTCGTCGCGCCTGTCGCGGCGGTGGGGGCGCCGGATATCGAGGCGCGGGCGCCGTCCCGCTGGACTTCGGAGCTGGGGCGTCGAGCTTCGGCGACGGCCGCCAACGTCCTGCCCCCGGCCCTGACCCTGCTGGTCATCATGGCCGTGTGGCAGGCGCTGTGCGGCGACTCCTATGAGGGCCTGCCGTCGCCGTCTCGGATTTGGCTGGAGTCGAAGGAGTTGATCGTCGATCCGTTCTACGACCGGGGCGGCGTCGACAAGGGCCTGTTCTGGCACGTCGCCACCAGCCTCAAGCGGGTGGCGCTGGGCTTCTCGATCTCGGCGGTCTGCGGGATTCTTCTGGGCGTGCTGATCGGAGCCAATCGCTGGGCGCATAGGGGGCTGGACCCGATCTTCCAGGTGCTGCGCACCGTGCCGCCCCTGGCCTGGCTGCCGATCTCGCTGGCCGCGTTTCATGAGGCCAATCCGTCGGCGCTGTTCGTGATCTTCGTGACCTCGATCTGGCCGATCATCATCAACACCGCCGTGGGCGTGCGAAACCTGCCGGACGACTACCTCAATGTCGCAAGGGTGCTGCGTCTGTCGCCGGTCGAATACTTCTTCAAGATCCTGCTGCCGGCCACCACGCCCTATATCTTCACGGGCCTGCGGATCGGCATCGGCATGAGCTGGCTGGCCATCGTCGCCTCGGAGATGCTGCTGGGCGGCGTCGGCGTCGGGTTTTTCATTTGGGATCAGTATAACGCTTCGCGCATCTCGGACATCGTCGTGGCCCTGGCCTGGGTCGGTCTGACCGGCTTCTTCCTCGACCGCATCGTCGCCTTCGTCGGGGGCATCGTCTCGCGCGGCAGCGCGCTGAGCTGAAGGATCATCACTATGGCCAAGGCCTATCTTTCCATCGAAGGCGTCGGTGTCACCTTCCACAAGGGCTCAAGCTCGTCGGAAGTGCTGCGCGACATCAATCTGCAGGTCGATCAGGGCGAGTTCGTCTCGATCATCGGCCACTCCGGTTGCGGCAAGTCCACCTTGCTCAATGTGGTGGCCGGCTTGATCCCGGTGACCACCGGGGCGGTGATCCTCGACCGCGAGTCGGTCGAAGCGCCGGGGCCGGAGCGGGCGGTGGTGTTCCAGAACCACTCGCTGCTGCCCTGGCTGTCGGTGCAGGAAAACGTGCGCCTCGCGGTCGACAAGGTGTTCGCCGGCAAGAAGTCGGCGGCCGAGCGCAAGGACTGGACGCTGCACAATCTGGACCTGGTCAAGATGACCCATGCCCGCGACAAGCGGCCGTCGGAAATATCGGGCGGCATGAAGCAGCGGGTCGGCATCGCCCGGGCCCTGTCGATGCAGCCCAAGGTCCTGCTGCTGGACGAGCCGTTCGGGGCGCTGGACGCCCTGACCCGCGCGCACCTGCAGGACAGCGTCATGGAGATCCAGACGGCGCTGAAGAACACGGTCCTGATGATCACCCACGATGTCGATGAGGCGGTGCTGTTGTCGGATCGCATCGTGATGATGACCAACGGCCCGCGCGCCACGATCGGCGACATCCTGCCCGTGGACCTGTCGCGCCCGCGCGACAGGCTCGCCGTCGCCGAGAACACCTCTTACGTCCGCGCCCGCGCGGCGGTGATCGAGTTCCTGTACGCCCGTCGAGCGGCGTAACTGCTTAGCAAGCGGGCGCCGCTGGCGCCTATTTGCTGAGCTATTGTGCGGCGTCGCATACGGCGCCGCCGCGGGGGCGAAGGCGGGTGACACCCCCGCGTTCGTGCTCCCCAATGAACTCAGGCCTTCGGACAACGACGTTCGTGGCTGCCAGAGACGACCGCTCGGATGCGGTCAACCCCGGGCGCAGGCGCCCCTCTCGCAGACCGCATTCCGAGGCACAGCCATGAATCTCCGTGAGTTCGCCAAGGTTGGACATGCTCCAACCCTGTTTGCCGCCTTCCTCTATTTCGACCTCAGCTTCATGGTCTGGGTGATCCTGGGCCCGCTGGGCGTGGCGATCGCCAAGGACTTCAATCTCGATCCCGCCCAGAAGGGCCTGATGGTCGCCGTGCCCGTGCTGGCCGGCGCGCTACTGCGGCTTGTCAATGGCGTGCTGGTCGACCGCATTGGCCCCAAGAAGACCGGGATGATCGGCCAACTGATCGTGCTGACAGGGCTAGTCCTGACCTGGGCGGTCGGGGTTCACAGCTACAATCAGGTCCTGGCCCTGGGCCTGATCCTGGGCGTCGCCGGCTCGTCCTTCGCCGTGGCGCTGCCGCTGGCCTCGCGCTGGTATCCGCAGGAGCATCAGGGCCTGGCCCTGGGCATCGCCGGCGCCGGCAATTCCGGCACGGCGCTGGCGGCTCTGTTCGCTCCGCTGCTGGCCAAGACCTATGGCTGGCAGAATGTGATCGGCCTGGCGGCCATCCCGCTGGCGGTGGCCTTCATCGTCTACATGCTGATGGCCAAGGACGCGCCTGATCAACCCGAGCCCAAGAAGCTGGCCGAGTATCTCGACGTTCTGAAGGTTCCGGACGCCTGGTGGCTGATGCTGCTGTACGCCGTGACCTTCGGCGGTTTCGTTGGCTTGGCCTCGTCGCTGACCATGTACTTCAACTCCGAATATGGCCTGGACCCGGTCATCGCCGGCTTCTTCACCGCCGCCTGCGTGTTCGCCGGATCCTTTATCCGCCCGGTCGGCGGCGCGCTGGCCGACCGCCATGGCGGGGTGCGCACGCTGACGGTGGTCTATGCCCTGGCGGCGATCGGTCTGGCGGTGGCCAGCTTCCAGCTTCCCTCGGCCTGGCTGGCCCTGGCGGTGCTGATGTTCTCGATGCTGGCCCTCGGCGCCGGCAATGGGGCGGTGTTTCAGCTGGCCCCGCAGCGCTTCCGCAAGGAGATCGGCGTCATGACCGGCCTGATCGGCATGACGGGCGGGATCGGCGGCTTCTACCTGGCCTCGACCCTGGGCATGGCCAAGAAGGCGACCGGCTCCTACCAGATCGGCTTCCTGGGCTTCGCCGCACTCGCCGTCTTCGCGCTCTTCGCCCTGCACGGTCTGAAGGCCCGCTGGCGGGCGATCTGGCCGACCCTGCACGCAGACGCTCGCCCCGTGCGCGTCTGACCCCGACCTCTGGAAAATGAGCAAGGCCATGAGCAAAGCCCAAGTCCGAGAAAGACTGGTCGTCATCGGCAACGGCATGGCCGGCTGCCGGGCGGTCGAGGAAGTCCTGAAGCGTGATCCCGACCGCTACGAGATCGCGATCTTCGGGACAGAGCCCCGCGTCAACTACAACCGCATCATGCTGTCGCCGGTGCTGGCGGGCGAGAAGACGTTCGAGGATATCGTCATCAATGACGAGGCCTGGTATCGCGACAACGGCGTCACCCTGCACGCTGGCCGCGCGGTCGTCGGCGTCGATACCGAGGGCAAGACGGTGCTGGCCGAGGGCGGCCTGACCCTGGCCTATGACAAGCTGATCCTGGCCACCGGTTCAGATCCCTTCCGCCTGCCCCTGCCGGGTTCCGACCTGAAGGGCGTGGTCACCTTCCGTGACCTGGACGATGTCGAGGCCATGGTGGCGGCCTCGGCCAAGCCCGGCGCGCGCGCGGTCGTCATCGGTGGTGGCCTGCTGGGTCTGGAAGCCGCCTACGGCCTGGCCCGGCGCGGCATGGGCGCCACGGTTGTCCACCTGATGGACGTGCTGATGGAGCGCCAGCTGGACGAGAGCGCCGGCTTCCTGCTGCGCGAGGCCTTGCTGGAGCGCGGCGTCGAAACGGTGCTGGGCGCGCATTCCGAGGAGATCGTCGGCCAGGACGGCAAGGTCGCCGGCCTGAAGCTGAAGGATGGCCGCGTCCTGCCTTGCGACCTGCTGGTCATGGCCGTCGGTATCCGCCCCAACGCGACCCTGGCGCGCGAGGCGGGCCTGGCGGTCAATCGCGGCGTGGTCGTCGATGACGGCATGCGCTGCTCGGATCCCGAGGTGTTCGCCGTGGGCGAGTGCGTCGAGCACCGCGGCCAGTGCTACGGCCTGGTCGCCCCGATCTGGGAGATGTGCCGGGCTCTGGCGCAAAGCCTGACGGACGGCGAGGGCGGCTATGAGGGCTCGGTGCTCTCGACCCGCCTGAAGGTCTCGGGCGTTGACGTGTTTTCGGCCGGCAAGTTCTCGGGCGGCGAAGGCTGCGAGGACATCGTGTTCCGCGACGCCGGGCGCGGCGTCTACAAGCGGGTGGTCATCGAGGACGGCAAGGTGGCCGGCGCTGTGCTGTTCGGCGACGCCGCCGATGGCGGCTGGTACTTCGACCTGATGCGGGCCGGGACCATGGTCGCCGACATCCGCGACACCCTGATCTTCGGCCAGGCCATCACGGAAGGGCTGTCTGGCCTGGACCCTAATGCGGCCGTTGCGGCCATGCCCGACACGCAGGAAATCTGCGGCTGCAACGGTATCTGCAAGGGTTCTATCGTCTCGGCCATCACCAGCCAGGGTCTGACGACCCTGGACGACGTGAAGGCGGTCACCAAGGCCTCGGCCTCGTGCGGTTCGTGCACGCCGCTGGTCGAGCAGGTGCTGAAGCTGACCCTGGGCGACGACTTCAAGGCTCAGGTTGGCCCCAGGCCGATGTGCAAGTGTACGCACCATCCGCACTCGGACGTGCGCAAGGCCATCCTCGACTACGACCTGAAGTCCATGCCGGCGGTGATGCAGGCCATGGAATGGACCACGCCCGACGGCTGCGCCTCGTGCCGTCCGGCCCTGAACTACTATCTGCTGTGCGCCTGGCCGGCCGAATATCGCGACGACAAGCAGTCGCGCTACATCAACGAGCGGGTCCACGCCAACATCCAGAAGGACGGCACCTACAGCGTCGTGCCACGCATGTGGGGCGGCATGACGACGCCCGACGAATTGCGGGCCATCGCCGATGTCGCCGACAAGTTCGCCATTCCCGCCGTCAAGGTGACGGGCGGCCAGCGCATCGACCTGCTAGGCGTCAGGAAGGACGACCTCCCGGCCGTCTGGGCCGACCTGAACGCCGCCGGCATGGTCAGCGGCCACGCCTATGCCAAGGGGCTGCGCACGGTGAAGACCTGCGTCGGCAGCGACTGGTGCCGGTTCGGCACCCAGGACTCCACGGGCCTGGGCATCCGCCTGGAGAAGTTCCTGTGGGGCTCGTGGGCCCCGGCCAAGGTCAAGCTGGCCGTGTCGGGCTGCCCGCGCAATTGCGCCGAGGCCACCTGCAAGGACTTCGGCGTCGTCTGCGTCGACAGCGGCTACGAGATCCACATCGGCGGCGCGGCCGGCCTGCATATCCAGGGCACCAAGGTGCTGACCCATGTCGCGTCCGAGGACGAGGCCGTCTGGGTGATCGCCGCCGCCATGCAGCTTTATCGCGAAGAGGGCTGGTACCTGGAGCGGGTCTACAAGTGGATGGCGCGCGTGGGGCTGGAGACCATCCAGGCCCAGGTGACCGATCCGGACCAGCGCAAGGCGCTCTACGACCGCTTCGTCTTCTCGCAGCGCTTCGCCCGCATCGACCCGTGGGCCGAGCGCGTGGCCGGTCGCCACAATGAGGAATTCACCCCCATGAGCCGCCGGATGGAGTTCGCTCCCGCATGAACGCCCCCGTGAAGACTCCGATCTGGATCGATGTCGGCGCGGTCACCGACGTGCCCCGTCGCGGGGCGCGTCGGGTGACCAGCCCGCGCGGCGACATTGCCATCTTTCGCACGGGCGACGGCGAGGTGTTCGCCCTGATGGACGCCTGTCCGCACAAGGGCGGACCGCTCAGCCAGGGCATCGTCCACGGTCGCGCGGTGGCTTGCCCGCTGCACAACTGGTCCATCGACCTGGCCACCGGCGAACCCATGGGCGCCGACAAGGGCAAGGGCTGTACGCCGGTCGTGCCGCTCGAGGTCCGCGACGGCCGTCTGCTGCTGAGCCTGTCGCTGGTCGAGGCCGATGGCTGACGGCGCGGCCGCCCTTTCGGTCAAGACCGCCTGTCCCTATTGCGGCGTCGGCTGCGGCGTCGCCGCCGTCGTCACCCGCGACGGGGGGGAGGGCAGGGCCGTATCGGTGGCCGGCGATCAGGCCCATCCGGCCAATCTGGGCCGGCTGTGTTCCAAGGGCGCGGCGCTGGGGGCGACGATTGGTCTTGAGGGCCGACTGCTCGAACCCACCATCGGCGGCAAGTCGGCAAGCTGGACCGACGCCACCGCCCTGGTCGCCAAGCGCTTCAAGGACACCATCGCCAGGCATGGTCCCGACAGCGTGGCTTTCTACGTCTCGGGTCAGCTGCTGACCGAGGACTACTACGTCGCCAACAAGCTGATGAAGGGCTTCATCGGCTCGGGCAATATCGACACCAACAGCCGGCTCTGCATGGCCTCGGCGGTCGCTGCTCACAAGCAGGCCTTCGGCGCCGATCTCGTGCCGGGCTGCTACGAAGACCTCGATCTGGCCCACCTCATCGTGTTCAGCGGCCACAACGCCGCCTGGACCCATCCCGTTCTCTTTCGCCGGATGGAAGCCGCCAGGGCCCGCGGCCAGAAGCATGTCGTCATCGACCCACGACGCACCGACACCGCCGAGGGGGCCGATCTGCATCTGGCCATCGCTCCGCAGTCGGACGTTCGGCTGTGGAACGGCCTGCTGGCCGACCTGATCCGGCGCGGCGTGGTGGACAGGGAATACATCGCCGAGCACGTCAACGGCTTCGACGCCATCGAGGCGTCGCTCGCCGAGATCGACCAGTCGCCAGCCACTGTTGCCGCCGATTGCGGCGTGCCGCTCGTCGATCTGCTGACTTTCTTCGACCTGTTCGCGGCCAATCCAAAAACGGTCAGCCTGTTTTCGATGGGCGCCAACCAGTCGGCCCAGGGTGTGGCCAAGGGTCTGTCGATCCTCAACACCCATCTGGCGACCGGCCGCATCGGCAAGCCCGGCGCCTGTCCGTTCTCGATCACCGGCCAGCCCAACGCCATGGGCGGACGCGAGACCGGCGGCATGGTCAACACCCTGGCCGCTCATATGGACTTCGAGCCGGCCGAGCGCGACCGCGTCGCCCGCTTCTGGGGCGCGCCCGACACCACCCGCAAGCCGGGCCTGAAGGCCGTCGACATGTTCGAGGCCGTCCACGACGGGCGCATCAAGGCGATCTGGGTGATGGCGACCAACCCGGCTGTCTCGATGCCGGACGCCAGCCGTGTGCGCGAGGCCCTGGCCAGGTGTCCGTTCGTGGTCGTCTCCGACTGCATCGCCGACACCGACACGACCGCCTTCGCCGACGTGAAGTTGCCGGCCCTGGCCTGGGGCGAGAAGGACGGCACGGTCACCAATTCCGAGCGCCGGATCTCGCGTCAGCGGGCGCTGTTCGCCGCGCCAGGCCAGGCCCGCGCCGATTGGCGGATCGTCGCCGATGTCGCCAAGGCCATGGGCTTCGAAGGCTTTGGCTGGCCCAATCAGGCCAGCGTGTTCCGCGAATGGGCGCGACTGACAGCCTATGAGAACGATGGCCGTCAGCTGAACCTCTCCGGCCTGACCGGCCTTGGCCCTGAAGGCTACGCCGCCCTCAAGCCCGTGCAATGGCCGGTCGCCGCCGATGGAACCGGGACGCCGCGCCTGTTTGTCGACGGTCGCTTCCAGACTCCTGATGGTCGCGCCCGCATGATCCCGACCCGGCCGCGTGGCCCCGCCGATGCCGTGGACGCTGTCTATCCGCTGTCGCTCAACACCGGCCGTATCCGCGACCAGTGGCACACCATGACCCGCACGGGTCTCGCCGCCGACCTGTGCCGCCACGCGCCGGAGCCCTTCGTCGAGATGCACCCCGTCGACGCAGAGGCTGTCGGCATCAAGGAGGGCGCCCTGACTCGCGTGGTGACGCCGCGCGGCGAAGCGGTGGCCCTGGCCAGGATCACGGACCGCCAACGCCCGGGCGGCGTCTTCATGCCGATGCACTGGACCGACGCCTTCGCGCCGTCCGGTCGCTCCAATGGGCTGATCGCGCCCCATGTCGATCCGATCTCCGGCCAACCCGAGTTCAAGCACACACCCGCCCGGATCCGGGCCTATCGCGAGACCTGGAAGGGCTTCTTCCTGTCGCGGGATATCCTTGGGGCGCCGACCGGGCAGGATCTGGTCTGGCGCCGCATTCCGCAGGACGCGTGTCAGCAGCACGAGTTCGCCGGCCGGGGCGACGCCGACCAGCGCGACGCGGTGCGCAAGGTGCTGTCCAGGGGGCTGATCGGCGAGGTGGTCGCCTATGAGGATCCCGGCTCTGGATCACGCCGCGAGGCCTGGGTCCGCGACGGTCGGTTGGTCGCCGTCCTGTTCATGACCACCACCGGCCGCCTGCCGCCGCGTGACTGGCTGGCTGATCTGTTCGCCCTGCCGCTGCTGGGCGCCGACGCCCGCTCGACCCTGCTGTTTGGCCGTCCGCCTGGCGCGCCGGTCGACAAGGGACCGCTGGTTTGCGCCTGCCTGAAGGTTGGCGCCAAGGCCGTGCAAGCCGCCATCGTCGCCGGCGCGGCGGATGCCGAGGCCGTCGGCGCGGTCACGGGGGCGGGGACCAACTGCGGCTCCTGCCGTCCCGAGATCGCCCGAATGATCGCCGCCGCTGCTCTCACCACATCCGTCAAGGAGACTGTCGATGTCGCATGACCTGAACGTCGGTCGCGTCCTGCTGGTGGGCGCGGGGCCGGGGCCAGTCGACCTGATGACGATGCGCGCGGTCCGCGCCGTCGAGGGCGCGCAGGCCCTTCTGTATGACGCCCTGATTTCGGAAGAGGCTATCGCCCTGGCGCCGCCCGGCTGCATCCGCATCCAGACGGGCAAGCGCTCGGGCCGGACCAGCATGAAGCAGGAGACGATCAACCGCCTGATGCTGCGCCTGGCGCGGCGCGGCCTGCGGGTGGTGCGGCTGAAGGGCGGCGATCCGTCGGTGTTTGGCCGGGTCGGTGAAGAGAGCGACTTCCTGAAGGGCCATGGCATAGCTGTGGAAGTGGTGCCCGGGGTCACCGCCGCCTGCGCCGCCGCGGCGCAGTTCGGCTTTCCGCTTACCCATCGGGGCGAGGCCCGCCGCGTGGTCTTCACCACAGCCCGTCTTGAGGCTGGCGCGCTGACCGGAGACTGGAGCGCGGCCGCCGATCCCGAAGCGACCATGGCGATCTATATGGGCGGAGAGGTCGCCTCCGAACTGAGCCGACGCATGATCGCCGCCGGCCGATCGCCATCGACGCCCGCCCTCGCCGTTGAGCAGGCCGGCGGCGCGGATGCTCGGCTTTATCGCGGGACGCTGGAAACCCTGCCGACGCGGTTGGCTGAAACGGGAAGCGGTCCTGTGTTGATCGTGATTGGCGCGGTCGCGGCTCGGGCGGGCGTAGGGCGGTGGCTCGATGAAGCGCTTCCCGAATCGGTCGCGAAGCACGCCTGATTCCAGTGATCTCGGACTGATCGCCTAATATTGAAGCGACGAATGCGACTGATCGGTCCCGTGTCGGGCAGTCGGCGGTCAGTCGCGTACTCCGCGTCGTTCAAGGGCGGCGCCGCGCCTGAAATCGGCGTTTCATTCTCTCGTCAGTCTTCGGACCAAACAGGATCTCGCCCGGCCTCCCCGCCGCGACGAGACCACCAGAGGGGATAAATATGCACATCAAGCCGAGAAGCGCTTCGCGCTGTCTGAAACAGGCGCTGCTGGCCGCCACGATCCTGGCCGTCGCCACGCCAGTCTTCGCGCAAGAAGCCGCGGCCGTCACGGAACTCGATCTTGTGGTCGTCACCGGCAAGCGGTTGTCGGAGGCCAGCGTCGCCATCGGCACCGATCAGGCGACCGCCACGGTTTCCATTACCCGCGAGGCGCTGCTCTCGGCGCCGGCCGGCGTCACCGGCCTGAAGATGCTGGAGTCCCTGCCGGGCTTCAACGTCCAGGCCAATGACGCCCTGGGCATGTACGAGTTCGGCAACTCGGTCTCGGTGCGCGCCTTCAACTTCCAGCAGATCGGCTTCCTGCTGGACGACATCCCCATGGGCCGCAGCGATCAGTTCGGCGGCAGCCCGATCTATCGCTATGTCGATAACGAGAACCTGCTGCGGGTCACCGCCTCGGCCGGCGCCGGCGATGTGGCTCTGCCCAGCTATGCGTCGCTGGGGCCCATCGTCGACTACTTCACCCAGGCCCCCAGCGAAGTGGCTGGCGGCTCGGCCAGCTACACGCGCGGCAGCGACTCGCTCAAGCGCACCTTCCTGCGGCTGGAGAGCGGCAAGGTCGGGCCGTTCTCGGGCTATGTCAGCGGCTCGTGGATCGAGGGCGACCTGTGGCGCGGCCCGGGCACCATCGATCGCACCCACTATGAAGCCAAGCTGCGCTGGGACATGGGCGAGGCGACCAGCCTGACGTTCCAGACCGTGCACAACGACTATTTCGACTACGACTCACCGTCGATCACCAAGGCGCAGTATTTCGGGAACGCGAACGACCCGTTTGGCCGCAGCGGGCGAGACTTCGCCTATCTGGGCTATGTGCCGGTGCTGGCGCCGGCCGTGGTCAATGGCGTGACCGGCCCGACCTACTCCAACGCCAACTATAACCAGTATTACAAGTTCGCGGTGAACAAGCGGAAGGACCACCTGTATGGCCTGACCCTGAAGACCGCGCTGGGCGATGCGATCGATCTGAGCGCCACGGCCTACTATGAGGACAAGGCTGGCTACGGCGTTTCGCCTGAGGCCTATGCGACCTCGCTGACCAGCTACACTGCGGAGCGCGCGATCGTCGCTGGCCTGACCGCGCCCAAGGGCATTCAGTACGGCCTGTCCGGCGTTGACGGCACGCGCCAGGGCGTCACGGCCAAGGGCGAATGGCGCATCGGCATCAACACCGTCGAAGCCGGGATCTGGGTCGAGGACGACGACTACCACCGCACCCAGGCGCGCTATAACGTCCAGGGCGGCAACCCCGACGGCGCGCCGCTGCTCAACGAGCCGGTCCACCTGCAGCGCAACTACACCTCGACTCGTCAGACGACGCAGTTCTTCCTGAAGGACACGCTCAGCCTGCTGGACGATGATCTGAAGCTCGAATTCGGCTTCAAGACCCTGGATGTCGACTACGAGATCAGCGGCTATCGCAACCCGGCCGACTACATCAATCGCCGTCAGCCCAGCATCAAGGCCAACTGGTCCGACAGCTTCCTGCCGCAGGTGGGCCTGGTCTATTCCGTTGGCGCCCGCGACCAGGTCTTTGCATCCTATTCGGAGAACATGGCCCTGCCGCGTGGCGCGGACGACGTGCTGTCGGCCGCCAGCCCGCTGGTTCCGGCGCCCGAGGCCGAAACCTCGACCAACTGGGAACTGGGTTACCGCGCCAACCGGGCGACGTTCAACGCCTCGTTCGTGGTCTACAAGACCGAGTTCAAGAACCGTCTGCAGTCCTTCTCAGCGCTCGTGCCCGGCAGCACCACCACCGAAAGTTTCTTCCAGAATGTCGGCGCGGTGGAAGCGTCCGGGGCCGAGTTCAGCGGGCAATGGAAGCCTGACCTGTTCGACGGCAAGATCTATTTCAACACCAACATATCGTACAATATCTCGGAATTTCAGGATGATATCGCCAACTTCACCCTGACGCCGACACCGACCGCGCTGAAGATCGCCGGCAAGAAGGTGCCTGACTTCCCTGAATGGATCTTCCAGGGCGGGGTTACGATCGAGCCGACCGACGGCCTGGTGTTCAACCTGTCGGGCCGCCTGATTGATGACCGCTTCACCAACTTCATCAACAGCGAGCACACGGCCGGCTACATGATCTGGAATGCCTATCTCGACATGGGCGATGGCTTCGGCTTTGGCCCGTTCGAGCAGGTCAAGGCGCGGGTCAATGTCGATAATATCTTCGACACCGACTATCTGGGCACGATCGGTACGACGGTGAACACCCTGGCGACCTTCCGACCAGGCTCGCACCGCACGATCCAGTTCACGCTGTCGGCGGACTTCTAGACCCTGGGCCGCTCGCCGCCTTCGGGCGCGCGGGCGGCCTCAACCTCCCGGATCAGGTCGGCCAGCAGGGCGCGGCCCTTGGTCCACGGCCGCTACCTCCGGACGCGACGTTGCTAAGCGACGGTCGGATCGCCGCGATGCAGAGGATCGGGCAGCGGATCGCCGGCCTTCACGAACTGCAACGACACCGAATTGATGCAATAACGCAGTCGGGTCGGGGGCGGACCGTCCGGGAAGACGTGACCCTGATGGCTGTCGCATCGGGCGCAACGGGTCTCGATGCGGGTCATGCCGTAGGAGGTGTCCGTGATCGCCCGGACATGATCCTCGGCGAACGGCGCATAGAAGCTGGGCCAGCCGGTGCCGCTTTCGAACTTGGTCTGGTGCCGGAACAGCGGCAGGCCGCACAGGCGGCAGCCATACACGCCGGGGCTTTTCTCGCCCAGCAGGCCGCCGCAGAACGGGGCCTCGGTGCCATGCTGCAGCAGGACCCGCGCCTCTTCGGACGTCAGGGCGGCCTCAAGGCGTTCGCGTTCGGCCTCGTTGGGCGGAGTAAGGTCGAAACCGGCGGTTGATCGGGTGGCGGCGTCTGTCATGACACCCAATGTAAGGTGGCCGGAGCCAATCCGGTAGACTTGAAGACACCCATCAGGAAGGAACGAGCCGATGCTGACCTCCACCACCCCCTCCATCGCCGAACGCGAGACCGCCGCCACCCTGGGCGTGGTGTCCGGCGAGGCGATCATCGGCGCGCATATCTTCCGCGACATCTTCGCCGGCATCACCAACATCATCGGCGGTCGCGCTGGCGGCTACGAGAAGGCCCTGCGCGAGGCGCGCGATATAGCCCTGCAGGAAATGAATGAAGAGGCGCGTCGCCTAGGCGCCGACGCCGTCGTGGGCGTTGATCTCGACTATGAGTCGCTGGGCCCTGACGGCGGCATGCTGATGGTCACCGCCGCCGGCACCGCCGTGAAGCTGCGTTAGGGGAGGGCCGATGACTGTCGCCGTCGCTTTCCTGCAACCCGGCTGGGCCGATTGGGAGGCCGGGCCCGTCTTGGCGCTGCTGCGCGAGCATCTGGGCGTCCAGATCGAAATCGCCACGCCGGATGGCGAGCCCCAGACCTCGATCGGCGGGCTGCTGGCCGCCGCCGACTACAGGTTTGACGATCCGGTCCTGTCCGACGCCGACGTCTTCCTGCTGATCGGCTCGGACGCCTGGACGAGCTTTCATGACGAGGCGGTCTTTGGGTTGCTGCGGCAGGCTGTCGCCGACGGCAAGATTGTCGGCGCGATCTGCGCCGGCACGGTCGCGGCCGCGCGCGCCCGGCTGTTCGAGGGGCGCGAGCATACGTCCAATGGCAAGGACTGGCTGGAAGAGCAGGCGCCCGGCTATGGGGGCGGCGCCCATTATGTCGATCAGGCCCGGGCGGTGACGTCGGCCAGGATTGTCAGCGCGGCAGGCATCGCGCCGGTCAGCTTCGCGGCTGGTATCGCGCGCCTGATCGCGCCGGAGTCCGAAGAGCTGATCGGCGGCTACGAGGCCATGTTCGCCAGAGAGTTCGCCCCAGACTGACGACGATTGGGCGGGTGGGGCCGTCGCCGGTCCCGCCCGCCCGAAGTCGCCTATCTGGCCAGCGCAGCCGCGCCAACACGAGCCACCAGGCCGTCCTGGGCGCCCGATCCGCCCGAAGCGCCGATGGCGCCCACGATGCGGTTGTCGACGATCAGCAGTTCGCCGCCCTCGATGGCCAGGGCGCCGGTGAAGATGGCGTTCAGCGTGCCGCCCTTTACGGCATCCTGGAAATACACCGTCGGGCGACGGAAGCTGGCCGAGGTCTCGGCCTTGCGGCGGGCCACGTCATTGGAACCGTACTGGGCGCCGTCCATCTTTTCGCTCAACACCAGGGCGCCGTTCGGCTCGACGACGGTGATGACCATCAACCAGCCGTTCTTCACCGCCTCGGCCTGGGCCGCGGCGACAGCGACCCTGGCCTCGGCCAGGGTCACCGACCGGCCATAGGGCGGATAGACCGGCGCGGCGGCAGGCGGCGTGGCGGTCTGAGCCATGGCGGGCGCGGCGAGGGCCAGCGCGAGCGCGGCGATGTGTGCGGCGGGCTTCATACGGCCGTTTCTCCCCTGAGCAATTTATGTGAGCACTGTTGTTGGAAACCGGTGTCATGCCCGGACTCGGGTTTAGCGCCGTAGGGGCAAGGTTGCAAACAGGCGAGGGCCTGATAACCGGTGTCCAACAAGACAGTAAGCTTGCAGGGGGCCACACCATGTTCAGCAAGATCCTTATCGCCAACCGGGGCGAGATCGCCGTTCGCGTCATCAAGACGTGTCGCCGTCTGGGGATCGCGACGGTGGTGGTCTATTCCGACGCCGACGCGGGCAGCATGGCCGTCGAGATGGCCGACGAGACGGTGCATATCGGCCCGTCGCCGGCCAACCAGTCCTACCTGGTCGCCGACAAGATCATCGACGCCTGCAAGCAAACCGGCGCCCAGGCTGTGCATCCGGGCTTTGGCTTCCTGTCGGAGAACGCCGGCTTCGCCCAGCGCTGCGCCGACGAGGGCATCGCCTTCATCGGTCCCAACCCCGGCGCCATCCGCGCCATGGGCGACAAGATCGAGAGCAAGAAGTTCGCCCAGGCCGCCGGCGTGTCGTGCGTGCCCGGCCATATCGGTGAGATCGACGACACCGCCCACGCCGTGAAGATCTCCGAGGAGATCGGCTATCCGGTGATGATCAAGGCGTCGGCCGGCGGCGGCGGCAAGGGCATCCGCGTGGCCTGGCATCGCCAGGACGTCGAGGAAGGCTTCCCGGCCGTGCGCGCCGAGGCCAAGGCCAGCTTTGGCGATGACCGCATCTTCATCGAGAAGTTCATCGTCTCGCCGCGCCACATCGAGATCCAGGTGCTGGGCGACAAGCACGGCAACGTCGTCCACCTGTTCGAGCGCGAATGCTCGATCCAGCGCCGTAACCAGAAGGTCATCGAGGAAGCCCCGAGCCCGCTGCTCGACGAGGCCACCCGCAACGCCATGGGCGCTCAGGCCGTGGCCCTGGCCAAGGCGGTCAACTACGACTCCGCCGGTACGGTCGAGTTCGTGGCCGGCCAGGACAAGAGCTTCTTCTTCCTGGAGATGAACACCCGCCTGCAGGTCGAGCACCCCGTCACCGAGCTGATCACGGGCCTGGATCTGGTCGAGCAGATGATCCGCAGCGCCTGGGGCGAGAAGCTGGCCTTCGAACAGAAGGACCTGAAGATCAACGGCTGGGCCATCGAGAGCCGCATCTACGCCGAGGATCCCTACCGCAAGTTCCTGCCCAGCATCGGCCGACTGGTCCGCTATGACCCGCCGGAAGAGGGGCAGCATGAGGGCTACACCGTCCGTAACGACGCCGGCGTCCGCGAGGGCGACGAGATCTCGATGTTCTATGACCCGATGATCTCAAAGCTCTGCACCTGGGCGCCGACGCGGATCGCCGCCGTCGACGGCATGGGCCGGGCGCTGGAGGACTTCCACATCGAGGGCCTGGGTCAGAATATCCCGTTCCTCAACGCGGTGATGGACCAGGAGCGGTTCCGCTCCGGCCAGCTGTCGACCAACTACATCAAGGACGAGTTCCCCGACGGCTTTGGCGGCACTGAGCCGACCCCGGCCCAGATCGACATCCTGACCGCCGTCGGCGCGGCCATGCAGCGGGTCTATGCCGCGCGGGCGCGCACCAATGTGGCGGGCCTCAACGGGTCTGTGCGCGACGAGTGGGTGGTGGCCGTCGGCCACGCCAAGCGCCGCGTGAAGCTGTCGGGCGACGAGGATCTGACGGTCGAGCTGCTCGACGAGGGCCGCTCTCTGATCCTGAGCGACATTGTCTGGCGGCCGGGCAAGCCGGTGTTCCGCGGCGTGCTGGGCGGGGCGGCCTTCACCGTCCAGGTCGCTCCAGCGGCCGAAGGCTTCACCATCCGCCACCGCGCCGCCAAGGCCCGGGTGCTGGTGCTGACCCCGCGCTCGGCCGATCTGCACGACAAGCTGCCCGAGAAGCAGGCCGCCGACACCTCCAAGCTTGTGCTTTCGCCGATGCCTGGCCTGGTGGTCTCGATGGACGTCACGGCCGGCCAGCAGGTCCGCGAGGGCGAGGTGGTCTGCGTTCTCGAGGCCATGAAGATGCAGAACATCATCCGCGCCGAGCGCGACGGCGTGGTCAAGGCCGTCAACGCCAAGGGCGGCGATCCTGTCGCGGCGGATGAGGTGTTGGTAGAGTTTGCCTAATCCGCAATCTTCGATTGTGCCTCATCGTAACTGAGGCATAGTCTCGGGCATGGCAAAGACGAAAACCAATCCCATCATCGATGGTCTGTTCAGTTTCGACGGGCGAATGCGTCGCTCGGAGTATTGGCTCATCAGTTTCGGCCTGGGGATCGTCAAGATCGTCATTTCGCTGGGTCTGATCGTGGCGATTGGCGGCTTCTCTCAGGAAAACAATGAGATCGCCCGTACCGTCGCGGATTTGCTTTTCCTGTGGCCGTCGCTCGCGCTCATGGTGAAACGCGGTCATGACCGTAATCGGTCGGCGGTCTATTCGATCGTGCTGCTGTTGCTGTTCGTCGTTCTGGGGATCGCCATCGGGGTCGCAGGAGCTCTGGACCGAGACGATCTGCTGGCGTTTGGCGCCCTCGCCGTTGTGGCGTTGGGGCTCTATGCGCTCATCGACTATGGCTTCATGGACGGGACGCATGGGCGAAATCGCTACGGACTTTCGCCAAAGCATCCCGAAGTCGGCGGCGGGCGGCTGGTGCTAGATGAACCCGCCCTTCCGACACCCGGTGCAAACGCCTAGATTAGCTCGCGCGGCGCTAGTGCCGACTCGGAGCCAGGGCGAATGAACGGTCAGACTGAATGGGCGGAGCTGTTCCTGTCGTCCAACGGGCGTCTGTCGCGCACGCCGTTCCTGATCGCCGCCGCCGTGCTGATCGGCTTCACGGTGATTTACGAGGCCATCGCCGGCTACACCCTGCACTGGCTGACCGGCTGGCTGGTCTATCCGGCCCTGCTGTTTTCGGGCGCCTGCGTGCTGTCCAAGCGCCTGCATGACCGGGGCCGGTCGGGGTGGTTCGCCGCCCTGATCCTGGTGGCCGTCGTGGCCGTGTGGCCGCAGCCCGAGCACTTCCTCGACTTCGTGTTCTCGATCGTCATCCTGTGGGCGATCGTCGAACTGGGCGTGATGGGCAGCGAGCAGGGGGCTAATCGCTATGGTCCCAGCCCGCTGAAGTCAGTCGCGATCTAATTTCCTTTCTCCCGCAAGGGGAGAAGGGAGCTAAGCCGGCGCCTCTGCCTCCTCGACCGGCCCGAACACCCGCTGGAAGCTGGCTTTGAGGGCCGCGTCAGCCTCTTCCATGGTCACGGGCAGGCCCAGATCGACCAGGCTGGTGACGCCGTGCTCGGTCTGGCCACAGGGCACGATGCCCGAGAAATGGCCAAGGTCGGGCTCCACGTTCAGGCTGATGCCGTGGAAGCTGACCCACTTGCGCAGCTTGACCCCGATGGCGGCGATCTTGTCCTCGCGCGACCAGCCCGCGCCCTTGCGCTCGACCCAGACGCCGACCCGGCCCTCGCGCATCTCGCCGACCACATTGAAGGCGGCCAGGGCGTCGATGATCCAGGCTTCCAGGCCCTCCACGAAGGCCCGCACGTCGCGGCCGCGCTTGGTCATGTCCAGCATCACATAGGCCACCCGCTGGCCGGGGCCGTGATAGGTGTATTGACCCCCGCGGCCGCTGGCGAAGACCGGGAAACGATCGGGCTCGATCAGGTCCGCGCTCTTGGCCGAAACGCCGCCGGTATAGAGCGGCGGATGCTCCAGCAGCCAGACAAGCTCGCCCGCCGCGCCCTCGGCGATGGCGGCGGCGCGCGCCTCCATGGCGGCAACGGCTGCCGGGTAGGGGACATAATCGGTCGAAATCGCCCAGCCCACGGGCGCGCCGTCGCCGCGCCTCAGAAGCGGGTTTCCTTTATTTTCAAGGCTTAACGGGCGATCAAGCATAAGGCCCTATTCTTGCAATCTCGATGGCGCGACCAAGAATGGTCGAGAGTCGATTTTAGGGGCCTTAGTTCGTGAGCCAGGTCAACGCCGTCAATGTCGAGATCTCCGTTCTTTTGGGGCGCTCGATCCTTCCCATGCAGCAGCTGCTGCGCATGGGCCGCGGCGCGGTGATCCCGCTGGACGCCAAGACCAATGACGAGGTCTGGATCCTGGCCAACAACCACCCGATCGCCCGGGGCGAGATCCAGATCAGTGATGACCGCATCGCCATCCAGGTGACGCGCGCCGCCGACGTCTACGACTACATGGCCGGCGGCGTCTGACGCCGTCCCAGATAGTTCGCTTTCCGGCAACTCTGCCCTTCCCAAACCAGATTCAGTTTGCTACCTGCCGCCCCTCACCACGTGCGGTCGTGGCGGAATTGGTAGACGCGCAGCGTTGAGGTCGCTGTGCCCGAAAGGGCGTGGAAGTTCGAGTCTTCTCGACCGCACCAGGTGAGACCTACTAGAGCGTGCTTGGCGAAATCGGTTTCCGACTCGCTGGGCGCGCTCTAATCGTTTCTGGGCTTGGCTTTCCTTGGGGAAAGTTCGCCCCGCCGCCACTCGGAACACACGCCACGCTCTCAAAGCTCAGGAGGCCCCCATGACCCGGGACATCGCCGAACTGACCGACGACGCGCTGGACAAGGCTCCATTCCCCAAGGCCGCTACAGCCGAGGATCTCGAAGACCTCGCGCTGGGCGACGACTACGCGCTCAATCCCGAATATGTCGACATGGTGATCGACGCCGCCGACAGCGGCGACACCGAGCGCCTTCGCGAGCTGGTGGGCGCGCTGGAGCCCGCCGACGTCGCCGACCTGATGGGCTTCCTGTCCTCGGCCTATCGCGAGGAGGTCATTCCGCTTCTCGATCCCGAGGCCCTGGGCGAGATCATCGCCGAGCTGGAAGACAATATCCGCGAGGAAGTGCTGGAGGCCACGCCCTCGGTGACCCTGGCCCGCGCGCTGGAAGAACTCGACACCGACGACGCCGCCGACGTCATCGACGACCTGGACGACACCAAGCGCTATCAGGTGCTGGCCGCCATGGGCGAGGTCGATCGCGCCGCGATCGAGACCACCCTGTCCTACGAGGACGAGACCGCCGGCCGCCTGATGCAGCGCGAGTTCCTGGCGGCGCCCGAGTTCTGGACCGCCGGTCACACCATCGACCACGTGCGCGAGGCCGGCGACGCGCTGCCAGAGCTGTTCTTCGACGTCTATGTGGTGGATCCCACCTACAAGCCCGTCGGCGCCATTCCGATCAGTCTGCTGCTGCGCAGCCGTCGCGAGACGCGGCTGGCCGACCTGATGGAAGCGGTCACCGAAATCCAGGTCGAGATGGGCCAGGAAGAGGTCGCCTACATCTTCGACAAGTATCACCTGATCAGCGCACCGGTCATCGACTCGGGCGGCCGACTGGTGGGGCAGATCACCGTCGACGACATCGTCGAGGTCATCCGTGAAGAGGCCGAGGCGGATATTCTCGCCCTGGCCGGCGTGTCCGACGCCGGTCGGGACGCGACCGTTATCGACATCGTCCGCGCGCGCCTGCCGTGGCTGCTGCTGAACCTGGTCACCGCGAGCATCGCGGTCAGTGGTGTTGCGGTGTTCCAGGAAGAGATCGCCCAACTGGTGGCCCTGGCCATTCTGATGCCGATCGTCTCGTCCCTCGGCGGCAATGCGGGCACCCAGAGTCTGGCCGTGGCCGTGCGCGCCCTGGCCAGCAAGGAGCTGACCACGGCCAACGCCCGCCGGATCGTGCTGCGCGAGGTTTCCGTGGGCCTGGTCAATGGCCTGTGTCTTGCCCTGGTGATGGGCGGGGCCACCTACATGGTCTTTGGCCCGGAGGATCAGCACGGCAAGCTGGCGATCATCGTGGGCCTGGCCCTGGTGACCAACATCTTCACCGCCGCCGTCGGCGGCATCCTGGCGCCCCTGGCCCTGGAGAAGATGGGACGGGATCCTGCGGTGTCGTCGTCGATCTTCGTGACCTTCCTGACGGATTTCACGGGATTCTTCGCCGTCCTGCTGATCGCGGCCCTGCTGCTGCACTAGAAAAATCGCTCTCCCGTCACGGGAACACCCAAACCGGCCCCTATCTTGCCGGGAGAGAGACGAACGCAACTGCGTCTGTCTCAAACTGGGTCATTCTTCGCGATGAAACCGCGTCATCAGGTCTCCCGCGCCGCCGTCGATCTCATCAAGAGATTCGAAGGCTACCGGATGAAAGCCGCTCAGCTCCCCGATGGGCGCTGGACGATCGGTTACGGCCACACCCTCACCGCGCGCGGTGGGGCGACCGTTTCGGAAAAGGACGCCGAGGCTCTCCTGCTCTACGATCTGATCTCGGTGGCCCATGCGGTCAACGAACAGACCTATGCGCCGCTGAACCAGAACCAGTTCGATGCGCTGGTCTGCTTCGCCTTCAACATCGGGCTCGACAACTTCGTCCGCTCCGGCGTGCTGCGCCGGATCAACGAGGGCTCGCTCCTGCAGGCCGCCTGCGCGATGGAAATGTGGCGCAAGGCCGACTTCGAAGGCGAGCGCATCGTCATCGACGCCCTGGTCCGTCGCCGCTCCGCCGAGAAGGCGCTGTTCCTGACGCCGGCCGACGGTGTCTGGATCGCCGCGCCCAGCCCGGTCCTGCGGCCCAAGGTCGACTACGACGCCAGTTGCTCGGTGCCCAAGCAGACGCCGGCCGCGGTGATGACCCGCTTCGAAGGCGACCGCGCCGTGGTCGAGCGCGAGGATGACGCGCCGCTGGCCATCGTTGTTCCCGACGAAGAAGGTCCGACCGCCAGCGAACAGGCCGCCGCCGCCGTGGGCGCGCGTCTGGAAGCGATCCTGGCCGACAAGCCCGCGCCGGCCGTTGCTCCGGCGGCTCCGGCCGTCGTTCGCGACGATCTGGTGCTGCCTGAGCCTCCGGTTCCCGCCGCCGCGCCGCCCGCCGCCGTTCTCTACGAGGATTTCGAAGAGACCGTCAGCGCGCCGTTCCGCCTGACCCCGGAGCCTGTCGCCCCGGCCGCGCCGCAACCGGTCGCCGAAGTCGCCGAGTTTACGCCGCCGCCGGCGCCCGCCGTCGAGCCCACCCTGTTCGAGACCGCCACGCGGACCTCGCCCTCGGTGTTCAATCTGGACGGTTTCTCGACCAGCGAAGACGTGGCCCTGACCGCTCTGGATGTGCCGTTCGCCGAGCCGGAAGCCCCGCGCTTCGGCAATCTCAGCCTGCTGGTCAGCCTGGGCGTGCTGGGCTTGGCGATGTTCGGCGGCGGGGTCCTGTGGATCCTCACCGTCGCCTCGGGCCCGGGCTTCTCGCAGATCAAGATGTTCGGCTATGGCGCCAGCATGATCGGCGCGATCTGCTTCGTGGTTTCGGCCTATCTGCTGCTGCGCAAGCTGGCCGGTCCCGACGAGGGCGACGACGACTAGATCCCGGCTGAAAAGCTGGTGAGCATGAACGCCCGCGGGTCTCGTTGATCCGCGGGCGTTTGTGCTATGCGGTTGTGCATGATGACAAATTCCGCACCCTCGATGGACTTCGCGCTGGGCGAAACGGCCGACGCGATCCGAGACACCACCGCCCGCTTCGCGGCCGACAAGATCGCGCCCATCGCGGCCCGGATCGATGAAACCAACCAATTCCCGCGCGAGCTGTGGATCCCGATGGGCGATCTCGGCTTGCACGGCATCACCGTCGAGGAAGAGTTCGGCGGCCTGGGCCTGGGCTATCTTGAGCACGTCGTCGCCATGGAGGAGGTCTCCCGGGCGTCGGCGTCTGTGGGCCTGTCCTACGGCGCCCACTCCAATCTGTGCGTGAACCAGATCCGCCGCTGGGGCACGCCCGAGCAGAAGACTCGCTACCTGCCCAAGCTGATCAGCGGCGAGCATGTCGGCTCTCTGGCCATGAGCGAGGCCGGTTCGGGCTCTGACGTGGTCTCGATGAAGCTGCGCGCCGAGCTGAAGGGCGATCGCTACGTGCTGAACGGCACGAAGTTCTGGATCACCAATGCGCCGCACGCCGACACCCTGGTGGTCTACGCCAAGACCAGTGATCGCGGCATCACCGCCTTTCTGATCGAGAAGGGCATGAAGGGCTTCAGCGTTTCAAAGAAGCTCGACAAGATGGGCATGCGTGGCAGCGACACCGCCGAGCTGGTGTTCGAGGACTGCGAAGTCCCGGAAGAGAACGTCATGGGTCCGGTCGGCGGCGGCGTGGGCGTGCTGATGAGCGGCCTGGACTATGAACGCGCCGTGCTTGCGGCCGGGCCCCTGGGCCTGATGCAGGCGTGTCTGGACGTGGTTCTGCCCTATGTCCGCGAGCGCAAGCAGTTTGGCCAGGCGATCGGCTCGTTCCAGCTGATGCAGGGCAAGGTCGCCGACATGTATGTCGCCCTGAACTCGGCCCGGGCCTATGTCTATGCCGTGGCGCGGGCCTGTGATGCGGGCAAGACCACGCGCTTTGACGCCGCTGGCGCGATCCTTCTGGCTTCGGAAAACGCGGTGAAGACCTGCCTGGAGGCCATCCAGGCCCTGGGCGGCGCGGGCTATACCCGGGAATGGCCGGTCGAGCGGTTCCTGCGCGACGCCAAGCTCTACGACATCGGCGCGGGCACCAACGAGATCCGCCGGTTCCTGATCGGTCGCGAACTGGTCGGCGGCTGATCCTCAAGGCATGAAAAAGGGCCGTTCCGGTTGCCCGGAACGGCCCTCCATCGTCGTGGCCGCGATGCGCGGCGTGACTGAAACCTTGGAGCGATTCAACGCCTCTAGGCGGATACCTCGATCTTCAGGCTCCAGGTCACGATGCGCGACCTCGGTTGGAGACAATGAGACACTGGTCACCTCCTTTCAGATGTTGAACAACACAAGGAGGATATGAGCGCGAAATCCGCGAAGAGGGAAGTGGATATTCTCGCGACAGCTTGTCGCGGCGGCAGCGTCTGAAATCAGGACGCCAGCAGCTTCAGGCCCATAACAACCGCCGCCCAGAACAGCAGTGTCGCGCCGATCATCATCGGGCGGGGCAAGTAAAGCCTGTGAGACGGGGGTGACATCATCCCCGCCGCATCCTTGCGGCGATCAACGACCATCGTGAGCTTGACGGGTCGAGGCATGGATCGGTGTCCTTCCCAAAGGTCTCTCTGTCGGAGACCTGACTTAGATATAGAGTGAATCGCGCATTAACAAAGAGGTTAACGGGTGCGGCGCAGTCTCCGCCGCGCGCCAATTGTCGCACCTGAAGTGAAGGCTGCACCTATGCCTGCCTGGAACCCCGACATCTACGCCCTGTGACGATGGCGGCGTCCCCGGTCCCGTACCTGGACGCCCTGACCGACGCCGAGGAAAAGGCGGCGTTTCTCGACGCCTGGCGGACGCGGCTGGCGCGCGACTATCCGCGCCGCGAGGACGGCGTGACGCTATTTCCGTTCACCCGGCTGTTCCTCCTCGCCCGACGGAATTGAGCGCGGCGCGGGCGCGTTCGGCCAGGCTGGGGCGGCGGCGCAGGTCGGCGACAGGCCGGTCCAGACCGTCAAGGGCGATGGCGGCGGCGATCTTGCCGGCCGCGACGGCCGGCGCGAAGGCCCGCCAGTCGCGGATGTCGACCTTGTCCAGCTTGGGCGTGATCAGCACGTCCGTGGCCTCCCGGCTGGCGGCCAGGTCGCGGCCGGTCGAGACGGTGGCCGCGCGCATCAGCAGGGCGACGATGGGCGGTCCCTTGCGCCACTCGCCCGACCAGAACCACTTCCACAGCGACGGCGGGGTGACCACGTCCTCGTCGGTGATGCTGCGGCCACGCGTGACATCGACCCCGACAATGGGACCCAGCTGAAAGGCGCGCATGACGTCAGCCGGGAAATTCTTCATCACCGCGCCGTCGACCAGCACCGCGCCGTTCTCGCAGACCGGCGGCAGCACGCCCGGCAGGGAGATCGAGGCGCGCAGGGCGTCATGCAGCCGCCCGCGCCGGTGCAGGTGATAGGACCCCGAGGTCAGGTTCGAGGAGACGCAGAAAAACGGCAGCCACAGGTCGCTGATCTGGACGTCGCCAAAGTGCTCCTGCAGCCGCGCCTTGACCTTGTCGCCGTGGGTCATGGCGATCATCGGGAAGGCGATGTCGTCGAGGGGGCTGGATTCCACGAAGGCCTTGCGGATGCGGGTCTCCATCTCGCCATCGTCCCAGCCCATGGCCAGGCCTGCGGCGATCACCGCGCCCATCGAGGCGCCGCCGACGAAGTCGATGGGAATGCCGCGCTCGCGCAGGGCCTCGATGGCGCCGATATGGGCATAGGCCCGCGCGCCGCCGCCCGAGAGCACCAGGCCCACCGACTGGCCTGTCAGCACCCGGGCCAGACGCTGCACGTCGGCCATGCCGTTCTCGCGCAGATGGAACAGCCGCGCCGCCTTCGTGGCCTCCATCCAGGCCTCGGAGCCCTGGGGCTGCTTGAGGCTGCCCGACTGCAGCAGGATCAGGTCGACAAGGCGCTGGGCCTGAAGCGGGCCTGAGGCATAGGAGGGGATGGTCGCCGGCGGAACGCGCTCGCCGCGCCCGACCCGAAACAGCCGGTCGACCTGGCGGCCCACGACATGTTTCCACTGGGTCTCGTCGGCCTCGGCGACATAGAGGACGAAGTCGTGTTCCCGCTCGACATTGCTGAACCACTCGGTCGGCGCCAGTTGCGACTCGGCGCCCTCGACGGTCACCGAATAGCCCAGGGCCTCCATGCAGCGCGCCAGGCGTTCAACGACGGGCCGGATCGCCTGGCCCGGTTCAACGGCGATGAAGCCGAACACCGACGGATCACCGATCGCCGCGTGGGTCTGGGCCTGGCGGGCGCGGCGGATCATCAGCCGCGACAGTTCCAGCATCACCGTCGGATCGCTTTCCGCCGCTTCGAAGAAGGCCGCGCGCGGCAGGGAGAGCACCTCGCTGTCGCGCAGCGCCACCAGATTGGCCGAATGCGGGGTGCCGCCGATCAGGGCCATCTCGCCGGCCGGTTCGCCGGGCCGGATCACCCCCAGGAACTGCGGCTCCTGGCCTTCCTCGCGCCGAAAGGCGCCCAGGCGGCCGGTGCGCAGGAAATACAGTTGGTCGGCTTCCTCGCCCGGGGCATACAGCGTCGCGCCACCAGGCAGAGAGAACCACGCCGCCGCCCCACCGCGCCGCTCACGGGCGAACAGGCGCGCCAAAGCTGAGTCGTCGAAGGCGTCCAGAGTCGTTCCCACGGCTGGACGCTAGCTTGAATGGCAAGGCTTGACCATCGGGGCGCGATCGGTGCGACTGTCGCGCCCTGGATGGGACTGTTCGCGGAGGTTTTTCGCGGATTTATGCTGGGTGAGAGGCGAAAACTACCGCCTTTCGGGTTTGAATGTAAAAGGCTATGCCGTTCACATGCCGAAGCTGAACTCCGTTATCGATACGTCCGGCGAGACCTTCGCCCGCAACACCGCCCATAATCGCGGTCTGGTCGAAGACCTCCGCGCCAAGGTGGCGACCGCCGCCCTGGGCGGCCCCGAGGCGACTCGCCAACGCCATGTGGCGCGGGGCAAGCTGCTGCCGCGCCAGCGCGTCGAACGGTTGCTGGATCCGGGCTCGCCGTTCCTTGAGATTGGTCAGCTGGCCGCCTGCGACCTCTATGGCGGCGAGGCGCCCGGCGCGGGCGTGATCACCGGCATCGGCCGGGTGTCGGGCCGCGAGGTGATGATTGTCGCCAACGACGCCACGGTGAAGGGCGGCGCCTATTTCCCGATGACGGTGAAGAAGCACCTGCGCGCCCAGGAGATCGCCCAGCAGAACCGGCTGCCCTGCGTCTATCTGGTCGACAGCGGCGGCGCGAACCTGCCCCACCAGGCCGAGGTCTTCCCCGACCGCGACCACTTCGGCCGCATCTTCTTCAACCAGGCCCGGATGAGCGCGGCGGGCATCGCCCAGATCGCCTGCGTCATGGGATCCTGCACCGCCGGCGGGGCCTATGTGCCGGCCATGAGCGACGAGACCGTCATCGTCCGCGATCAGGGCACCATCTTCCTGGCCGGCCCGCCGCTGGTGAAGGCCGCCACGGGCGAGATCATCTCGGCCGAGGAACTGGGTGGCGCCGACACCCATGGCCGCCGCTCGGGCGTCGTCGATCACGTGGCCAATGACGACGAGCATGCGCTGGAGATCGTCCGCTCGATCGTCGCCAACCTCAACACGACCAAGCCGTCCGAACTGGTGATCACCGAGACCAGAGCGCCGCTGTTCGACGCCGAGGAGCTGTACGGCATCGTCCCGACCGACGTCCGCGCGCCCTATGATGTGCGCGAGGTCATTGCTCGCATCGTCGACGGCAGCGAGTTCGACGAGTTCAAGGCGCTGTACGGCACGACCCTGGTCTGCGGCTTCGCCCGCATCTGGGGGCAGCCGGTGGCGATCCTGGCCAACAACGGCGTGCTGTTCAGCGAGAGCGCCGTCAAGGGCGCGCACTTCATAGAACTCGCCTGCAAGCGCAAGATTCCGCTGGTGTTTTTGCAGAACATCTCGGGCTTCATGGTGGGCGGCAAGTACGAGGCCGGCGGCATCGCCAAGGACGGCGCCAAGCTGGT
>CAYRTE010000003.1:0-128877 GCA_964427205.1 uncultured Caulobacter sp.
CGCCACGGTCGGTCGCGCCGCTTAGGCGCCAGCGCGGCCTTCACCGGATGGGTACCTTCCAGCGCCGGCGACCGGGTTTGCCAGTGTCGGTCTATCCCCTCATTTCAGGGCGGGTGTTCACCGAGACCGACAATACTTGGCCGTGGTGATCTGAAGGTCCGGATACTCGACAGAAGCGCATGGCAAACTTCGACCCATTGCGGACGTCAGCCCGGTCCGTTCGCTTATCGTTTCGACCTCAGCCCCCCGCTGCGGGGCCATGGCCCGCAAGAAGGCGATCTCCGTCGCTTCAATGAACTCCCAACCCACGCGGACGCGACGAGCGTCCACTCGAGGTGGAGATCGGCCTAAAGACCTTTCACCACAAGCGCGGGTCGCTTCATGTTGCCGTCAACGGTTGGCTCGATGCGATCCACCCCTTCGTAGAACGTCCAGCTGTCACTCAGCCGTTGCAGGGTCACGACTTGTGTATCGCACGCTATAACCTTGCACTCGGCTCCCTCTCTATAAGAAGGCGGGACATCTCGACGCGTGCTGCCGAGGCGGTGCCCCAGGCCGATGACGGTGATGGCCGGCACCTCCCGCATACGCAACACCGCCTGGACTCTGCTGTGCCGGGCATCGACCATCTCATCGAACAGGCGCTTCGACGCCTTCACGCTCTCAGAGCCTTGCCGGACATAGGCCGGTCCGGCGAAGTGGGGCCGATCCTTGCTGGCGCTAACGACGATGGCAACGATGTCCTTGCCATCGACTTTCAGCGCGACGCACTGCGGTGTGATTGGCGGATAGCACTCATCAGCGGCCTCCCTGACGCGCTTCTGGACTGCATCGGGGTTTTCGCATCCCTCCACGGCACCCTTGTCGCCTATCCCGATAAAGATGATGCCCTGCTGTCCTTCCGGCAGTGAGTTTGCGAAGGCTGTTACAGCTTTGCGAATGTCCTGAGGCTTGATGCCCTGAGATTTGCGCTCGATGAAGCCATCTTCGTGCGCATTCAGCCGCGCTGTCAGCTGTTGTGGTGTCATTCGCCCCTCAGCCGGCTACCGCCGCCCTCCTGAAATGGACAAGCAAGCTGCGCTTTCAAGTGGGCGCGGAGAATGTCGGGAGAGCCAAGCTACCCTACTGTCATCGGTCATAGTGGGGGGCATCAACCTCCGAATTACTGAGATCGATGCCGCGTTCCAATGCAACTAGGTCGAACCGCTTAAAGAACGCCAACGCCTCTCCCGGCGTGATGCTGATCTCCACGGCGCGAACCTCCTCAGGAGCCGACTTTAAGTCCTTCGAGCGAACGAGATATGCTACTAGCGATACCTCGGTCACAGGCGGACCCGAGTTTTCTCCCGAAGCAATCCTGAAGGCGACAACACGTTCGTCGCTGTGAGCCTGCCCAAGCGACACTAGATGGCTGATCAAGGCATTGTTGTCTGATACATCAGCAGCAACAGTGCCCTTCAGGTCATTGTACTTCACGCTAGCGCTGAACGTAGCCATTTCTCTTCCTCATCCGCCCATCATCAGCGGACAGCACCACCATGCTGAACGAAGCTCAAGCGTGTGCGAGATTTTGGGTGTTCGCAATGGGTTGATCGAGAACCTCAATGGTTCACCGTCAGCCCCTGCCTGGACAAGTGCGGGGCTCCGCAGCCTAGGCTTAAGGCCATCAGCTCGCCCGCCTACTCGCCTATGGACCATCGGGCGACGTAGATTGCGGCGGCTTTCCAGTTGCTCATGAAAACAGCTTGGCCGGGTTGTCTAGCCTCCCGCTGGCATCCGATCGGCGTCCTTGATCCCTTCCTTGAGCCGGTACTGATCAGTCAGGGACTGAAGATCCAAGCTGCCGTGCTCGATGATCATGTTCAGCACCAGGCTAACGAACACTGCAGCCTCGACATCACGGTCGGTGATCATGACGCGTTCGATGCTATGAGCGATTGTGTTACGATCCTTGATCAGCTTAGCAAAGAGATCTGAGATCCGGCTGAACAGAGGCGAGTCATGCAACGTCGCCAGCCCTGTAGACCGGGAGACGACCATGGAGAGCTTGTTTTTCAGTTCCTCTTTGCGGATCGCCTCGCCGTCCGGCGCATCGATGAGATCGGTGAGCTGGTAGTTCAGTAGACTATCGATGGCGCTGACATAGGCGAAGAAGGCCTGCTTGCGACGCCCATCGCGTTCCGAGCATAGCGCTTCGGCTAAAGTCTCCCGGTTGAACGCCTGAGGGATTTCGCCGTGCTTCAAACCCCAGACGGTCAGGTCTACGATCCCCTCGAATTCGCTCAGTTCCAGCCAAGTTCCGCCCCGCAACATGCCTTCCAGAACAATCTCCGGGTCGAACCGCCGGAGCGAAGCGATCTTCAAATCAAGACTAAACGCGTCGGTTTCTTGATAAAAAGCAAGGTCGGCGATCGGCAGATGGCCTTCATTGGTCACGCCGTATTCGTTCAGACTGGCGGCAAATAGCAGCGCAAAGTCATCCATCAGATCGACCGAGGCCACCACGACATGGTCGTGGGGATCAGAACTAACACGGGCGGGGTCGCGGCTGACTAACTGCATCTTGGCGCGGAACTGATGGACCGCAGTAACGCCAAGATCCCGGATAAGCCGGTCGCGATGCTCAACTACGCGGCGCTCGAAGGTTGTGATTGCGGTGCTCATGTTTGGCGCGTCTCGCCGTCGTCCTGAATGGAGGTCTGCCGCCGCCAGTGGGTAGCTCAGCAAGGCCGATTATCGATTTTGCAGCCGAGGAAAGCGCTGGCGGTCCAAAGCCTTCCCTCCGCCCAGGCGGTAATGGAAATAGCGATCAATCAGAGTCCAGGCCCGGATGCTCAGCTCCCGCGTCACTGCGCCCGCAACGGCAACGTTGTCGCCATGTCGTGGCGCTTTAGAGTGCTCGGTTAGTAGCTTCAGATAGGCTTCCTCGACATTCAACGCATCACGCAGCGCCGGCCATGCCGCCCTGCGATCATTGCCCCCAACGAGGCGGGCAAGCCCTTCTGCAATACGACCACAACTTATGGGCGAATAGTGCGGCTGGCTTAGTGTTCGCATGGCGTCGGAGAGCACACGTGCCAAATCGTTATTCGTGAGAACCAACTCCAAGACGGCGTCCGCGCTATGCTCGGTGTAAGCAGTGCACAGTTTTGCCATTTCTCGATCGCCTAGCACCACAAGCCGTTCGGTGCCGCCGGGCTCGACGATCGTATCGATATTAGCGCTGTAGGGGACGCCGTCGGCGAAGCCGAAGGTCTCGATCACTCCACGGACATAGTCGAGTGCATCGACGAATAAGCTGTCGGCGATGACTGCATCGAACCGCTCGGTCTCAACATCAACTTTAAAGCGCCCGTCTTCGATCTCCAGGGCAAACTTTGCTTGAGGGGGCGCGGCAACATCGCGAGTAACGGCCGGGATATCTATAATCGTGATCTGACTAGATCTCGGTTCGATGCTACCTAAATACTGAAAGCGAATCATGCTGGCTCCAGGCGCGCACTTTTCATGGCTTCTTATTGCGCAGTCGCTTTCTTACCGGTATCGGGCGCTTACCAAGCGCCACACCGAAAACTTGGCCTGCCTGGTTTCGACCGTAGCCAAAGAGATCGTCCATATCGCGTGAGGTAAGCTGCATCGCGCCAGGTGTAAGTGGGGCATTGTGATCAGCGCCGTTTTCTTGCAAGCGGGCATAGACAGCTCCAACTGACGAGTGGCTGTCGTCGCGCCAGACTTCGTCAATAAATGCCGCTGGGTTGCCGCTTTCCACCATCAAAAAACGGACGAGCGCGCTGGCATATTCTTTGGGCTTTTGTTGAAACAGCAGGTGCCCATCGAGCTTGGTGACCAGTCTGTGAGCTGACGCAATCAGGGTCGATAGATCGCCTAGCGTCGGAGGGGCTTTGTCATCAAACCGCTTCAAGGCCGCGACGATGTCGGCACCACCGTGCTCGGTCAAAAAGTAAGGGGCAGCCTTGACCAAAAGCGTCCTCTGCGTCGGCGGAAGACCAAAGCGATAGTCCTTATGAGCAAAGCGATTGCGCCAGATCGCCAGCAGATGCATGGCGGCGACATGTTCCGCTCGTGCCGCTCCTGGGCAGGTTCCTGCGAGACGCTCAATGCGTTCGGCCACCGTTGGTCGGCGTTCCTGCCCCTTTGCCCGGCCGTTGAGAACATCATCGAGACCCGGATCGACGAGCCCCTCGATCCGGGTGAGGATTCTCATGAACTGATCCAGTCCATCAACGACCGCAATCATTGCGCTCCTAAGCGCGAATGCCCGTGCCTGCTCCCACTCATCGGTATTGGATGGCAAATGCCAAGTCAGAACAAGGTCAGCCGGAATCACTGGCGTCGCGAATTTTAGCGTTTCAAGTCCAACGAGAATAGTATTCAGGACTCGATTGGCGTCCCCCGCTGTCTGCCGAAAAGCAAGCAGTGCGGGCGTGATTTCGAAGGTGACTGGTGGACGGCCGGCGCGCAGAGATCCCAAAGCATCTATCCCGTCGATGTTGCTTTTTTTGCTGAAGATATTCGAATTAAGCGTCAGTGCTTAATGATGGCTTGGGCGGACCCAAGGGCTGTGAATAGGCCTTGGGCGAACTGCCAAATGCCGACGACGGTGGCGAAATAGACCGCTTGAGTTGTCACCCATTGGACAATGGGAAGCACTTTTTCCTGAAAAATGTTGCGGTTGAAGTAAGTGCCTCGGAAGTCACGAACGAGGTATTCTCCCCAAAAGAAGAGGGGGATCGAACCCGAAGCGAGCATACCCCACGCAAAATGGATCATCGCAGGAGTAACAAGCGCCGCGACTTCGGCCGGCCTATCTGCCTGGATAAGACCACTCGTCATCGCAACGAACGCCCCTGCATTAGCTAGGGCCAAAGTTACAAAGAAACGACGGGACCAGAATGTCGCACTTTCGAATTGCACCTTTTCCCGCTCTTGACGTTGCTGGAGCAGTTCTGCGCTTTCGTCTTCCCAGGCTTTTCGGCGCGCCTCTTGGAGCTCGTTCCGCCGCTTCCCAAGCACCATCAATTGCTGCTGCATTTGGGCCAGACGTTGGGAATCTGTTTCCGCCGCCGCCTTGCGGCCGACCTTGGCTAATTCGTCGTGGACGCGCTTGAGTTCCCTATCAAGATGATCGAGCGTGGTCATACGGCGCAGCCTAGCTCAACCGTGGCGTTTTCCCAACGCGGCAAGGTTCGAGCGCGAAATTGGAGGTGTCTCGCGCACCGATGAGCTATCGCGCCAAGGAAATTTAGGCGAGGCAAAGGCTCACGTTCCGGTTTAGCTTGACCGAATGGGGTTACGCTTTTCAGATGACGGGCCGGAATTTCCGGTTGAACTTATCGACGCGCTGCTGAGCGGCGAGGTCGTCTTCCTTTGTGGTGCTGGAGTTAGCGCACCTCAACTGCCAGGCTTCGGTGGCCTGGTGGAGAAGGTCTATTCAAAGATCGGAGCGAAGAAGACGCCTGCGGAAGCAGATGCGATCAAGTCCGGGCGGTTTGAAGAAGCCCTCGGCGCGCTTTCTCGCCGGCTCTCAAATCGTGCGGAGATGCACGACACTGTTCGCAACGAACTCGTCGTTGACGCGCCAATACTCGACAATCACAGCACGCTACTCCGTCTGTCGCGAGGGTTAGACAACGGTGTCGTTCTCATCACCACCAACTTCGACACGTTTTTTGAGCGCGCGCTAGACGAGATGAATGGACCTGGCAGTGGCAAGGTGGAAAGCCTTGCGGGCCAAGCGCTCCCTGCGCCGGGGTCTACGGACTTTCATGGCATTATCCATCTGCACGGGCGTTTGGCCGACCAGGTGGTAGGCGTGAGTGATACGCCCTTGGTGCTCACCAGCGCCGAATACGGCGAAGCCTATATGCGGTCAGGGTGGGCTTCTCGTTTTCTTTTCGATCTGGTCCGCTGTCGATCGCTCGTCCTGATCGGCTACAGCGCTGGCGATGCGCCGGTTCGCTATTTCCTGAACGTCTTGGAAGCGGACAGAGAGCGGTTTCGAGATCTCAAAACCGTTTACGCCCTGGACGCGGTTGAAAAGGATGCGGCCCAAGCCCTCGAGCGCTGGGACGCACTCGCAGTTTCGCCGCTGGCATATCGCAAAGGAAGATCCACTGCGTCCGAAAGGCACGCAGTTTTGTGGCGAGACCTTGCCAAGTTGGCTGATCTCACGGACACGCCCAAAGCATGGCGCCGTGCACGTGCGGCAGAGATTTTGGCACAGCCTTTCGACGGGCGGCCTCCAGCCGAGCTGGATGCGATCAACTGGATTTTTGGCGGCAAACGGGACGTTTGGGATGTCGCGATTACGGTAGTGACGGACCCTAAGTGGTTCGACTACTTCACGTCCCAAAAGTTGCTACCCGAGGCAGAGGCGGGCTGGGTCCTGGGGGCATGGTGTGGCTTAGGCTGGACGAACCAAACTCGAATTGACGCTGGAGCAAGCTGGTACGCGCGGCACGGCAAGGGTTTCAGAGAAGCTGTTGGTCACCGTCTCGCTTCGTCTCCCCCGACCGAAGCTTTGTACTTCAGAGCATGGGGCCTGCTCGCTCGTAGTTCGCGAGAGAGAGTGGACCACGATTTACAGGCCTATCGAGTCGGAGCGCGTGTTCGCGGCGCTCATTGCGTGGACATGGATCTGAGAGACGGTGTCCGTCTGCTTACGCCCCGTTTGGACATCCGTGAACGCTACGGCCGCTCAAAGGACACATCCGAGGGAGCCGATCCTAAACGGCTTGGCGATCTGTTCTACCTGCGCCTGACGGTCGATGACCGTGGCGGGATGCCGGAGATTGTCGGGGCATTGTTGGCCGTGCCTGCACATTCCGATCGACTCCTGCAACTCGCAACTGAGCAATTGAGAAACACGATTGCGCTAGCGCGAGAGGCGGATCTGATTTCGGTAGGTTGGGATACCCTCGACAATGGCGTGCCAACCGTTGAAGTCCACGCGCAGAACGAACACCACGACGGCGCGGTACACCTTGTTCAGTTGATGACGGCGCTATTTCCGCGCGTCGCCGCAACAGACCCAACGGCGGCGCGGCTCTGGGCTGAGACTTGGCGCGGGCTTCCTAGTCGTTTGGGTTTGCGACTGTGGCTTCACACGCTTCGCCACCCCAATGTCTACACGTCAGATGAGGTCGCGGCGGCGCTACTTTTGATTCCGAAAGAGAGCTTCTGGGCTGTACGGCGCGAACTCATTCTTGCGATGGCTGAAAGGCTTTCATCGGCATCGGCTGAGCGCGTCGAACTCCTTTGCGATCGAATTCTCGCCGAAGGCCCGACACTCTACGAAGATTTTGAACTAGCCGATCCGACCACCCAGGACTGGCGCCCCCAGGTGCGCGATCGAGATATTTGGCTACGGTTGGCGGCACTTCGACGAGCAGGCGTCCTACCTGTTTCGGGCGCCAATGAGCTAGATGAGATAGCTAAACGGCATTCTTTTATTGCTGGCGATTTCGACGAGCAGGACCTTTTCGGCTCGTACTCCACTGGCGTGCGATTTGTGTCGGGCGATGCGAACCTCCTGAAAGAAGCAGAGACAGACAACCGCCTATCTGTAGCGCATCGGCTGACCTCGGATTGGGACCCCACTGCTCAGCAGAGCTGGAGCGCATACTGTTCCGTCGATCCTGCTGGCGCGCTGGAGGCGCTTCGCCGCGGCGAATTCGCCGAAGCGAACATCCGGCTTTGGAACGATTTGATCGGAACACTTGCATGGTCACCACAGCAAGAGAATGAGGATCTGAAGGCACAGCGACGGGCGTTGGTGCGGAGCGTATTTGACCACCTGGATGGGGCGAACGACGAGTTTTTGTCCGGTGTTGCTGATCGACTTGCCGACCTATGGCCTGTCGCAAAAGAGGCCCGACTCGCAACTATCGAAGCGTGGTGGGATCGCCTGTGGTCGGTTCTAGAGCAAACCACCGAGCCATTGGATTTGAGCGGCACGGAACGCTTCTACGATCGAGTGATAAATAGAGCCGCTGGGCGATTAGCAGAGCACTTGGTCAAGACCATAGGGAAGCGGCGCGGCCGGGCAAAGAGGCTGCCCGAGGAAGATAAAGCGCGTCTCCGTCGCATATTCGGCTCTCCCACGGACGCAGGTTGGATCGGACGTGGGGCATGTGTCCGCTATGCAGCTTACCTGCTGAGTATCGACCGCGCAGACACCTTAAACTTGCTTCGACCGTGGCTCGGCTCGGACGACGTTCAAGGCATGACACTGCGTTCGGTGCTCGTTGAATTTGCCCAACTTGGGCCGCCGGCCACGCGCGCGTTCCGCAAGGAAGTCATCCAAGGCGTTCTGGAAAGTACCAGCGCTGAGGGTACTGCTGACCATGTCGCCTCCCGACTTCTTAGGCCGCTGTTCGGACAGGCGCACAGTAAGGGAAAGGTCAATTGGGGTTTGAAGCCGAGCGAGATTCGCGATGTGCTAACCCAGGTTTCACCGTCAATTTTGGAAGGCGCGGCGCACTGCTTCCGTGTTTGGGTTAGTCCAACCGACATGACGCCAGAGAGCGCCTGGAAGCGCAGTGTCCGGCCTGTGTTTGAACAGGTTTGGCCACGTGAGGCGCGGTACAAACGCGCTGCACACACCCACGATCTGGCCTGGCTCTGCGTAGCCGCCGGCAAAGCGTTCCCCGAGGCGTTCAGCCTCCTGAAGCACTACCTCGTGCCATATGACGGCGATTGGATAGGGCTTCATTTCCTAGGCTCCTCAAAGGCGCCTGAACTTTTCCCAGACACGACTCTCGATCTTCTTTGGGCAATCTGCGGGCCGGGCTGCGAGGGCCAGTCGCACGAACTCGGCGAGATTTTGGACCGACTTGCGACGGCCAAACCGGCATTAGTCGTTGATCGCCGCTATCAGTGGTTGGAGCAACGCGCGATGCGTCTTGGTTGACCCCATCGGGCCATAATCCACTTGCCACCAAGCTACTTCAGATCACTTGAGGCGCGAAACACTGATGATTTTTCTTAGCCATACCTCAGCGGATAAGCCGGTCGTTGAACCTGTGGCCGTCGCGTTGCGGGAAATCTACGGGGAAGCCCAGGTGTTTTACGATGCTTGGTCGATCCGCCCCGGCGACGGGATCATCGACAGAATGAACGAGGGTCTAAACTCTCCCGAGTTTGTCTTTTTCTTCGTTTCGGCGAACAGCCTCAAGAGCGTGATGGTCAATCTCGAATGGCAAAACGCGCTCATGAAGGCGACGAAAGGCCAGTGCAGACTGATCCCGGTGAGAGTTGACGGGACGCCCATGCCGTCGCTGCTTCTACAGAGCCTCTACATTGACATGTTCGGCAACGGCGTCGAAGCCGCTACGCGGCAGATCGTAAACGTCGTCCAAGGCAACGCGTCTTTCACCCGGCAACATGCCGAATTCTCTAACCTCACATGGGCGGCGAGTGGTGACCCGAAGGCGAAAATCCTCGTCACCGTATCGGCCTCCCATGTGTTGGAGCCGCGCCCATCTTTCGGATTTCTGTTGCGCAACACCCTGGGCGAGGTCGGCCTTTGGATCGAAGGCGCTCCTGCAGTTCGCAGCGGCCCAGATAGCGAAGAGCCCATGCCCAATGGCAATGGAAAGCGACTGCTCCTCCGTGGCTCGCCGTTTGACGGAGCACCAATCACTCCGGCGTTCCCCCTGGTGTTCAGTTTAACAGCGCGAAACGGGGCGACGATCAACCTAGAAGCGGTGCTTCATCAGGTATCGCCCACCTATATGAAGGCTATACCCCAGGCTGCTTAGCTGCTTAGGTTGACGGCAAGATTGAAGCATCCGGCCTGAACGGGCGGATGTGATTGTCTGCACACTGGATTTTCTGGGCCCACCTTTTGGGGGCTGGTCTTGGCGAACTTGCCGGGAGTTTCTTTTTCAACGCCACGACCCGGCCTAGCGGTCCAAATCGTTGATTCCTGGCCTGGCAGGCGCATCCTCTGGCCATGGACGACCACCTGCTGGATTTCGAGCTTCGTCCCGGCCGTATCCGCAACGACGGCCGGCAAGCGGTCGGTCGCGCCGGTCGCTTAAGCCGTCTTGTTGCCAAGCGCACGGGCGGCGGCGCCGGCCGGGCTACGCGGATCAGCGGCAAGGCCAGGACGCCAAACGCTCCCGGCCGCTGCTCGCGGATCGGCCGTGGTCAGGACGCCGCCAACATCCTCAAGCACCAGGCCCGCCAGCGACACGCCAAGGGCTATCGCTCACGCCGGGTCGTCGTGAAGGGCCGCATCGCTGGCTTGAAGCGTGGCAGTCAGGCGGCCGGCGCTCATCTGCGCTACCTCGTCCGCGATGGCGTCGCCCGCGACGGCGAGCCTGCCCGGCTGTACGGGCCGAACGCCGATGACGTAGACGGCGCCGTCTTCACCGAGCGCGGGGCCGGCGACCGCCGCCAGTTCCGGTTCATCGTCGCACCAGAGGACGGGGCCGAGCTATCGGATCTACGATCCTTCACCCGCGAGCTTATGGAGCTGATGCAAGCCGACCTGGGCACGCGGCTGGACTGGGTGGCGGTCGATCACTTCAACACCGGCCACCCGCACGCCCATGTCGTCATCCGGGGCGTCGATGATCACGGCAAAGACCTGATCATCGCCCAGGACTACATCATCGCCGGGCTGCGTCATCGGGCCGAAGACCTCGCCACTTTGGAGCTGGGCCAGGAGACCGAACTGGAGGTCGCCAAGAAGCTCCAGGCCGAGATCATGGCCGAGCGCCTGACGCGCATTGATCGGGCGATGATCCAGGATCTCGACGCCAGCCAATCTCTCGACCTTCGCCCAGCGACGGGACAGGTCCGCGCCGAGGCCGAAGCAACCTTGCGACTTGGTCGGTTGAAGACGCTGGAGCGCATGGGCTTGGCCGAACAGACCACGCCGGGCGTCTGGACCCTGTCCAAGGACGTTGAGCCGACCTTGCAAGCGCTAGGCGAGCGCGGCGACATCATCAGGGCCATGAGCCGGGCGCTTAGCCGCCGGGGCCTATCGCGCGCGCCCGACACCATGGTCATCGACGCAGATGGCGAGGGCTCAACACCCAAGATCGGCCGGGTGATCGACAAGCGTCTGGTCGATGAGCTGGACGACCGCATGGGCCTGATCGTTGATGGTCTCGACGGCCGGGTCCGACACGTCGAGATCGACGGCGACGCCGCCAGCGAGATCAAGATCGGCGCCGTCGTCGAGACCGGCGCGCGGCAGACCAGCCGGCCAGCCGACCGAACCATCGCGGCGCTCGCCGACGGTGGCGTCTATCGCCCCAGCGAACATCGCCAGCGGCTGGAGAGCGGCGAGATGCGGCTTGCGCCGGGCGCCAACGCCGATGACCTCGTCGAAGCCCACGTTCGCAGGCTGGAGGCGCTACGCCGGGCCAGCGTGGTCGAGCGTCTGGGCAACGACGTTTGGAGTATTCCAGAGGACTTCCAGGCCCGCGCCGAGGCCTTCGATGCGGCGCAGGGCCGCCGCGCGCAGGTTCGGCTGCTGTCAGCCTTGGACCTTGAGCGCCAGATCACCAGCGACGGCGCGACTTGGCTGGATCGTCAGCTTGTCGGCAAGAGCCTGCCCGAGGCCGCGTCGCAGGGGTTCGGCGGCGAGGTCGAGCGGGCGCTGGAGCGGCGACGCGGCGTTCTCCTGCGGCAGGGCTACGCCACGCGGACGCTCAACGGCGGCTGGCGCGCCAAGCCCGACCTGCTGCGCACCCTGGAGCGGCAGGAGGTCGCCACGGTCGGGGCAGCTCTAGCCAACGAGAAGAACCTACCCTTCCGCGTTCCGGAAATCGGCGAGGCGGTGAAGGGAAAGCTCGCCGACAGCATCCAACTGGCGTCGGGCAAGTTCGCGGTGATCGAGGGGAGCTATGACTTCAGTCTCGTGCCCTGGCGCCCGGCGCTGGAGCGCTACCGGGGCCAGCAGATCGCCGGGATGATGGAGCCCGGCGGCGGGGTGACGTGGCAGCTCGGTCGCGGTCGCGGCCTGGGAATCTGAAGGGCGTCAGGCCTCGGGATCTGGAGCGTCGGGCGCCTGGGCGACCTTCGTGGTTTCAAACACCTGATCGGTGAGCGATGAGCCCGTGGACAGGCGGCGGGCGAGCAGATCCAGAAAGTCGCCGTAGCGCTGACGACCCATAGCCTGGGCGGCGGCGTTGTCTTGGGCGCTGAGACGCGGCGTGGAGGCGAACCAAGTGCGAATGAAGATCGCCAAGGCCTCATTGCCGACCTGGGTCTCCCGCTCGATCCGCTCTAGGTGGCGGTTCATCCGGTCCAGCCGCCGGATCAAGGCCGCTTCGGTTCGCTCGGCGCCATCGGGCGACATGAACGAGGCCACCGCCGCGCGGACGATCTCTGACTTCGGGCGACGGGTGCGCGCCGCCAATTGGTCCAGCGCCTTGGCGATGTCAGGCGGTAGATAGACCTTGGTTTCGACTTTCATGAGGGATCTCCGGCGCCCGCCAAGAGGTCGTTGTCGTCGGTAAGGCCCAAGCGCTTGCGCATCAGCCAGACGCGATGGCGGGCGCGGTCATAGGTCGAGGGTGTCAGGGCCACGGTGATCCGTGCGCAAACGTGACGCCAATGGTCAGGTGCGACTCGCTCGGGCCGCAGGCCTTGGGCTTCGATGGCGTCGATGACCACCAGGGCGGCTTGAACCTTCACCCAGGTCTTCAGGTCCAGCAGGATTTCAGCGCCGGGGGTGACGAGGGGCACGGCATCGAAGGTTTCGCCCGCCGCAACCGCTCGCAGGACCCAGAGCCGTGACAGGGTGGTGCCGTATTGGCCAGCCTCCCAATGGACGACGGCGAAGAGCGCGCCGGGCGCGAAGGAGACGACGCGGCGGCGGCGATCGATCAGGCGCTCATCGGCGATGCGGCCGAAGCGTATCCAGCGCTGAAACTGGCCCTTGAGCCAGATCAGTTGGACTTCGGTCTGTGGCGATGGGGCGGGATGGGGCACGGCGCGGTCATGGTCCGCCCAATGCTAAGACTTTCAAGAGGCCGGGAACAAACGTCGTAGAAAGACAGGCTATGGAGAAGAATCGGCGGACTTGAAAGGCAGATCGCCGGTGTGGGGTGGAGGATGCGGCTAAGAGCCGCGCTTCATGAGTTGCCAAGGCGGATACAGTTTCGCCATGCCTTTGCTCAACCAAATCATAAAAGACCCTGGCCAAAGATCGATCCGCTGGATCGTCGGCTCGACCATTGTGATGGTTGCCGCCTCAGTGCTTGGAAGCGTGGCGCTGATGTTGTTTGCGGCCAGGACGCTCGATCATATCGAAAGTCTGGACGAGCGCGCATTGGTTCAGCGCACCCTCGACCGCGATCTCAAGCGGATGACTCGGGAACTCACCTCGGCGTCGGTTTGGGACGATGCCGCCAGGGCCTTCGCCGACCGTGTCGATTGGGCATGGGCGGACTCCAATTTCGGGGAGTATTACAGTAAGTACTTCAGCCACGACCTGACCTTCGTGGTTCGTGATGGCCAGATACTTTACGGCTCCATGGGCGGCATCCGCGTCACGCCTCGAGCGCTTAATCCGTTGGCGCGCGACGCCTCCGGTCTTGTCGGCCAGGTCAAAGATCGAGCGGCGCTCACTCACGCCCAAGGCGGACACAGCCTCGAATCCGCCTCAACTGCGGCGGGCCTGATCAAATCCGGCGACGAGCTCTATCTCGTCGTCGCCAGCGACATCCTGTCAGAGACATCCCAGATGGCGGCGCGGGACCATCGATCGCCGGCGGTCGTCATTTCCGCTCGCCGGGTCAGCGCGACCTACGTTCAAGGTCTTCGGGAAGACCTTGGCATCGAGGGGCTTGTTATAACCGACCGGCCCGCCACGCGTCAGATCGTTGTCAAGTTGCGCGACCCTAGCGGCAGGGTCATCGGCGCGGCGACTTGGCCGCCCTCAGACCCGGGCATGAATCTTCTTCGTCACGCCGCGCCTTGGATCGGGATTGTGTTCATCGCCTTGATCATCTGCGCGGGAGTGCTGTTCGTGCGCGTCGGCGACGCCCTGCGGCGGCTCGACGCAAGCCGGCGAGCATTGATCGAGGCCAAGGAAGAGGCCGAGACCGCCAACGCCGCGAAGACGCAGTTTCTCGCCAATATGAGCCATGAAATCCGCACGCCGTTGAACGGTGTTTTGGGGATGACGCAGGTCATGCAAGCCGATGAGCTTTCGCAGCGTCAGCAGGAGCGCCTGTCGGTGGTCTCGGCGTCCGGACAGGCGCTATTGGGCCTGCTGAACGACATACTCGACATGGCACGCCTGGAAAGCCATGCCCTGCGTCTGCGTCCTCGGGTGTTCGACATGCAGGAACTGGTCAGCGACGTTTGCGCGCTCTTCTCCGGAGCAGCGTCGAGCAAGGCTATCGGTTTGTCCTGCGATGTCGCTCCCGCCTGCCAAGGAAGCTGGGTCGGCGACCCCGTGCGTCTTCGCCAAATCCTGAGCAACGTCATCGCCAATGCGGTGAAGTTCACTGATCAGGGCTCGGTTAAGGTCCGGGTAAGCGTCCTTCGAGAAGGCGTTCGCTTCGAAGTTCAGGACACCGGCCTGGGGATCGCACCACGAGATTTACCACTTCTGTTCAAGATCTTCTCCCAGGTTGATGCGACCTCTACTCGAACGCATGATGGATCTGGCCTTGGCCTGGCGATATCCCATGACCTTGTGGTGCTGATGTCTGGCGTAATGGGGGTCGATAGCGCGGTTGGCGCGGGTTCGCTTTTCTATTTCGAGGTCCCCCTGAAGCGCTCCGAAAGCCCTCAACTTCGCTTGGTTCAAGGTATGTGAAACCGGCATCGTCGATGTCAGGCGACCATCCTTGTCTGCTCCCGACACCGTCCGCCTTAGGGTATCCACCCGTTTGTGAAGTTGCGTGCGTCCGCTTGGAGCGAGGAGAGTTTGCCGGGCGGCACCCGTCCCCTCAAGGGCGGCTTTGCCGCCGCCTACGGCGATGCGCTACGCGCACCCTTGACCGGCCGCTCACCGCCCGGCTTGGGCTCGGCAAGCGGTTTAAGCCGGATCAGGCGCGTCCGCGCCTGCGGCTTAACCGCGATCTAGTTTGAGACGGACGCCGGGGCCGATGCCGTTGGCCTCATCAGCCTCTAGGAAAACCACCCCAGCGCCTTCCAAGGCACGTCGTACAGCATCGACGTTGTCCACCGAACTGCGGCCGGGACCTATCGAACTTTCCATGCGGCGGATGGTCTGAAGGCCGAGGCCGGCAGACTCGGCAAGCTTAGCTCCGGTCCAATCGACCAGGGCTCTTCCAGCTCTGATTTGCGCGGCAGACAGCATCAGATCGTACTTTATGATTGCCGCATCACTCTTTTTGTTTGATGCGGGCGACTCGAAGTGGTAGCCTGACGATAACCTCTGAATCAGGACCAACGCTATGGGCCAGCGCCGAAAGGCGGGCGACAGCACGCGCCTGCCTGCGATCTCACGTCGCGCCGTGATCGGCGCAAGTGCCGCATTGCCGTTGGTGGGGCCTGCGCGGGGATTACCGGTGGTCGCCGCCGCCGACATCCCCGCGCAGTGCGCCGACTGGATCGCTCTGGACTTGGAGATTGACCGTCTCGCCCGGCGCTGGTCCGACCTTGAGACCTTGGCGGTTCGCCAGTTCGACTACTTCAAGCTCACCCAGGCTCAGATCCGAGCCTTGCCCATGGGGCCAGAGATGGACGCCGTGGACGCTGAATGTCGGCGTCTGGGGGACGTGCGCGAGGAGGCCTTGAAGCCGCTGAGCAAGCTCACCCCTCGCACCATTCAGGACGTGTCGGCTCAGCTCGCAATCGCCTATCGCATCATGGAGTTCGAGCGTGGCGATGCCTGGCCCTTCGTTCGCAAGGCCTGGGCGTTTCTGTCCCGGTCTCACTGTCCCGGCTGTGGCGCGGCCTACGCGCCCGCCGGATCGTTGCGGGTTGAACCGCAGTGATTTGGGGGGCGAACCCCAGATTGCTGCGCATCACCACCGGATTCGTTGCCGGTTTGGCGCGCCTTGAGGGCGTGGTCGGTAAAAATCTCGATCTGCTATTTGCTTCTCCAAAGGCGCCGCCCGTATCCGGCGGGTCTTCCGGAGTATCCCGCAGTTCGACCCAAGCTATTGTTTCGGTTGATGCCCCTGCGTTGACCGATACCAAGCCGCATCCAACGCTTTTGGCTCCCGCCCCCAAGGAGCCCAGCATGGACGACGCCCCGTGTCCCTCGTCAGGGACGATCATTCCCGCCAACGATGAGCCTTCAACCCCGCCCGAGTTCGACGCCGTGGTCATGACCCTGGCGCGATTGCTCGGACGGCAGATGGCCCGTGAGCAGTTCCTTGCGGCGCAAGAAGCCGCCAACGCCCCAGCCAGTGACGGCGATTCCTGAGAGCTTGGAGGTTCGATATGTCCCGCGTCGCGCTCTATGCCCGCTATTCCGACGACAAGCAGTCGCCGCACTCGATCGAGGATCAGTTCCGCATCTGCCGGATGCACGCCGACAAGCAGGGCTGGCCCGTCGTCGAGACCTATTCGGATGCGGGAATCTCCGGCTCCACGGTGATCTTCCGTCCAGGCTTCCAGGCGCTTTTGCGTGACGCCCTGGCCGGCAAGTTCGACGTGGTGGTCGCCGAGGCCTTGGACCGCCTCAGCCGGGATCAGGAGGACATCGCCGCAGCCTTTAAGCGTCTGCGCTTCGCGGGTGTGCCGATCGTCACCCTGTCCGAGGGCGAGATCAGCGAGCTTCATGTCGGGCTCAAGGGCACGATGAACGCGCTGTTCCTCAAGGATCTCGCCGCCAAGACCCATCGGGGTATTCGGGGCCGGGTTGAGGCGGGCAAGGTCGGTTGCGGCAACGCCTATGGCTACAAGGTCATCCGCACCATCGACGAGGCGGGCCGGGTCTCGACCGGCGAGCGGGAGATCATCGCCGATGAGGCGCAGGTCATTCGGCGCATCTTCCGCGACTACGCCGCCGGCAAGAGCCCGCGCCGGATCGCCATCGAGCTAAACGAAGAGGGCGTGCCCGCGCCGTGGGGCGGCCGGTGGAGCGACACCTCGATCCGGGGCAACCGGGCCTTGGGCTCAGGCATCATCAACAACGAGTTCTATGTCGGCGAGATGATTTGGAATCGGCGTCGCAGGATGAAGCACCCCGACACCGGCCGGATCAGTCTGCGGTTCAATCCCGAGAGCGAATGGGTCCACGTCCAGGCGCCGCACCTCCAGATCGTCAGCGACGAGCTATGGGCCGCAGCGCGGGCCAAGCAGTCCAGCCTCGTCCATGTCTACGAGGAGAACATGGCCAAGCACCGCTCGGCCCTGGCGGCCATGCGGCGCCCCAAGACCTTGCTATCTGGACTGATCGTCTGTGGCGTCTGTGGCGGGAGCGTCGCCAAGCGGTCGGGCAACCGGTTCGGCTGTTCCAACCACAATCTTGGCAATGGCTGTTCCAACAAGCGCACCATTGTCCGCGACGTGCTGGAGGCGAGGGTTCTCAAGGGGCTCAAGGAGCGTCTCGTGACGCCCGACGCCATCGCTCACGCCATGCGGACCTTCATCGAAGAGAGCAATCGCCTCAACCATCAGCGCCGAGCCACGCGCGGCGGCGATGTGGTGCGGTTGGAGAAGGCCCGAAAGTCCATCGCCGGTATTGTCCGCGCCATCGAGGACGGCGGCTATACCCGGCCGCTCATGGAGCGTTTGAAGGGACTTGAGGCCGAAGCCGTAGCGCTGGAGGCCAAGCTCGCCGAGCCGGTAGCCGACTTGCCCGACCTTCACCCCAACATCGCCGAGCTATACCGGCGCAAGGTCGAACGGCTCAGCGAAGCGCTCAGCCAGCCCGAAGAACGCAACGAAGCGGCCGAGGCGTTGCGGGCGGTTATCAAGGAGATTATCCTCACCCCCGGACCCAAACCCGGCCAGATTCACGCCGAACTTCGCAGCGAGTTCGAGATCCTTCTCCAGTGGGCTCAGGACGACGGAGGTCAACGGCGCAAGGCCGTTGGCGCGTTTCTAGGTGGGCCGCTGTCCGTCACGGCCGACTCTCGGGCGGGAATGACGGGAGTATTTGGAAGCGTAGAGTGAAACCCCATGACCGACGCCCAACGCCTGACCCTGGTCCGCGCCCTGCACACGGTGATCTATGTCGTGATGGCCAGCGCCAGCCTCGTCGTCCTCTATGCCGGGATCACCGGCGCGCACGGCCCCTGGCTGTGGGTGGCGGCCGCGCTGGTCGCCGTCGAGAGCGTGGTCTTCGCCGCCTTCGGCCTCAAATGCCCCCTGACCGCCGTCGCCGTGAAGTACGGCGCGCGCAAGGACGGCGCCTACGACACCTTCCTGCCGGAGCGGATCACCCGCTGGACGTTCGCGGTGTTCGGGCCGGTGATCGTGCTGGGGTTTGGGTTGTTGGCGGTGCGGTGGGGGTTGGGGTTACTTGGAAATTGAAGAACGACGAGGCTGTGGGAAAGCTCGACCTATCCATTTTTCACCGCTAGAGTTTTTCCATTAGGGGTGGAGAAAAATGTCCAAACAACCTTTCAGTAGCAGGGATGCAGCAGTCGCCGCAGCAATCGAGAAGCCCAAATGCGGCTTAGTGATGCCGATAGCTACCTTTGGCGACTATCCTCAGTCACATTGGACTTCAGTCGAGTCAATTCTCCGAGAAGCTTTGGAAGAAATTGGTTTTGAAGCAAAACTTGTTAGCCAAGAAACCACGTCCGGCGTCATACATCAAAGAATAATAACCAATCTATACACGAATGATATTGTAGTGTGCGACGTCAGCGCCAGAAACCCAAACGTTATGTTTGAACTAGGAATGAGACTTGCTTTTGATAAGCCGACGGTAATCATCAAAGATGATGAAACCCCATTTTCATTCGATATAAGCGCAATAGAGCATTTGACCTATCCGAGATCGTTGAAATATGCAGAAATTGTAAAATTCAAAAGAACTCTTGGCGAATACGTAATTTCTACTTCTAATGCCGCAAAGGCAGATTCGAATTATTCAACATTCTTAAAGCACATAACAGGCGTTAGGCCTGCGAAACTTAATGTTCAAGAAGTTCCATTTCAAGAGTTTATCTCTAAGCAGCTAGATGAAATTAGATCTCAAATTGAAGGAATGAAACGATCAGCCTCCCCGATAATCAGAGATTATTCAACCGCAGCAACATCTAAATATTATTCTCAAAATAGAACGAATGTTATTTTGGATTTGACTGAGATATCCGAAGAAAAACTAGAAGTTATTATGGATGAAATATCAAAGAAAAACATAATTATAGATATAAATCGACAGATTGCGTCGCCAACGTCTTCTGCAAAGGCAGTATTTACAATTTTTCCAGGCGCTGGAAACGCGAATGACCTGATGCGTTCACTCGTGAGGCAAAATATAGATCCCTCCAGAATACAAATTGAAGTGATGTAGCCTGGAAATACATCCACACCTCCGCCCCCTCCATCCCCACCTTCCCCCCCCCGCCCCGCTCGCGCTTCCGCTGCACCCGGCCTATATCCAGCACACCAGTAACCACGCCGGACGCCGCCGACTTGTCCCGTCAGTTCAGACTGCCGCTGCACAGCCCGCCGTCATTCGCGCGCGAGCACTTCGCCGTCTCGCCGACCAACGCCCAGGCGCTGGAGGCCCTCGACGCCTGGCCGCGCTGGGTGGACGGGCGGCTGGCCCTGGTGGGGGCCGCAGGCGCGGGCAAGACCCATCTGGCGCGCGACTGGGCTCTTAAGGCCGACGCCGTGGTGGTCGAGGCCGCCAATCCGCTGTCGACGCCGGTGGATCTTTCGGCCCTGCGCGGCCGCGCGGTGCTGGTCGACGACGCCGACCGGCGGGCGCAGGGCGGGCATCTGGACGACGAGACCCTGTTTCACCTGATCAACATGGCCGGGGTCGATGGCGGCACGCTGTTGCTGACCGGGCGCACGGCGCCCGTGGCCTGGGACTGCGCGGTGGCCGATCTGCGCTCGCGGCTCAACGCCCTGCCCGTGGCCGTGATCGACGAGCCCGACGACATCGTGCTGGAGGCCGTGCTGAAGCGGGCCTTCGCCGAGCGCGCCATGACCCCGGCCGCCGATGTCTATCCCTATCTGCTGCGCCGCATCCCCCGCTCGTCGCTGGAGGCCATCGCGGCGGTCGACCTGCTGGACGAGGCGGCCTCGGCCCAGGGCCGGGCGATCACCCGGGTGCTGGCCGGCGAGGTGCTGGCGTTCGAGGGGGATGAGGAGGACTGAGGGCCTTCCCTTCAGAAACGGCTGTCATCCCGGACAAGCGCGCAGCGCGCAGATCCGGGACCGACGCCTGAACTCAGCGCTTCCGGCGGTCCCGGATCTGCGCCCGGCGTTCGCCGGACTTGTCCGGGATGACAAGGTCGTTGGTGATCAGAGCGAGCCTGTCTTGCCCCCGTCACCCCACGCGTTCACCATGCGACAATCCAGTTCGCCTATGGTTCCCCGCATGCCCAACGCCGCGCCCCTGCCGACCCCCGTCACTGAAGCTGACACCACCTGCCGTCTGGACAAGGCGCTGCTGGCCTCGCCCGAGCGGTTCATCAATCGCGAGCTGTCGTGGCTGGCCTTCAATGAACGGGTGCTGGAGGAGAGCAGCAATCCGCGCCATCCGCTGCTGGAGCGCCTGCGGTTCCTGTCGATCTCGGCCAACAACCTCGACGAATTCTACATGGTGCGCGTGGCCGGCCTGAAGGGCCAGGTGCGCGAGGGCGTGCGGGTGGTCAGCCAGGATGGCCTGACCCCGGGCGAGCAGCTGGCGCGGATCAACGCCTCGGCCTCGGACCTGATGGCCGAGCAGCAGAAGATCTGGCGCGAGGTGCGGGCCGAGCTGTGGGCCGAGGGCCTGAAGCTGCTGGACGCCAAGGACATCGTCGGCGACGACAAGGTCAAGGCCGAGGAGCTGTTCCTGACCCGGATGTTCCCGGTGCTGACGCCCCTGGCCATCGACCCGGCCCACCCGTTTCCGTTCATTCCCAATCTGGGCTTCTGCCTGGCGCTGAAGCTGCGCCGCATCGCCGACGACAAGCACCTCTACGCCCTGGTGCCGGTGCCCAGCCAGGTGCAGCGGTTCTGGGAGATCGGCTCGGTGACCACGCGCGGCAAGAAGCGCGAGCGCCGGATCGTGGCGCTGGAAAGCTTTATCATCCTGTTCCTGAACCACCTGTTCCCCGGCTACGAGGTCGAGGGCCGCGGCCTGTTCCGCCTGATCCGCGACAGTGACCTCGAGATCGAGGAAGAGGCCGAAGACCTGGTGCGCGAGTTCGAGGCGCGGCTGAAGAAGCGTCGGCTGGGCCAGGTGGTGCGGGTGAAGATCCAGACCACCATGCCCCAGGACCTGCGCGACTTCATCGTGGAGGGCCTGCGCGCCGAGCCCGACGACATCATCCTGGTGGATGGCAAGCTGGGTTTGGCCCAGATGAACGAGCTGATCCCGCCCGATCGCCCGGACCTGAAGTTCAAGCCCTATAACGCCCGCTTCCCCGAGCGGGTGCGCGACCACGGCGGCGACTGCTTCGCGGCGATCCGCGAGAAGGACATCCTGGTCCACCACCCCTTCGAGAGCTTCGACGTGGTGGTGCAGTTCCTGCGTCAGGCGGCCCGCGACCCCAATGTGCTGGCGATCAAGCAGACCCTGTACCGCACCTCCAAGGACAGCCCGATCGTGGCGGCCCTGATCGAGGCGGCCGAGAATGGCAAGAACGTCACCGCCCTGGTCGAGATCAAGGCGCGCTTCGACGAGGAGAATAACCTCAAATGGGCCCGCGATCTGGAGCGCGCGGGCGTCCACGTGGTGTTCGGCTTCGTCGACTGGAAGACCCACGCCAAGCTGTCGGTGGTGGTGCGCCGCGAGGGCGAGGCCCTGCGCACCTATTGCCACTTCGGCACCGGCAACTATCACCCGCAGACGGCCCGGGTTTATACCGACCTCAGCCTGTTCACCTGCGATCCGGCCCTGGGCCGCGACGGGGGCAAGCTGTTCAACTTCATCACCGGCTACGCCCAGCCGCATGGCCTGGAGAAGCTGAGCTTCTCGCCCGAGACGATGAAGCCCGATCTGCTGCGGATGATCGGCGTCGAGGCCAGCAACGCCCGCGCCGGCAAGCCGGCCGGCATCTGGGCCAAGATGAACGCCGTGGTCGATCCCCAGATCATCGACGCCCTCTACGCCGCCAGCCAGGCCGGCGTGAGCATCGACCTGGTGGTGCGCGGCATCTGCTGCCTGCGTCCGGGCGTGAAGGGTCTGTCGGAGAACATCCGGGTGAAAAGCATCGTCGGCCGCTTCCTGGAGCACGCCCGCGTGGTGGCCTTCGCCAATGGGGCCACCCTGCCCAGCGCCCAGAGCCGGGTGTTCATCAGCTCGGCCGACTGGATGCCCCGCAACCTCGACCGCCGCGTCGAGAGCCTGGTGCCGGTCGAGAACCCCACCGTGCACCAGCAGGTGCTGAGCCAGATCATGGTCGCCAACCTCAATGACGAGGCCCAGAGCTGGAATCTCGACAGCGAAGGCGGCTATGCTCGCGACCCGGCCTGGGACAAGAAGGGCGCTTTCTCGGCCCACGACTATTTCATGACCAATCCCAGCCTGTCGGGCCGCGGCCACAAGGTGAAGGACCTGCCGATGGCCTTCGACCATGTCGGGCCCCGCCGGGGTTGAAACGCCTCGCGCTCCTGGCCGTGCTGGCCCTGTCCGGCTGCGCCCCCCGGCCCGCCGACCAGGCGCAGATCTGCGCCGTCCTGGCCCAGCCCAGCGCGCCGGGTCTGGACCAGATCGGCGACGCCACACCCCTGACGGCCCTGGACAAGCGACTGCAGAGCTCCGGCTGGCTCTACGGACCCGAGTGGCTGGGCGGTCCGGTCCGCTACTGGGGCCGCTGTCCGCACAGGCCCGACACCGTGCAGATCCTGCTGATGGACCGCGACGGCCGCTACGCCGCCACCAAGGGCGGACCGCGCGATAGCGGCGTCCAGCGTCGCTACGGCACCTGCTTCTATGAGCGTGGCGAAACGGGCTGGCGGTTGCTGGCCTGCCGGATTAATGACGCGTCGTGACCGACCCGCGCGATTTCCGCCTGGCCCCGCTTTCTCCCTCGCCCGAATAGGCTAAACCAGCCCCATGCCCTTTCCGGCGCCGCGCGACGCGGCCGTGATCGATATCGGATCCAACTCGGTGCGCCTCGTGGTGTACCGGCTGGAAGGCCGCGCCATCTGGACGGTGTTCAACGAAAAGGTGCTGGCGGGCCTGGGCAGAGACCTCGGCGACAACGGCCGACTGTCGCCCGACGGCGTCCTGCAGACCCTGGCGGCCCTGAAACGCTTCCGCGCCGTGCTGGAGGCCGTGGCCCCGGCCGAGACCTTCGTGGTGGCCACCGCGGCCGCGCGCGAGGCCAGCGATGGCCCGGCCTTCGTGGCCCGGGTCAAGGCCGAGACCGGCCTGACCATCCGCGTCCTGACCGGCGAGGAAGAGGCCCGCTACGCCGCGCTTGGCGTGCTGGCTGGCGCGCCCTCGGCCACCGGCGTGGTGGGCGATCTGGGCGGGGCCAGCCTGGAGCTGATCCGCCTGGAGACCACCGGCGCGGGCATCGGCGTCACCCTGCCCCTGGGCCCCTTCAGCCTGGGCCTGTCGGAAGGCTTCGACGCCGAGCGCGTGCGCCGCCTGTGCGCCCAGCGCCTGGCCCCCGTCGCCAGCGCCTTCAGGACCGACAGCTTTCACGCCGTGGGCGGCGCCTGGCGCAACCTGGCTCTGCTGCACATGCGGCTGTCGGGCTATCCGCTGCACGTGGTCCATCAGTACGAGATCAGCGCCAGCGAGGCGCTGGACGCCGCGCGCCTGGTCTCGCACCAGTCGAAAAGCTCGCTGGAACGCATCGAGGGCATGAGCAAGAAGCGCTCGGAGACCCTGCCCTACGCCGCCGTCGTGCTGGAGAGCCTGATCGAGAGCCTGGGTCTCAAGCGCATCGAGATCTCGGCCTTTGGCGTGCGCGAGGGCCTGCTGTTCGAGGCCATGCCGCCCCGCACCCGGGGTCTGGACCCGCTGATCGAGGGCTGCGCCTCGCTGGGCGCCCGCCAGGGCGTCGCCGACGAACTGGGCGAGGGCCTGAACGCCTGGATCGCCTCGGCCTTCACCAGCCTGCCGCCGCTGTTCGACGAGGGCCGCGACGCGGTGCTGATGTCGGCGGCCTGCCGTCTGGCCGACCTGGGCGCGCGGCTGCACCCCGACCATCGCGCCGACCTGGTGTTCGAGCAGGTGCTGCGCGCGCCCATCGCCGGCCAGGGCCATGCCGAACGCGCCTTCCTGGCCACGGCCGCCTATGCCCGCCATTCCACGGCGTTCAACCCACCGGAGCTTGCCGTGCTGGAGCGCCTGCTGACCCCGGCCCGCCTGAAGCGCGCCCGGGCCCTGGGCGCGGCGATCCGGCTGGGCTGCGATCTGTCTGGCCGCAGCGCGCCCCTGCTGGCCCGCTCGCGCCTGGCCATCGACAGGACCCAGCTGACCCTGACGGCCGAGCCCGGCTATGCCGATCTGCTGCTGGGCGAGCAAACCAGCAAGCGAGCCGGCACGGCCGCCCACCTGCTGGGCCTGAAACTCAAGGTCTCAACATCCTAAACAAGATGTTGATCAGGAATAGACGTGCTTAATGCAGTCTAAATCTACTCGATCTGAGCTTGAAACGAAGCATCGCAATCACCGCATCGCTCAATGAGCATAGTTTGTTAGCTTGATTTCTCTACTGTGCCTGGAAACACATAGGGAGGCCAGTGATGCTGCAGCGTAAAATGGACTACCTGGACGCCATCGCGCCGAATCCGCGCACGCGCCCCGCTCTTCGGCTCGCCAACGACAACGATGCGCCGGTCCAGAGCGCCGCGCACAGTCTCCAGCACGACATTGCCCGCGTCTTCGCCCAGGAAACGACCTGGTCGGTCCGCCGCACCGTGGCGATCGGCGTCGTCTTTCATCTTGGCGTCTTCTGCGCCCTGGGCCTGGCGGCCAGCGGCGCGATCCTTCCCCACTAAGCCCGTCGCCTCCTTTCCCTTACCCACCAAGGGGGAAAGGAGGCGCCGACAGGCCGCCACTGGCCTAGTCGTCGGCGTCGCCAAACAGGGCGGCGTACAGGTCGCCGGGAGCGACCGGCTTCTCGATCATGCCTGTCATCCCCGCGCTGCGGCAGGCCTGCATGTCGGGGGCCGAGACCGCGCCAGTGACCGCGATCACGGGCGTGTCACGGTTCAACCCCGAGGCCCGCAGGCGTCGGGTCGCCTCCAGGCCATCCACGCCCGGCATCCGCACATCCATCAGGATCGCGTCAAACACCCGCGCACGAGCCGCCTCAAGCGCCGCTTCGGCGTCCTCGGCCGTCTCCACCCGCGCGCCAAAGGCTTCGAGCATTCCGCGCAAGGCGCGGCGATTGATATCATGGTCGTCGACCACCAGGATCAGCGGCGCGTCCGCCAGATCGTCCAGTGTCGGCGTGTCTGACAGATCGACGGACGGCGGCGCCACGCCATCCGGCGCTGGCAGCGTCAGGATAAAGCGAGCCCCGCCGCCAGCATCGCTGGCCGCCGTCAGGGTTCCCCCCATCAGCCGCGCCAGATCGCGGCTGATCGAAAGCCCAAGACCCGTGCCGCCAAAGGCTCGCGCCGTGCCGGCGCCGAGTTGGTCATAGGGGCTGAACAGGCGGCTGATCTGCTCCGGCGTAAGGCCCATCCCCGTGTCGACAACTTCGATCACCACATCGCGCGCGCCGGGTCGCTCGCGCGCGGCGATGGTCAGGGTGACGCCGCCCTGCGCCGTGAACTTGATGGCGTTGGACAGCAGGTTGTTGAGGATCTGCCGCAACCGCATCGGATCGCCGCGCACCCAGCTGGGCGCGCTCTTGATCCCCTTGAGCTCCAGCTTGACGCCCTTGGCGCGGGCTTCGCCGCGCCACAACAGAACGCTGTCGCGCACCAGGCCGCGCAGATCATAGTCAACGACCTCGACGCCCATGCGTCCCGCCTCGATCTTGGAATAGTCGAGCAGGTCGTTAAGCAGGGTCTTCATCATGGCGCCGGCGTCGGCGATCAGCCGGGCGGCTTCATGATCGGCGCCCGCCTGGCCTTCCAGCGCGCTGGCGCCGTTGAGAAGGGCGTTGATGGGCGTGCGCAGCTCATGGCTGACCATGGCCACGAAGGCCGATTTGGCGGCGGTCTGCGCCTCGGCCGCCAGACGCGCCGATCGCTCGGCCCGCATGGCGCGCCGCGACCAGGTGAAGACCATGGCCAGCACCAGGCTCACCAGACCCACGCCGATCAGGAAATAGGGCGTCACCGGATCCTTCAGGGATCCGCCAGCGAACGGCAGGATGAAGAGATAGGCCATATGCGGCGTCACCGCGGACACGAAGGCCGAGAAGCAGCCCTCGGCGCCCATCAGCGCCGTCAGAATGGAACCTGAAATGAGCAGGGTGGCCGCGGCGGCCGCGGCCGGCGTGCCCACCTGCCACAGGGGGATCGCCACCCAGCCGAAGACCATCGCCATCAACAGGTCGGTCGCCAGGTTGAAACCGACCGTCGAGGCGGGGTTGGGAGAACTCAGGAATCGTCGGAGCGCCAGCAGTTCCGCGATCTGGGCGAAGAGGTAGGCCACCGTCCAGCCAATGAGAAAGCCGTACCCCGGTCGCCAGGCCATGAAGACGCACAGCACCAGAATGACGAAAAGCCGCAAGGCAACCTGGCTGCGCCGGGACACCGCCGCCGGCCGATAGACGACCGCCAGATCTTCCCAGTAACTCGCCAAGGCCGCCCCCTACTCACCGCCGAGGTCGCCTCGCTCCCCCAAGCGAAACCCGTGGCCCACAACGCCTGAAATCGATTCTATCCAGCGGAGAGATCGATAGCAGAACGGCCAAGCTTGCGTATGGCCGTCTGATAGCCCGAGCTTACAACTTTGCTCACTTTGAGTTGAGAAACCCTGTGAGCGTCGGTTTTCAGGCCGACGCCTCGGCCTTGGGCGCTCTACGCACCTCGACCACCCGCACGCGCGCGCCGTCCAGCACCAGGGCCAGCTCGCCGCGCTTGATCTTCAGGGCGTCGGCGCCAAAGGCGTCGCGGCGCCAGCCGATCAGGGCCTGGGTATTGGCGTTGTCGTCGGCGGCGATCTTTTCCAGGTCCGAAACGGTGGCGATCAGCTTTGACGCCACGCCGGCCTCTTCGGCGCGCGCCTTCAGCAGCACCTTCAGCAGCTCGACGACCGCCCCGGCCGAGGCCGGTGGCGGCGGACCGGGCTTTTCCAGCACCGGCGCATAGGCTTCAGGATCGGCAAGGGCCGCCTTGATGGCCGCCAGCAGGTCGGGACCAAACTTGCTGCCGCCAAAGCCCTTGGGCACGCCGCGCAGGGTGTTGAGCGCATCGACCGTGGTCGGGGCCTGGGTGGCCAGCTCGTCGATGGCCTCATCCTTCAGGATGCGGCCACGCGGCTGGTCGCGCTGCTGGGCCGTGCGCTCGCGCCAGGCGGCGACGGCCTGGAACACGGCCAGGTACTTTTGCGCGGTCTTGCGCGGGCGCAGGCGACGCCAGGCCTTTTCCGGATCGACGTCGTAGAACGCCGGATCACACAGGGCCTGCATCTCTTCCTCGACCCAGGGCAGCCGGCCAGCATCCTCCAGCCGCTGACGCAGCATGGGAAACAGCGAGGCCAGATGGGTGACGTCGGCCAGGGCGTAGGTCAGTTGGGCTTCGGACAGCGGGCGACGGGCCCAGTCGGTGAACCGGCTGGACTTGTCGAGCTCGATCTTGAGCATCTGTCGGACCAGGGCGTCATAGGCGATCTGCTCGCCAAAGCCAGCGGCCATGCCGGCGACCTGGGTGTCGAACAACGGCCGGGGCATGGCGCCCAGGTTGTTGAAGATTTCGACATCCTGCCTCGCGGCGTGGAACACCTTCAGCACGCGCTCGTCACGCATGAGATCCAGCAGCGGCGTCATGTCCAGACCGTCCGCGAGCGGATCGATCACGGCCTCGACGTTGGGCGCGCCAACCTGGATCAGACAGAGTTTTGGCCAGTAGGTCGTCTCGCGCATGAACTCTGTGTCCACGGCGACGAAGGGCTGGCCCTGCAACTCGTTACAAAACGCCGCCAGCTCGGCGGTAGTGGTTATCGGCTTCATCGGCTGCTAATAGCCTCGCGCACCCCCGAGTCTGCAAGCGTCAAGCGGCGCCGGGGCGCAGATTTCCGCGAGTTGAAGGCGCCATTGCGTCCTCAAATAGACCAGAGCGAGCGAATGAGCGATCTGCCCAACGGCCTCACCTACGCCCAGGCGGGCGTCGACATCGATGCCGGCAACGCCCTGGTCGAAGCGATCAAGCCCCTGGCCAAGGCCACGCGACGTCCCGGCGCCGATGGCGGTCTGGGCGGTTTCGGCGCCCTGTTCGACCTCAAGGCGGCCGGCTACGACGACCCGCTGCTGGTCTCCACCACCGACGGCGTCGGCACCAAGCTGCGCATCGCCATCGACGCCAAGATGCACGCCACGGTCGGGATCGATCTGGTGGCCATGTGCGTCAACGACCTGCTGGCCCAGGGCGCCGAGCCTCTGTTGTTCCTCGACTATTTCGCCACCGGCAAGCTTGATCTGGAGACCGCCACCAGCGTGGTCGCCGGTATCGCCGAAGGCTGCAAAATGGCTGGCGCCGCCCTGGTGGGCGGCGAAACCGCCGAGATGCCGGGCATGTATGGCGACGGCGAATATGACCTGGCCGGCTTCTCGGTCGGCGCGGTCGAGCGCGACGGCGTGCTGCCCAAGCTGGACAGGCAACGGGCCGGCGACCTGATCATCGGCGTCGGCTCCTCGGGCCCGCACTCCAACGGCTATTCGCTGGTGCGCCGGGTGGTCGAGCGCTCGGGCCTGGCCTGGGACGCCCCGGCCCCCTTCGCGCCCGGTTTGACGCTGGCCGAGGCCCTGATGGCCCCGACCCGCATCTATGTGAAGTCGATCCTGCCCCTCCTGCAGTCCGGCCGGGTCAAGGGCGGCGCCCACATCACCGGCGGCGGCCTGATCGAGAACCCGCCGCGCTGCATCGCGGCAGGCCTGGTCCCCGAGTTCGACTGGAACGCCTGGCCCCTGCCCCCGGTCTTTGCCTGGCTGCAGGAAGTGGGCGGGATTTCCGACCACGAACTGCGCCGCACCTTCAACTGCGGCGTCGGCTTCATCCTGGTGGTCGCCGCCAGCGACGCCGAACCGGTGCTGGCCGCCCTGCTGAACGCCGGCGAGGACGCCTTCATCTGCGGCCAGCTGGTCGCGGGCTAATGCCGCCAAAGACCAAGGTCGCCGTCCTGATCTCGGGCCGGGGCTCCAACATGGAGGCCCTGGTCCGCGCGGCCCAGGCGGCCGACTGCCCGTTCGAAATCAGCCTGGTGCTGGCCAACAAGCCCGACGCCGGTGGGCTTGAAACCGCTCAGGCGGCCGGGATCGAGGCGCTGTGCGTCGACCAGAAGCCGTTCGGCAAGGACCGAGAGGCGCACGAGCGGGCCATCGACGCGGCCCTGCGCGAGCGCGGGATCCAGATCATCGCCCTGGCCGGCTACATGCGCATCCTGACGCCCTTCCTGGTCGACGCCTGGCAGGGCCGGATGCTGAACATCCACCCATCCCTGCTGCCGAAGTTTCCCGGCCTCGACACCCACGCCCGCGCCATCGCCGCCGGCGAGGCCGAGGCCGGCTGCACGGTGCATCTGGTGACGGCGGGGGTCGATGAAGGCCCGGTGCTGGGCCAGGCCCGCGTGCCGGTTCTGCCGGGCGACGATGAGCACGCCCTGGGCCTGCGGGTGCTGGCGCAGGAGCATCAGCTGTATCCCGCGACCCTGGCGGCCTTCTGCCGGAGCCTAGGCTAGGCGCCTTTCCTCGACGTGCCGGGCCGCGGCCAGCGCCGCCACGACCAGAGCCGCGCCCCACAGCGCCAGCACGCCGAACTTCAGATAGGCCGCCGCGCCCAGCGCTCCGCCCAGCGTCAGCCCGGCCCACAGCAGCAAGAACGGTCGCCACGCCCAGCGATCACCACCGGTCAGGGCCGCCGCGATCCGCTGGCCGGCTTTGACCAGCGCGCCGGTCATGTAGGTCAGGCCCACCCCGACATCGCCATTGCGCTGGAACACCGCGTTCTCGGCCCCCATGGCCAGGACCATGGCCGCAACGCCAGGACCGTCCAGTCCCGCCATGATCAGCGCCGCCGCGCTGGCCAGCAGGACGGCTTCCAGCGCCATGACCCTGGCCCGCCGATCCTCGCCCGCCCGACGCGCGACCAGAGCCCCCAGCACCACGCCGGCCACGAACAGCCCGATCAGCGTCAGGGCGGTCAGGGCCGCGCCGACATGGCCGGTGGCCAGCCCAACCCCGAGGCGGGTCGAGTTGCCGCTCATGAACGAAACGAAGAAGCCGCCCAGTTTGAGGAAGCCGATGGCGTCGACATAGCCGGCCACGCCGGAAAGCACGGCGGCGAGCGCCACGTCACGTCGGCCATAATCCTTCACCAGGGGTCTCCAGAGGCGGCAGGGATCGGATCGTCACCGATCCGACCGGGACGTGTCATCCCAAAAAGCCGACCGAGAGGCCAGGCGAGACCGATTGTCGCGCCAAAAGAAGTAACCACACAAGGTCAGGGTCCTGTCACTTTTCCCGGGCAGACTGTCTTCCATGGAATCACTGCTTCCCCAGATCACCGAGACGATCGCCCAGAATAGTCTGTGGGCCGGACTGGCGCTTTTCGCGCTGACCCTGCTTGAGGCCCTGCTGCTGGTGGGGCTGCTGATTCCCATCGTCGGGGTCATGCTGATGGCCGGCGCTCTGGTGGCGCAGGGCGCCCTGCATCCCGCTGAAGCCATCCTGTGGTGCAGTGCTGGCGCCGTCGTCGGCGACGCCCTGTCCTATCTGCTGGGCCGCGGCCTGGGCGCGCGCCGCCTGGCGGGAGGGCTGCTTTCCGGCCACCGCCGGCTCTTCGCCCGCGCCCGCCTGCTCTCGCGCCGACATGGCGTCATCGCCATCGCCGCCGCCCGCTTCATGGGCCCGATCCGCCCGTTCATTCCGATCGTGGCGGGCATGTCGCGCTCACGCCCCTGGGCCTTCCAGGCCGCCAGCGCGCTGACGGCGCCCCTGTGGGTGATCTCGCTGCTGGCGCCCGGCTATCTGGCCGCGCGCAATCTGGATCTTCTGCGGACCGATCCCGCGGCCGGCGCGGCCCTGGCCCTGGGCGTGGCGATCCTAGCCGTCGCGGCCTATGCGGCCTGGAAGCGTTTCGGACCCGTCTCGGCCCGATCGATTCGCCTGGCGGCGTGAGACGGCGTCAGGACGGGGACAAGGCGTCCGCGCGGGTGAAGACGATCGTCACACGCATCCCGCCGCCGGGCTCGGCCCCGACCTCGACCCTCGCCCTGGCGTTCTGGCGAAGGGACTGGACGATCATGTGGCTGAGCTTGCCAGGCCTGGGCCAGACGTAGCCCTCCGGCAGCCCCAGGCCATCGTCCGAGACAACCACCCGACAACCGTCTTCATCGACAAGACTGTGCAGGGTGATCGTCCCCCCATCACGCCCCTTGAAGGCGTGCTTGAGGGCGTTGGTCAGCAGTTCATTGACGACCAGGCCAGTCGGCATCGCCACATTGATCGAGACCGGCCAGGTATCGACCTGAAGATTGAGGTGAATGCCCTCCACCGCATGGGCCCGCATCACGGCCGAGGCGATCTCGCTGAGATAGACACCCAGATCGACAGTTTCGGCCTGGCTCTCTTCGGACAGCGAACGATAGAGCAGCCCCAGGGCCTCGACCCGCCCGGCCAGACGGCTGAACCGTTCGTCCTTGGCGTCCTCGGGCGCGTTACGGGCCTCGATCCGGATCAGGGCCGTGATCATCTGCAGATTGTTGGCCACGCGGTGCTGCAGTTCGCGAAGCAGGACGTCCTTGTCGAGGATAAGCTGCTCGAACTCGCTGCGCTCGGCGTCACGGCTGGTCGCGCCGACCAGGGCGAGCATGCGGAAAACCGGCGCGCCCGCATTGTCCTGAATGATGTTCGACCAGGCGTCGACGGCCTCCACGCCCTGACTGTGGGCGAAGGAGAAGACGCCGATATAGTCCTGATCCTCGACGACCGCGTCGCTGAGCGCGCCATCGTCTTCCGCGTCCGCCGAACGGCCCAGCAGGGCCTGCCAGGACTTGCCTTCCAGATCCGCGCCCGTCTGCCCGCTCAGACGTTCGAACTCGACATTGGCGTAGACGATGCGCTCGACCGGATGCAGTTCCGACACGGCGATGGCGATCGGCGCCTGGTCGAGAAACTGCCGGAAGCCGTCGCTTTCCAGCACGCTGGCCAGATCAGGGGTATTGAGCAGCTGATCAACCTGCTCGCCGTTTTCGGTCATGGAATATGGACTCCGCCCTTGCGGTCTCCAGACGACGCCGGGGGAGCGGAAGATGGCCGGTATACGCCGAATAGGCGGACCGGGCATAAGAAAAGCGGCGCGGCCATAGGCCACGCCGCTTCTCAAGATTTATTCGGACCGGCGAAGCTCGCCGGCCTGAAAACCTTTAGCCAACGATGTCTTCGTCCTTGAAGAACTGGGCGATCTCGATCGCGGCGTTCTCCAGGCTGTCCGAACCGTGGACCGAGTTTTCGCCGATCGACAGGGCGAACAGCTTGCGGATGGTGCCTTCGGCGGCGTCCTTCGGGTTGGTGGCGCCCATGACGTCGCGGTACTTGGCCACGGCGCCTTCGGCTTCCAGGACCTGCACGACGACCGGCTCGGCGATCATCTGGCCGACCAGTTCGCCGTAGAACGGACGCTCGGCGTGGACTTCGTAGAACTTCTTGGCTTGGGCTTCGGTCAGCTTGACGCGACGCTGGGCGACGATGCGAAGGCCGGCGGCCTCGATCACCGCATTGATGGCGCCGGTCAGGTTGCGACGCGTGGCGTCCGGCTTGATGATCGAGAAGGTGCGTTCAGTCACGAAGATATCTCACACATAAAGTTGTGAATTGGGAGGTTGCGGGCTTATAGCCGGGCGCTCCCTCCCCGCCAACCCGCCGCGTACCTTCAAAATCAAATGCTTCAGATCAAAGACCTGACCTTCAACGCCTGGGGACGGAAGTTCTTCGACCACGCCAGCGTCAGCCTGCCGCCCGGCGCCAAGGTCGGCCTGATCGGTCGCAACGGCGTGGGCAAGTCCACGCTGTTCAAGCTGATCCTGGGGCAGCTGCACGCCGGCGACGACGAGATCAGCCTGCCCAAGTCGGCGCGCATCGGCTCAGTGGACCAGGAACACCCCGCCACGCCCGTCAGCCTGCTGGACACCGTCCTGGAAGCCGACGAGGAGCGCCACAGCCTGCTGACGCGTCTGGAAGACGCCGATCCCGAGGACATGGGCGAGATCTGGGCCCGGCTGATCGAGATCGACGCCGACGCGGCGCCGGCCAAGGCCTCGGAAATTCTGTCGGGCCTGGGCTTTAGCCAGGAAGACCTGCAGCGGCCGATGGCCGAGTTCTCCGGCGGCTGGCGGATGCGCGTGGCCCTGGCGGCCGCGCTGTTCGCCGAGCCCGACATGCTGCTGCTGGACGAACCGACCAACTATCTGGACCTGGAAGGCGCCCTCTGGCTTGAAGCCCGCCTCCAGAAGTACCCGCACACCGCCCTGATCGTCAGCCACGACCGCGAGCTGCTCAACAACAGCTGTACGCACATGCTGCACCTGGCCGGCGGCAAGCTGGAGCTCTACACCGGCGGCTACGACGACTTCGAAAAGCGCCGCGCCGAGAAGGCCCGTCTGCAACTCTCGGCCAAGGCCAAGCAGGATGCCGAGCGCGCCCACCTGCAGTCCTTCGTCGACCGCTTCAAGGCCAAGGCCTCCAAGGCCGCCCAGGCCCAGTCGCGCATGAAGCGTCTGGCCAAGATGGAGCCGGTGGCGACCACCATCGAGGAGCGCGTCGCGCCCTTCACCCTGCCCTCGCCGCCGCGTCCGCTGCCGCCGCCGCTGATCCGGCTGGAACGGGCCAATGTGGGCTACGAGGAGGGTCGCCCGATCCTCAAGAACCTCAACCTGCGCATGGACCTGGACGACCGCATCGGTCTGCTGGGCGTCAACGGCGCCGGCAAGTCGACCTTCGCCAAGATGATCGCCGGCGCCCTGGGCGTGCAGTCGGGCGAATTCCACCGCGACCGCAAGATGAAGGTCGGCTGGTTCCACCAGCACCAGATCGAGGCGATGGACCCCGTCGACACCCCGCTGGAGATCATCCGCCGGGCCATGCCGGACGCTTCGGAATCCTCGCGACGCTCGAAGCTGGCCCAGTTTGGCCTGAACTTCGACAAGCAGGAGACCACGGTCGCCAACCTGTCGGGCGGCGAGCGGGCGCGCCTGCTGCTGAACATGGTGGCGATGGACGCGCCGCACATGCTGATCCTCGATGAGCCGACCAACCACCTGGACATCGACAGCCGCCGCGCCCTGCTGGACGCGCTGAACGACTACGAGGGCGCGGTGATCCTGATCACCCACGACCGCTCGCTGATGGAACTGGTTGCCGACCGCCTGTGGCTGGCCGCCGACGGCACCGTCAAGCCGTTCGACGGCGACATGGACGATTACGCCAAGTTCGTGTTGGACCGCGCCAAACAGTCGGTGAAGCCGACCCAGGTGGCCCGCGAGCCGGCCAAGGCGGAAGCGACCGCCGCCGCGCCGCGCAAGACCGTCGCCATCGAGCCCCTGAAGCGCAAGATCGAAGCGGCCGAGCAGGTCGTCACCCGCACCACGCGCCAGGTGGCCGAACTGGAAACCCAGCTGGCCGATCCGCAGCTCTACAAGAACCCGACCAAGGTCGCCGAACTGACCAAGCGCCGCGACGCCGCCCAAGCCAAGCTGGACGACGCCGAAACGACGTGGATGGGTCTGGCCGAGGAACTGGCGGCGGCCCAGGCCTAGATCAAGCCCCGGCAGGATTTCGAGGCAAGCGCTTGATTTGGAAGCCGTCCGAGCGCTTCACGTGATTTCATGTGAAGCGCGGCAGGCTCTAGCCGCACTTGACCTCTTTCACCGTGCCGGTGGCGGCGTCGAACAGGATGTTCAGGCGATCGGGACGGAAGTCCATGGTGACCGGGCAGGTCGTGCAGGCCACCCGCCAACGGGTGGGATCCACGGGCGCGGGCAGCTCGGTGCGGTTCTTGCCGACATAGACCTTGGCCTCGTCCATGCCGCACTGGTCCCTCGGCTGGGGCGGCGCGATGGCGACCGGCGGCGGCGCGACGGGGGTCTCCGGCGGCGGGAGCGGCGCCGGCGGCGGCGCGCTGGAGCAGGAAACCACCAGCAGGGCTGCGGCGACCGCGCCGCCCAGTACGATCAGCGTCTTCATGCCTGTTTTTCCCATCCGCGTTCGGCGCCCTGGCGCCAGTAGGACACGGGGTGTCCCGCCTTCTTGAAACTCGCCCAACGACCGCGCGCCTGAGCCAGCGCCGATTCATCGCGACCGTCGAACAGTAGGACGCAACGCGAAAAGCCGGCCAGATCGCCGGGTTCGGCGCCATCGAGCAGGAACAACGCATCCCCGCCGTTCGGGTTGTCCAGCCGGTCGGTCAGCAGCACCGGCTGCCGCTCGGCCATCGGCTCGCTGGCCAGGCCGTGCGGCAGGAAGGTGTCGTCCCGATAGGTCCACAGATGACCATCCAGGCCTTCCAGGCGGCCCGCATCGCTGCCGCGCACCAGCGCCTTCCAGCCACGCCCCAGGGTCTTTTCCAGCAACTCGGGCAGCACCTGTTCGGCGCGACTTCGCTCCAGATGGTAGAACCAGACCTCGCAGGGCGTGTCGGACATCGGATCGATCAGCCTTCGTAGGCGTCAGCGACCAGGCGATTGAGCAGCCGCACGCCAAAGCCCACCGCCCCCTCGGGCACGGTCGGATCGGTGGACGGCTTGCGCCAGGCCACCGAGGCGATGTCCAGGTGCGCCCACGGCACGCCATTGACGAACTTCTGCAGGAACAGACCCGCCGTGATCGAGCCGGCCGGCCGGCCGCCGATGTTCTTCATGTCGGCGATGGGGCTTTCGATCTGCTTCTCGTAGGCCGCCGGCAGCGGCATCCGCCAGAGATTCTCGCGCTCGGCCTTGCCGGCGGCGAGAAGTTTTTCGGACAAGCCATCGTTGTTGCTGAACAAACCGGCGTAGTCATGACCCAGCGAGATGATGATCGCCCCGGTCAGGGTGGCCAGGTCGATCATGAACTGCGGCTTGAAACGCTCCTGCGTGTACCAGAGGGCGTCGGCCAGGACGAGGCGGCCCTCGGCGTCGGTGTTGATGACCTCGATGGTCTGGCCTGACATCGAGGTGACCACGTCGCCCGGGCGCTGGGCGTTGCCGTCGGGCATGTTCTCGACCAGGCCCAGCACGCCGATGGCGTTGACCCTGGCCTTGCGACCGGCCAGGGCGTGCATGACGCCGGTCACGGCGGCCGCGCCGCCCATGTCCCACTTCATGTCTTCCATGCCGTCGGCCGGCTTGATGCTGATGCCGCCGGTGTCGAAGGTGACACCCTTGCCGACGAAGGCGATGGGCTGGGCGGTTTTGTCGGCCGCGCCCATCCACTTCATGATGACCAGCTGGCTCTCGCGAACACTGCCCTGCCCCACGCCCAGCAGGCTGCCCATGCCAAGTTCCGCCATCTGGGCCTCGCCGAGGACCTCGACCTCCAGGCCCAGGCTTTCCAGGCTCTTGGCGCGGGCGGCGAACTCTTCGGGGTGCAGGATGTTGGCCGGCTCGGACACCAGGTCGCGGCTGAACAGGATGGCGTCGGCCAGGGCGTCCAGGCTTTCGAACACCTTGGCGGCCTTGACCGGATCGGCGGCCGCCACCTTGACCACGGTGACCGACGGCTTCTTCTCGGCCTTTTCGGTGGTGCGGTATTTGTCGAAGCGATAGGCGGCCAGCTTGACGCCGAACGCGGCGCGGGCGGCGGTCTCGGCGTCGGCGCCCAGCTTCAGCACCAGTTCGGTGACGCCCGAGGCCTTCACCGCCTGGAAGGCGTGAGCGGCGGCGGCTTCGACGGCCTCCGGCTCGACCGCGCCCACGCCGTCGACACCGACCAGAACCACGCGCGCGGCCTCCAGGCCGTGGGGCGCGACCAGATCCAGGGTCTGGCCCTTGGAGCCGATGAAACGCCCGCCAGCGATCGCCCGCGACAGGGCGCCGCCGCAGGCTTCGTCGATCATGCGCGCCTCTGGCGAAAGCGCGGCGGCCTCATGGGCCAGAACCGCCAGGGCGGCGTTGGCGCCGGCCTGGATGTCGGCGGGGACGAACTCGATACGCATCGCACGCTCCTGAATTGGCTTGGCGCCTTAGCCCTCTCGAACCGCACGCGCGATTCGCGGGGCGGCCCTTTGATCGGCCGTCTCGCCTTGATCAGGCGGCATAGTCCAAGCCTCGTCGAGAGAAAAGACTTCCGGCGCCGCGCGGGACACGGTCTTCGGTTGTGCGGGGGGGAAGCGGCCGTGTAGAACAGCCCTCTTCCTTGGGGTTCGCCGTTTTCGAATCCGCCCGCCCGAACCCCCTTTTTGATGCGCCTGATAGAACGCTATCTCTTCCGCCAATTGCTGGGTCCGACGCTCTTCGCGGCGGCGGCCCTGGCGGCGCTCGCGCTGCTGGCCCGCAGCCTGTCGGAGTTCGACATCCTGATCAGCCAGCGCCAGAGCGCGTTGGTTTTCCTCAAGATCATCCTGCTGGCCCTGCCCCAGCTGCTCAATATCGTGCTGCCGATCGCCCTGTTCGTCGCCGCCCTGGTGGCCCTGAACCGGCTGCATACCGAGCAGGAGATCGTGGTCTGTTTCGCGGGCGGCATGAGTCGCTGGCGAGTCATCTCGCCCGCCATGCGACTGGCGGTGTTCGCGGCCCTGTTCTCGCTGTTCCTGGGTCTTTGGGTTCAGCCCTGGAGCGCCCGTCAAATTCGCGAGACCGCCTTCGCGGTAAAGACCGATGTGGCCTCGACCCTGGTCCAGCCCGGACAGTTCACCGAGCCTGGTCCCGGCCTGACGGTCTATGCGCAGTCGATCGACCGCGACAACCTGATCCACAACCTGTTCATTCACCAGGAACGCCCGGACGGCGGCGCCTCGACCTATTCGTCGCGCGAGGCGGTGATCGCCACCCGCAACGGCGCCCCCGTTCTGATCATGCTCAAGGGCTCCAACCAGCAGTTTTCCAGCTCCGGCGTGCTGCAATACACCTCGTTCGAGGAATACACCTTCGACCTGTCGTCGCTGTTCCAGAGCGATGAGCTGCTGCACTACAAGATCGCCGACCGCTATCTGCACGAGCTGTTCTTCCCGGACATGACCCAGGAATGGGAGCAGAAGAACCGGGTCGGCCTGCTGGCCGAGGCCCATTCGCGCTTCGCCACCCCGCTCTACAACATCGCCCTGATGGCCATGGCCCTGGCGGCGGTGATCGGCGGGCAGTTCAACCGCATGGGCTATGGCAAGCGCATCGCCGCGGTCGGCGCGGCGGCGGCTGTCGTGCGCATCGTCGGCTTCGGCGTCCAGGCGGCTTGCGAGGACAACGCCTGGCTCAACATCCTGCAATATGCCGTGCCGCTGGCGGCCCTGTGGTGGGGCATGGCCCAGATCTTCCGCCAGAAGGTCTCGCGCCACGTCGCCATCAGCCGCCGCAAGGCCGCCTATGCCGCTCAAGCGGGTGCGGCATGAGTTTCGGCGTGGGCATGGTCGAACGCTACGTTCTGAAACAGACGATGGCCTCGCTGGGCGTGGCCCTGGCCGTGCTGGGCTCGATGGTGATGCTGATCGCCTTCGTCGACATCGCCCGCAATGTCGGCACCCGAGCCGATGTCGGCTTTCTGGAACTGCTGTACCTGACGATCCTTCAGGCGCCAGCCACCATCCTGGTGCTGACCCCGTTCATCTTCCTGTTCGGCACCCTGGGGGCCTTTGTCGGCCTGAACCGGCGCAGCGAGCTGATCGCCATGCGCGCGGCGGGCGTCTCGGCCTGGCGGTTCATCCTGCCGGCGGCCGCGGCGGCCTTCGTGATCGGCGTCCTGACCATCACCCTGCTCAATCCGCTGAGCACGGCCATGACGGCCCAGTACGAGACCACGCGCGACGCGATGATGGCCAACTATCTGAAGGCCGCGCCAAAGGGCACATGGCTGCGCCAGGGCGACGACAAGACCCAGATCGTCATCCGGGCCCGGGCGCGCGACGTGGTCGACGGCTCGGTGCGCCTGCGCGGCGTGTCGCTGTTTGTCTACACGCTCAACGCCAAGGGCGTGATGGACTTCTCGCGGCGCATCGAGGCCAACGAGGCCCGGCTCGAGCCCGGCTTCTGGCGCCTGATCGGCGTGCGGGAGGCCACCCCCGGCGCGGGGGCGATTCGCTCCGAGAGCCTGTCGATCCCGTCCAACCTGGACGACCGCACCGCGTCGGAGCGCTTCAACTCGCCCCAGGCCGTGGCCCTTTGGCGCCTGCCCACCACGATCGAGCGAACCGAGGACGCCGGCTTCTCGGCCACGCCCTTCCGGCTGCGCTATCACCAGATCCTGGCCACGCCGCTGCTGTTCGCCGCCATGTCGGTGCTGGCGGCGGCGTTCTCGCTGCGCCTGATGCGTCTGGGCGGCCTGGCGGCCCTGGCCGGATCGGGCGTCGCCCTGGGTTTCGGATTTTTCTTCTTCAACGAGCTATGCAGCGCGCTCGCGAAGGCCGAGGTTCTGCACCCGGCCATCGCCGCCTGGACTCCCCCGCTCGTCGCGCTTTTGGCGGGCTTCACTCTGCTTTGCTATACCGAGGATGGTTGAGTCCGTGTCTCCGAGGTCGTTCATGAAGGATCAGCGTCAAGGCGCGTCGTCCCCGCGGGGTCGCCTGCGTCTGCTCGGCGGCGTCGCCTCGCTGGTGCTGGCCGCCACGACCGCGCACGCCCAGCAGGCGCTGGTCGACGTTCCGCCCGTGCCGGTGGTCAAGGCTCCGCCGTCCGACGGCCTGGGGGACGAGGGCTATTATCTCGAATCCGACCTGCTGATCCGCGACGACAAGAGCGAGGTCCTGACCGCCCGCGGCGACGTCGAGGCGCGCTATCAGGGCCGCACCCTGCGCGCCGAGGAAGTGGTCTACGACACCAAGGCCGGCGTTATCACGGCCAAGGGCAAGGTCGCGCTGATCAACGGCGACGGCACGGCCCAGTTCGCCGACGAGATGACGCTGGACAAGGACCTGAAGGCCGGCTTCGCCCTGGGCTTCTCGGCCCGCATGGACAAGGACGTCAAGATCGCCGCCGTCTCGGCCATCCGCCGCAACGACAGCATCCAGGAGCTGAACCAGGCGATCTATACGCCGTGCGAAATCTGCGCCGAAAAGCCGACCCCGACCTGGTCGGTCGCCGCCGACAAGGTGGTGCAGGATAAGGATCGCCAGCTCGTCTACTACAAGAACGCGGTCATCCGCCTGTGGGGCGCGCCGCTGATGTACCTGCCGGTGTTCTGGCATCCGGACCCGCAGGCCACCCGCAGCTCGGGCTTCCTGACGCCCAAGCTGGGCGCGTCGAAGCGGCGCGGCATGTCCTACCAGCAGCCGTATCTTTACGTGATCTCGCCGTCTCAGGACATCGTCCTAAGCCCCCAGATCAATTCGAGTGTGAACCCGTTCCTCAACACCCACTGGCGCAAGCGGTTCTATTCAGGAACGGCCGAGATCCGGGGCGGCTACACCTACGAAAAGGACATCGACAACCGCGGCGAACGCTTCGGCGAAGCCACCTCGCGCAGCTACATCCTGGCGCGGGGCAAGTTCGACATCAACGACAAGTGGAAGTGGGGCTTCAGCGCCGAGCGCACGTCCGACAAGCTGTTGTTCGACAACTACACGATCAGCGACGTCTACCAGCAGCGCGGCCTGTTCACGAGCGAGGACCGCCGGCTCAGCTCGCAAATCTACACCACCCGCCAGGACAAGCTGTCCTATCTGTCGCTGTCGGCCGTCTCGGTGCAGGGCCTGCGGGTCTCGGGCATCGACGCCGTCACCGGCCTGGCCAGTTTCGAGAACAGCGACGTCTTCCCGCTGATCGGCCCCCTGGTCGAAGGTCGCTGGCAACCGAAGGATCCGGTGCTGGGCGGACGCCTGCGCCTGCAGGGTACGGGCGTCATCCTGACCCGGGCCGAGTCGCCCTATGGCGCCACCCTGGACGGCGTTGACAGCCAGCGCGGCAGCGCCAGCGCCGACTGGCGCTCGACCCTGACCCTGAAGTCGGGCGTGCGGGTCTCGCCCTTCGCCCAGGCGCGCGGGGACGCCTATCGCGTTTCCGACCTGCCCGGGACCGACGACAGCCAGACCTATTCGCGCGCCCTCGGCGTGACCGGCGTCGATTTCAGCTATCCGTTCTTCAAGGCCCTCAAGGGCGGCACGGTGGTGCTGGAGCCCCTGGCCCAGGTCGCCGCCGGCTCCGAGAGTCGCCGCGTGCCGATCGTGGTCGGAACCAGTGGCGCGACGACCTATCTCTACAACGAGGACAGCACCTCGTTCGAGTTCGACGAGACCAACCTGTTCCGCGCCAACAAGTCGCCCGGCTTCGACCTCTATGAGGGCGGCCAGCGGCTGAATGTCGGCGCGCGGGCCACCGTCAAATACAACGACACCCGGGGGGCCAGCATCCTGGTTGGCCGCAGCTTCCGCTCCGAAGTCGATCCTCTTCTGCCCGCCCGTTCCGGCCTGCAGAAGAAGTCTTCGGACTGGATCGTGGCGGCCACGGTCACGCCGGTGCGCGGCGTCAACGCCTTCGTCCGCACCCGCTACGCACCGGATCTGGCCAGCAACAAGTTCCGCCGCATCGAGGCCGGCGTCGACGCCTCCCACAAGGTCGCCAACGGCTCGGTGCGCTACATCAAGGACCAGCAGGACGCAGGCGGCTTCCCGCTGGAGACCTTCGAAATGCGCGGCCAGCTGAACATCACCAAGAAGTGGGCTGTCACCGCCTATGGCCAGCAGGACCTGGTGGCCGGTGTCTGGCGCCGTCGCGACCTGGGCGTGGCCTATGCCGACGACTGCATTCGCATCGACGTCATCTACCAGAACGAGGACCGTTTCAGCCAGGCCTCGACCGGCGGTCTGAAGCTGCAGGCCGACGAGTCCATCGTGTTTCGCCTAACCCTCGCCACATTGGGTGATACAGGGTACAGCCAGTAAATTGATCCCGCGTCGCCGCCGGCGAGCGTGATTTTCGCGCGCGTGATCGGCACGTCGCGCCTAGAGGAACGACACTACCCATGCGGCCTGCGCGTAGCGTGAAGACCCTTGCCGCGGCTGGAGCCGCGTCCATTATCGCCCTGTCCATGGCGAGCTTTGGCGCGCCTGCCTTCGCTCAAGACGCAGCGCCTGTCGTGGCCGCTCCGCCCGCCGTGGCGGCGCCGCCACCCGGCCTGTCGGAAAGCGTCGCGGCGGTGGTCAATGACGACATCGTTTCCAGCTACGACCTGATGCAGCGCATGCGCCTGCTGATGGTCAGTTCCGGCGTGCAGCCGACCGAGGAAAACCTGCCCCAACTGGAGCAGGAAGCCCTTCGCTCGCTGATCGACGAACATGTCCAGCTGCAGGAACTGCGTCGGGTCGAGAAGGCCCAGAAGATCACGATCATCTCGACCGACAAGGAAGTCGACGAGCAGATCGACGACATCGCCAAGGGCAACAACGCCAACATGACCGGCGCTCAACTGCTGGCCCAGTTGGCCGCGCAAGGCGTGGGCGCCGAGACCTTCCGCTCGCAGATCCGCATCGACAGCAGCTGGCAGAACTGGATCAGCGGTCGCTACGGCTCGCGCCTGCGGGTCGGCGAAGACCAGATCAAGGCGTTCCAGCGCCGCATGGCCGAGTCGGCCAGCAAGCCGCAGTATCAGGTCAGCGAAGTGTTCATCGACGCCACGCGCGTCGGCGGCATGGAGACGGCCGTCAATGGCGCCACCCAGTTGGTCGCCCAGATGCAGCAGGGCGCGCCCTTCCCGGCCGTCGCCCGTCAGTTCTCGTCGGCGGCCACGGCGGCCAACGGCGGCGACGCCGGCTGGATCAGCCCCGGCGAAATGCCTCCCGAGGTCGACACCGCCCTGGAAGAACTGCGCCCCGGCCAACTGTCGCGCCCGATCCCGGTGCGGGACGGCGTCTACATCATCTACCTGCGCGACAAGCGCGCCGGCTCCAAGACCGCCTTGGTCGACCTCAAGCAGGTCGCCTATCCGCTGGCCGCCGACGCGACGGCCCAGCAGGTTGAGGCCGCCAATACCGCCCTGCTGGCCCTGAAGCCGCAGATCACCAGCTGCTCGACGCTGGAAGCCGCCGCCGGCAAGGTGGATGGCCTGGTCGCCGGCGATCTTGGCGAAGCCGAAATCACCGACCTGGCGCCCGCCTTCCAGGCGGCCGCCACGGCGCTGGAAATCGGCCAGGTCTCGGACCCGATCCGCACCGACGCCGGCCTTCACCTGATCGCCGTCTGCGGCAAGCGCCAGTCTGGCGCCAGCGCGCCGTCTCGCGATCAGATCGAAAACCGTCTGCGCGGCCAGCAGTTGGCCCTGATCTCGAAGCGTTACCTGCGTGACCTCCGCAACTCGGCGACCATAGAAACCCGTTGATGACCAAGCCCCTGGCCCTGAGCGCCGGCGATCCCGCCGGCGTCGGGGCCGAGATCATCGCCAAGGCCTGGGCGGCTCTCCGATGGGAGGGACCGCCATTCATGGTCGTGGGCGATGCGCGGTCGCTGGCTTCGGCCGGCTCGGGCGTCAAGGTCAAGACCGTCACCGGCCCCGCCGAGGCGCTGGACGTCTTTCCCACCGCCCTGCCCGTGCTCGACGCGCCCCTGCTGAGCCCGGTGATCGCCGGCCAGCCGTCCAGCGCCCACGCCGCCCAGATTATCCGCTGCATAGAGACTGGAGCCGGTCTGGCCCTCTCCGGCGCGGTGTCGGGCCTGGTCACCGCCCCGATCGCCAAGGCTCCGCTGTACGACGCCGGCTTCAAGTTTCCCGGTCATACCGAGTTCCTGGCCGAACTGACCGCCGGAGCGCCTCACGAGGGCGTGCGCGGTCCGGTGATGATGCTGACGGCCGGCAACCTGCGCGCCACCCTGGTGACGATCCACAAGGCGCTGAACGACGTGTCAGCCGCCCTGTCGGTGGAGGCCATCGTCACCGCCGGCATGGTGACCAGCCAGGCCCTCAAGCGTGACTTCGGCGTCGCCCGGCCTCGCCTGGCTCTGGCCGCCCTCAACCCCCACGCCGGCGAGAGCGGCGCGCTGGGTCGCGAGGAGATCGAGATTATCGAGCCCGCCGCCCGCGTGCTGCGTGATCTGGGCGTCGAGGTCATGGGGCCCGCCCCCGCTGACAGCCTGTTCCACGCCGAGGCGCGCGCCCGCTACGACGCGGTGCTGTGCATGTATCACGACCAGGCCCTGATCCCGGTCAAGATGCTCGACTTCTGGGGCGGGGTGAACGTCACCCTGGGCCTGCCGATCGTTCGCACCTCGCCCGACCACGGCACCGGCTTCGACATCGCTGGACGCGGCCTTGCCCGAGCCGATAGCCTGATCGCCGCCATCCGTCTGGCGGCCCAGATCGCCGCCCGCCGCGCGGCCTGACCTTCGACCGAGATTTGATCCGATGAGCCTGGCCGACATGCCGCCGCTGCGCGACGCTCTGGAGCGTCACGACCTTCTGGCCCGCAAGAGCTTTGGCCAGCACTTCCTGCTGGACCTCAACATCACTCGCAAGATCGCGCGGCTGGCGGGGATCGGTCCCGAGGACGTGGTGGTCGAGGTCGGCCCCGGTCCTGGCGGCTTGACCCGCGCCCTGCTGGAGACCGGCGCCCGTGTCGTGGCCATCGAGATGGACACGCGCTTCATGCCCATCCTGGCCGAGCTGTCCGAAGCCGCCGACCAGCGGCTGGAGGTCGTGCAGGGCGACGCCCTGAAGGTCGACGCCAGCAAGGCCGTCGGCGGGGTCCCGGCCCACGTCGTCGCCAATCTGCCCTACAATGTCGGCACCCAGCTGTTGATCAACTGGCTGACGGGTCCGTTCCTGCCCGTGTCGATGACCCTGATGTTCCAGAAGGAAGTGGCCGAGCGCATCGCCGCCCACGTCAATGACGACGCCTATGGCCGCCTGGCCGTGATCGCCCAGACAGTGTGCGAGGCCAAGGTGGTCATGGACCTGCCGGCGCGCGCCTTCACCCCCCCGCCCAAGGTCAATTCGGCGGTCATCCGCCTGATCCCCCGCGCGGTGATCCCGCCGCCCGAGGAACTGGCCGCCCTGGAACGCGTCACCGCCGCCGCCTTCGGCCAGCGCCGCAAGATGCTGCGCTCCAGCCTGAAAGCGCTGGGCGGCGGCGAGCTGTGCGAAAAAGCCGGCATCAGCCCCGACATTCGCGCCGAGAACGTGCCGATCGAAGGCTTCCTGGCGCTGGCGCGGGCGACGCTGGCCTAGATCTCTTCCTTCAGCAGGTCCGCCACCAGATCCCCGATCCACGGGTTGCGCGCCCGCTTCTGGCGCTCGGCGTGATAGATGTGGGCCAGGTCCGCATAGGCCTTGTCGAAGTCGTCGTTGAGGATGACGTAGTCGAACTGCTCCCAGGCCGCGACCTCGTCCTTGGCGCGGGACAGGCGGCGGTGGATGACCTCTTCGCTGTCCTGGCTGCGGGCGTGCAGGCGACGGCTCATCTCGGCCAGGGACGGCGGCAGGATATAGACCAGCACGCTGTCGGCGCCGGCCTGTTTGTGAACCTTCATCGCGCCCTGGAAGTCGATGTCGAACAGGGCGCTCTCGCCGCGGTCCAGCGCCTCCATGATCGGCGGCTTGGGACTGCCATAGAAATTGCCATAGACCTCGGCCCATTCGAGGAACGCGTCCGCCGCGATCATCTCCTGGAACTTTTCGTGGCTGACGAAATGATAGTCGCGGCCGTCATGCTCGCCCGGACGCGGCTCGCGGGTGGTGGCGCTGATCGACAGGTGCAGGTCGCCGTGATCGGCCACCAGGCGGCGGGTCAGCGAGGTCTTGCCGACGCCCGAGGGCGCGACGACCATCAGCAGAAGGCCGCGGGTCTTGTGATGGGGCTTATTCAACGTTCTGAACCTGTTCGCGGAACTGCTCGATGGTGGCCTTCAGCTCCAGACCGATCGTGGTCAGGCTGGAAAGCGCCGATTTCGAGCAGAGGGTATTGGCTTCGCGCATGAACTCCTGGGACAGGAAATCCAGGCGGCGGCCGGCGGCGGCTTCGCCGTTCAGCAGGGTGCGGGCGGCGGCGACGTGGCCGGCCAGGCGGTCCAGTTCCTCGCGCACATCGGCCTTCACGGCCATGGCGGCGGCTTCCTGGATGATGCGCTCCTCCGAGGACGCCTCGCCCAGCAGTTCGGTCATGCGGCGCGCGAAGCGATCTTTCAGTACGGCGGGCTGACCGGCAGCTTCGACTCCAGCTCCAGCCGTCAGGCGCTCGATCGTGTCGACCTGACCGAGCAGAACAGGGGTCAGGGCCGTGCCCTCCTCCAGGCGCGCGGTCTTCAGGGCGTCCAGCGCCTGGGCGATGGACGCGGCCATGGCGGCCTCGACGGCGGCGCGGGTCTCGGCGTCGTCCTCTTCCTCGCGCACCTCGATGACGCCGCGCAGGGCCAGCAGGCCGTCAAGCGACGGCTTGGTGACCATGCCTGTGGCCACATAGGGTCCGCCGGCCTTCAGATAGCGCTCCAGGGTCTCGACGCTGACCTGGGTCTGGCCGACGGCCTCGGCGCGTTTGCCCTGGACGTTGACCGTCAGCTGGCCGCGCTGAAAGCGGCTCTGGGCGCCGTCGCGGGCCGCGCGGTCCAGGCTGTCGAAGCCGGGCGGACCGCGAAACCGGGTTTCCAGATTGCGGCCGTTGACGCTGCGGGCTTCCACGGCCCAGGACCAGGCCCCGTGCGCGCCTTCGACGCGCGCGAAGCCGGTCATGCCCGACAGCGCCACCTCAGCCCCCGCTCAGGGGCGTGGCGGCGGGCTTTTTGGCCGCGCGGCTGCGCTCGACCTGCCGCCACTTGGCGACATTGGCCTCGTGCTCGGCATAGGTCCTTGCGAAGACGTGCCCGCCCGTCCCGTCGGCGACGAAATAGAGCTCGTCGGTCTTGGGCGGATCCAGCACCGCAGCGATGGCGGCGCGCCCCGGATTGGCGATCGGCGTCGGCGGCAGGCCGTCGATCAGATAGGTGTTGTAAGGCGTCTGACGCTGCAGTTCCGACAGCAGGATGCCGCGTCCCAGCGGCCGCCCCCGGGTCAGGCCGTAGATGATCGTCGGGTCGCTGCCCAGCCGCATGCCGGTGCGCAGGCGATTGACGAACACGGCCGCCACGCGCGGACGCTCCGAGGCGATGCCGGTTTCCTTCTCGACGATCGAGGCCAGGGTCATGGCTTCGTCCTTGGTCGAGAACGGCAGGCCTTTCTGCCGTTGCGGCCACAGCTCGTCCAGCAGCTGGTCGCGGTCGTCCATCATGCGCTGCAGCACGGCGGAGCGATCCTCGCCGCGCTCGACCTGGTAGGTCTCGGGCAGGATCGCGCCTTCCGGCGGGGTCGGCGCGACGCCGGTCAGGACCGGCGAGCGCATCAGGATGTCGACGGCCATGTCCGAGGTCACACCCTCGGGGATGGTCACGAAGTGGCGAACCACCTTGCCCTTGCGGATGGCGTCCAGAACCTGGGCCATCGAGGCCCGGCTCTTGAACTCGTATTCGCCAGCCTTCAGCGACCGCGCCGCGCCGGTGAGCTGCGCGGCCGTCATGAAGATCGACGAGGAGCGGATCACCCCGCCGCTTTCAAGGCTGGAAGCGATCTCTGGCACGCTCGCGCCCCGGCGCAGAACCACCGAGGTGACATCGCCGCCCTTGGCCGCTGGCCCTGGCCCCTGATAGAGCCAAATCGCCCCGAACACGAAGACCATGCCGATGACGACCAGGGTGGCGCCGGCGGCGAAGATCATCGCGATCAGCCGGCGTCCGATCGACGCCGACTCGCGTTTGCGGGTTTTGCGGGGCGGAGCGGCTTTTCGGCTCACGAGATTTTACGGAACACGACGGAGGCGTTGGTGCCGCCGAAGCCAAAGCTGTTTGAGACGGCGACGTCGATCTTCATCGGCACGGCCTTGTTGGGCGCCAGGTTCATGGCGACGTCGACGTCGGGATTGTCGAGATTGATGGTCGGCGGCGCGATCTGGTCGCGAATCGCCAGGATCGAGAAGATGGCCTCGATCGCGCCGGCCGCGCCCAGCAGGTGGCCGGTCATCGACTTGGTCGACGACATCACCACATTGGCGGCGTGATTGCCCAGGAACCGCTCGACGGCCTTGGCCTCGATGCCGTCGGCCATGGTCGAGGTGCCGTGGGCGTTGACGTAGTCGATGTCCGAAGGCTGCAGGCCGGCGTCCTTGACGGCCGCGGACAGGGCCCGGAAGCCGCCGTCGCCGTCCTCGGAGGGCGCGGTAATGTGATAGGCGTCGCCTGACAGGCCATAGCCGACGACCTCGGCATAGATCTTGGCGCCGCGCGCCTTGGCATGCTCGTACTCTTCCAGCACCAGGGCGCCGGCCCCCTCGCCCATCACGAAGCCATCGCGATCCTTGTCATAGGGGCGCGAGGCCTTTTCGGGGGTGTCGTTGAAGTCGGTCGAGACGGCGCGGCAGGCGATGAAGCCGGCGATGCCGACCTTGCAAACCGCCGCCTCGGCGCCGCCGGCCACCATCACGTCGGCGTCGCCATACTTGATCAGACGGGCGGCGTCGCCGATGGCGTGAGCGCCCGTGGCGCAGGCCGTGACCACGGCGTGGTTGGGTCCCTTGAAGCCATAGCGGATCGAGACCTGACCCGAGATCAGGTTGATCAGGGCCGAGGAGATGAAGAACGGGCTGACCTTGCGCGGCCCCTTGGCTTCGAGTTCCAGCGCGGTGTCGGCGATGGTCGACAGGCCGCCGATGCCCGATCCCAGGATCACGCCGGTGCGGTAGCGGTCTTCCTCGGTCTCGGGAACCCAGCCCGAATCCTTCACCGCTTCATCAGCGGCGGCGATGCCGTACAGAATGAAGTTGTCCACGCGCTTCTGGTCGCGCGGGCTCATGGTCAGGTCGGGGTTGAAGGCGCCTTCAACGTCAGGGCCGCCACCGCCGCGTCCATCGACGCGGGGAACCTCGCAGGCCACCTTGCAGGCATAGTCGGTCGGGTCGAAGGCCGAGATCCGATTGGCGCCGGACTTGCCGGCCAGAATGTTTTTCCAGGAGACCTCGACGCCCTGACCCAGCGGGGTCAGCAGGCCAAGTCCGGTGACAACAACTCTACGCATGGATCACTCCTAACCTTCGTCGTCGCGAACATATGGGGATGAACGACCGAATCCGACGCCTCCCCAGGCCGCAACTCTCGGCCACATACGAAAACCGCCGCGCGCACGATGGCAAGAGCCCGTGCTGCGCGGCGGTTGAAGACTTGTTCGCAAAGAGCGAACGGGGCCCTTAGGCGCCGGTCTTTTCCGTGATGAACTTCACGGCGTCGCCAACCGTCTGGATGTGTTCGGCGGCGTCGTCCGGAATTTCGATGTCGAACTCTTCTTCGAACGCCATCACCAGCTCGACGTTGTCGAGGCTGTCGGCGCCCAGGTCATCGATGAAGCTGGCCTTCTCGGTGACCTTCTCGGGATCGGCATCCAGGTGCTCGATGACGATCTTACGCACGCGCTCGAGAATGTCGGACATTCTGTTAGTCCCTCAGTTTTGAAATCTGTTGCCCGCCAACGGCTTGGCCGAGGCCTCACCATTCACGGGAATTGTCGGCCTCCGCCTATCACGTTCCTTTTCGGGTGACCAGCGGGTCCCCCGTGAAGAAACGTGGCGGTGCTAGATCATGGCCATGCCGCCGTTCACGTGCAAGGTCTGACCGGTCACATAGGCGCCCTGGTCGCTGGCCAAGTAAACGCAGGCGGCGGCGATATCATCGCCCGCGCCAAGTCGACCGGCCGGAATGCCGGCCAGGATTCCTGCCTTCTGCGCGTCGGTCAGGGCGTCGGTCATCGGGCTGGCGATGAAGCCGGGCGCGACGCAGTTGACGGTGACGTTTCGGCTGGCCAGTTCCTGGGCCAAGGCCTTGGAAAACCCGATCATTCCGGCCTTGGAGGCCGCATAGTTGGTCTGGCCGGCATTGCCGGTGACCCCCACCACCGAGGTGATGCCGATGATGCGGCCGGAGCGGCGCTTCATCATGCCCTTGGCGGCCGCGCGGGCCAGGCGGAAATAGCCTTCCAGGTTCACCTTGATGACGGTGTCCCAGTCCTCGTCCTTCATCCGCACGATCAGACCGTCGCGGGTGACGCCGGCATTGGCGATGACGATGTCGAGCGGCGCGCCGGCGGCTTCCTCGGCCTTGGCGACCAGGCCATCGACCGCCGCGGCGTCCGAAAGGTTGGCCACGACGAACGAGGCGCGGTCGCCCAGTTGCGCCTTCAGCTCGGTCAGGGCTGATTCGCGGGTGCCGGAGAGCACGACGTGGGCGCCCTGGGCGTGCAGGGCCCTGGCGATAGCCCCGCCGATGCCGCCCGTGGCGCCGGTGACGAGAGCGGTCTTGCCGGTGAGATCGAACATGATGGTTCTCCGTTCGGAGTCGTTAGAGCGATTTGGCGAAGGCTTCGATGTCGGCCGGGCTGTTCAGCGGCGTGGCCTCGGCGTCTGGCGCGATGCGCTTGGCCATGCCCGACAGCACCTTGCCCGCGCCGGCTTCGGCGAAGCGGGTGACGCCGCCCTCGCCAGCCAGCCAGATCATGCTTTCGCGCCAGCGGACCCGGCCGGTAACCTGTTCCACCAGCAGCCCGCGAATGACGTCGGGGTCGTGCACGGGACCGGCGGTGATGTTGGCCACCAGAGGCGCGCGCGGCGAGACGATGGTGGTGCGGGCCAGAGCCTCGGCCATCTCATCGGCGGCGGGCTGCATCAGCGGGCAGTGGAAGGGCGCCGAGACGTTCAGCGGAATGGCGCGGGCGCCCAGTTCCTTGGCCTTCTCGATGGCCTTGTCGACGGCGGCCTTGTCGCCCGAAATCACGACATTACCGTTGTTGTTGTCATTGGCCACGACGCAGACGCCCACTTCCGAGCCCGCGGCGGCGGCGGCTTCGGCCAGGGCCAGGTCGGTCTTGGGACCGATCAGCGAGGCCATCGCGCCCTCGCCCACCGGCACAGCGCGCTGCATGGCCTGGCCGCGCAGCTTCAGCAGGCGGGCGGTGTCGGCCAGGGTGATCGAGCCGGCGGCGGCCAGGGCCGAGTATTCACCCAGCGAGTGGCCGGCCACGAAGGCGGCGCGGTCTATGCCGATCCCGAATTCCTTTTCCAGAACCCGGCTGACGGCCAGGCTGACAGCCATCAGGGCCGGCTGGGCGTTCTCGGTCAGGGTCAGGTCGCTCTCGGGACCTTCCTTCATCAGGGCGAAAAGCTTCTGGCCCAGGGCGTCGTCGACCTCCTGGAAGACCTCGCGGGCGGCGGCGAAGGCCTGTGCGAGATCGGCGCCCATGCCGACCGACTGGCTGCCCTGACCGGGGAAAATGAAGGCGATGCTCATGGAAGCCCGCTCCGTTCTAGAGATTCAATGCCGTATTGGGGCCGGAGGGTTAGGGGAAAGGCCCCTGTCCGGCAAGTGCGCGGCTCTGGCGACCATGGGGCGACCATGGGGCGACCATGGCTTGCATTCCATCATCAGGCGTCCAAATTGCGCACCGCACCGTATCTCGGGCGACGAACCATCGATGGAGTTTCCAATGAACCGCCTGACCGCCGGCCTCGCGGCCATTGCCGTGCTCGCCGCCACGCCCGCCCTGGCCGCCCTGAAGCCGGGCGACAAAGCCCCCGACTTCACCGCCCCGGCCGCCCTGGCCGGCAAGGATTACAGCTTCAGCCTGTCCAAGGCGCTGAAGAAGGGACCGGTGGTGCTCTATTTCTTCCCGGCCGCCTACACCGCCGGCTGCACCGCCGAGGCGCACGAGTTCGCCGAGGCGACGCCTGATTTCGAAAAGCTGGGCGCGACGGTGATCGGCGTGACGGCCGGCAATGTCGACAAGATCAAGGCCTTCTCCAAGGAGCACTGCCGCGACAAGTTCGCGGTGGCCGCCGCGCCGGCCGGACTGGTCAAGGCCTATGACGTCGCCCTGCCCATGCCCGGCGGCTGGTCCAACCGGACCTCCTATGTGATCGCGCCCGACGGCAAGATCCTGATGGCCTATACCGACGGCAATTTCGTTGGCCACGTCACCAAGACCATGGATGCGGTGAAGGCCTACAAGGCCAAGAAGTAGCCAGCACTTTCCGGTTTCGACCAGCCTCGCGGCTTGAACGTCGCGAGGCTGACGGAGACGATCGGGCATGACCGATCCCGCCCAGATTCCGTTCGCCGCCCTCGAAATCGGGGTCCGGGGCGTCGCTGTCGGCGCCTTTGCCGCCACAGCCGTCGCCCTCGGCGCCAGCCGGAAGATGACCCCAACCCGCTGGGTCGGCGTGCTGCTGATGGCCTGCGCGATCGCTCACGTCATCGACAGCCATTTCTTCTACACCGAAAGCCGACACCACGGCCCTGTGACCTGGGCCCTGTCAGCCTCGGCGGCCGGCGTATTCTGGCTGTTCTGCTCAGTTCTCTTCGAGGATGAACCGTCCATCCCGCTCTGGCGCTTCTCTGTCCCAGGGGGCGTCCTGGCCCTGTGGGCGGCAGGCGCGTTTTTGCCCCCGTCTCCAGCGCGCGCAGCCATATGGTGGCTGTTCGCCGCCGTCTCGGTGGGCATCCATTGCCACATCCTGCTGACAGCCTGGCGGGGCTGGCGCATCGATCTGGTGGAGCGTCGCCGCCGTCTTCGTGCGCCCCTCGCCGCCGCGGCGACCGGCTACATGTTCATCCAGACCCTCTGCGATTTCGGCTTCGGACAGGGCCCGGTGCTGCCCAGCCTGGTTCAGGCCTCGTCTCTCGCCGCCCTCGGGATAGGGGCAGCCCTGGCGTTGTTGCGCGCCGAGCCCCTGCTCGTGCAGGCGGCCCTCGCATCCGATGCAACGCCAACACCCAAGCCTGCGGAAAAGCTGGATCTCACGCCCGCCGACCGTCTCGTTCTGGCGCGCCTGGAAAAGGCGATGACCGAAACCGAAGTCTGGCGGGGCGAGGATCTGTCCATCGGCGCCCTGGCCGCCCTGGTCGGCGCGCCCGAGCACAGGCTGCGCAAGCTGATCAACGGCGTGCTGGGCCATCGCAACTTCGCCGACTACGTCAACGGCCGGAGGATCGAGGCGGCCAAGGTCGCGCTCGCCGATCCGGAACAGGCCCTCAAGTCGGTCTCGACCATCGCCTATGAGCTGGGCTTTGCGTCGCTGGGCCCGTTCAACCGCGCCTTCCGCGCCGCCATGGGGGTTACCCCGACCGCCTGGCGTCAGCAGGCGACGCCCGCCCTGCCGCATCTGCGGCTGGTCGAAACCGCGCAAGCCGCGTCGAAAGCCGACAAACCCGCCTGATTTCGAGAACGGCGCGACCGGCTGCTCCACTGCCGTCTCCCTGGTGTCGTTCATCCTCTCAGGGAGCTTCCGATGCTCGACGCCCTCCTCCCCTTCGCTCGCAACTGGCTAGCCGCCATGCAGGTCGACGTCACGCGCTACGTCCTGTTCGCCGTCGGTGTCTGGCTGATCCTCTGGGTCGCGCTGGCCCTTCCGCTGGCCGGCCGCAAAATCCGCGACAGCCGCCCGCCCGCCCGCCAGCTACTGGTCGAGTTTCTGATCTCGATCCGCTCCATCGCGATCTTCTCGACCTTGGGTCTGCTGACCTTCGGTCTGTTCCGCGCCGGCCTGATGCCCGGCCCCTATATCGCCCGTGATCTGGGGCCGATCTGGTTCTGGACCAGCCTTGTCCTGATGATCATCGGTCATGACGCCTGGTTCTACTGGACACATCGGTTGATCCACGACCGCCGGCTGTTTCGAACCTTCCATCGGCGGCATCACCGGTCGAACAACCCCTCGCCCTTCACCGCCTACAGCTTTGACCTGGGAGAGGCGGCGATCAACGGGCTGTTCGTGCCGCTGTGGATGATCATCGTGCCCACCCAGTGGCCGGTCGTCGGCCTGTTCATGCTGCACCAGATCGTGCGCAACACGATCGGCCACAGCGGCTATGAGCTGTTTCCCGTCCGCAAGGATGGGCGCCCCCTGTTGCCCTGGCTGACGACCGTGACCCATCACGACCTGCATCACGCCCAGGCCGGCTACAATTACGGGCTCTATTTCACCTGGTGGGATCGCCTGATGGGCACCGAGCACCCGGAGTATCTCGCGCGCTTGGCCGCCGTGACGGCCAGCAAGCGGCTGGCTACCAGCTCGCCTTCACGAGCTTGACCATGAGGCGACTGTCCTGAACCCGCCACTCCTCATGGGTGTTGGCGGCGCGGAGGCTGACGGTGAACTCGGCGGGGATGTCGAACGGACGCGTGAGGCTGAAATCAACACCCTCGTCGCCCATCGAGCCGCCGCCGATGGCGATCGAGCCGATCGGCTTGCCATCCAGCGTCAGGGCCGAGCGCACATTGGCCCGCGCCACCGGAATCTGGCCGGGGACGGCGATGACCTGACTGGCGTTCATGTCCATCGACACGCTGACATAGTTGGCGCGCGGCAGGACGCCGAAACCGAACATCTTCGACATCGAGGAGCGCAGCCTGGCCTCGCGGTCGTTCCACGAGGCGCCCAGCGCCAGGGAGCGCTTACCGGTCCGCGCCTCGTCGGGCTTCTGGCTCAGGTTGAGATCCAGGTCATAGGTCGGGCTTTCCAGCGTGCCCGCGACCCTTGCGGTGAACCGGGCGCTCTCGGTGTCGGTGGAGAGATCCAGCGGCAGGGCGGCCGAATAGCCGGTGAAGCGGCCGTCATTGGCCGAAACCGACAGGTCGGGCTTCTGAATCGCCTGGGCGGCGGCTGGAGCGGCGACGATCGCCGACAGCGCAAAGGCCCCGAGGGCGCTGAGGACAGCGCTAGACTTCATGCCCGGCTTCCTAGCACAGCCTGGCGTTGCGGCAAGGTTAAGCTGGCGACGACCCGCGACAGTTTTCCGCGAGGCCCGCGCCTTGCCGAAAAATGCGGCGCGGCAGAGCATTCTTGCCTTTGCGCGTCTTGTCCTGTAATAGCGCGCGCTCTCACGGATGGCGGTCTTGCACGCAGCCCCTAGGGGTCGGGATTTCCCGGTCGCGCTCAGGATCCATCGTGGTGGTCGGACTTCCGCCGACAGCCGCGCCGCCTTCCAAGCCGGAAGAAGGAAAACATGGCGTTCTACGAACACGTGGTCATCGCGCGGCAGGATATCTCGCCGCAACAGGCCGAAGCTCTGAATGAGCAAATCAAAGCCCTGATCGAAGAAGGCGGCGGTCACATCGCCAAGATCGAATACTGGGGCCTGCGTAACCTCACCTATCGCATCAAGAAGAACCGCAAGGGCCACTATTCCCTGCTCGCCATCGACGCTCCGGCGCCGGCGGTCAAGGAAGTCGAGCGCCAGCTGCTGATCAATGAAGACGTTCTGCGCTTCATGACCATCCGCGTGGAAGAGCTGGACCTGGAACTGTCGCCGGTTCTGGCCCGTCGCGATCGCGAACGCAGCGACCGTCCCGAGCGTTCGGACCGTCCTGATCGTCCCCGTGACGAATTCGCGGCCGCGTAAGGGAGAAGAGAGATCATGACCGATACCACTGCTCCTGAAGCCGCAGCCGGCGCACCCGCCGCTGGCGGCGCCCGCCGTCCCTTCTTCCGTCGTCGCAAGGTTTGCCCGTTCTCGGGCGCCGGCGCGCCGAAGATCGACTACAAGGACGTCAAGCTCCTGCAGCGCTACGTTTCCGAGCGCGGCAAGATCGTTCCGTCGCGCATCACCGCGGTGTCGGCCAAGAAGCAACGCGAACTGGCCAAGGCCATCAAGCGCGCCCGCTTCCTGGCTCTGCTCCCCTACGTCGTGAAGTAAGGGAGACACCACGATGAAAGTCATTCTGCTCGAACGCGTTGAAGGCACAGGCACCCTCGGCGACGTCGTCACCGTGAAGGACGGCTTCGCCCGTAACTTCCTGCTGCCGCGTCACAAGGCCCTGCGCGCCAACGCCGCCAACATGAAGTCCTTCGAAGTTCAGCGCGCTGAAATCGAAGTGCGCAACGTGAAGAACCGCGAAGCCGCCGGCGCTGTCGGCGAAACCCTCGACGGTACGCAATACGTGATGATCCGTCAGGCTGGCGAAAGCGGCCAGCTGTACGGTTCGGTCGCGGGTCGCGACGTCGCCGACGCCATCAAGGCCGAAGGCGGCAAGGTCGATCGCTCGATGATCGTCCTAGACAAGCCCATCAAGACCCTGGGCGTCCATGAAGTAAAGGTGAAGCTGCACGCTGAGGTGACCGTCACGGTCACCCTCAACATCGCGCGCAGCGCCGACGAAGCCGAGCGTCAAGCGCGCGGCGAAAACGTCATCGCCGCACAATTCGAAGAAGACCGCGCGGCTGACGCCGAAGCGGCCTCGGACATGGCCGCCGGTGGCGCCGGTTCGTTCGAAGGCGATCACTACGAGTCCTGATCTTTTTCGGATCGGTGATTTATCGAGAAACGGCGCGGAGCAATCCGCGCCGTTTTTTTCTGCATTGTGACGCAGAATTGCTCAGCTTGTGTGCAATCGCGCAAATCCCCATCATGCTGGTAGGGGAGACTCAACTCCCCCGCTCCGGGAACAAAAGCGTTCATCGCCCCGGAGGCATCCGAGGGGATAAACACATGCGTTACAGAGATCTGCTGCTGGCCGCGGTTTCCATCACGGCCATTTCCGGCGTCGCCCAGGCCCAGACCGCCCCGGCCGCCGACAACGCCATCGTCGAGGAAGTCGTCGTCACCGGCACCCGCGCCGCCGGCCGCTCCCGCCTCGACACCGTGTCGCCTGTCGATGTCGTCGACAACAAGGCCCTGGCCCGCCAAGGCACCACGGAGCTGGCCCAGGCGCTGTCGAACCTGGCCCCCTCGATCAACTTCCCGCGTCCTTCGGCCGTGGACGGCACCGACTCCGTTCGCCCCGCCACCCTGCGCGGCCTGGCGCCCGACCAGACCCTGGTGCTGATCAATGGCAAGCGCGGCCACGCCGCCGCCCTGGTCAACATCAACGGCGCGGTCGGCCGCGGCTCGGCCGCCTTCGATCTCAACACCATTCCGACCGCCGCCCTTGAGCGCGTCGAAATCCTGCGTGAAGGCGCGGCTGCCCAATACGGCTCGGACGCCATCGCCGGGGTGGTCAACCTGCGTCTGCGCGAAGCCCGCAGCGGCGGCGGCGCCACGGCCAGCTACGGTCTCTACAATTCCGAAGTGAAGACCTCCCGCGACCTCGACGGCCGCAAGGCCCACGACGGCGTGACCTACACCGCCTCGGTCTGGCAGGGCTTCAGTCTGCCCAATGACGGCTTCCTGACCCTGACTGGCGACATCTCGCACCGCAATCCAACCAACCGCAGCGACGTCAGCTCGGCCTTCAGCCCGGGCATCGTCACGGGTCGTTATGGCGACGCCCAGGTCGAGAGCAAGGCGATCTACGCCAATGCCGGCCTGGCGCTGAACGAGACCTGGAGCGCCTACGGCTGGGCCGGATACCAGAACCGCAAGACCCAGAGCGCGGCCTTCCCGCGCCTGGCCAACGCCTCCACCAATGTCGTGGCCATCTATCCCAACGGCTTCCTGCCCAAGATCACCACCGACATCGACGACTACAATCTGGCCCTGGGAACCAAGGGCGAACTGGGCGGCTTCACCGTCGACGCCAGCGTCACCTACGGCGCCAACAAGATCCACTACGGGGTCCGCGACTCGCTCAACACCTCCTACGGCGCGGCCTCGCCAACGCGGTTCGACGCGGGGATCATGGAATATGGTCAGTTCGTCGGCTCGCTGGACTTCACCCGGCCGCTGACGCTGTTCAACTTCGCCAAGCCCTCGACCCTGGCGTTCGGCGTTGAATATCGGGACGAGACCTACAAGATCACCGCTGGCGACCTCTATTCCTATTCCAACGGTGGCCTGAGCAGCAATGTCGGCTCGCAAGGCTTCCCGGGCTTCCGCCCCAGCAACGAAGTCGACAACAGCCGGCACAACTACAGCCTGTACGTCGACCTCGATAACCAGGTCACCGAAAAGCTCGACGTCAGCGTCGCGGCCCGCTTCGAGGACTATTCGGACTTTGGATCAACGACCACGGGCAAGATCGCCGCGCGCTATGACTTCATCGACAGCTTCGCCCTGCGCGGCGCCGTGTCGACTGGCTTCCGCGCTCCGGCTCTGCAACAGCAATACTTCACCGCCACCTCGACCAACATCATCGGCAGCACGCCGACCGAGGTCGGGACCTTCCCGGCTACCAGCGCCGTGGCCGCCGTGCTCGGCGCCAAGCCGCTGGAACCGGAAGAGAGCACCAACTATTCGCTGGGCCTCGTCTATCACAAGGGCCCGTTCGAACTGACGATCGACGCCTATCAGATCGACATCGAAAACCGCATCGTGCTGTCGGAGAACATCCAGGGCAGCGCCACGGGCACCGCCACCCAGAGGGCCATCTACAACCTGCTGTTCCCGTCGTTCGGCGTGACCACGGCGCGGTTCTTCATCAACGGCGTCGACACCACCACCAAGGGCGTCGACGTGGTCGGACGCTACCGTCTCAACGCCGAGACGGTCGGGCGCTTCGACTTCACCCTGGCGGCCAACTTCAACGACACCGAAATCACCCGCCTGCCGACCACCAACACCCTGTCGTCCCTGCCCGTGCCGCCGACCCTGTTTGGCCGTGTCAACGTGCTGACCTTCGAGGAAGGCACCCCGAGCCACAAATACGTGGCGGCCGCCGACTGGTCCAAGGGCCCCTGGGCCGCCACCCTGCGGGTGACCGCCTATGGCTCGGTGCTGCAGCCCAACGCCACCGCCAGCCTGGACTACGAGACCGGTGAGAAGGCCGTGGTCGATCTGGAGGCCCGACGCGCCTTCCTCGATGACAAGCTGACCTGGGCGGTCGGGGCCAACAACCTGCTGGACGAGTATCCCAACCGCACGCCGGCCGCCAACAACAGCACCAGCGGCGTGGTCGGCTTCCCCAACTACTCGCCGTTCGGCTTCAACGGGCGGTTCCTCTACACCCGGGTGAGCTACAACTGGTGATCTGACCCAGCATGAGCTTGGAAAGGCGCGGAGAGCGATCTCCGCGCCTTTCTCTTGCGCGATCGACGACCGGGAACATACATAAAACATCCCCATTCATCTGAGGCGAGCGCCCACACGGCGCGCGCGGGATGCGTTAACCTGCGACGATGTCTCTGGTCCCTGCTCTCGATCTTCGTCCGCCCCATGCGGATATCACCATTGCCGTCGCGCCCCACAACCTGGAGGCCGAGCAGGCGCTGCTGGGCGTGCTGCTCTATGATAACGCGGCCTATGAGCGGCTGACCGACGCCCTGAACGGCCGTCACTTCTACGAGCCCTTTCACCAGCGGCTGTTCCAGTCGATCGAGACCCATATCCGCAAGGGCCAGCTGGCCGAGCCGATCCTGCTGGCCGACGAGTTCAAGAAGGACCCGGCCTTCGACGAGCTGGGCGGCCTGCGCTACCTGGCCGATCTGGTCGACCGCGCGCCGCCGGCCGCCAATGTCGGCGACTATGCCCGCGCCGTGTTCGACCTGGCCCTGCGCCGCGACCTGATCCGCATCGGCGGCGACATCGCCACGGCGGCCCACGGCGGCGGCGACGAGATCCGACCGGCCCGCGACCAGATCGAGTCGGCCGAGCAGCAGCTCTATACCCTGGCCGAAAGCGGCACGGCCTCGTCCGGTTTCGTCACCTTCGGCGACGCCCTGCGCGGCGCGGTCGAGATGACCGCCGAGGCCTATAGCCGCGACGGCGGCATGTCTGGTGTCGCCACCGAACTGACGGACCTCGACCAGAAGGTCGGCGGCCTGCACCCTTCCGACCTGATCGTCCTGGCCGGTCGTCCTTCGATGGGCAAGACCGCCCTGGCCACCAACATCGCCTTCAACATCGCCCGAAAATACGCTTACGAGATCCAGCCCGACGGCACCAAGAAGACCGTCCAGGGCGGCGTCGTGGCCTTCTACTCTCTGGAAATGAGCGCCGAACAGCTGGCCCTGCGTATGCTGGCCGACGCCTCGGGCGTCTCGGGCGACCGCCTCCGCAAGGGCGAGATCGACGCCTCGGAGTTTGGCCGGGTGCGCGATGCGGCCATGGAGCTACAGGAGGCTCCGCTCTATATCGACGCCACCGGCGGTATCTCGATCGCCAAGCTGACGGCCCGGGCGCGACGCCTGAAGCGCCAGGTGGGCCTGGACCTGGTGGTCGTCGACTACCTGCAACTGGTCACCGGATCGGACCTTGGCTCCAACGCCAACCGCGTTCAGGAAGTCAGCCAGATCACCATGGGCCTCAAATCCCTGGCCAAGGAGCTGGGCTGTCCGGTCATCGCCCTATCGCAGCTGTCGCGTCAGGTCGAACAGCGCGAGGACAAGCGGCCCCAGCTGTCCGACCTTCGCGAATCCGGCTCGATCGAGCAGGACGCCGACATGGTCTGGTTCGTCTATCGCGAAAGCTACTATGTCGGCCGCGCCGAGCCGCGCGAAGGCACCCCCGAGCACCTGACCTGGCAGGAGGACATGGACCGCCTGCAGGGCCTGGCCGAGGTGATCATCGCCAAGCAGCGTCACGGCCCCATCGGCACCGTGCGCCTGTCGTTCAACAGCGACACCACCCGCTTCGGCAACCTGGCCCGCGACCACTATTTCGCCCAGGCGCGGAATATTCCGTCGGACGAGTAGGCCGTCAGAACTGTCATCCCGGCTCGGCGCGCTTCGCTACGGCCGAGATGACAATCTTGCAGCCGTTTGACCTGAGACCAACTGACAGGTCAGGGTCACCCCGCCCGCCATCTGGACAGACGAGTCGCCCGTGGACTTCAGCCCCCTGCCCGTCTCCAGCCTGATCGGCGCCTTTCTGCTGGCCTTTCCGGCGCTGTTCTCGATCGTCAATCCGGTCGGGGCCTCGCTGATCTTCGACCAGGCCATGGGCGCTCGTAGCCGCGACCAGCGACTGAAGCTGGCCCGCAGCATCGGCTTCTATTCTTTCCTGGTGTTGCTGGGATCGCTGCTGCTGGGCGGCTATATCCTCAACTTCTTCGGCGTCAGCCTGGGCGCCCTGCGGGTGGCGGGCGGTCTGGTGGTGGCGATCCGCGCCTGGGGCCTGCTGATGGACCCGCAGGAACAAGAAGACCGCAAGACCAGCGACACCGAGCCGGCCAGACGTCAGGAAGACATCGCCTTCTTCCCGATGACCATGCCCTTCACGACGGGCCCAGGCTCGATCTCGGTAGCGATCGCCCTGTCCTCGCAACGTCCCACGGAGGGCAGCGCAGTGGGCTTCTTCATCGGTGCCAGCTTGGCGGCGGCTGGCGTGGCGTTGCTCGTCTGGCTTCTCTACAGCGCCTCGGATCGCGTCACCCGCTTGCTGGGGCAGTCGGGCGCCCGGGTTCTGTCGCGGCTGGTGGCCTTCCTGCTGCTGTGCATCGGCGTGCAGATCACCGCCTCGGGGTTCGAGAACCTGGTCTCGGTGTTCCTGGCGACCCATCCCGGCGCGTTCTAGCTGGAAAAGCCCGACCGGCTCCGCTACGCCCTGAACCGCCGCTTCCCTGCTTGCCGAGCCCTCGTGACCGATCCTTCCGACAGCCGCCTGACGATCGACCTCGAGGCTTTGGCCTCCAATTATCGCGCCCTGCGGGATGCTGCCTGCGGCGCTGAGGTCGCCCCGGCGGTGAAGGCCGACGGCTATGGCGTCGGGGCGGCGATCGTCGCCGACCGCCTGTGGGACGAGGGCGCGCGCAGCTTCTACACCGCCCGCCTGTCCGAGGCTCTGGCCCTGCGCCAGAGCCTGGGCGAGCGCGACGCGACCATTCACGTGCTGGATGGCGTCACGCCGGGCTCGGCCGCCGCGCTGGAAGAGGCGCGGCTGACGCCGACGCTCAACAGCCTGCCGCAGATCGAGGCCTGGAACAGTCACGCGCGCGGCGGCCGGCGGACCGCCACGCTGCATGTCGACACCGGCATGAACCGCCTGGGCCTGCGCCTCGAAGAGGTCCGCGTGCTGCTGGGCGCCATGGACCGGCTCAAGCATGTCGAGATCACCCAGGTGATGAGCCACCTGGCCTGCGCCAATGAGCCCGATCACCCGTTGAACGCGAAGCAGCTTGAGCGCTTCCAGGAAGCGGCCACCCTGTTCCCGAACGCCCGCCGCAGCCTGGCCAATTCGGCGGGTATCTTCCTCGGCGGCGCCTATTGCTTCGATCAGGTGCGACCGGGGATCAGCCTGTATGGCGGCGGCCCCCGCGATGTTCCCGATGCGCGGATCAAGGCCGTTGTCACCTTTGAGGCACCGATCCTCCAGACCCGCAACGTGCCGCGCGGCGAAAGCATCGGCTATGGCGCGACCTATACGGCGACCGACAACACTCGCGTCGCCATCGTGGCGGCCGGCTATGCCGACGGCGTGCCGCGCGCCGCCCATGCGCGCGGCGCTGTGTGGTTCGACGGGCGACGCCGTCCGATGCTCGGTCGCGTCTCCATGGACCTGATCGCCGTCGACATCACCGACTGCGACGCCGCCCGCCCCGGCGCGATGGTGCAGATCATCGGCCCCGACCTCCCCGTCGACGAAGCGGCCGCCGCCGCCGGCACAACGGCTTACGAACTGCTGACCCGGATCGCCCCCAGGGCCCGCCGCATTATCCGCTGATCCCACGTCCGCCTTTGGCGTACGGCCTCGTCACCCTGTAGTCTCCACCCATCCGAGAATCAGGAGCTTCCATGGCCCGTGACGGCGCCGTCTACGCCTGCCAGTCCTGCGGCGCGGTCCAGACCAAGTGGTCGGGACAATGCCCGGCCTGCCAAGCCTGGAACTCCCTGGCCGAAGAAGTCGGCGCGCGAGCGCCGGGTGCGCTTTCCGTCACCAAAGCCACCCGCACGCGCGGCCTGCAGTTCACCGATCTGGAAAGCGACACGCCCGCCCCGCCCCGCATCATCACCGGGGTCGACGAGTTCGACCGCGTCTGTGGCGGCGGGGTGGTGCCCGGCTCGGCCATCCTGATCGGCGGCGACCCCGGCGTGGGGAAATCCACCCTGTTGCTGGAGGTGGTGGCCCGGGCTTCGATGAAGGGCGTGTCCTGCGCCTACATCTCCGGCGAGGAGGCCGTGGCGCAGATCCGCGGGCGCGCCCACCGGATGGGCTTCGAGAAGGCACCGGTGAAGCTGGCGGCCGAGAGCAGCCTGCGTGACATCCTGGACGGGCTGAAACGCGACAACTTCGACCTGGTGGTGATCGACTCGATCCAGACCATGTGGAGCGACGCTCACGAGGCGGGTCCCGGCACGGTCACCCAGGTCCGCGCCTGCGCCCAGGAACTGGTGCGCCTGGCCAAGAAGAAGGGCGTGGCGATCCTGATGGTCGGCCACGTCACCAAGGATGGCCAGATCGCCGGTCCGCGCGTGGTCGAGCATCTGGTGGACGCCGTCCTCAGCTTCGAGGGCGAGCGCGGCTATCCGTTCCGCATCTTGCGCGGCGCCAAGAACCGTTTCGGGGCCACCGACGAGATCGGGGTCTTCGAGATGGGCGATGTCGGCCTGCGCGAGGTCAAGAACCCCTCGGCCCTGTTCCTCAATGAAGGCGGCGAGCGGGCGGCGGGCGCGGCGGTGTTCGCCGGCATCGAGGGATCGCGGCCCGTGCTGGTCGAATTCCAGGCCCTGGTCTCGCCCTCCGCCTACGGAACGCCGCGCCGGGCCGTGGTAGGCTGGGACTCCGGGCGCCTGGCCATGGTGCTGGCCGTACTTGAATCACGGTGCGGCCTTGGTTTTGGCGACAAGGACGTCTATCTGAACGTCGCTGGCGGCCTGCGCATTACAGAGCCGGCGGCGGATCTCGCGGCGGCGGCGGCCCTGGCCTCTTCAGCCCTCGATATCGCCCTGCCCCAGGACTGCGTCGTGTTCGGCGAGGTCAGCCTGTCGGGCGAGGTGCGGCCCGTCAGCCGGATGGAGACACGTTTGAAGGAAGCCGCGAAACTGGGGTTTGGCCGGGCGTTGTCATCGCTCTCCGGTCTGCCTGAAGGCGGCGGCTCCTTGCCTGTGGCCGGGGTGGCGCGACTGGCCGACGCCGTGCGCCGGATCGGCGACGAGATCTGGGGCCAGCTGACGTGACGCCCTTCGACATCATCGCCGGCCTGCTGCTGATCACCTCAAGCTGCATCGGCTTCGCCCGGGGCGCCTCGCGCGAACTGACCTCGGCCCTGTCGTTCATCCTCGCCGCCGCCATCGCCCTGTTTGGCCTGCGCTTCAGCGGACCCATTTTCCGCGACCTGATGGACCCCGACTGGGCCGCGACCGCCTGCGCCTTGCTGGTGGTGTTCGTGATCGCCTTCGTCATCCTGCGGGTCATCGGCGGGCGCCTGACCTCTGGCATCCACGAGACCTCGCTGGGCCTGCTGGACCGCGTGGTCGGCACGGGCTTTGGCCTGTTGCGCGCCCTGGTGATCCTGGGCGTCTTCAATATGCTGTTCCACATGGCCACGCCGCCTGATCGCGTGCCGGCCTGGGTGGAGCGGTCGATCTTCTATCCCCTGTCAGCCGCCAGCGCCAAGGTGCTGAAAGTGTTCGCGCCCAAGGGCGGCGAACTGGCGGGCAAGCTTGCGCCAGCCATCGAAGGCGCGGTGCGCGGGACCAGCGACAATCCGTCGGACGGCAAACCCGGCGAAACAGACTATGATCAGAACCAGCGTCAGGACCTCGACGATCTGGTGGAGAAATCGCGATGAGCTTTATCGGCCAGTCGACCGATCGGTACTCCTCCGCCCCGTGGCGTGATCCCGAAGACGACACCCTGCGCCTGGAGTGCGGCGTGTTCGGCGTCTACGGCGTCCGCGACGCCGCCGCCATCACCGCCCTGGGCCTGCACGCCCTGCAGCATCGCGGTCAGGAGGCGTGCGGCATCGCCGCCTTCGACGGCCAGCGCTTCCACACCGAACGCCACATGGGCCATGTCGGCGACGCCTTCACCGGCAACGACCTGGTTCAGCGCCTGCCCGGCGGCATGGCCATCGGCCACACGCGCTATTCCACGGCCGGCGGCAGTGGCATCCGTAACGTCCAGCCGATGTTCGCCGATCTGGAAACCGGCGGCGTCGCCATCGCCCACAACGGCAACCTGACCAACTTCCTGAGCCTGCGCGAACGTCTGGTCCAGGAAGGCGCGATCTTCCAGTCCACCAGCGACAGCGAGGTGATCCTTCACCTGATCGCCCGCTCGCGGAAGGCCCGCATTGTCGATCGCTTCATCGACGCCGTCGCACAGATCGAGGGCGGCTACGCCCTGGTGGCCATCACCAACAAGAAGATGATCGGCGTCCGCGATCCGCTGGGCATCCGCCCGCTGGTTCTGGGCGACCTGGACGGCCAGCCGGTCCTGGCCTCCGAGACCTGCGCCCTGGACATGATCGGCGCCCGCTTCGTGCGCGACATCGAGCACGGCGAGATGGTGGTGATCTCCGAAACCGGCGTGAAGTCCCTCAAGCCCTTCAGCACCCTGGCCGCGCGTCCCTGCGTGTTCGAATATGTCTATTTCGCCCGTCCCGACAGCGTCGTGAACGGCCGCTCGGTCTATGATGTGCGCAAGCGCATGGGCCAGCGCCTGGCCATCGAGACCGGCGTCGAGGCGGACGTGGTGGTGCCCGTGCCCGACAGCGGCGTGCCCGCCGCCATCGGCTATGCGCAGGAAAGCGGCCTGCCCTTCGACCTGGGCATCATCCGCAACCACTATGTGGGCCGGACCTTCATCCAGCCCACCCAGGGCGTCCGCGAACTGGGCGTGCGCATGAAGCACAGCCCCAACCGCGCCGTGCTGGAAGGCAAGCGCGTCATCCTGATCGACGACTCGATCGTGCGCGGCACCACCTCGTTGAAGATCGTGCGCATGGTCCGCGAGGCCGGCGCCAAGGAGGTCCACCTCCGCTCGGCCAGCCCGCCGATCAAGTGGCCCGACTTCTACGGCATCGACATGCCCGAGCGCGAACAGCTGCTGGCGGCCAACAAGTCGCTGGAGGAAATGGCGCGGTTCCTGGAAGTCGACAGCCTGGGTTTCCTGTCGGTTGATGGCCTGTACCAGGCGCTGGAGGCCGGTCCGCGCGACCCGGTCACCCCGCAGTTCACCGACCACTATTTCACCGGCGACTATCCCACCCGCCTGACCGACCGCGAAGTCGCCGAAGGCCGCAACGAGGCCAACGACAAGCAACTGTCGCTGCTCAGCGCGTAACGCGGTTCGATGAGCGGACTTTCCAGGCTACTCGCGAAGCTGAAAATCGACGTCTATATCATTCTGCTGTTTGGCATGGTGGTGCTGGCCTCGGTGCTGCCGGTGCGCGGCGATCTCGCCGCCGGGCTGGGTGTCGTGGTCAAGCTGGCCATCGCCCTGCTGTTCTTCCTGCACGGCGCCAAGCTATCGCGCGAGGCCGTGGTCGCCGGGGTCACCCACTGGCGCCTGCACCTGACCATCCTGGCCTTCACCTACATCCTCTTCCCGATCCTGGGCCTTCTGGCCGCCAGGACCGGGATTCTGTCGCCCACCATGGCGGCGGGCATGGTGTTCCTGGCCTGTCTGCCGTCGACGGTTCAGTCGTCCATCGCCTTCACCTCGATCGCCCGAGGCAATGTCGCCGCCGCGGTCTGCGCGGCCTCGGCCTCGAACCTGCTGGGCATCTTCCTGACCCCGGTGCTGGTCAGCCTGCTGATGCACGCCGAGGCGGGCGCGGGCGGATGGAAGTCGATCCAGGACATCCTCGTTCAACTGCTCCTGCCCTTCATCGTCGGCCAGCTGGCCCGGCCCTGGGTCGGGCGCTGGATCGAGAAGCACAAGCAGCTGGTCGGCTATGTCGACCGCGGCTCGATCCTGCTGGTCGTCTATTCGGCCTTCAGCGCGGCCGTGGTCGGCGGTCTGTGGAAGCGGGTCTCGCCGCTGGAGCTGGTGCTGTTGCTGACGGTGTGCGGAGCCCTGCTGACCGTGGTGCTGCTGGCCACGACCTTTGGTGCGCGCGCCCTGGGTTTCTCCAAGGCCGACGAGATCGCCATTGTCTTCTGTGGCTCCAAGAAGAGCATGGCCACCGGCGTGCCCATGGCCGGTATCCTGTTTCCGGGCGCCACCGCCGGGGTTCTGGTGCTGCCCCTGATGATCTTCCACCAGATCCAGCTGATGGCCTGTTCGGTGATCGCTCAGCACTATGCCAAGCGTCCGGCCGATGACGTGACGGACGGGCTTCAAGAAACCCCCGGCACCCGCTAAAAGCCCCCATGGATTCTTCAGCAAAACCGCTCGCGGGCCGTGTCGCCCTGATAACCGGCGCGACGCGCGGCATCGGCGCGGCCATCGCCCTGGGCCTGGCGGAAGCCGGGGCGCACGTCGTGGCCCTCGGACGCACCCAGGGCGCGCTCGAAGCCCTCGACGACGGCATCTTCGCCGCGACGGGCGAGCACGCCACGCTCGTGCCGCTGGACCTGCGCGAGGCCGACGGCCTGGACCAGCTGGGCGCGGCCCTGCACCAGCGCTGGGGCAAGCTGGACATCCTGGTCGGCGCGGCCGGCGTACTGGGCGCCCTCACCCCGGTGGGCCACCTCGACCCCAAGGGCTGGGACATGATCATGTCCACCAACCTGACGGCCAACTGGCGGCTGATCAGGGCCATGGACCCGCTGCTGCGCGCCTCTGACGCCGGTCGGGCCCTGTTCCTGACCAGCAGCGTCGCCAGAACCCACCGGGCGTTCTGGGGCGGCTACGCGGCCTCCAAGGCGGCCCTGGAAGCCATTGTCGACTGCTATGCCGACGAGATGGAGAACACGGCTGTCCGCGCCCTGTGCGTCGATCCCGGCGCCATGCGCACCAAGATGCGCTCGGGCGCCTTCCCGGGCGAGGATCCGATGACCGTTCCGGCCCCCGAGACGATCGTTCCCTACATCATCGACCTGGTGCGTCCCGACCGCGAACCGCCCAGGGGCGTGGCGCGGTTCAAGGAGCGCGGGCAGGAGTCGGCCAGCCTCGGCTAGATCATCACGGCGCCAGGTGCTGGATCCAAAGGGCGATGGACATCCACGTGTCGCTGCCGCCGATGGGGATCACCAACAGCTGCTGAGCCAGAACCAGAAGTCCGCCAAAGACATAGACAGGGTGCGGCCGCCCTCGGGTGCGCCAGTCATAGACCATGGCGGCGACAATCAGCAGATCGACCACCAGGCCTGGCGGGACCGACACAAAGATCGGCGGCGGCCCGGCCGGGCCAGACGGCGCCATCATCACGGCGAACGGCCGGGCCATCGCCGCCTGCATCGGCGGGATCATGGCCAGCAGCATCAGCCGCTTGTGCACCTCCGGCTTTCGCACATTGACGATCGCGGCGGTGAACAGCCCAGCAAACAGCAAAAGGGCGCTGAGCGAGACGATCGAGAACCGCCGCGCCGCGTCGCCGAACCCGACCGCATCGGCCACCTTCATCGAGTTGATCGCCGCCAGCACCACGGTGAAGGCCATGGCGGTCGCCAGCGACACCCCGGCCACCCCCCAGGCGCGGTGATCCATGGTCCGTCCGCTGGCGACCATCCAGGTCTGGGCCAGGAAGAACAGCGTCCAGGTGAAGAAGAAGAAGCCGTGGAAATGCAGGACCGGCGCGCCGCCGAAGGTCCCGCTGGCGATCCTGGCCCAATAGGTCGGGATGAACCCGCCAAAGGCAATCAAGACAAAGACCAGAGCCATACCGACGTAGAAACGCCGCCCGCTAACGCGGGGTACGCTTGTAGATAACGAAACCATAGAGCCCCCCAAGGCGCTAAACTTGAGGGTTAATCATGGCACAAAGAGTCGCGGCCGAACACCGGTTTCCCAATCGCTCCGGTTGTCTTGCAGGCCCGCGCCAGGGCGCAGCAGCATGGCCGCTGACCCTGACGACGGCATGACCTGGCCTCAGCGGCCCTTGGGCTTGCCCGGCCCCTTGTTGCCGCGAACAATGCTGGAGCCAGCCACCGGGCGCTTGGGCCCCGAGGCCGCCTTGCCGCCGGCGGCCTTGAAGCCTACCTTGTAGCTGGGCGTGCTCGAGACCTTCTTCTGGGCGCGCGGTCCCTGCTTCTTGACCGACTTGACGGCGCCCTTGCCGGGCTCGGCGGCGGGCGCAGCGACGGCGGCGCTGGTGGTCTTGGCCTCGGCCTTTACGGACTTCTTGGGGCCCCTGACCGACGCCTTCTCCGGAGGCGGCAGACCCGCTTCGGCCGCGGCCGCAGCCGCAGCCTCATCGGCGATGCGCTTGGACTTCTTGACCGTGTTGCGCGAGGCGCGGATGCGCTCCTCCTCACGTTCGCGGCGCTCGAACTCGCGCTTGCCCCGGCCGCTGTGGCCCTTGGCCTCGCCATCGGCATAGGGGTTGGCGCCCGACTTGATGGTGATGCGCAGCGGCACCCCCGGCAGGTCAAAGCTCTCGCGCAGGGAGTTGATCAGATAGCGCCGATAGTGCTCGGGCATCTGGTCGGCGCGGGTCGAGAACAGCACGAAGGTCGGCGGACGCGCCTTGATCTGGGCCATGTACTTGGGCTTGACGCGCTTGCCGCTGACGGCGGGCGGCGGGTGCCTCTGCATCGCCATCTGCAGCCAGTCGTTCAGGTCGCGGGTCTTGACCTTGGTCGACCAGTCCCTGTGGATCTTCATCACGGCCGGCATCAGCTTCTCGATGCCCTTGCCGGTCTCGCCCGACAGCGCCACCACGGGCGCGCCGCGCAGCTGGGGCAGCATGCGCTCGGCGTGCTCGCGGAAATCCTTCAGCTGGGCGACGGGGTCCTCGACCAGGTCCCACTTGGCCAGCACGAAGACCAGCGCCCGCCCTTCCCGCTCGGTCAGGTCGGCGATCTGCAGATCCTGGACCTCGAAGGGGTGGGTCGCGTCCATCACCAGCAGCACCACCTCGGCGAAGGTGACCGCGCGGATCGAGTCCTGGGTGGAGAGCTTTTCCAGCTTCTCCTGCACCTTGGCCTTCTTGCGCAGGCCAGCGGTGTCGACAAGACGGACCTTGCGGCCGTCCCACAGCCAGTCGACCGAGATCGAGTCGCGGGTAATGCCGGCCTCAGGGCCGGTCAGCAGACGCTGCTCGCCGATCAGGCGGTTGACCAGGGTGGACTTGCCGGCGTTCGGACGGCCGACGATGGCGATGCGGATCGGCTTGTCGTCGTCGTCCTCTTCCTCGGAATACTGATCCTCGGGGAAGGCCGCCAGCATGGCGGCATAGAGCTCGGCCATGCCTTCGCCATGCTCGCCCGAGATGGGGATCGGTTCGCCCAGGCCCAGCTTGTAAGCCTCGCCAATGCCCGACTGGCCGGCTTTACCCTCGGCCTTGTTGGCGGCGATGATCACCGGCTTGCCGCGACGGCGCAGCAGGGTGGCGAACACCTCGTCCAGAGGCGTGACGCCTTCGCGGGCGTCATAGATAAACAGCGAAACGTCGGCTTCCTCGACGGCGATTTCGGTCTGGGCGCGCATGCGCGCTTCCAGGCTCTCGTCCGCGACATCCTCGAAGCCGGCGGTGTCGATCAGTTCCAGGTCCAGGTCGCCCAGGCGGCCGGAGGCATAGCGGCGGTCACGGGTCACCCCGGGCTGGTCATCGACAATGGCCAGTTTCTTACCGGCGAGACGATTGAACAGCGTGGACTTGCCCACATTGGGGCGTCCGACAATTGCGAGTTTCAAAGGCATGGGCTTGCAGTAGTCGATTTTTGCCGTTCCCGCAAAGCGAACGACCCGGGCCGGCTTGGGCCGACCCGGGTCTCGGGAACGTCAGGTTGATGATCGCCAGACCGAGAAGCCTGGCGAGTAGCGCTAGCGGATAGCCACGACCTGGGCGTCGTCGGTGACCAGATAGACCATGTCGCCGACCGCGATCGGGGCCAGCAGGACCGGCGCGCCGATCTTCAGGGTCTTTTCTGTCGCCCCGGTCTTGGGGTTCAGGGCGACGGCCTGGCCGTCGCTGGACACCGTGATCAGACGACCCGAGGCCAGGATCGGCGTCGACCACAGGCGCGGATGCTTGGCCAGCTTCTTCTTCTGGCGCTTGGTCTGACCCAGGCCCTCGTTGAGGTCGCGGATCCAGTAGACCGAGCCGCTCTCGCGGGCGACGCAGATGACCTGCCCGGACTTGTCGACGACAAAGACGACGTCGCCGGCGGCCCAGGGGCTGGTGATGCCGGTGATCGGAAGGCTCCAGCGCGCCTGACCCGTGCGCAGGTCCGTGGCCGAGAACACGCCCGAGTGGCTGACGGCGAAGACATCGCCCTTATAGATGACCGGACGGCCGGGAATGTCGCGGATTTCCGATAGCGCGTTGGTGCGGCTGGCGCGCGACAGGGCCTCGCTCCACAGATCGTTGCCGTTGGCGGCGCGCAGAGCGACCAGTTCGCCCGAGGCGAAGCCGGCCACGGCGGTGTCGCCGCTGACCGCGACGCTGGGCGCCGACAGGATGCGGGCCGGCTCGATCAGGGCCTGATAGGTCCAGCCGGGCGCGCCGGTGGCGGCGTTGTAGGTCAGCAGTTCGTTATCGGTCGACACCACGAAGACGCGACCATCGACGACGGTCGGGGCGGCGTGGATCGGGGTCGAGGTGGGCTGACGCCAGGCCTCGGCGCCGGTCGCGGCGTCGAGCTGGGCCACGAAACGGAAGCCCGACGAGACGATCAGCTTGTTGTCGGGGCTGAGGGCCAGACCGCCGCCGAAGCCCAGTCGGTCGTTCTTGGCGCCGCCAAAGCCGAAGAAGCCGCCCTTGCCCGGACCGGCCGATGGACGCAGATCCTTGCGCCAGTCCACCGAGCCCGTCTTGGTGTCGATGGCCGAGACGGTGGATTCGCCATCCATGACGAAAATCCGGTCAGCCGTCGCCACCGGCGGGGCGGTGATGTGGAACTTGCGGTTGGCCTTCTGGCCAAAGCCCTTGCGCCAGGCGATCTCGAAGGCCTTGCCGGCCTCGACGTGCTCGACCGACTGCTCGGCGTTGCCGCCCGGCAGCCGCCATTCGGTCTGCACCGCCGGTTCGGGCAAATAGAACTCGGTGCCCTTGAGGACTTCGGCCGCCTCGACCTTCTGGTCGAAGGCGATGACCGAGATCCGCTGACCCTGGGTGGCCTTGGCCTTGTCCTTGTCGGACTTGTCGAAGGGGTTGAGCTTGGACACGGTCGAGCAGCCGCTCACCGTCACCGCCGCCGACATCAGCGCGATCAACGCCACAGAACGCTTGGAATTCATGGAGCGGCTCATTGGGCGCTGTTGGGCGCGGGTTGCGGAGCGATCGGCATCGCCGCCTGGGGCGGCAGCGCGATCGAGGCCTTGACGACCGCGGCCAGATCCTTGGCCGAGCCGGAATCGATCATCTGCATCGCCGCCTGGGAGCGCTGGCGAACGCCTTCGGAATTGTTGTCGAGCAGATTGGCCAGAATCGAGAAGTCCTCGCGGGCGCCCTTGAGATCGCCGGCCTGAAGCTTGGCGAACGCCAGGGCTTCCTTGGCGTTCACGCGATATGGGCTCTTTTCCCCCGCCAACGGCGTCAACCTCGCTTCGATATCCTTCAACGAGGCCGTATCCATGAGCGCCAAGGCGGATTTGAGGCGCGCCAGATCGCCGATCACGGGATCGGACGAAAGCTTGGCCGCTTCATCGAAATAGCGCACGGCGTCGGCCGTCTTGCCCTCGTCGAGGCGGATACCGCCCATATGCATCAGCGCCAGGGCGCGATAGCCCGAGGCCCCGCCCTTGGACACCGCCTCCATGGCCGGGAAGCCCTTGGCCGGGCCTTCGCGGCCCATGGTCTCGAGCGCGGCCTGATAGGTCTCGGAAGCCTTGGCCGCTTCCTTGGTCTGATAGGTGGTCCAGCCCCAGTAGCCGCCCACGCCGATGACGACCGCCACGGTCGCGGCGCCGATCCACGGCAGCGCCTTCAGCGCGAGGGTCCTGTAACGGTCGGAGCGAAGCTGCTCTTCGACCTCGTCAAAAACATCGACCACGAACGAGGCTCCGAAACGGGCGCGGACAGCGCCCTGACACGTTGGCGCCAGACAGATCCGGCGGCGACGCATGGTTTACAACAGAATGCGGCCGGCGGAGGGCCGCCAGCGCAGGCGGCGAACCTATAGCGTGAATGAACCAGCCGCAACGGGCGCTGGAGCGGTGGCTAGCCCTTCTTGGCGTAGTAGGTCTCGGCCTCGCCCGGGAAGGTCCGCGCCTTGACGTCGGCGGCGTATTCCTGGGCGGCGCGCTCGATCTCGCCCTTCAGATCGGCGTAGCGGCGCACGAATTTCGGCGTCCAGTCGAACAGGCCCAGCATGTCATCCGTCACCAGGATCTGTCCGTCGCAGCCCGCCGAGGCGCCGATGCCGATGGTCGGCGGCGCGATGGCCGCGGTGATCTCGCGGGCCAGAGCCTCGGCGACGCCTTCGATGACCACGGCGAAGGCCCCGGCGTCGGCGGTGCGACGCGCCTCGTCGAGAATCACCGCGCGACCGGCCTCGTCCTTGCCCTTGGCCTTGAAGCCGCCGTCGACCAGAACCGCCTGGGGACGCAGACCCACATGGCCCATGACCGGCACGCCGCGCTTGGTCAGATATTCGATGGTGGCCGGAACGGTGGGGCCACTCTCGACCTTCACGGCCTGGGCGCCCGTTTCCTTCATGATCCGCACGGCGTTGGCGTAGGCGACCTCGGGGGACGCCTCGTAGGACCCGAACGGCATGTCGACCACGACCATGGCCTTGCGGGAACCCCGCATCACCGCCTGGCCGTGCAGGATCATCATTTCCATGGTCACGCCCACCGTATTGGGCAGGCCGTGCACCACCATGCCCAGCGAGTCGCCGACCAGCAGCAGGTCGCAGGCGTCGTCCAGGGCCGCCGCGACCGGCGCGGTGTAGGCGGTCAGGCAGACAATGGGCGCGCCGCCCTTGCGGGCGGCGATGTCGGGGGCTGCGAGACGGCGAACCGTCTCATCACGGTGCGAGGACAGAACCATGCTCCAGAACTGGCCCTGGGAAGGGCGAAGGCGCGCTGTTGTCGGTCAGATCGCGCCGCGCCGCAACATGAACAATGGTCAGTTGATCGCCGTCAGAACTCTTCCATCGCCCGGGTCACAGCGAAACCCAGGGCCAATAGCGCCAGACCCGCCGCCAGCCACAACGCCTCGACGCTGGCGGGCGTGGCGACCATCTGGTTGAGCTTGTTCATGGCCAGGTCGACATCGGCGTTCAGGTCCCGCGTTCCCTCGCGCGACAGGGTCTGCAATTCGGCGGAGAAGCGGGTGGCGACCAGTTGCACCGCCGCGATCACCCCCGCCGCGATGCCAGCCCCGCCGATCAGAACACGACGCAGCGCCCAGCCACGATCGAGATTGGCCGCGATCTGGGCGGCAAACAGCTCGGCGTCCGGAAAGGCCGGTGGCTCGTTGTAGAGCCGCGTCAGCTGCGCTTCGAAATCGGGTTCAGCCATGAGCTTCCCTCCTCGCGCTTTCACTAGGGGGGGCCAGTTTGGCCCTGAGTTTATCCAAACCACGTTTGACATGGGATTTCACCGTGCCGATCGGGATGTTCAAGGCCTCGGCGACCTCCGCGTGCGACCAGTCGCCCCCGTAGCAAAGGGAGACGCAGAGCCGCTCGCCCTTCGACAGGGCCTTGAGGGCCTCGTCCAGATCAATGCGGTTGGCCGTGCGGGGCTCGTTCAGCGCCGTCGGGTCATCGCCGTCCTGGGCTTCGTCGGTGAAGATCATGCGGGCTTCACGCTTGACCTTGCGCAGATAGCACCGCGCCGCGATCCGCTTGATCCAGCCGCCGAAGGCGCCTTCGCCGCGATAGTCGGCCACCTGCTCGAAGCCGGCCAGGAAGGCGTCCTGGGCCATATCGTCGGCTGTCGCCGAGTCTGCCCCCATGCGACGCAGCAGACCCCGGACCGCAGAGCCGTGTCGCCTGACCAGCTCGCCATAGGCGCGCCGGTCGCCCGCCGCCGCGAAGGCGGCGAGCTCGACATCGTGGCCCGTTGGTGGGCGGTCCATGGACATGATTTTCCCCTTCCCCAAGGCTTAAGCGATCAGACGCGCTTGAACTTGTTGGGATTGAAGAAGCTGAGGACGATGAAGGCCACGCCGATCACGACGGGAATGCAGGCGATTCCGATGCCCGGGAAGTCCATGTCATGATCGCCGAAGTCGGAGAAGTAGCTGAAAAGGCCAATGCCGACGCCGATGGCCAGCCAGATGACGCCCGCCCGGATGTCGCTAAGCGCGGTGGGAGCGACCTTCACATTACGCGTCAGGGCCTCGATGACTTCGGGCGGAACGGGTTGTCCCTTGTCGATCGCGGCGCGCAGAGTCGATTGCATCTCCAGACGTTCACGGCTCTTCAGCCAGACCGGCACGATCACGATGGCGCCGATGACGATGAACAGCACGATGGGGATCAGGATCTCATCCATGGCGAATTCCTCTTGGGGGGCGCGACATCCTTGTCGCCGCCTTCTGACTATAAGAGGCGCCGGGACAGGCGTTTGGAGGCGCCCGGCGAGATGAAACTTTCGTAAGCTACTTCTGCGGCAGCAACCGGTCGCCCAGCATGGCCGCGGCGAGGGCCAGAACCAGCATGCCAACCACCGGAACCAGGGTCGGCGCCAGGGCGTCGACCGCGAGATTCAATACCGGCGAGCAGGCCCACAACACCACGCTGCCGGCCAGGGCCGCCGCGCCGCCGGCCAGAAGGCGATCGAGGAACACACGGCGCTCGACAGCCTCCATCACCTCGGCCACGAACACGTCGGAGGCGCACGGCGGAGGCGCCTCGCTCAAGAAGGCGGCCAGACGATCATCGGGGGTCATGACGGATCTCCCAGTACGGCCAACAGTCTCTCACGACCGCGGGTTACATGCGACTTAACAGTGCCAAGCGGCAGGCCCAGAGCCTCTGATGCTTCGGGATGCGACCAGCCCTGGCCAAGGCAAAGGGTGACACAGGCGCGCTGGTCTTCCGGCAGGGTGTCGAGCGCGGCCTGCAGGGCCATCCTATCCTCCCGGGCGACCTCCGAGGCCATCTCCAGAGCTTCCTGGCCTCGCCAGTGCTCGTCGCGCCGGGCTGAACGGCTGGCGGCGCGGCGGTTGTCCAGCGCCTTCCGCCAGGCGATGCCGTAAAGCCAGGCGCGAAAGCCATCGTCGGCGCGCAACCGTCCCAAACTCGTCCAGGCCGCCACGAAGGCCTCCTGAGCGATGTCGTCGGCGTCGACCCAGCCGCTCTTCCGCAGAAATCCCCGCAGGGGCTTCTCGTGGATCGCGACCAGCCGGGCGAACGCCGCCTGGGATCCGGCCCGCGCCGCCCTGACGAGCGGCGCGTCCATCAGGCCCTTGGGCCTCGGCCCGTCAACACCGACACCAGCGAGGCCAGGCTCAGCGCGCCCATCACGAAGGCGACGATCAGAAAGGCCGGGCCGGCCTCATAGAGGTCGGACGTCGCGGCGAAGGTGAAGCCCATGCCCAGCACGCCAAACAGCACCACATGGTACCAGCCGCGCTCGCGACGGTAGCGATAGCGAGGGCGCATGTCGTCGCGGTCATCGTCGAGATCGTAGTTGCTGCGCTTGTTCAGGCGCGCCACCAGTTCCGGCGGCGGCTCGCGCCCGCTGGCGGCGTAGGCCTTCAGCAGATCCAGCGTGTCGCGATTGGCGCGATAGGACAGCCAGCTCTGGAAGCCGCCGTACACGAACCAGCTCAGCGGAAAGATCAGCCACCAATACGAACGAAACAGGTCTTCCATGGATTTGCCCCCTGGGTTTTTGCGCTAGGCCTTGTTCAGCTTGGCCAGCAGTTCCGGCGGCGCGTCGCGCCCGCTGCGGACATAGGTCTGGATCAGGTCCATGGCGTCGTGGCGCGCCTTGTGCGCCAGCCAGGCGTTCCAGCCCGAGATCGCGACCCAGCTCAGCGGAAACACCAGCCACCAGAACGCATCGATCAGCCCCGACATTGTCATCCCTCCGATGGACGCGAGACGTTCGCGCCCGTTTCTGAAGGTTAGTCGCCGCCGACGCTCGCCCTGGATGCAACAAGATGCGAAATAATTTCGGAGGGGGATTCAAAGACGATGGTCGGGCCGTGCTCGGCAAGGATGGCGCGCTTGGCAGCGCCCCAGGTCACGGCGCCGCTGGCCAGCCCCAGGGCGTGGGCCGCCTCGATATCACGGGTCTCGTCGCCGATGCAGATCACCCGGTCGCGCGAGGCGCCGGAGGTCACCTTGCGAAACTTCCGCGCCTTGCCAAACAGCGAGGCGCCGCAGGAGAACTGGCTGATCAGATTGGAAAGCTCAGGCCCCAGCACGGTGCGGATCGTACGCTCGCTGTTGGAGCTGACCACGGCCAGGCGCAGGCCGGCGTCATGCAGCGCCTGAAGCATGGCCGCGGTCTCGGGAAACAGCGGGATCGAGCCACAGTCAGCGGCCATCAACTTCTTTCCGTGCGAAGCGATCATCGGCAGCTTCCAGGGCGAGATGCCCAGATAGCGGATGACCTCGCGCGTGCCGCGGCCGCGCAGCATGTCGATCTCTTCGTCGGTGACCGTCTTGAAGCCAAAGCGCCGCGCCATCGGATTGACGGCCTTGATCATCCACGCCGCGCTGTCGGCCAGCGTGCCGTCGAAGTCAAAGATGACCATGTCGTACGACGGGACGGGATGGGCTCCCACGGAACGGTTCCTGCGCTTTTCTTTTTCAGACGGAGCGTCGATGGCCGAAATAGCCCCGCTTCGCCCCGGTTGTCGTCCTAAATTCCGCCGACTCGCGCTTTGCGCAAAGTCGAATGCCTCACCCGGCCTTTCCGAAGGCCTTGGCATAGATATCCGGCTTGAAGCCGGCGGTCAGATTTCCGTCGATGTCAAGGACAGGTCGCTTGATCATCGAGGGCTGGGCCAGCATCAGATCGATCGCCTTGCAGGCGTCCAGATCCTGTTTGTCGGCGTCCGCCAGCCTGCGGAACGTCGTGCCGGCCCGGTTCAGCACCGTCTCCCAGCCCAGAACGTCAACCCAGCGCTCCAGATGGCCCCGGTCGATACCCGCGACCTTGTAGTCGTGAAAGGCATGGGCAACGCCCTGCCCGTCTAGCCAGTCGCGGGCCTTCTTCATCGTGTCGCAGGCCTTGATGCCGTAGATCGTGACGCTCATGGCCCGGTCCTTTCCTGAAGGCGCCGACGGGTAGCCGCGCCGGCCCATCGGCGCAAGTCAGCCGCCCAACGGATAGCGGGCCAGAACCTCATGCCGCCCCTTGCCGTGATGGCTGACCACGAGGGCGAACTCGCTCACGGTCCAGCTCACCGGTTCGATGGCGGCGATAACCGCTCCCGGCTGGCCATAGATGACCGTCAGGTGGGGCGTGAAGTTCATGTGAGAGCCGTCGAGCTTCTCCCAGGCCAGGGCGTGGCGAAGGGCCGCCTGGAAGGCTTCCAGCGCCTTCAGCCCTTCACCGCCGCGCAACACGACGTTCCCCGGAAAGCCGCCGATCTGGTCGAACGACACCTGGAACGGCGACATCGACAGTTTCGACGCCGCGCGGCTGATCCGCTCGATCAGGCTCGCCGGGACCTCATCCCAATAGTCGAAATGACCCAGGGTGACGTGCATCAGGTCCGGATTGAAGATCGCGCCGCCCAGCCCGTTGTCGGCCTGATAGCGACGGCCGCGGGCCTGGGCGGCCGTCCTGGCCTGCTGATCCGGATAGATCATCAGGATCAGGTGCTTGTCGCGCGGCGCGGCCTCGAAGCCAAACAGCGAGGGCTGCTCGGAATCGCGCGCCATGACTCAGCCCGCCTTGGCGGCGGCCAGGCTCGCGCGCAGGCGTTCGGCGACCGCGCCCAGAGTGATCGCCGACAGCGCGTCTTCAACCACCAACATGTCGTCTGGCGAGGCCATCAGCGCCAGGCGGTGGGTAAAGTCGGTCACCGCCGTGATGTGCTGAGCCAGCAGATCGACCATATGCAGTTCCTGCATCACCTGATTGCGGCTCTCCGGCGGGCTGACCGCCAGGATCTGTCCCAGCGCGTCGTCCAGCTTTCCGCATGCCTCGGCGGCGATCGACATTTCTGCCGCAACGGCCGCCAGAATCGCGGCGATGCTCGAGCCCGCGCTGTCCTGTTCCGAAGTCATCATTCCCCCGACGTTCAATCTCTGTGTGTTTCGGACCCTCGCGCGCATCGCGACGGCGGCCGTTGGGTCACGTTGGAGTGATCCCGGGTCCGACCGCAAGGGCGATTACGCCAATCAGGCGAATTGCCGCGCCCGATCCGGGGTCGCCTCAAACCTCGATGAGATGGGGAACGAAGCGCGCGAGGTTCTTGGTCACCACGCTGTCGTCCTCGCGGATGCCGATTCCGGCCGGCTCATTGCCAACCATCCAGGCGCCGACGACCGGGTGCTTGCCGGCGAAGGTCGGCGGCGGGTGATAGGCCTGCACGATCGCACCTTCCTGGCCGTAGCCCTGGTCCAGAATAGGTTCGTCGCCCCCGATGATCTCGACATTGGCGCCTTCGCGCGAAAACAGCGGCTTGCGCACATGGCGCGGCCCCAGGGCCGAGACGCGCGGATCGTTCTCGAAATAGGCTTCCAGCAGATTGGGGTGCCCCGGATGGCGCTCCCACAGCAGCGGCAGGATGCCTTTGTTGGACAGGATCGCCTTCCACGGCGGCTCCAGCCAGCGCACGCCGGCGGTCTTCAGGTGCGCGGCATAGGGCTCGCGCAGCATGAATTCCCACGGATAGAGCTTGAACGCCGCCTGGACGATGAAATCCTCGTTGTCGACGAACTGGCCTTCGCCGTTCACGCCGATGGCGTCGATGGCCACGAACTTGGGATCCAGGCCGGCCTGCAAGGCCAAGTCTTCCAGGAAGCGCACGGTCTGGCGATCCTCGACCGCCGAGGCGTCGCTGGCGAAATGCACGAAGCCGCCGGTCGGGAACAGGGTCGCGAAGCGGTCCCGCAGCGCCTCGAACAGGCTGTTGAACTGGTCGGTCCCGGCCGGCAGGGCGCCGGAGGCCAGCAGTTCTTCCAGCCACAGCCACTGGAAGGTGGCGGCCTCGAAGACGCTGGTCGGCGTATCGGCGTTGTATTCGTAGAGCTTGGGCTTGCTGGCCCCGTCATAGCCGAAATCGAAGCGGCCATAGAGCGAGGGCTCCTTGGCGCGCCATGAGGCGGCGATGAAATCCTGATGCTCGGCCGGGATCGCCAGTCGCGTCATCAGGGCTTCGCTACCGACCGCCTCGTCGACCAGATCCAGGCAAAGCTCGTGCAGCTCCGCCGCCGCCGGCTCCAGATCGTCTTCGATCTGGGCCAGGGTGAAGGCGTAGGCCGCCGACTCGTCCCAATAGGGCTGGCCGTCGGTGTGATGGTAGACGAAGCCCACAGCGTCGGCTTTCGCCTGCCAGTCGGCGCGCGGCGTCAGGTCAAGTCGGCGCATAAGCTCTAGGTTTCGCTCGACTTCTGCTCGATCTGCAGCGGCGCGGCGGTCGGCGCGGCCAGGCGCGCCAGGATGTCGTCGGCCGAGGACTGGCCCGGGCCGATGCCGGCCAGACGCAGCTTTTCGTCCAGATCGGCGCCCGTGCGGCGGTCTTCCAGTTCGCCGGCGGCCTTGATGCGCTCGCCGCGAATGGCCTGCTTTTCCTTGATGCGGGCCAGGCTGTCGGCGGCCGAGCCCAGCGAGGAGCCCGCGCCCGCGCCGCGCGCGGCGACCGAGGCCTGGGCCTTCTGGACGGATTCATTGACCTTCACGACCTCGACCTCGCGACGGAGGGTTTCGATCCGTCGGTCGGTGGCGGTGATGGCGGTGTGGAGCTGATCCTCGGCGGCGCGCATGCCCTCGATCTGCGGCTCCTTCAGGGCGATGTCCTGCTCGAGATCGGCGATGCGCTGGGCCACCTGGCGGGCCAGGTCCATGTCGCCCTTGCCGACCGCGGCGCGGGCCGAGCCTTCGTACTTGGTCACCTGCTCGCGGAAGCTGGAGACTTCCTTTTCCAGGATGCGGCGGCGAGCCACCAGCGTGGCCATGTCGTCGCGGGCCTTGCCCTGGGCGGTGTCGGCGTCGCGGATTTCCTGATCCAGGATCCGGATGGCGTTGGCGTCGACGACGGCGGCCGAGGCTTCATGCGCGCCCGCGCGACCCAGGGTGAACAGCTTGCGCCAGATGGACATGAGGGGGCTCCGGGATCGAGATTTAGGCGGGGGTGAAGGACGAGCGCAGGTCGGACGCGGCTTCGATGGCGTTTTCCGCCAACACGCGCAGCTCGATCAGGATGTCGTCCAGGGAAGAGGACGGCGCAAGCTCGCCGAACAGTTCGTAGTAGTCGCGATCGCCAACCGTGCCGATCCCGAAGTTCGACAGCGGCACCAGCTTCTGGGCCTTGAGCAGGAACTCGTTGAACGCGTGGCGGTCTTCCTGCTCGTCCACCGGCCACAGCAGGACCGAGGCGGCGATCTGCTGGTCGCTCACGCTGACGAAAATCTCCAGGTCGCCGTATTCGTGCATGGTGACCAGCAGGATGGGATCAGCGCCTTCGACGACGCGGGCCGTCATCGCATCGCTCAGTCCATCCGAAAGGGCGGTCTGCAGCGAGCGAACAGTCCAGGCGGGGGTCGTCATGGGGCGTCATCCTCCAGAGGTCGTGGCGTTTCATACAAGATGGGAGGGCGAACGCCAGTCGTCGAGAGCATCGCCCCCGCGTTCGCCATGACAAGTTCGTAATGGCGCGGCCCCTGTTGTCCGGCCGGCGGGCGTCGTACACATAGAAGGAGTCGCCATCGGGTCCGCTTTTGATGTTCAGCAAGCTTTTCGGACGCAAGGATGCGGCGCTCGCCGCGCCGGCCCTGCCCGCCATCCGCAATGTCACGCTGGGTCGAACCGTCTGGCTCGACACCCTGGCCTGGCGCCGCTTTGGCGGCGACACCCGATTCTCGCTGGATCGCGACACGCTGGAGATCACCGCCCAGGGCCTGGTCGACCTGAAGGACGGCGGCTTCGTCCATCGGTTCTACACCGACGACCACGTGATGTTTCAGGCGGTGTCCGACGATCGCGAGGGCCAGCGCCTGACCGATGTGACGGTGTTCGTGCCCTGGGACAGCGCCTATCCGGGAAGCCGCGCCGACCGCGAGGCGTGGGCGGCGCGGCTACGGGCCCGCACCTTCACCGCCAAGGGCCTGGCAGAATATCCGCGCCTGTGGTTCGGCGACGAGGCCGAGAGCCAGGCCCCCGTGACCTTCTGGGAAGAGCTGCATGACGACCGGGACGGCGTTCCCGATCGGCGCATCTTCCAGACCTCCATGCTGTTTGCCCGCGACCTTCCCGAAGAGGGTCGCGAATTGCTGCTCGCCATCGAGCAGGAGACCGAAGACCATGAGGTCTCGTTCGAGATCATGCTCGGCATCCCGCTGGAAGCCGGCGAATTCAAAGCCTGACCGGAAAGAGACAGACCATGTTCGATCTTCAGGGGTTCGCCACCAGCGCCCTCGCCTTCCTGGTGGCTTTTGTCGCCGCCGGCCTGTTCACCGTGGCCTTCAAGGTCATCTATCAGTGGGTGACGCCCTATCATGAGGGCACGTTGATCCGCGAAGGCAACGTCGCCGCCGCCCTGGCCCTGGGGGGCGCCCTGGTCGGCTATGTCCTGCCTCTGGCCTCGGCGCTCAGCCACACCGTCTCTCTGGTCGAGTTCTGCGCCTGGGCCGCCCTGGCCGGCGTGATCCAGATCGCCGCCTTCACCCTGATCCGCATGGTGGTGATGAAGGACGTCGCCGCCCGCATCGAGCGCGGCGAACTGGCGGCCGGCGTCTATCTGGCCAGCATCTCCATCGCGGTGGGCCTGCTCAACGCCGCCTGCATGACGTCGTGAGCCGCGCCATGACCGATCAAGTCCAACCCCTTCAAGCCAAGTCCCGGCTGAAGCGCTCGCGCAGCCTGACCCTGACCACGTTGATGGCCGGGGCGGCGGTGTCGATCACCGCCTGCGACAACAGCCCGGCCGTCACCCAGTGGGGCGATCCGCCGGCGGCGCAGTCTGGCCGCGCCGTCGAGGCCCGCACCTTCACCAGCCTGGATGAGTGCAAGGCCTCGGGCGACTTCACCGCCCAGCAATGCGAAACCACCCTGGCCCAGGCCCAGAAGGACAGCGCCGAAAACGCCCCCAAGTTCAACGACCAGCAGTCCTGCGAGGAGCGCTATGGCGTCGACCAGTGCGTGCCGCGCTCCAACCAGGGCGGCGGCAGCTTCTTCACGCCCCTGCTGACCGGCTTCATCATCGGCCAGGCGCTCAACAACATGGGCGGCGGCTATCGCGGCGCGCCGATGTATCGCGACCGCGACGGGACCTATTACGGCGGCAACGGCTATCCGCTGTCGCGCGACTATGTCACCGGCCGCACGCGGGTGCGTTCGGAAAGCTTCGATGCGCCCTCGCGCGCCGAGGCTCCGAGCCGCGTCCAGAGCCGCAGCTCGGTGATCTCGCGCGGCGGCTTCGGCGGCGGACGCTCGTTCGGCGGGTGACAAAGCCCCCTCCCGTCATGACCCCGCCGCTTTCCCGCGCAGCCGCCCAGGCGATGGACGTCGCCGATCCGCTGGCCGCCTTCGTCGCCGAGTTCGCCCTGCCCGAAGGCGTCGTCTATCTGAACGGCAACTCGCTGGGTCCGGCGCCCAAGGCCGCCCTGGATCGCGTCGCTCAGTCGGCGCGGGAGGAATGGGCCAACGGCCTGATCACCAGCTGGAACTCGGCCGGGTGGTTTGCCCTGCCCTACCGCCTGGGTGATCGCCTGGCGGGCCTGATCGGCGCGGCGCCTGGCGAGGTCGTTGTGACCGACGGCACAGGGATCAACCTCTTCCGCGTCGTCTCCGCCGCCCTGGCCCTGCGCCCGGACCGGCGGGTGATCGTGATGGAAGGCAGCAACTTTCCGACCAACAACTACATCGTTCAGGGCCTGATCCAGTCGCTGGGCAAGGGTCACCAGATCCGCTTCGCCGAGAAGGACGCCCTCGACGCCGCCATCGACGACGATGTCGCCGCCGTCGTCTTGACTCAGGCCCACTACAAGACCGCCCATGTGCTCGACATGGGCGGCATCACCGCCAAGGCCCATGCGCACGGCGCGCTGGCGATCTGGGACCTGTGCCACAGCGCCGGCGCCATTCCCGTCGATCTGAACGGCTGCCACGCAGACTTCGCGGTCGGCTGCACCTACAAGTATCTGAACGGCGGCCCGGGCAGCCCGGCCTTCCTGTTCGTCGCCAGCCGCCACCAGGGCGCGGCGGCTCAGCCGTTGACGGGCTGGTGGGGACACGACGCGCCGTTCGCCTTCGACCGCGACTATCGCCCCGCCGAGGGTATCGGCCGGATGCTGACCGGCACTCAGCCGATCCTCAGCATGGTCGCCACCGAGGCCGGGATCGACATGATCGAGCGCGCGGGAACCTTGGCCATTCGCGCCAAGTCCGTCGCCCTGGGTCAGCTGTTCGGGGCGCTGGTGGCGGCGCGCCTGCCGAACGCCGGCTTCGTGCTCGGCAGCCCGGCCGATCCGGCTGATCGCGGCGGCCATATCGCCTATGACCACCCCTCGGGCTATCCGATCATGAAGGCCCTGATCGCGCGCGGCGTGATCGGCGACTTCCGGGCTCCGGCGACCATGCGCTTTGGCTTCGCGCCGCTTCACCTGCGCTTCGTCGACGTCTGGGACGCGGTCGACAGGCTGGTCGAGATCATTGATGGCGAGGTCTGGCACGAACCGGCCTATGCCGCCGTTGACGCCGTCACCTGATGACGGGCGCCTGAAGATTCCGACCGCGACGACTAGGGAGCCGACCTCGGTCGCGTGAGGTCGAACGATACGCGAAACAGCCGCCCCGGTCGCGCCAGTTGATAGGTGAAGGCTTCCCCGGTCAGCTCCAGCGACCAGACATTGGTGTTGGACACAGCCCGGTCCAGACGCGTGAACAGGGCGCGCGACTCCGCGTCGACCGGAAAGCTCTGCGCCGTGGCGGACCCATCCTCCACGCTGTCGCCGCCGTAGCGCGACAGGTCATCCTCGACGCCGTCGGGGTGGCGGTGATCGTGCTTCAGACGCAACAGCCCCTCGCCCTGCCGGGTGATCACCCAGGTTCGCGAGCGATCCTCGCCGACCCGGAAGGGGATGCGGATCTCGCGGGTGTCGCAGCTCGCCACGGTCATCACCAGCTCGGCCTTGCGAAACGCATCATCGGCCGGATCGTCGGTGACCACCCGTCCCGTGAAGCTCTGACCGCAGAGCCCGCGAAGCCGCTCGAAGAACTGGCCAGCGGCGGACTGGGCCGACGCCGTGGTCGGCGCGGCGGCCGGCCAGGCCATCGCGCAGAGCGCCAGGATCGGTTTCATTCGCATCACCTTCCAAGAGACCTCCAGCGTCCGGACGATTACCCACCGCCAGAGCGGAGGACGTGCGAGACTGTCGATCGTCGTGTTGCACGGATCGCCACCTGGGCGGTCCCCGGCCGGCAGTGTTGCCACGACCGACGGCGAGCCGCCAAGTCGAGCGTGCGTGACGGAAAGAGACGCACCATGAAAGAGACCAAGGGCAAATCGAAAAAGCCGGCCCCTCCGAAAGCCAATGCGTCCAACCCCAGCGTCAAGGGTGACATGGCGACCCTGATCAAGAAGAAATAGCCCCGCTATCGCCCGCCGACCGCCCTCGCCTATCGGGGTCGGTCGGCGAAGCGATCAGCCGCGCCTCGGCTGAGACGCGAAACAGGACTTGCTTGATCCAGATCACGATCCTGGCCTGGCTTGGTGTCATCTTGCCTCGACCAATCTGGATCATCCCCGCCCATGCCAATGAGGACAAAGCGATCTCCCGCGTCTGGCGGCCAGGAATCCCCGGCGATATCCCGGCTGTGCTTTCGCGCCCGCGGCGTGACGAAGGTCTACGGTTCGGGTCAGGCGACGGTCCAGGCTCTCCGCGGCGTGGATCTCGATCTGCCGGATGGCGAGATGGTCGTGGTGCTGGGCGCGTCCGGCAGCGGCAAGTCGACCTTCCTGAACATCCTCGGCGGGCTGGACACGCCGACCAGCGGCGAAGTCCTGTTCCGGGGGGAGGACATAAGTCGGGCGGACCAGCGGCAATTGACCGAATATCGCCGCAGACACGTCGGGTTTGTCTTCCAGTTCTATAATCTGATGCCAAGCCTGACAGCGCGCGAGAATGTCGCCCTTGTCACCGAGATCGCCGAGGCTCCCCTGAGCCCGGAAGACGCCCTGGCCATGGTTGGCCTGGAAAATCGTCTGGATCACTTTCCGGCCCAACTGTCCGGCGGTGAGCAGCAGCGCGTGGCCATCGCGCGGGCCGTGGCCAAGCAGCCGTCCGTCCTGCTCTGCGACGAGCCCACGGGCGCTCTGGATTCCACCACCGGCGTGCGGGTTTTGGAGGCGCTCAAGACCGTCAACGACACCCTGGGCGCCACGACCCTGTTGATCACGCACAACGCCGGAATCGCCGCCATCGCCGACCGCGTGGTGATGTTCGCCGATGGGCGGGTGCGCGAGGTTCGCGAGAACGCCGACAAGCGGTTGCCCGCCGAGATCTCCTGGTGAAGCGTCCGCCGGCCTGGATGGGCGCGCTAGACCGCAAGCTGGCGCGAGAGCTCTGGCGCATGAAGACCCAGGCGCTGGCGATCGCGTTTGTCATCGCGGGCGGTGTCGCCGTCCATCTGCTCGCCACCGGGATGCTGAGCTCGCTGCAAGAGACCAGACGCGCCTACTACGAGCGCAATCTGTTCGCCGACATCTGGGCGCCGACGGTGCGGGCGCCGCGGCGTCTGATCAATGACATCCGGGCCATCGAAGGTGTCCAGGCGGCGGCGATCCGAATCCGGATACCCGCCCTCTTCGCGATGGAGGGGATGAGCGCGCCCGCTTCGGGCGAGGTCCTGTCCCTGCCGGACGTAGGCGAGGCGACCGTCAATCGACTCCACCTGGTCAACGGCCGCCTTCCCGCGCCGGGTCAGCGGAACGAGGCGGTGGTCCTGCGGGCCTTCGCCGACGCCCACCGGCTCGAAATCGGCGATACCGTACCGGTTACCCTCTACGGCGGACGCCGCCGCCTGACAGTGGTCGGGGTCGCTCTGTCGCCGGAACACGTCTACGCCATCGGCCCGGGCCAGTTCGTTCCCGATGACCGGCTGTTCGGCGTCCTGTGGATGCGCCAGGGCGCCCTTGCGCAAGCCGTGAACCAGGACGAGGCGTTCAACGAGGCCGTTGTGCGCCTCTCTCGCGACGCCTCGGAGCCGGCGGTGATCGCCCAACTGGATCGCCTTCTGGAGCCCTATGGCGCGCCGGGCGCCTATGGCCGCGCCGACCAGATCTCGGACGCCTTCGTGTCCAGCGAGATCGACCAGTTGGCGACCATGGGGCGCGTGCTCCCGCCGATCTTCCTGCTGGTGGCGGCCTTTCTGGTCAATGTCGTGGTTTCAAGGCTGATCGCCGTCCAGCGCGCCGGCATTGGTCTGTTGAAGGCCTTCGGATACCGGGACCGCGACATCATCGGACACTATCTCAAACTGGTCGCCGTCATCGCGGCCATGGGGGTGCTGATCGGAGGCGCGGCGGGGATCTGGCTCGGCCGGGCCATGGCGGAACTCTATATGGAATACTATCGCTTCCCGTTCCTGCTGTTCCAAGCCGACCCCGCCGACTACGCCACCGTGGTCGGCGTGGCGATGCTGACCGTGATGGGCGGAGCGGCCCTTGCAGTGCGGCGGGCCGCCGCCCTGAACCCGGCCGAAGCGATGACCCCCGCTCGCCCACCCGACTATTCTCGCGCCGCGGGGGCGTGGATCACCGGGATGAAGGTCCTCGACCAGCAATCGCGCATGATCCTGCGCCAGATCATCCGCTGGCCCTGGCGCGCCGCCCTGACCGTGGCCGGCATCGCGGCCTCCGGCGCTCTCCTGATCGGCACGATGTCGATGATGGACGGGATCGAGGTGATGATCGACTCCAGCTTCAACGTCTCCAACCCTCACGATGTGTCGGTGAGCTTCGTCGACCCCAGGCCGCGCGCCGCCCTGTTCAGTCTCGCCCGCGAGGACGGCGTGCTGGCGGCCGAGCCCTTTCGCGTCGTCCCGGTCCGTCTTCGCCACGGCGCCCGCGAGGAGCGCGCGGTGATCACCGGCGCGCCGCTGGACGGCGTCCTGTCGAGGATGGTCGATGCGCGCAATCAGCCAGTCTGGCCGCATCCCGGCGGCCTGGTCCTGTCCAGCGACCTGGCCGCCAAGCTCCAGATCGAGGCGGGCGACACCGTCGAGGCGCAGGTCACCGAAGGTCGGCGGCCCCTGCTCGCGCTTCCGGTTTCGGCCGTCACCCCCAGCTATGTCGGCTCCGGCGCGCGGATGCGGATCGAGGACCTGAACCGGGCGCTGAGCGAAGGAGCCCAGGTGTCAGGGGCCTGGCTGACGGTCGACACAGACCGGACCGCCAGTCTCTATGCCCGACTGAAGGAGACGCCCTCTGTCGCCGGCGTGGGCTTGCAGGCCGACGCCGTCAAACGTCTGGCCGCCATGCTCGATGAGAACCTCGGCAGGTCCATCCTGACCTTTTTCTTCTTCGCCGGCCTGATCGCTTCGGGCGTGGTCTACAACACGGTGCGCATTTCCTTCGCCGAGCGCCAGCGAGAGCTGGCTTCGCTGCGGGTGCTCGGCTTCTCACGCACCGACGTGTCCTACATACTGCTCGGCGAAGTGGCCTTCCTGACGCTCCTCGCCCTACCGCTTGGCGCCGCAGCGGGCGCCGGCCTGGCTGGATATCTCGCCCACGCCATGAGCTCTGACCTGTTTCGACTGCCTTTCGCCGTCGCTCCAGCGACCTTTGGCATGGCCGGGGCGGTGGTGCTCGCGATCACGGTCGTGGCGAGCCTGATGGTGCGGCGTCAGATAGACCGGCTCGACCTGGCCGAAGCCTTGAAGACCGGAGAATAGCCCCGTGACGACAAGCTGGTTCAAACCCAAGTTCCGGACGGTGTTCTGGGCTGTCGTCGCGCTGGCTCTGGCGGCGCTGCTGGTCTTCGCCTTCCGCCCGCGGCCGGTGCTGGTGGACCTGGGCGAGGTCACAAGCGGCCCTCTCACGGTCGCCGTTCGTGACGAGGCGCGCACGCGGGCGCGAAATGTCTATGTGGTGTCCGCTCCTGTCTCGGGTCGGTTGCTGCGGATCGGCAACCGCGCGGGCGAGCCGGTCAAGGCCGGAGCGGTAATCGCGATCATCCAGCCGGCCCCGGCGGCCTTCGTGGACGAGCGGTCCCGCGAAGAAATCCAGGCCGCGGTCCGCTCGGCGCAAGCCGCCCTGGCCCTTGCGGACGCCGAGCTGGAAGGCGCCGAAGCCCGACTGGCCCATGCGCGGATCGAGGCCGACCGCATCGAGACCCTGTTCGCGGCGGATGTCGCGTCGCGAAGCGCCCTGGATCAATCCCGCCTGGACGTCCGCACCGCCGTCGCGGCCGCGAACAACGCGCGCGCCGGAGTCGGAGTCCGGCGAGCGGCCCTTGAGGCGGCGCGCGTGCGCTTGATCGAGCCGGCGGCGGCCAGTTCCAGCGGCCGCGCCGTGGCCATTCGCGCGCCGGTGACGGGCCGGGTGCTGCGGGTGCTTCAGGAGAGTGAAAGCGTCATCGTCCAGGGCGCGCCGGTGATCGAGATCGGCGACCCGCACGATCTTGAGGTGGTGGCCGAACTGTTGTCGAGCGACGCGGCGCGAATCTCCGAGGGGGCGCCCGCCGTGATCGACGCCTGGGGAGACGGACCCGCGGTCAGGGGCCGTGTCCGGAAGGTCGAACCCTATGGCTTCCTCAAGATCTCGGCCCTGGGCGTCGAAGAGCAACGGGTCAATGTGATCATCGATCCCGTCGATCCTCCCGCGGCCTGGGCGGCGGTCGGCCACGGCTATCGGGTCGAGGCGGCGGTCACGGTCTGGCGGGCGGAGACCGTGGTCCGTGCGCCCGTGTCCGCCCTGTTCCGGCATCAGGGACAATGGGCGGTGTTCAGGGTCGAAGGCGGCCGCGCCCGTTTGCGACAGGTCGAGATCGGTCAGAACAACGGAGAATTTGCCGAGGTTCGATCCGGATTGAAGCCAGGCGAGCGCGTGGTGCTCCATCCGGGACAGACGATCGTCGATGGCTCGCGAACCCGGGCCCGCCCCCAGCCCTGAGCCACAAAGCCCCTCTCTTCGCCGCGATGGAGCCTTGTGGCCTGTTGCGGCGGCGGCCCGCGACAGCGCGGACCCTAGTGCGGGTTGAGCGATCGTTCGAAAGCTTCGAAATCCCGTTCAAGTCTCCACTGCGCGCTGGCCTTCGCGCTCCTGGCCAGGAAGGCGTCGCAAGCCGGGCCGCCCTCGGCGCAGGCTTGAACGCGGACGCCCTTGGAGATCCAGAGACTGGCGCCGGGCAGGAACGCATATTCCAGACTGTCGCGGGCCATGCCCTTGAGGTCGGCGTAGCGCAGGCCATGCTCGGTCGCGGCGCGAAGGTATTCGTGGGTCATGTCGATGCGCGAGACGCCTTCGTCGTCGGTCGACAACACCACGGGCACCCCGGCCAGACGATAGAGACCGATGGGGTGATCGGCGCCCTTTACCCCCAGGATGACGTCGTTGCTGGTCAGGTTGATCTCCACGGCCACGCGATCGCGGGCCATGCGCGCCAGCAGCGCCTGGGCTCCGTCCTCATAGGCGATGTCCACGCCATGGCCGATGCGCCTTGCGCCCGCGACCTCGACCGCCTCGCGAATGTGGAAGGCGAGATCACGCGGCGGGACCAGCCCCAGGGTCAGTTCGCCAGCGTGCAGGGCCAGCGGCGTATTGGGATAGCGGGCGCCCAGAAACCTGAACATCCGCATGTGCAGCGAATAGTCGGCCAGCGAGATCGGGTCGTCCTCCGGATTGACGATATTGACCCCCACGAAGCGCGGATCGGCCTGGACCAGGGCGAAGGCCGCCAGCATCTGGGCGAAGACGAAGCCCGGCGGCTGAGCTCGTTCGACGAATGGCTGGAAGCCCAGCGTCACCTGGCAGGGACCGGGCAAGGGCGCGACGCCCGGCGCGCAACCCTGGCGACGATCGGCCTCGGCGAGCGCGGCGTCCATCTCGAGCCGGACCTTGGCGACCATGGCCGGCAGGCCCGGCGCCAAGCGCGCGAGGCCGCGCTCGAAATCACCGTCCCAATCGGCCTGTCCCGCCGTGGCGAAGGCCCGCATGGCGTTGGGATTGGCCGAGCTCTCGACGTAGCTGACATGATCCCCGGCGGCTTGGTCGCGGGTCACGGCGATCATCGGCCCCATATTGCCCGTCGCCGAGGCGGCGAACCTGCCAAAGGTCGAGAAAAACTGATCATGGCCGGAAGCGGCCGCGCCATCCGCGCCCGGCGCATAGTTGCGCACCGACAAGGCGTCGATCGCCCGACTATAGAGGGCCGGGTCGCGCCGCCCCAGGTCCTTGGCCGAAGCCTTGCCCGGCCCGTCGCAAGGTCCGGTGACGATCGCGGGCTTCGCCCCGGTGGTAAGGCATTGTCCATCGGCGGCGGCCCAGGCCAGGAAATCCTCCGCATAGGGCGCGCCCCACAGATGGTTATGAAGATCGCCGCCCTTGGGCATGGTCTTCAGGAACAGGCGCAATTGGGCGCGGTCGTGGACGACAGCGTCAAATCGCGCGGCGGCCTTGTCTTGGAGCGACGGCTCGGGCGCTGCTCGAGCGGCCGTCGCCGCCAGAAGCCCGCTGACCGCGGCCATGCCCAACAGAGCCCCAAAGCGCTTCTTGCCCAGCCTCATCGCCCACACTCCAAAATCCCATCTCCTTCCCACTGTGATTTGCCCCGACTGGCAAACGCGCAATCATGCCCGGGACGTGAAGGGGCCGAAGGTGGCCAGGACGCGATCAGCCTCGTCACCATTGTCGGTCACCACCACGCGATACAGATTTCCACCTGGCGCGACCCGCAGGATGACATGGCCCGAGGAACCGGCGAAGCGATCGGTCAGCCGCTTGTGGGCCAGCGCGTTGGCGGGCGAAAGGCCCGTGGCGAACACCTCCCGGGGACCGGGGTAGAGCCTCTGGCTGAAAATCCGCTCCAGCGTCGTGATGCTGGGATGGGCCGCATGCCAGCCGAGGATCACCCATATGCGGGGACGAAGCGCGCGCACGGCCCCCGCCCCTGTCGCGTCGAACATGCCGTGATGCGGCGCCACCGCGACATCCACCGCCCCGGCCGCCTCCGCGGCGGGCGTCTCCACGTCGCGCCATGGCAGAGCGCCATCGAAGCTGTTGCTGGTCAGATCGCCGGCCGCGAAATAGTCGAAGCCGCCGTAGCGCAGATGAATGGCGGTCGAGCAGACGTTCTCGTCGGGGATATCCTCCGACGCCAGCCTGTCGAGCGGCGGAAACAGCTGACGCGTTCCCTTCCCGGTCCAGACCTCGCCATTGGCCGCCAGATTGCGGACGGCGAAGCTGGGATAGTCGGCCGGGCGGTGGCGCAGCGCGAACTGGTCCAGAGCGCCCACCCGAAACCGCTCCACCCTGCCGCCACCCGCCACGCGCGCCCGGATGAACGCTTCGTAGTTCTGCGCGAACGGCGCGGTCCAGGGGCGTGGATAGGCATAGTCGGGATAGCCGCGATCGACGATGAGGCCAATCGGCAGCAGGGCCGCCACGTCGCTGACGCCCGTCAGTCGATAACCGCCATCGGGCGTCAGGGGCGCGGCGTCGGTGACATCGCCCAGATGGTCGGGATGGAGGTGGCTGACCAGGAGGCTGTCAAGGCCAGGATTGCCGGCGGCCTTGAGATGCCGGCGCGCGTAGCGGCCAATCCACTCTCCAGCCCGGCGCTCCGGCCCCGGACGGATGTCGAGCGCGGCCGGCGGTGGCGTGGCCGAAGCGCCGGCGTCGATCATCTGGCTGGTGCCGTCGGGACCGATGATCAGAGTGGAGTCGCCTCGGCCGGTGGCGATGTGATGGATGTCGAGGCTACCCTGCCGCCAGGGCCGCAGCGGTTGGCCGACGACATCGATCTCGCGCTCGTCGGCAAAGGCTGGCCTCGTCGCCAGGCCCAGGGCGGCGGCGCCCAGCAGGACGCCGCGCCGATCCACCCCGCGCGACACGGCTAGAACCGCGCCGACAGCATCAGGCCCCATGTCCTGGGCTCGCCCAGATACTCACCCAGCACGCCCTGGGTCGAGGGGGTCAGCAGATAGTCGACATCGCCCAGGTTCTTGGCCCAGGCGGTCAGCCGCCAGGCGCCATCCAGCGTCTCGTAGCCCAGCGACAGGTTGGTCAGGGCGTAGGACTGGACATGCAGGTTCGGGTCCTTGGTCGCGCCTGTATAGTACCCATCGGTATAGGCCCAGCTGACCGATCCGATCAGATAGCCCGCCTCGTTCAGCGGCGCGCGCAGGTCGGCGGCCAGCGCGCCCTTCTCGCGCGGCGAAGAGCCCAGCGGATTGCCGGTGTTGATCGCCCCACCCGGGATCACGAAGTCATCATAGACGGTGTCGAGATAGCCGTAGTTCGCCATCAGGTTCAGCCAGGGCGTCGGCCGATAGCTGACCTCCAGCTCGGCGCCCTCCACCGTCGCCTGGCCGGCATTGGTGATAGTCAGGATGCGGGTCAGGTTGTTGAAGAACAGCTCCTGCTTGTCCTTGTAGTCCATGTGGAAGATCGAGCCATTGATCCGCAGGCGATCGTCCAGCCATTGCGACTTCACGCCAAGCTCGTAGTTGGTGACGGTCTCCGGATCGAAGGGCCTGGTCAAAGCCGCCAGTGTGGCCGCATCGGTGTTGAAGCCGCCGGCCGTATAGCCCCGCGTCACGCTGCCATAGACCGACAGATCCTCACGCGGCTTCCATGTCAGGACCGCGCGCGGGGTGACCTCGCCCCAGTCGGCCTTCAGGTCGCGAGCGGTGAAGCTGTTGACCGCGCGGACGAAGTCGGTGCGGACCAGCGAGGCGGTCTTTTCATCATGGGTATAGCGCGCGCCCAGGGTCAGGTCGAAGGCGGCCGGCAGGTGGATCACGCCATCCAGAAAGACGGCGTAGCTGCGGGTCTTCACCGCCTGGTCGGTCAGGACGTTGGCGCTGACCACGCCGGTGACCGCCGCCAGGCTACGCGTGGTCAGTTGGCGCTTGGCGTCCTCGTCGGCCAGGTAGACGCCGGCCACGAAATCGCCGCGCGACCATTTGGGGCTGGCATAGCGAATCTCCTGGGACAGCAGGCCCACATCGTCGACATCGCGATTGACCTGCTGGCTGTTGGTCCCGGTCAGGAAGCGATAGCTGGCGCCGACGCCGGAATAGTCCTCGCCCGACTGCGACTTGCGATAGCCGGTGACCGAGGTCACCTGCCCGGCCGGAGCGTTCCAATAGACCCGAGCCGAGGCCCCAAACTGGTTGCGGGCGAAGCCCTGAACGTAGCCCAGCTCGGAGGTGCGGCGGTCACCGTCCGATCCCGCGCCCTTGGACGACAGCGTCCTGCCGCCGTTGTGGTCATCACTGTAGTCGGCGCCCAGCAGCACCTCGACCGCGTCGCCGGCCTGGATACGGGCCTGGCCGCGAAGGCTCTGGCTGTCGAGGTCGTCCTGCTCGCGGCCGGTCAGGCGATCCTTGCCATAGCCTTCACGGGTCTTGAGCGAACCGGCCAGCCGAAAGGCCAGGCGATCGCCGACCGGCAGGTCGGCCAGACCGTCGACCTGCCGCAGACCATAGTCGCCGCCGCCCACGCGGATCGAGGCGGTCTGGTCATTGAAGGCGGGCTTGCCGGTGTCGAGCACAATGGCGCCGCCGGTGACGTTGCGGCCAAACAGCGTGCCCTGCGGCCCCTTCAGGACCTGCACCGAATTGAGGCCATAGAGCTCGAAGGTCGCGGCGCTGTTGCGCGGAATGAACAGGTCATCGATCACGACGGCGACAGGCTTGTTGGCGCCGATCTGGGTAAAGGTGTTGGTCGCCCCGCGAATGGCGATGGTCGGGCTGCTCTGGCTGAAGGACGAGACCAGCAGCCCCGGAGTCAGACGCGAAATATCGCGCAGGCTTTCCAGGCGATACGTCTCGATGGCCCGGCTGGAGAAGGCGGTCAGGGAGATCGGCACGTTCTGGGCCGACTCCTCGCGCTTCTGGGCGGTGACAACGATGGTGTCCAGCGCGGCCGTCTCCGGCTCGGGCTCGGCCAAGGTCGGCGTTGCGGCGCGGCGCAGGACGATGACGCCACCGGTGTCAGAGACGATCTCCAGGCCGGTGCCGGCGATCAGCTGGCGCAGCGCGGCGCGCGCGTCCAGCGAGCCCTTCAGCGCCGGGGTGCGGATGCCCTGCAAGCCATCGGCCGGGGCCACCACCTGCAGGCCGGCCTGGCGCGCGAAGGCTGAGATGGCCGAGGCCGCGCCTTGAGCCGGCACATCGAAGGTCCGCTGCTGCGCCGCCGCCGGCCAGGCGACGAGCAGCGACAATGCGGCCGCGCCGCAGGTCAGTTTCAGTTTGCGTGTCATCGACATGGTCGCCCCCGACTGGCTCCGGCCTCGCGCCGGGTCTCATCGGCTTGGATGCCGGGGCGCGCGGCTTCCACCATGCCGCCGCGGAAAAAAACTTCAGGAAGGCGCGCCGCGCTCCAGACGCACGCCATCGGCCTGTGGCGTGGCGATCAGGCCCAGGCTGAGCGCCGCGGCCCGCGCGAACCCGTCGGGGTCGCTGGCCGAAAACAGGCCCGTCATCTTCAGGCGGGCCACGGCGGGATCGTCGACCACGATGCGGCGATCCGAATAACGCGCGAACTCGGCCGCGGCCTCGCCCAGGGTCAGGCCATCCAGATCGATCTGGCCTTGCCGCCAGGCGATGGCCCCGTCGACCGCCGAGGCGGCGACCGAGATGGCTCGCAGCGGTCCGGCCGCATCGACCTTCGTCGCGGTCTGGGCCTGCAGGCGAAGCGGTGGGCCGCTCTGCCCTCGCCACACCTCGACCACCCCCTCGCGCACCAGCACGCTGATCTCGCCATCGTCATGGGCGCGGACGGTGAAGCTGGTGCCCACCGCGCGCACCCGCACCTGCCCCGCGACGACGACGAAGGGCCGCCCCGGATCCTTGGCGACGTCAAACAGCGCCTCGCCCCGCAGAAGCTCCACCCTCCGAATTTCACCGTTGAACGTCGTCCGGATCGCCGTATCGGTGTTGAGGGTGACGGCCGAGCCGTCGGACAGCGGCGCGCGACGAATATCGCCCCGGCGTGTAACCACCCTGCCCCTGAAGCTCACCGTTTCGTAGCCGACAACGCCGACGACGATGGACGCGGCCAGCGCGCCGCCTGTCACCAGCAGTCGGCGTCGCCCCGCCGCGACGGCGACAGGATGCAGGGACGGCGCGAAATCCTCGCCCAGCGCGCGGGCGCGATCAGCGTGGGCGCTGACCGCCAGGGCTCGGGCATAGGCTCCCGCCCGGCGGGGATCGACGGCCGCCCAGGCCTCCAGGGCCTTCTGGTCTTCGGCGGACAAGGGACCGCGATCGGCGCGCGCCGCCCAGGCGGCGGCGGCGGCGTCAATGGCGGCGCTGCTGTCTCGGGTCGTTGCCAAGTTCGGTCTGATCTCTGTCTTCACGATCTCTAGATGCCTTGAAGCGGCCGTTTCCGCCACGCCCCATCGCATCCATCAAGACGCCGATGCCCTTGCCAACGTGCTTTTCGACTGTGTTCTCCGAGACGCCCATGCGGCGGGCGACCTCACGCTGCGACAGGCCATGCACCTTGCGCAGGGTGAAGGCCTCGCGGCACTTGGTCGGCAGACCGGCGATCAACGCCGCCAGCCGTCCCAGTTCCTGACGATCAGCGGCGATTGTCTCGGGCGAGGGATCGCTGCTTGGGGGCTCCAGGCCCTCGGCTTCCGCCAGAGCTTCGAAGGCCACGATGCGACGGCGCCGCAGGGCCTGCAGGATAACGGACTTGGCCACCTCGAACATGTAGTTGCGCGGCGTCAGAACGTGATCGACCCGCTCAAGTCCGGCCAGAATTGCGTAGGTCTCCTGAACGACGTCGTCGATCTCCAGCCCCGCCAGCGGGCGCCGGCTGAGCCAGGCGCGCAGAGCCGGCTCATGCGGAAGCACGTGCCGCGCCAGCCACAGGGCTCGCTCATGGGTCGCCAACATCATGGTCAAGTGAGCTAGCAAATCGATGTGACAGTCACGCGCCAAGTCAGCATTTTCTGGCCCGCGCCGCCAGGCGCCCAAAGGCGGGCGCCTGGCCCCTGCTCTGGCGCGAAGCTCAACAGGCCGGCGTCAGCCCTATACTCGAAGTCTTCAATCCAGGACGCACCGGACCGCCGCTTGCTTCAGCGGCGAAGATTATGACTTCTCAGCCTTAAGCGCGTCGGCGATTTTCCGATTGGCCGCCTCAAATCGGCTCTCGCCGAGATGGACATTCTCGCCCGGCGAGGAATCTGCCCTGGTCTCGCGCGCCATCGTCTCCGCCGCGGCTTCATCGATCGCGCGCCGGAGTTCGGCCAGCCGCCTGTCGGCGCCGGCCAACATCGCCCAAAAAGTCTTGTCCTGCGTCATGACATCCCACTCCGCACTGAGGTCAGGCCTGGAAGCGCATGGCGGGTCTTCCGTTCGCGGCGGCGCGGCGCTTCCATCGCCGCCGACGATCAGGGTCCTGGCATGGGCGAGGATCGCCCCAGGAACCTTGAACAGCGAGAGACTAGCCAACGACCTGAACCTTGCGTTGGCCGGCGAGGATCGCCGAACAGGTGAAGGCCACGACCCTTTCGGTCAGGGAGGAAATGTCGTCCTCCGTGAAGCCGTGATCGCGGGCCCAGATCTTCACGGCATGCTTGAGGATGCTCGCCGCGGGGTCGGAGACAATTGCGTCGGAGAAGTCGTCCTGGGCGATCGGAGGTTCCCCAAGGACGGCTGCGTCGAGAGACATGGCGAGGTTCCTGATGCAACGGGAAGGCGCGCGGTCCGTCGACGGCGCGACCTGGAAGGATGTTCGAGGGGGTGGACCCGACCGAAGGGGCAGTCGGGTCCGGAGGCGGCGAAAGCGGCCAGCGGTGGCGGGCCGATTGCTGTGTAGGTCTTGGCGGCACTCCAACGATGGCGGTCGACAGAGAGGTTCTCGAGCCGCCTGGACTGTTGCCGTCGCGGCCTACGACCGGAAACATGTCCGAGCCATCGACGCCTGACTGTGCGGATCCGCACATCCCCGGAAATTAGAGCGCCAATCCGCTCCGCCGTGGAGACGTCAGGCGCGCGTGAGGTTGAAGATGGGGGTTTCCGGGAAGCCCTTGCTTCCTTGGGTGCGCCCGACATAGCCGCAACGGACGCGGTCCCCGTGAAAGGTCGCCAGCGCCCCGGCCAAGGCTTCGCTGACGCAGGCCGAACCCGGCGCGACGTCCGGCTCGATACGCGCGGCGACCACGACGTGAGCGCCAACGACGGCCGGGGTCTTGGTCAGCGGATTGGTCGTCAGGTGCACCGGCCCATAGTGGCCGCCGATGCGCAGGCCCAGACTGCGCGGCAGGCCAAGGCTTCGAAGATCCAGCGCGCGATGGGCTTCCTGCAGAGCCAAGGCCGCGACGGCGGCGTCGATCGGCTGGTCGAAGACAAGAAAGAGGCCATCTCCCCAGGTCTCGACGTGACACGGAGGCGCATCGAGCCCTTCGACCACCTTGGCCATTCGCCCCATCACCGCCTCGATGAAGGCTGGAATCTGGTCGTCGCGCAGCGCTCCAAACCCCTTCACGTCGGCGAAGAGCATGGCCTTCATGGCGCGCGAGACGGACGCGCTCGCGTCTCGCGCGGATGATCCCGCGGCGAGAGATGGCGGCGGACGTCGAACCGGGATAACCACCTGTCGGCGGAGGCCCTTGGCCCAATAGGCCAGATCCACGGCCACGCCGGCCGGCCCCGGGGCCGCGTGGCCATCCCAGACCGCCACCTGTACGGCCTCGGTCGCCAGGGTCTGGGCGCGTAACACCGCGCAACCCATGGCGATCTGGCTGGCATAGGCGAAGACCTGTTCGTCGCCGGCATAGGGGTCTCGCGACGCGTAGCGCACGGAGGTGGCGCGGGCGAAGCAGCGCTCGAACCGCGCGCCCCAGGCTCGACCGAAGGGGGCGACCGACACCGAGACGAAGGATTCTAGGTTCACCGGCAGGATCAGGTGCAGCTCGGCGCCCGCCTCCAGCAGAGCCTCCGCAAAGACGATGTCGGCGCCGGCGGCCAGGCCGCCATAGGCAAAACCGATCCCCTGCTCCCGCACCGCGAGGTCCGCCTTGTCTCTCAGGTCGCTGTCCAGACCATCGGTCAGGGCGACTTCACGCGAGGCGTCCAGGATGTGACCGGTGAAATGGGCGCAGACCGGCGGTCGGAAGGCAGAGAGCCAGGCCGGATCAACGCCAGTCTCGCCGCAGAGCATTTCCAGCTGACGCAGGGTCGAGGCGTGGGCCGCGAAGGCCCGCGGCGCGCGAACCAGGGCTTTGGCCAGGGTCTCACGCGCGTCTTCAAGGCGCCCCGTCAGGAACAGCGCCTCAGCCCGGCTGGCGGCCTCGTAATAGGCCGCCTCGCCCGCCAGTTCCGATGCCTGCGCAACGAGCACGGCCGCCGCAAGGGCTCGCGCGCCCGCGCGATCTCCGGCGACGAGTGTCATGGTCGCGGCGTTGACCGCGCCGTACAAACCGCCAAACCGTTCGAAGAGCGCCCGATACCGGCGGGTCGAGGCCCTGGCGAACGCCGTCCTACGCGGACCTCGCGCCGCCAGGGCGACATCCTTCAGGAGGCGCGCGCCCAGAGCGATGATGTCGGGATCGTCGTCGACCCGATCCAGCCCGAGGCGAACATATTCGGTGCGCGCGAAATCGACCGCGCCGGCCCTCGCCAGGCAAAGCACTGCCCTGTAGGCGGTCGCGCGGGACGCATCGCCCGCCTCCAGCGCGGCTCGGGCCATGTCGTAGGCGGCGAGGATCTCGCCGCGCTGGATCAGCGCGGCGATGTCATTCTTGTCGAAAGCCGCCGGCTCGCTCAGGGAACCTTGCCCGTGCCGTTCGTGATCTTCGGATCCAGCGTGATGTGCTGATCCAGCGAGTCGGCCATGAACAGGCTGTATTCGTACTCACCCATCCGAACACATTCGTAGATGATCTTGAAGCACGAGCGCGGAGGCAGCGGAGAGCCGAACCATTGATTGACCCAGACATAGCTCGAAAAGTTCACCCCGAAATCATCCTTGATGACGATCGGTCGCCGCTGGAACGTCCAGCCGGCGTCGATGAGGCTGTCGCTGAGCCTGAAGACCAGTTCGCAGCGCGAACTCAAGTCCAGCGCCAGCGGAATCGGGTTTTCCGGATCGAGGACGTTCATGAAGTTCATGTTGTCTGCAATGCCGACAAGCAGTTCAACGACGCGGGTGGGCGTGGGTTCTGTCACTTTGGGTTCCCTTGACTTGCCATGCCAGCTAGGGGCGAATCTTGCCAAAAGGCAAGGAAGCCTGGATGGGCGTAGCCCTGCGCCTTGAGATCCCGCACGATGGCGGCGGCCAGGTCGCGCCGCCCCTGCCCCAGATACGCCCGCGCCAGAATGTCGAGGCCGGCCGGCGATAGCGATCCGCGCCGCGGCGCCAAGGCCGCTATCGCCGCCGCCGGCTGCTCTGAAGCCAGATAGGCCACGCCGTAGAGGGTAGCTCGCTCGGCCACAGCTTCGCGCGTGTTCGGCATGGCTTCCAGCCGATCCCGCAGCGCCAGCGCCAGGCGTTGGGCCCGCGGCGCGTCGCCGCCGAGACGCGCCAAAAGGATCCCCTGTTGTTCAAGACGACCGTCCAGATCGGCGCGCCAGACCTGGGCCTCGTCGCCCGTGCGCAGCTTCGTCCGCATCGCGGCGGCCTGAGCGTGGGCGGTGCGCGCCTGATCCAGCGGGCCCGACCAGGCGGCGAGATCGGCAGCATCTATTTGCCCCGCCAGCAGATATTCCAGCCATCGCGTATTGGTCGGATCCAGAGCCACCAGTTCGCGCAAGCCCCGTATGGCGGCGGCCGACCGCGCGCGCGCCTGCGTCACCCTCCCCAGATCCAGCTCCAGACGGGCGAGGGCCAACTGAACGCCCAGGCTGCTCGCGGCCAGCGGCTTGTCCGCAGACGCCTTCGCCGCCGTCCGGGCCAGGAGGTTCGCGGCGCCCTCGCGCTCGGCATAGGCGTCGCGGGGACGGCCCAACTTGACCAGGCAGTCGGCCACCCAGGCATGAGCATCCACGACGTCGACCACGCGATCCTGGTTGTTGGGGGCCCGGGCGCGTTCGGCCTCGAAAGCGGCCAGCGCGGCGCGAAAGGTCGTCAGCGCCTCCTGCGCCCGCCCCTGCTCCAGCAACAGAGTGCCGAGATTGCTCTTGGCGTAGGCGACCTCCAGCCGCCAGTCGGCCCGACCCGGGTCTAGCGCGACAAGGGATTGGGCCAACTGGTCGTACCGCTTGAAGCCGCGCTCGGCCCCAACGGCGTTGCCCTGACGCCTTTCCATATAGGCCAGCCAATAGACGTTCTGCGCCTCGTCAAAAATGCGCTCACCATTGTTGGGCGCGCGCGCGGCCAGTTCGTGGGTGGTGGACGCGGCCTGACCGAAGGCGTCGCGAGCGCCGGCCAGATCGCCACGCTGCTCGCGGATCGTGCCCAGCAGCGTCTGGGCCTTGGCGCGTTGGGTCAAAGCCCTGTCGTCAAGCTGATCGGGGCGCGCCTTGCCGTAGTAGGTCAGCACCCTGACGCCCACACCGTCCAGGATGTCCAGGCGCCCCACCGGCTCCAGCTGCTCGCGCAGGTCGCCCAACATGTAGGCCACGAGAGCCTCGGTCTCGTCGCGTTGGTCACGGGCGATCTGACGTGATTTCAGGGTGGCGATGGTCATCGCCCCCATGACGATCGTCACCATCAATGCTCCGGTGGCGAAGCCCGCCATCAGTCGCATGCCGCGCCGAGCGTCGCGCTGGACCAGTTGGTCGAGGCTGACGTTCAATAGCCTCGCCGCGATCTTCAGTCGCGACAGCCGAGGACCGTCGCCGCCGCGCCGCAGATCCACGGCCAGGGGCTCGGCGTTCGGCGCCAGCGTCGCGCGCAGGGTCGGCGGCAAGGCCTCGATCAGCGGCGCGCCGGTCGGCGTCGCTGGCGTGATGACGCAGATGATCTGGACAAGCCCGTGGGTCTTCAGGAAATAAGCGACCTCCTGATCCACCCAGCGAGAGCTCGCCGACGCCGGGGAACAGAGCACGATCAGGGCGTCCGAGCGGTCCAACGCATCGCGGATCACCTCGCCCAGATCCGGCGAGGCGCTCAGCTCGTCGCGGTCTCGGAAGATCGGCGTCAGCCTCCGCGTCGGCGCGCCGCCGTCGGCGGTGGTCAAGCGGCGCGGCGCACGATAGGTCTCAAGCGCGCGATGAACCCATTCAGCGGCTTTGCGGTCGTGATGGCTATAGCTGATAAAGGCCCGGTATCGCGGTCGGCTATCCATTCGTCGTCCCCAGATCGACAGTGCAGGAGCGTTCCCGATGGCCGTGATTCCACCTTCGCCCCCGCTCGCTCCGAGCCATACGCCGATCGCGCCGCCGCCTGAAGGCGACTATCGCGCCAACAGGCTGTTCCGGCACATGACGCCCGATGAAATCGAGGCCCTGGCGCCGCGAATCGAGCACTTTCACCACGGCAAGGGCGAACTGATCATCCAACGCCTGGATGAAAACGGCGGCATCTATCTGCTGCTGAAGGGCGCTCTGCTGGCCAATCAATACGCCCGGTCGGGCCGCGAGGTCGGCTATCGGCGTATTTCGGCGGGAAGCTATTTTGGCGAGATCTCGGCGATCGACGGCCTGCCCCGTTCGGTGAACGTCGTGGCGCTGGAAGACGTGCGTGTCGCCCGCCTGCCTCAACCCTTGATCCAGAGCCTTTTCGAACAGTCGCCCCGTTTCATGCGAGCGATCCTGGAGGATCTGGCGGGGCTGACCCGCTCCCTGACCGATCGACTGTTCGAACTCAACGCCGTCTCGGTAGCCTGTCGCGTCGATATCGAGCTTCTGCGCATGGCGACCCTGGCGGGCGGCGAGGGTCCGCAGGCCACGATCCACCCCTGCCCCACCCATGCCGAGCTGGCCGTTCTGGTTGGCAGTCAGCGCGAGGCGGTAACCCGCGAACTGAACCGGCTGGCTGGCCTCAAGATCGTCTCCCAGACCGGCCGCACCCTGCGAATTCTAGACCTTTCGGCCCTGGCCGACGAGATCGAGCGGATCGGCGGAGAGGTATAGTTTCAGACGCGAGGCTAGCGGCCCGAGCTGAACGCCAGGATGGTGGCGAAAACCCTGCGCCAGATGGCGATCACGCCGACGCCATGGTTCGCCACAGGACGTCCGGCGTGTCGGCGCTGTCGTCCAGAACCGCCACTTCGTAGGTGGCGTCCGGGGCGACCCGGATCACGACATGCCCTGTGCGCGGCTGAAACAGCTTGCGCATGGGAGGACCAATCGCCGCCAAGGTAGACGGAAAGGACTGGGTGGCGAGGACTATCGGCGTCGGCCTGGCCCGCGCCAGACGTTGGACCACCTCCTGCCCCGGCTGATCGGACGTCCAGCATTGCTGGACGATCACCTTTGGCCTCAACGCCTCCAAAAGCGCGCTGTTGTTGGCGTCGCGATTGCCATGGTGGTTCAGCGTCATCGCCTCGACTGGGCCGACAACCTTCGCCAGAGGGGTCTCGACGTCTTGCCAGGCGGGGTGTTCGGGGCGGCCCAGGCCGCTATTGTCGCCGCCCGAGAAATACTTGAAGCGGCCATAATCGAGCAGGATGGCGACGCTCAGCGCGTTCTCGGCCGAGCGCCCAGACCTCGCCAGATCTTCGGCGGAAACCAGGGGCGTCGCGGCGTCGCCCTGCCCCGTCCAGAGCCAGCGACCCGCCTTGACGACGCGGACAGAGAAAGGCGTCCCGCCCGAGGACGCCTCGGACGGGATCTGCTGGCCTGAACCGGCCTGGAGCGTCTCACGGATGACGCCTCGCCGGGCCGCGGCCAGCGTGAAAGCGAGATAGTTGCAGTAGGTCGCATCCTGACCTTCCGAGGCCACACCGCCCTGATCCCCCCGATCGAGCAGGCGTCCAATCGGCACAGCGGCGGACACGGCGCTGATACCGGTGAGCCGATAGTCGCCGTCCGTAGCTTTCGGGGCGCCGGCATGGGGCGCGCCGACATGGTCGTCATGGTAGTGTGTGATCAGCGCCTGGTCGATCCGAGGGGCGGCTCCCGCGGGGGCGTGTCGGGCGATGTAGCGGGCGATCGTGCGCCCTGCCCCCGCGCCGAGTCGAGGGCGTTCGGCTCCGAGCTCAAGGGGCGCGAAGCGATCAAAATTCGCAGGGTCCAGTTCGCCCGCATCGATCAGCATGGTGTTGCCGCCGGGCGTCACGATGAAGGTCGCGTTGCCCCTTCCGGTGCTGATGTGGTGGATGTCCAGAAGGCCGGGCCGCCAGGCAGACCAGGCGCGGTCGGCTTTTGAGGCCAAAGCGGGTCTGACGCCGCCCAAAGCCGCCAGAACGCCGCCGACCAAAGCGCGGCGCTGCAGGTCCATCACGTTCAAGGTCACGGCCCGACTAGATGAGTTGAAGATTGTCGCGGCCCAGAAGGACCTCGAAATGACAGATCGACGCCGCGCCTATGAGGCCCGCGAAAGACCCCAGGCTTGAAGCCTGGACGGCGGGAATCGGAATCGTTCGGCTGGGGCGGAACGCGGCGTCGACATTGATGGCGTCGAGCAGCGAGGTCACCAGGTGCGGAGGAAGACGGCCGCCGATGATCACCGCGGCGGGGTCCAGGAGACGCGCGGCGATGTGCACGCCAGTCTCGAGTTGCGCGCCGGCGCGAGCGATCCACTGCCGCAAGGGCGGGCAATCCTCAGGACGAAGATCGTCCAACGCGTCAAAATCGGCGGCTGGCACGCCCCGAGCCGCCAGGGTTTCAAGAAGGTCCTGGCCCGAGGGCCGCGGCTCGCTCATCGGATATATCGCCCCGATCGCTCCGGCGTTGCCGTGTTCGCCCCTATGCAGGCGTCCATCGAGGATGAGACCGCCGCCGACGCCATGACCGATGTGCACATAGAGGAACGAGTTGAGGTTGCGGCCCAAACCGTTGATGCGCTCACCCAAGGCCGCGCTGGCCGCATCGTTCTCGATGAACACCGGTACGGGCATGGCGGCGGCGAACGCCGAGCGCAGGTCCGCATCGAACAGGTCCGGGAAGTAAGCGTGCGCCTTCAGAAAGGCCGGCGTCTCGCCAAAGTCCCCGGGAACGGCGAAGCCAGCGCCGATGACCCGGTCAAGCGGGATGCCCAGCCCATCGGCCTGTGTCTCCAGCTCCCGACGAGCAGCGTCGGCGATGATCTCGGCTCGCGGCGCGTCGACCTTGATCCGCGCGTGCGACAGCAGTCGCCCGGCGAGGTCGACCAGGCCGGCCTCTACATAGCTATGAGAAAAATAGACACCGAATGAATAGGCGCCTTCAGGACGCAGACTGAGCGGCCGAGTAGGCTGGCCGCGCGCGCCGCTGCGCAGCACCGTCTCGACGACGAGGCCTCGTTGTTCCAGGTCGCGGACCAGGCGCGTCGCCGAGGCCGGCGCCAAGCCCGTGACCTGAGCGATGTGATTGCGAGAGATCGGCGCGTGCCGCCAGATCGCGCGCAAGACCATGCGTTCACTTGAGGTCAGGACCCAATCGGCCGCCATTTTAATTCCCTGAAGATCCCAATAACCCTTGAGCTACCCTGAGACGATTATACGATCAAGCGCCCATTCTTTTGATCAAGAACGCCCATTCGCGACAAGGGAACTGACGACAATAAATTCTATGATGATTTAAATTGTCACATATCCGCCTTATGCAGCTCCCATCATCAAATGGGGATGTCTGCATGTCGACCTTCACGACCCTAAGCGCGGCGGGGCTTGGATCCGTCTTCGTTCTCGCTTCGAGCGCGGCCGCGCACGCTCAGTCGGCGACCAACGAGGTGGAGCCGCTGGTGGTCATCGGCAACGCCCAGGTCGACATCCCGGCCGAAGCGCTCAAGCGCAAGGCCATGGGCATCGTCGACTCCCTGACCGCTCGCGACGTGGCCCGCACGCCAGACACGACCCTGGCCGAAGCGCTGGATCGGGTTGTCGGGGCCAGCTCCGACAAGTTCACCCAGACGACCGAAGCCGGCTCCGTCAGCGTGCGGGGCTTCGACGCGCGCTACAACAGCATGGATATCGACGGCAGCCCGGTCTGGTTTACCAGCCAGAACAACCGCGGCGCCCAGCTAGCCATCTTCCCGGCCTCGATCGTCAACCAGATCAATGTCTACAAGACCGTCACGTCCGACCAGGACGGCAATTCGGTGGGCGGCCACATTGGCCTGCGGACCCTGCGCGCCTTCGATGGGGGTTCGCGCCCCTATCTATCGCTTGGCGCGCGCGTCGGCGCTCACGATCAGGAAGGCGAAACCGAGGGCAAGGGTCCCTCCTATCGTGTCTATGGCGCGGGCAAGAGCACGTTCGGCAAGGACGACGCCTACGGCTTCGTGCTCGGCTTCGACAGCCAGCGGACCAACGCCTATGACCGCTACGCCGCCGTCGACGGCTATACCCAGGTGTCAGGCGCCGACTATGTGAACGGCGGCGTCTATCAGGGCCGCTACGACAAGAACATCCGCCGCGACGCCATCTATGGCAAGCTGGAGGCCCGGTTGGGCGACCGGCTCTACGCCTTCACCTCCGCCAATCTGTTCGACGAGCGTACGCGCCAGTACCTGCAGCGCAGCGGGGTCTATGTCTATCAGTCCAGCGGCCGGACGACGAACTTCGATGGCGGCCGGGCTGAGTTCAACAAGGCGGTCGGCCAGACCAAGGAATACGACTACGATATCCGCCGGCGCGCGCTCTTGCTGGCCTCGGGGGCTGACTACCGGTTCAGCGAGCGCAGCGTCATCGAGGTCCGCGGCAGCCTGACCGACTACGACTACGACGTCGATCTCTCCTATCCCGAGACTTTCCAGATGACCGGCCTGGCCGGTCGCTACGACGTTTCCGGCGACACCCCCACGGCCAGCGTCGACACCGCAGGCTTCGGCGATCCGGCCAATTGGGTCTATCGCAACACCAGCGCCTCCTACCAGCAGACCCAGCGCCTGTCGGACCGCGTCTACTCCGCTCGGGCCGACTACGTGTTCAACGGCGGCGGCGCGCGTTCGGGCCTCGGCGTCAAGACAGGCCTCAGCTGGACACGGCTGGATCGCGACTACGATCAGGCGCAGGACAACTACAAGCTGGCCGCGGGCAATACGCTGCGCCTGTCACAGGTGGCTCCTGGCGGTTCCAGTGTCTCCGACAACAGCGCCATCCAGACCGACTGGATGGCCTTCTGGAACTACATGAAGACCAACGGCGTCCTGACGCGCGACGACCAGCAGGCGTCCGACTACGGCCTGCTCGAGGACGTCGGCGCGGCCTACGCCTCGGCCGCCTATGGCTGGGACAGGCTGCAACTGCAGGGCGGCCTGCGCTACGAGCGGACCTGGATCGACAACGACGCCTTCGACACCGTCAAGGGCGCGCTGGAGGCGACGCAACGCAAGAGATCTTACGGCGAATGGCTGCCCAACGCCCAAGCGCGACTGGACCTGCTGCCAAACCTGCGCCTGCGCGCGGCCTATACCCGCACGATGGGCCGTCCGGACTTCGCCGACTTCGCCATGGGGCGCTCAACCACCCTGGACGGCCTGGGAAACCCGGCGATCAAGGGCGTCAACCCAAACCTGGCCCCGCGCATCTCCGACAATTACGACCTGTCGTTGGAGACCTATTTCACCGACGGCTATGGATCGCTCGGCGTCTTCAACAAGTCGTTGAAGGATGAGACCTTCACCCAACGCACCCAGCAGCTGGACGCCTCGGGCGTGCCGATCCTCACCGAGGAGACGCCGCTGAACACCGGCTCGGCCCGCGTCAACGGCCTGGAGGCCAACCTCGTGTTCCGTCGCTTCAGCGCCCTGCCCGCCCCCTTCGACGGTCTGGGCCTGAGCGTGAACTACACGCTCCTGGACGGACGCTGGGACGTGGTGTTCACTGATGGCTCGCGCCGCGGCGTCGACGGCCTGCGCAACCAGCCCAAATGGTTGGGGAATGTCTCTGTGAGCTACGAGGCCGGCCCACTGGATCTGAACCTGGCTTGGCGCCTGCGCGGGCGCACCTTCACCGGGACCTTCGGGACCCGCGCCGAAAAGGATGTCTGGATCGACCGCTACAACCAGCTGGACCTGCAGGCCAATCTGAAACTCAAATCCAGTTGGCGGTTGTTCGCTGAGGCTCGCAACCTGACTGACCAGACCTGGCGACAGGTCACCGGCGCGACCGGCGTGACCGCCCAGGAAACCGCCAGCGGTCGCAGTTACTTCATCGGCGTGAAGTATCGCTACTAGACGCGCTCCCCGCCCGCCTCGACCAAGGCGGGCGGGGTCTTTTCAGCGTGACGCCGCTGAACCGGAGAGATCCAGAGCGTGACACAACCTTCGGCCGAGCGAGTCCAAGCCCTCCAAGCCGCGCTCCCGCCGATCGCCTTCACCTACGTCTTCTTCTTTCTCGGGCGCGGCGTCCTCTCGCCGTTCACCCCCTTGTGGCTTGAGGCGCGCGGACTCTCGGGGATCGGCCTGGCCATCGCGCTGGCCGCGCCCAGCCTGGCGCGCCTGGCCCTGGCTCCAGCGATCATCGCGGGGATCGACCTCTTCCGTTTTCAGCGGTCTGGCATCATCGCTCTGGCCCTGGTTTGCGCCGGCGCCCTGGCCTTGATGACCGTCGCCTCTTCGCCCTGGAGTCTGGGGCTTTGCTGGTTCGTCGTCGCCTCGACCTCGGCGGCGATCCAACCCCTGGCCGACGTCGTGGCCCTGGCAAGCACCAAGGGCCGGATCTGGACCTACGGCCGTGTCCGGGCGCTCGGCTCGGCCGCCTATGCCGTGGCCAATCTAGCGGGCGGCGGCCTGGTGCGGATGATGGGACCGTTCGCGGCCATCGCCTGGAGCTTTTGGACCTGCGTGGCCACGGCGGCGGCGGCCCGCGCCCTCCCCGCCGCACCCCGCCCCGCCCCGCGCGTCGAAGCCGGCCGGGGGGTGCTGACGCGCGCCTTCTGGCGGGTCGCCGGGCCGCTGGGTCTGATCCAGGGCGCCCACGCCTTCTTCTACGGCTACGCGACCCTGATCTGGCGCGACCAGGGCTTCGACGGCCTTCGCATCGGCGTCCTGTGGTCCACGGCGGTCGTCTCGGAAATCCTGTTCCTGGCGATGGCCGAGACCGTGCGGCGACGGATCGGCGACTGGGACCTGCTGCGCCTGAGCGCGCTCTGCGGCGTGGCGCGTTGGCTGCTCGCCGGCGCCCTGCCGGACTTTGGCTGGCAGTTGCTGGCGCAGGGCCTGCACGGCCTGAGCTTTTCGGCCGCCTTCGTCGCGGCCCTGAGGCTGTTGGAACAGACCACCCCACCGGAGGCGATCCGCAAGGCGCAGTCGGTTTGCGCCGGCTTCGCCAGCGGCTTCTGCGTTGGCGCGCTCACCTTGCTCTGCGGCGCGCTTCGCAGCGAACTGGGCGCGGGCGGCTATACCGCCATGGCGGTGATCGCCGCCCTCGCCTTCCCCGCCCTTCATCAGCGTCCTAGGGCGCGGTGAGCAGCACGGCGGCGGCGCGCGGAAGGCGCAGGGTCGGCGAGGCCGTCGGATAGGCCTCGGCGCCAAACTGATAGTTCACACTGTCCTTCACATTGTGTGAGCGCCGGGTCGGACGGCGGATGTCCTAGACAAAATGCGCGGATAGCTGTCGCCCCCCGGCGCCGAGGATCACGCCCTTCGAACACCCAAAACGCAGCGGGCAAGGTGAAGCTAGCACGACCTCTATTTTAATTTAATTACAACTCAAAATTATATCGCCACAATCTTCGAACCCCATAGACCCGATAGGTCGCCTGGCCAGAGAGCCAGTCAATCTCGGCCCACCGGCGTTCAACGCGGCCGCACCCCCCCCCCCCGGAACACGGATGCGGATCCGGAAAATGCGGTATTATATTACTTCTATTCCCACTCGATCATCAACGAGACCGGCAAACCCCTGATCTGACTCACTTTTTCTACTGTACGTTTCGCGAAATGCCGTCAAAAATTACGCCATTTCAGCGCTCATTAAATCACTGATTTTGCTCAGTTTTTTCAACATCAAATCCGCGTGATAGTCGCCCAAATTGGCTGACTTTCGCGTCTTCTTTCGGGCGTCGATTGGGACAGCTCCAATCGATAATTGGCGCTCATTTTCAGGCAACATCCGCGACGGACAGTTGCGGCGCCAGGGCCCCTTCAAAACTCACCCTTGGTCTCCCCCGAACGGTTTGGGCAACTCGTCCTTGGTCAGATATCGCCGCGAGCCATAGTAGGCCTTCAGGCGTGCGGCGTCGTTCTGGGTTGGATCCGTCAGCCATCGCGTATGCCAGGTCATGAACCAAAGCCAATCGGCCTGCGGGCCAAGCAAGACCGGATCCGGAATGGGGCCGTTCTCGTGCAAGCAAATCGGCACACTGTCGCCGACGATGGCTTTGACCTTGCCGAACATCGGGGCGAGGGCGCCGTGATCCTCGGCATAGATGTCGGCTCCGGCGACATCGACGCGCTGGCGTCCCGGATACCAGGCCGGATCGACATTCTGGCCCGCCCACCCCAACACCCAGATCAGGTTGCCCAGCCCACGGCGATGGGTGAACTCATCATACATCAGCGCCCAGAGCGCCTTGAAGGCGTCGGGGCCGTGCTTGCCCCACCAGAACCAGTCTCCCGAAAATTCGTGGAGCGGTCGCCAGAGCACCGGCACGCGCCGATCGCGCAGGACGGTCAGCAGGTCGCCGATCTGCTTGAGATCACGATGCAGGGCGAGATTCTGCGACGTGCCGGGCTTGAGCGCCGCGACGAGGTCGAAGTCCTTCTTGGAATTCTCATAGCCGGCGCCGATATCGGGCGCGCCCCAGTGCCAGCACAGGGTGACGATGCCGCCCGAGCGATGCCACGCCGTGGCACGGTCATTGACCGCCGGGTTGTCGCGAGGATCGATATAGTCGAGTCCGAGGATCGCGGGCTGGCGGCCTGTCATCTTAGCGATGTAGTCGAGCTCAAGCGGCGTGGCGTGGGCCACGCCTTCCTGTTGACCGGTCAGGGTCTTTCGGCCGTAGAGGCTCCAGAGAAACCCATAGAGGGCGCGAGCCTCGTCAGAGGCTTCGGGATTGCTCAGACGGCGCGCCAGCGGATCGGCCCAAGATGTTGCGGGCTCGACGGCCAGCGCCAGGGCCGCGCTCAGCGTCGTGCGCCGTGAGACCTCCATCAACCGCCCTACCCCATCTCCGCCGACCTCGCCGCGAACACAGAGCTCGCTAACCCGTCCCGGTCAATCCGAGGGCCGCCGACCCGGGGTAAAGCCAAGCTCAAGCGGCAAAAAAGTTCCCGTTCCGTTCCAGCTCTGCTAAGGTTGGAGTCGCCATGACGACGACCCCGCGCAAGATCATCCATATCGACATGGACGCCTTCTACGCGTCGGTGGAACAGCGCGACGATCCCAGCTTGAAAGGCCGCCCGCTCGCCGTTGGCCATGGGGCGCGGCGCGGCGTGGTCGCCGCCGCCAGCTACGAGGCGCGCCAATTTGGGGTGCGTTCGGCCATGCCCTCGACCACGGCGCTGAGGAAGTGTCCGCAGCTGGTGTTCGTGCCGCCCAGGTTCGAGGTCTACAAGGCCGTCTCGCGCCAGATCCATGAGATCTTCGCCGACTATGCCGACGTGATCGAGCCGCTGTCGCTGGACGAAGCCTATCTGGACGTCACCGCCAATCGCGGGGGCCTGGCGACCGCCACGGAAACGGCCAAGGAAATCCGAGCCCGCATCCTAGAGGCCACGGGCCTGACGGCCTCGGCGGGAATTTCCTACAACAAGTTTCTCGCCAAGCTGGCCTCCGACCAGCGCAAGCCCAACGGCCAGTTCGTGGTTGCGCCGGGCAAGGGCGAGGCCTTTGTCCAGGGCCTGCCGATCGGCCGTTTCCATGGGGTCGGCGCAGTGACCGAAGCCAAGATGAAGCGCCTGGGCGTTCCACACAGGCGAGGACCTGCACCGCCAGTCCCTGACCTTCCTGCAGCAGCACTTTGGCAAGTCGGGGCCTTGGTACTACGCCATCGCGCGCGGTGAAGACCATCGCCGGGTCAATGGCGAGCGAGTGCGCAAGTCCTCAGGCTCGGAGACCACATTCGAGACCGACCTGACCGATCCGGCCGCCATCGAGGCGGAAGTTCTGGCCCTGGCCGACAAGGTCTGGGGCTGGTGCGAGACCGCCCAGGCGTTTGGCCGCACGGTGACGGTGAAGATCAAATATGCTGATTTCCAGCAGGCGACCCGTAGCCGCTCAGCGCCCGGCCCGGTGTCGGACCGCGAGCACCTGCGCCGCCTGGGTCGTGACCTGATCGGCTCGGTCCTGCCCTCGTCCAAGGGCATCCGCCTCGTCGGGGTGACGGTATCCAATTTCGAAGCCGCGCCAGCCGAGCGCCTGGCCCAACCGGCGCTGATCGGCTAGCGCGCCGCTCCGCCCTGCTCTAGGTTCGCTCCATGCCCCCTCGCCTTCGCCCCACCGCCCGCCTGCTGACCCCCGTCGGTTGGGCCAGCCTGCTGGCCGTGGCGCTGATCGTCGGCGCGGCCGCCTGGACGCTGATCATCGTCCTGCCCAGGGCCTAGCGCGACCAGAACACGTGGACCTCATCGTGGGCGGTCTCCACGGTGAAGACCTCGCCGTTCAGCCGCGCGTCGCGCGCCATAGCTTCCCAATCGATATAGAGGCGCAGGGCCTCCGGAATGGTCAGGGTTTCCTCGGTCATCTCCTGATAGCCGTCGGCGAGGCTTGCGAAGACGCCCCAATAGTCCTCGTCCAGGGCGCTCGCCGCCGCGTCCAGGTCTCCGCAGAAGTGCTCCAGCACCAGGGCGCCCAAGGTCCCGCGCTCGCGCAGGAAGCTGGCGATCGCCGCCACCTTGTCGACCCCGGCATATTCGGCGATCTCCACCCCGCCAAAGCCCTCATGATCGTGAATGGCGTACTCTTCGGCGCCCGCCACGGGCGAGGCCTTCAGCATGGCGTTGATGGCCTCGCGCACGGCATCGGCGTCATCCTCGACATCAATCCAGGCGCCATGCAGCCAGCCGTTGTTATAGGCCGCCAGGCAGGCGACATAGATGCGGGGCTCCAGCTTTTCAGCAGCTTGTCCCATGATCTTCATCCTCAAAGCAGGGGTTCAACATGAACCCTTGCCCGTCGGCGAGACCGGGGGTGCAAGCGGAGCGGTCGGCTTCGCGGGGACCCGGCTGGCAGGTCGGCCAAAGGCCGGCCGAAGCTGGGCGGAAACCGATCCGAAGCGCGCCAGGGGCGGAGCCCCAAGCCCGCCGCCGCATCGGCGGCCCCTCACAAAGGAGGGTTCTGTAGGGAGGCCGCCGCAGGCTGGCTTTGGGACGAGGGGCGAGGAATCAGTTCCGCAGTGCTCGCGGCTCGAAGGGCTCGAAATCGTCATGGCCCCTGGCGCGAGCTTCGTGGCGCGAGAAGACGGCGTCTTCCATCGCGCGGGTCACGGCCACGCGCACACCCCGATAGCGGGTTCCCTTGAGAATATTGACGCACGCCATTCCGGACTCGAGGCCAAAGGCGCCGCGACTCGTCGCCGACAGGGTGATCAGGCCGGGGCCGTCCTCCGGATCGCCCGACGCCGCCTCCGCTATAACGAGGTGTTCAAGCATCGTGTCGAGATCATCTAGCGTCATGGCGCTGCCTACCCCGATTCACGCCCTGAAATGAGGGGATACACCGACACTGGCAAAGGTCGGTCACCGGTGCCCGCAAGCGGACCTTCCCAACGGCTGCTTGGGGTGGAAGGCGGGCATTCGAGATCAGCCTTTGCGCCGGTCCAAGAAATATCGCCAAGCGACCTTTCTGAAATCCGGATCGAGGGTGTCGAGCTCGATCTCATCAAACTTGGTTGGCGTCTTTCGCCATCGCTTCGACCATTTGGCAAAGCGAACTTCTTGCTCGGGTGACGTGAAGATCAAGCCGAAGTTTACCGCCCAGCAGAGCGGAGCCATGATCGCGAGCACAGCCAACCACACCCCGTATTCGTTGCCGTGTCGGGACAACGGTAGATGTTGAACGAGGCTCCGCGTGCGGTCTGGATAGACCAGACTGACAAGCAGCAACATGGTGAGCACCGCCGCCACAATCGACAAACGACCAATCGCTTTGATCTTCTGATCTTGATAGGTCATTCAGAAGCCCCCGCACGCAACTTGACTCCACCCTCGCATCTGCCGCCCAACGCCCGCAACGGGTCGAAAGCGGCATTCGGCGTCCGGGCGATAAGCAGACCTTCAAGGCGTCCCTCGGCGTGGCGCTGACTGTCCAGTCGGCTGGCGTCGTCTAGGCTGGGGCACACCCGCCTTGCCCTCACTGCGAAAATCGGTCCAGCTTGCGCCTATGCCGAACCGCCCCAACGCGACCACCGCCCCGCAGTCCCGTGTGTTTTCGGCGCCGTCGCTCTTGGCGCTGGTTGGGGTGTGCCTCTTCCTGGTTGCCGCAGCGCCGGCCGATGATCCGGTCAAGGCTTCTCCCGTGGCGGTGGTCAAGCCTGAAGCGGCGCCCCAGGCTCTGGCCCCTACGGCGCAGGATCTGGCGACGCTCGACGCCGCGCGGGAGGCCAATCGGATCGCCAGGGATGGGCTCGCGGCGCAGATCGAGGCGAACCATTCGCAGGCGACGCTTGGGGGCTTGTCTCTGGTCTTGTCCTTGACGACAGGGCTCGCGGCTATCGCGGCGGCGGTCTTTGCGTGGGGAGCCTGGCGGGCAAACAAGCGCAGCGCTGACGTCGCCGAACGCCTGTTGACCGGTTATGAGCGGCCCTTCCTGTTGGTCGAAGTCGTCCAAAGCACCGTCAAGATCGAAGGGCGTTCGGTCTCCTTTGGAACGACGCAGTATCGCTTCCGCAACCTTGGCCGCGTCCCGGCTCTGATCACCCGCCGTGATTTCGTGTTGGGGGTTGGCGCTGAAATGCCCGAACCTCTCGACCCGCAAAAAGAGATCGGGAAGGCCGTCGCGCACGGTGTGGCCGTGGCCGCTGGTGGCGAGACTGCCGTGATTGACGTAGGGAGCGCAGAGCCGCTTCTGTCCGCTTTTAGGCAATTCCGTCAGGGCTACACCCGGAAGGCTGTAGGCCCCCCTTCGGTCTATTTTCACGGGTTTGTGGAGTACCGGGACCTTGCCGGCCGGGAGTGGATCACCGGCTTTTGCTTTGAGCACTCAGGGGATGAGGGCGGCTTCCAACCGAGCAGCCTAGTCGTGCGCGGCGGTCCAGACCCCTACAACTATGACCGGCTCCTCGGTTGAGGAGTGCTGGCGCAGGCGGCTGGGGCGTTAGGGTGTAGGGGGCTCGCCCCAGGCCCAGCCCTCGCCCATCCATTTCGGCCTCCCGGCGATCATGCCAGCCACGGCCTCCGCTGGCTGACATAGTCAGGTCATGTGGAAATAGGACACGACTGCGCCGTCGATGATGCGGAGACCTCTGCTCCTGAAGATGCACGGCTGTTTTGGGTCGATGATCCTGAAGCCCTCACCGACTGAGCCAAAATTCACGAACTTTCCCGTGTGTTCGGAGGACTGAAGGTACTTCAGCGCGGCGAGGTGTTCTTTCTTGCTCGGTCCACGAGGTCGACCAAATGGCCATTCCCCCTCTAGACGGCTCAACGCGCCTCGCACTTCGAAGCGACGACACCCCTTCAGATAGGGGTCATTGTTCGGGCTGGGCTCAACTATCAGCGTGTACGCGGTCTCACCGCTACGAGAGAGCTTTAGAACTCGAACAGGCTCCCACGATCCACCTGCGGCTGCTGGCGTCGGTAAGACGCCGCTCGTTAACGCGATGGCGGACAGCAGCGCTCGACAGGCAAGACGTCTTTGCATTTGGTGGAAGTTGAGGAACATCCGGCGACGCTAACTCAGCCTCTGGAGGTCCGCAAAGGGTCGGAAGCACGCTCTGGTCCCGGTGCTGCACCCGGACCTTCAGATCGCCACAGCCAGGCATTGTCGGTCCCGGTGAACACCCGCCCTCAAATGAGGGGATACACCGACACTGGCAAAGGCCGGTCGCCGGTGCCCGGAAGCGGACATTTCCATCGTCTGTTGTGGGTGGAAAGCGGAAATTATTGGCTCGCCGCTGCTGACGGGTCATTCCCGCCCAGGGGCAGGACGGATCCGTCGGCGCTGAGTTTGAGCACGCCTGCCTCGCCATGATTCCGGTGCGTGCAGACCTTTCTGTCAGCAGCGACGATGACTTTGATCGTTCTTGAGACATCGACAGCGCTGCCTGGCGGACAAACATACTCCCCGACCTTTAAGATCCGAGATGCCCGCCATCGCCAATGGTAGGCAGCCCTAGTCTCAAGATCGGTCTCCGGGTCAATTTCCAGCCGCTTCAGGAGCATCAGGTCCTCGCCGGAAATCCATTCTGGCCTGGTAGCTAGCGGGTCAGCCTGCGCAAGTGCTTCGCTACTCACATGAAGGCCGATAAGCCTAGCCTCGCCATGGCGTCTAATGGTCGATAACTCGATATTCGCCGGCCCGTTTGCGCAAGCGCACCCATAGTCCTGGACGGATACGAACCCATATTCCGTCGGGATGGTCCGGGATTTTCCAACCTTCACTGGAGCGCCGCAGCGCCCTAACTTACGGCGGTTGTCAGCCATGCCCGCAGCGAGCCCTACGGCACCTCCTGAGCCCTTTTTGAACTCGTCCGCAGCTTGCTCGTATATGGCCGCATAGTCCGCAGCATCCAGTTGATCGAGAACCCGGCTCGCGGTCTTGTCGAATTGCGCATGAGGAGACGGCAGACTGCATGCGCTGAGAAGCGCAAACACTGTAGCTAATGCTAGCATCTGCTGCGTCCATGGTAGGTGTCGCAAAGGTGAATCCTCAACCGCACGCGATGTTCAATCCGGCGAACTTGGTAATTCTAGGCGTCCATGACTAACGGCCCGCTAAGGGTCGGGGGCGGAAATGACCTCGCCGCCCGTGAGCGGACTCTGGGATCATTCCAGAGACCGGACGCTCGTCACCTCGCCCTGACGAGGTGGATCAAACCATTGCGAAGCAGCAGGCGAGGCCGCAATGGATAGTTACAGGAACTGCCTTTGACACAGCCCGTGTTTTATCCTCCCATGCAACCGGGGGCTACAGGATGAAAACATTCGCTATCGGTGTGTTCGCGATTGCTTTCGCCGGCGCGGCGGCCGTAGAGCCGGTTCCGCCGCCCGCCACGATCGACGACGCGGGGGTCACCGCTTGGATCAAAGCCTATCTCAAGACTGACCGCTGGACGCTGATTGCGGCGGACGGCGCGGCGGTCGTGTTCGGCAGTCCCGACGGCGTTCGCCAAGAGGCTGAAAAGACCATCACGGCCCAAATCCGGCATGAGTTTTACCGCCCGGTCCAGCTAGGTGACCTCGACGCCCGCTCCAATCTGCAAACGTGGAATGTCGCCTGCACCGGTCAGCGGGTGCGAATCCTCGACATGGCGATCTTCGAAGACAACAATCTGGCCGGTCGTTCCCAAGCGCACAGCTCGCCAAATGCGGAGTGGAAAGCGGTCGATATGTCTTCGACGAAGGGCCGCACGGTCAAACGCATCTGCGAAGCGCCCACAACCGGTCAGCGGCTGAAGTAGGGAACGGGGAGTGCATATCCGGGTCATTTCAATCACGGCCGTGATTGCGTTGCAGGCCGCTTCGGCCGCGACCGCAGCCTCGCCGTTTCGGTTCGAGGCGGAGGTCGGCTACAACGATATGAAGAACGTCGTAGCCCGAACGTTCTCGACCGCCTCAACACGGGACCAAGTGCGAGCTGTTCTCGTGGATCAAGGCGGGGCGACGCTTATTGCTCACCCTCGTAAGACGAACATCGAGAAATACATCTACGATATCAATCTCTGTAGCTACTACGTCTGGCGCTGGAACATTTCGGCCGACTACGGCCGCGACGGGAAGCTCGCGCAAATCTACATCAACGGGACGCCGCAGCTGGGTGGCGCGCCGGAGCCAGCGCTACCCAAGAAGGGGCCGTTCTACACCCTCACGCGACCGCGGCCACAGGCCTACAAGGGTGAGAAGGAACTCAAGGCTATTGTGGCTGACCGCGATGGCAATTTCGAGACCACCGACGATATGGAAATCCTGACCGGCGTTGTACCCATGCGCGCCGACCCATTGGATATGGGCAGCGCCGTGAACCAACGAGGCGTCGTCTGGCGCTCTATGTTCGATCTCGACGACGCGAAGTTCGTCGCGCCCTATCCCGGCGACTGCACACCCGTCGACGCCAAGCTCGATGATCGGCGTGGAGGATAGCGTCCGCCCGCCTTGCTCCTTCGTTCGTCTGCGCCGCAGCGAAGATGCGCCAGATTTCCCCCTTCGCGGATTCACGTCGTCGGCGCACTGATCATGGCCAGGAAGCGGACTTTCCGAAGGTCAGAGGAGAGTCAGGTTTAGCCGATCAGTGAGGCCAGCCCGAAGGTCCGACTTGGGTCGCGCGCTGCCATCAGCACATGCGCCGAATCCAGACCTTCAGATCGCCACCGCTAGGCATTGTCGGTCCCGGTGAACACCCGCCCTGAAATGAGGGAGTAGACCGATACCGGCAAACCGGTCGCGGGTGCCCGACAGCGCACTTTTCCATCGTCTGTTCGGGTGGGTAACGGGCCTTGCCTCAAGGACGTCAGTTCGGCGTAGCCGATAGAGCCCGTCCGCAGCTGCTGTCGGGGGCGTCGTGCCTGGAGGCCATAGCGCAGCGGCCACAATCGCTACAATCGCGGTTCTCGACGGTGGCCCATAGCAACTGCGGGCGCCGCCCGATTGAAGAGCGGAAAGCCGCAGTATAGCGTAGGCATTAAGGGGGCAGTGGAGGGCTCGTGGCTTGCCAGTGTTGACGCGGCTTGAGCGGGCAATAGCGAAGAAGCCCACCAGTTTGGCGCGCGCGCTCGGCGGTTCACTGATTTGCATCGTTGTCGCGACCGTGGCGCGCTTTTCGCTCGCGCCGTTGCTCGGCGATACCTTGTTCTTCCCTACCTACTACCCGGTGGCTCTCATCGGCACGTTGTTCTTTGGGTGGCAGGCAGGGCTCCTCGTGCTGCTGGGTTCCATGGCGGCCGCGAACTTCTTTTTCATGCCCCCTCAGTTCGCCTTTTCGATGCACAGTCGTGACGTTGTCGGCACGCTGGTCTTCCTGATAGCCGACGGCGTGATTGTCCTCGCTGGTGGTCTCTTACGTTCTGCGCTGGTGCGCCTCGAGGCCGCTCACAATCAAGAAGCGCTGCTCAATGCGGAACTGCAGCACCGCCTCAAGAACAACCTTGCGATCGTTCAAGCCCTCGTCACGAAGACAGCCCGATCGGCGCCGCAGGACGTCGAGACGTTTCGTACGCTCCTTGAGGGGCGTCTGCTCGCCTTGGCCAGCGCTCAAGATGTGCTGTCTTCAGGTCGGTGGGAGAGCTGCGATCTGAGGGAGACCGTCGAGCGTGCTCTTGCTCCTTTCACTGCTGACGGCCGAATAGCGGTGCGGGGTCAGGAAAGCGTACTGAGGGCTGATTGCTGCGTGCCGCTTGTTCTCGCGCTCCACGAGCTTGCCACGAACGCCCTCAAATACGGCGCGCTTTCTACGCCCAGCGGAACCGTAGATTTGTCGTGGATCATTGAGGACGGCGCTAATCCTGCGGCGCGGCTCTGTTGGCGAGAGATCGGTGGCCCCACTGTCGCTGAGCCGACGCGTCGCGGTCTCGGTAGCCGGCTCCTCACCAGCCAATCGGGGCTGGATGTCGCCCTGCAGTTCAAATCGAGTGGGTTGATCTGCGAGATGAGGGCACAGTTGCATGATCGGACCTCCTCCATTTCAACACCGAGAGACGGGCTGGCGGAAGCAGGGTCGCTGCCCACGTGATCGCGTCCTCCATAGCCGCACAGCGGACCTCGGGGATGTCCGCTAGCGGGTCGGGTGCGGAAACGACGTCCCGCGCCTAAAACCGCACCTTGGCCGCTATGCCGGACAGGGGACGGACCGAAGGTCTGTTCCGGGTGGTGCTTGCTAGTCCAAGAAGCTCGGCGGTAGCGCCGCCCACCCGAGCGCGGCGCATGAGGCCTGCGTGTCACAGCGCGATCCACCGATTATTGTCGGCATCGGCAATTGGATAGCAAGAAAGAGGACCGCCCAACGGTAGGCACGACGTCGCAAAGCGATCCATGAGCCGAGGACGCCGAGCGCGGCAAAGCCGATATCCAGAGCTGATAGGACTCCCCAGCCATCGAGCCGCACTTGGTGGCGAACGAGGTATGCGAGGTAGTCGCCCGACCCAACTGAATGCAGCGCAGACACCAGTGCGAAACCGCTCGCTAGTGCCCAGAGGCCGATCGCAGCTGCCTTCATGGTTCACCCCAGGCCCTCGGTGGAAGGTCAAGCTTAGTCCTGGATCCGAGGTCCGCAACGGGGCGTGTGCAGGCATCAGCGCAAGCGCCACATCCAGACCCTCAGATCGCGACCGCAAGCAATTGTCGGTCCCGGTGAACTCCCGCCCTGAAATGAGGGAATGCACCGACACTGGCAAAGGTCGGACGCCGGCGCCGGAAACGGACATTGCGAAAGTCTGTTCGGGGTGGGGAGCAGAAGTTGCAGCGGGGCGGATTTGGGTTAGCTTTGCATTGTGAGCCCCGTGCGTGCAGAACTAGACGGCTTCTTCCAAGCTTTTTGGAATGAAGAACGCTGCCCGCCAGACGACGCTGATGTGTTCCGCAAGCTTGGTATCGAGGGTGACGATGGCTTCGAATTCATCGAGGCGTTCGCCAATCGATTTTCCGTCGATATGAGCGGCTACCGTTGGTACTTCCACCATGCGGAGGAGGGAGTGAATACCGGCAGCCTATTCTTCCGGTCACCCGATCAGAGGGTGGAGCGCATCGCGATCACGCCCACCATCCTAGCGGAAGCGGTCCGAACGAAGCGGTGGCCACTGCAATACCCAGTTCATCAGCTTCCCGCGCAACGGTGGGACGTGAGGCTAAATCAGCTGATGTTGCTCGCGCCGCTCGTGCTGTTAGCGATTTGGGGGTGGAGGCGATTGTTCGGTTAGGGGTCGATTTTCCCCGCGACCGCCCGCCAGCTTTCTGAGGTTGAGCGTTGCCGCCAACTACCGGACACTCCCAACTTCGGCATGGGGTGGGACGCGGACGTTCACGCCCTACGGTAGCGAGCGCCATAGATGTCAAAGGTGAGCAGCAGTAGATGCGCGCCCCCCACTGCAATCCATCCCTGGATCAGCGAGTTTCCTAAGTCCAGTGGCCGAGCGATGAGCCAAGGCCCGTTATACATCACGCTCATGGCAACCCAGCCGTGTACAATGAACAGCACTGAGTCTGTCAGAGCTCGGGCGTAGGAGTTGCCCTTCCAAACGAAGATCCAAGTCAAACCTGATATTGGCAGGTACAAAAGGGCAAGGCCGTAAGTACCAATTACCCATGCCACGAGCCGCAGAGTTGTGGAGAAGCTGTAAGGCTCGCCCCAGCTACCTATGAACACGGCGGCCGCAAAAAGCAGAATCTCTGCTGCGCGCCTGACGTACCAATGGCCGGCCTTGTCGTTCATGGGGGAATCCTAGACCCACCCACCAAGGGTTCGCAATGGGTGGATGTCGGACATCAGAAACGCCGAAACGCGGGTTCCTCGAAACAGATGACTTCGACGCAGTGATCCGGTGTCCTGACAAGGCAGGAGAAAGTATCCTCAGGCTCTTGGGCGCGGGCATTGGCGCGATAGTCGAGCAGATAGGGGGCGTCGATACTTAGCTCGACTCCGCATCCGGCGTCCGCCGTATAGACCAGCGGTCTGCCCTTGAACGCATTCAGATAGTGCCAGTAGTCACTCTCTGCGTAGGTCCGAAACGCGCGGGGCGGCGAGAACGACACCTCGATCAGGGGTCGGTCCGCCCCGTCTCCAAGAAGCAGCGTCAAGGAGTCGAGATCGTACATGACGCTCAGCAGATACAAGGTGGGGAGCGGTTCAGCCATTCCGTGACCATGTGACGGTCAGCCAATGTCCGCAACGGGTCGGGGCCGGAAATCAGGTCACCGCCTGAAACCAGACATTCGATCCCTGGCCCGGAGGCGGACATCGCGAAGGTCTGTTCAGGGTGGAAGTTGGACATCCAACGGCCTCACGTCCGCGCAATCCTATCAAGATTGGCGATCAGCCGCTCGAGCAATTCCCCCAGTTGCAGAGCTTCCCGTTCGCTGAAGCCTTCCAGTGCCTGAGCATTCCCGGCCAGCAACACGGCTATCGCGTCGGGCATTCGGTTCCGCGCGGCGTCGGTGAGGATGACCCGTGCTCTGCGCCCGTCGGTGGGATCGGGCGTGCGCTTGATCAGGCCATCCCGCTCCATTCGGGCCAGCATCTGCGCCATCGGCGGCTGTTCGGTGCGGGCGGCGCGGGCCAGTTCCGCCTGCGTGCCCGCCTCGCCATCGCGCAGGGCGACCAGCACGGGCAGGTAGCCGACCCCCAAACCCAGGGGCTTGAGCCGCAGTTCGCTGAGACGCGCGAATGCGCGCGCCGCCAGGCTGATCAGGTGCCCGGGCGTGGAGAGAACATCGTCGGTCATCGCCATGTCGCCGTCATCTCTTGCCGCGTTTGAGGTGAAGATGCATACGTACATATGCATTCTTTCTGAAGCAAGTCGATGGACACGCGAGCCGCCCTTCTCGAACGCCTCTACCAGCGGTTCAATGCTCGCGACATTGACGGGGTGCTGTGCGCCCTGACGCCTGATGTCGCTTGGGCCAACGGCATGGACGGCGGCCATGTGCACGGCCACGAGGGCCTGCGCGCCTATTGGACGGCGCAATGGCAGGTGGTTGATCCCCATGTCGCGGCGGTCGGCTTCGAGCACCGCCCCGACGGCGCGGTCATAGCGCGCGTCATCCAGACCATTCGCGACCTGGACGGCAATCGCCTGGATGGCGTGCAGGCCCATGACCTCAAGGACAAGACCGTCGGACACGTGTTCTGCTTCGAGGGCGACAAGGTGGCGCGGTTCGATATCGAGGAGATCCCCCCAACAGGTCTGCCAGACGGCGTTTAAGAGCGTAGGCAGTCTGTAACACGGGCCCCACGCTGCGCTCGGACCGCAACCGCCAGGAAGTGTCGGCCCCGGTGAACACACTCCCTGAAATGAGGGATACACCGACACTGGCAATGTGTCTGCCGCCAGCCCGGAAGCGGACATGGTGATCGTCTGTTCGGGTGGTGAGCGGCTTTTGAGCTCGCCAGGTCTGAACGATCAGGTCGCGCCAGAAACGCGCATTGGCGTACCTCCGGAAACCAGACCTTCGAGGGTCAGGCGGGCCAGTGATCCTACGTCTCTGGACGGTTCGACCCCGTAGCGACAGCAACGGGCGGGAAGATTAATGTCTCTTTCAGCGCCTGCGCCTAGGTTGGTTGGATGAGCAACCGGACTGTTGCAATTTCAGCCGCCAATGCGAGCAATCCGGGCTCCGCCCAGGATGTCTTCAGCCTGGCCGAAGCGCTGTTAAATTTGGCGGCCGGACAGCGCGGCGTCCGCGCGCCACCATCCGCATCTCCCAGCGCCGAACACGACGCCTTCAATCGCCTGGCCGAGCACCTGGACAAGGCTTCATCCGCCGATCTCTCAACCTCGCTTCTTACCCACAACCTCCAGCCTTCCGACGAGGAGGGCAGAGCCTATATCGCCATCCTTGGCCTTGACGGCTTCAGTCGTCTTCGTCGGCAGATCGGCTCCCAGGTCGCCAGTCAGATCCTCAAGGCGCTGGGCGAACGTGTCAGGCACCTCGTTCCCGGCGTAAAGCTTGGCCGCATCGGCCGCACGAACCTGGAATTCGCTTTCCGGGCCGCTGACGATCTTGAAGCGGCGAGCCTCCTGGGCGCGCTGCGCCTTGAAATGGACCGTCGGCTCGATCTGGCGGACGGACAAAGTTATGATCTTGATGTCGCCTTTGGCGCCGCGCGCCATGATCGGTGCGGAGAGTTCGTGATCGACTGCGCAGCCGAAGCTCTAGTCCAGGCCCAGTCGCAGTCGCAGTCGCAGTCGCAGTCGCAGGGCGCGAAGGTTCAGATCTACCGCGAGGAAGACCGTGAACGCGCCGCAGCGAGCCTGGCTCTGCTGCGCGACCTGCGTGAGGCGATCGAGCAAGATGGCTTGACGCTAGCCTATCAACCCAAGCTGAGGCTGAGCAACCATCGGATCGAAGTGGCCGAGGCGCTGGTGCGCTGGAACCATCCTGTCCGGGGCGCGATCTCGCCTGACGAGTTCATTGCCCTGGCAGAACAGACCGGCCTCATCGACGATCTTACTCGCTGGGTGGTCCGCCGCGCCTTGGCCGATCAGGAGCGCCTCCAGGATCTGGGTGTCGAGGTGGCGATCCACATCAACCTCTCCGGCCAGATGGTCGCTGACGAGACCTTCGCACTATGGCTTCTGGAGACCATCGGCCAGCATTCCGTCGGGCGTCTTGGCCTGGAGATCACCGAGACGGCCGTGATCAATGAACCGGAGCGCGCGCTGGCCAATCTTCAGAGTTTCGCCGCCGCCGGTCTAAAGATCGCGATCGATGATTACGGTTCGGGTCTGTCGTCCCTGTCTTACCTCAAACAACTGCCGGCCCACGAACTCAAGGTCGACAAACTGTTCATTTCCCAGCTGACGAGCAGCCATCGCGACCCTTTGCTCGTCCGCTCGACGATTGATCTCGCCCATGCCCTTGGCATGGAAGTCACCGCCGAAGGTGTGGAGGACGCGATGACCCTCGCCTTGTTGAAAATGATGGGTTGCGACCTGGCCCAAGGCTACCTGGTCGCACCCGCGCTGGAACTCGACGCTCTGGCCATTTTCGTTCAGGCGGGCTTTGCTCACTCCCCCCCTTCGCCCGCAACTGCGGGATTTGGCCTTTACAAGGCGCGATCCTAGCTCAAGCTCTGGATAACGCGCGTTTACTGCCTTTAATCACCTCGTCCTAAGCAGGGCCATGCGACACGCATGACCTTCGGAGGGTCTGATCGTCGGCAAGGCAAGCCGCGTGCGCGTCGCCGGGACCCCAAAGGCCATTCGGGGCGTTGAGAGCTTAACCGTGCTGAGCGGGTGAGGTGAAGTTCGATGCGTATCCTGTTTGTGGAGGACGATCAGATGAACCGGCGGGTCGTCCGCGATATGCTGGGCGTCGCGGGTCTGGACATGTCCGAAGCGCCTGAGGCGGAAGCCGGCCTCCGGATGATCGACGACAATGAGTACGATCTGATCCTGATGGACCTGCGCATGCCGGGCATGGATGGACTGACCGCCATCCGGAGCATCCGGGCGCGCGGCGACGCCAAGGCGACCTTGCCGATCATCGTCGTGACCGCCGACATGGCCGCCAACATCCGCGATACCTGCCTGGACGCCGGCGCCGACGACGTCATTCTCAAACCGGTGGCCATGGATCGCCTGTTTGACGCGATCGGGCGAATGGTGGCGTCCCGAGGCGATAACGCCATGGTCTTGTAGGATCGACGCCTGCAGGCGCGCCCTATCGACCTTGATCGAAGCCTTAGAACCAGCCGGACAACGCGGCGAAAGCGCGCCAGTCCTTGTCTCTCGTCTCATAGGGCGTGCGGGTTAAAGGTCGCGCCGCTTCAAGGCGGGCGGTAAACCGGCCCTTCAGCGTGATGCGCACACCGGCGCCAGCCGAGGAGAAGGCCGCCGATGGCACACTCACGGCAGAAGCCTTATTCCAGACCTTGGCGGCGTCGACGAAGGCGTAGGTCTGAACGAAGGTGACGGCCGACGCTTTTGGCGCGACCCCGTAGCGTAGCTCCGCCAGGGCGGCCGCGCCGCTGTCGCCAGAGACTTCCGCGTAGTTATAGGCGCGCCCATAGGGAAGACCACCCGGGGCAAATTCCTCGGAAAGCAGCAGGCCATCAGGACTCCACTGCCCGTCCGCCGACAAATAGACGCCCGCCCGGGGACCGATGTCTCGATAGTGGCTGGCCCCGAAGTTCAGCTTCCAGAAACTGCCGTCCGCGTCGAAGCGCGAGTTTGACAGCCCCTTGCTACGGGTGGCTCCCAGAATTTCGAGCCCACGCGCGACCTGAACATAGCCGCTGATGGACCTTCCCCCTTGGCCACGGTCGGCCTGCAAGGAGGCTCGCGCAACCCGAAGGTCATCGGCATAGGCGCCGCCGTTGCGGAACGACTGCTCGACGTGACGGCTATCAAGCGTGAACGCCGCCCAAACTGATCGCTTGCGCCCGCGCACCAGGGGGTGAGCAATGCGCACGCTGGCCGCCTGGCTCTCGGTGCCCACCTTATTGTTCAACGGCGCGGCGCCCTGACGGGAGCGGGACGCGGAAACAGCGGCGCGCAGGCGCGACTCCCCAGGCAACGACGCGCCGTAAGAGACCTCGCTCTGCAGAAACTCGCCCGGATCTGCAGGCACCGTCAGGACGGACAGACCCAACTGGTCCCCAGGCCGAACCAGGCTGTTGACGGCGATCCTGGCGTTTGCCTGAACCGGTCCCACCGAACCGGAACCGCGATTGTCTATATGAAGGCTGCCGCTCCACCGCTTGAGGCCTGCGGTGACGACAAGCTTGTGCCGGGCCGGGTCATCCAGAACGGGTTCGATGCGTGAGCGCGGCTGCACGCCCGGCAGATCGGCCGCCAGCGTCAGCCTGCGCTCAAGATCGGTCAGTCGGAGGGGGCGCCGCTCGGTTAGGCCCGAGAGCATGGCTTCAAGGGCCGGCGCGGCGTCCCCCGTGACCTCGACCTCTTCGAGATAACCTTCATAGACTAGGATGCGAGCGTGACCGCCCGGCGCCTGCGGAGGCACGATCGCCCGCGAGAGGAAGTAGCCGTCCGCCCGATACTTGTCAGTGATGGCCTGGGCTATGTTGACGAGGTCCCCGATGGAGACCTCACGGGCAAGATAGTCGGCGTAGAGCGGGGCCAGCGTCTTGAGCGGATAAGCCCTTACGCCATCAATCGTCAGCCCCGTCATCACCACGGGCGCGGCCGCAGGCTGGTCTTGCGAGGGTTGCGGCCGAGCAGTCGCAGGCGACGCCAGGGCGGTGGCCGCAAGCGTTACCATGGCGACGCAGCCTCCAATACTGCGCCGAGGCCGGCTCTTAACAGATGTTTTTCTTGTTCTCATCGAAAGCGATGATTGATTGCAGAGATAAATCTCTCGTTAACGAAGTTTGCAAACCACGCTGCTTAGCGGAGATTTAGTCGTATTTTTATATATGTCGGCAAATTACGTAGGCTGACCGAATTTTAGAGGCAACCGCATGGGCAATGCTCGTACCGCGCTAGCAGTATCCTTCACGGCGCTCCTCGCCTTGGGGTCCAGCGGAGCGTTCGCGGCCGATTGGAAGCTGGTAGAGGTCGCCGGCGTGGTCCGCATCGCTGCGCCAGGCAAGGCTCCCACCTCCGCAAACGCAAACCAGGTATTGCCTGTTGGCAGCATCGTCACGACAGCGGCAGGCGGACGAGCAGCCTTGTTCAACGGCGCCCAGCGCATCACCCTGGGCCCAAACAGCCGCATGACCGTGGCGCCTGAATCGAATGACGGCATGACCCGCGTCCTCCAGGACCTGGGCTCAATCCTCTTCCAGATCGACAAAAGGCCATCTCAACACTTTAGCGTCGAAACGCCGCTCCTGGCGGCTATCGTCAAGGGCACGACGTTCACCGTTAACGTGGAAGTGGCCGCCGACTCCGTGCACGTGGCTGAAGGACTGGTGGAAGTTCACGCCAATGAAGGCGGCGCGACGCGTGATGTGGGCGCCGGGGCGACGGGCGCCATCGCAAGGTCTGCACCTGGGCAGCTCACGGTTGAGACACCGCGCGCGTCCACCGAAGCGCCTCTCCCCGTGCAGACCGCCGCCATCGACTACAATGTTGTGTCTGGTGGGCTGGTCGAGGGCCCTTCGCCGACGCGAGCGGCCGCGCCGCCTGAGTCTGCCAGGAGCGTCGCCGAGACCTCCCTCGCCGCCCAGGTTGAAGGCCCGATCGCGTCACCCGTGGCGCAAACCACGGTAATGGCCTTCGCAGGGAAGCTCGCGACGGGTGGCGACGCTGCGGTGTCCAACCTGGACGCCGCCCCCATCCCTGGGACGCCAGATGCACCGGCCAACGCCGACGGCAACGGCGGCAACGCTGGCGGCGGCAACGACAATGCCGGTGGCGGCAACGCCGGTGGTAACGGCGCCGGCTCGGGCGGTGGAAACACCAACACGGGCGGCGGCAATGACAATGCCGGTGGCGGTAACGCCGGTGGTAACGGCGCCGGCTCGGGCGGTGGAAACACCAACGCAGGCGGCGGCAATGACAATGCCGGTGGCGGTAACGCCGGTGGTAACGGCGCCAGCGCGGGCGGTGGAAACACCAACGCGGGCGGCGGCAACGACAATGCCGGTGGCGGCAACGCCGGTGGCAACGGCGCCAGCGCGGGCGGTGGAAACACCAACGCGGGCGGCGGCAATGACAATGCCGGTGGCGGCAACGCCGGTGGTAACGGCGCC